>NZ_JBVHNF010000012.1:0-12935 GCF_055558055.1 Streptomyces sp. NPDC025833
GTGCGCCAGATGGCGAGGTTTTCGGCCATGAGTGATTCGCCGCCGAGGACGAGTTGGCCGGTGGGGGAGAAGGCGGGGTCGAGGGTGTTGAGGAGGGCGAGGTGGGAGGGGGTGGCCTTCACGAAGGTGGGCTGGTGGGTGGGGGGTGTGGTGTGGTCGCCCAGTTCGATGAGGTGGGCGGTGCCGCCGCTGGTGAGGGGGCCGAGGAGTCCGGTGACGGTGAGGTCGAAGGCGACCGGGGAGTGGACCAGGGCTCGTCCGGACATGGTCGGGTACGTGTGGCGGGCCCAGGCGAGGTAGTGGTTGAGGGAGTGGTGCTCGACGACGACGCCCTTGGGGCGGCCGGTGGAGCCGGAGGTGTAGATGACGTAGGCGGGGTGGGCGGGTCGTAGGGGGGTGGTGCGGTCGGTGTCGCCCGGGTTGTGGTCGGGGTGCGCGGTGGTGTCGGCCTCGTCGAGCAGCAGGCAGGTCAGGCCCGGGGTGTCCGGGAGACCTTCGCTCGTGGTGGTGTCGGTGATGAGGCGGGTGGGTGCGGAGTTGCCGAGCATGTAGGTGATGCGGTCGGCGGGGTAGTCCGGGTCGATGGGGAGGTAGGCGGCGCCTGCCTTGAGGACGGCCAGGACGGCGACGACCAGATCGTCCGACCGGGGCAGGGCGAGGGCGACGTACTGCTCGGGGCCGGTTCCTTGGCCGATGAGGTGGTGTGCGAGCCGGTTGGCGCGGGTGTTCAACTCCGCGTAGGTGAGCGAGGTGTCCTCGTGCTGGACGGCTACGGCCTGCGGGGTTCGGACGGCCTGGGCCTCGAACAGGTCGGGCAGGGTGGCGTCCGGGACGGCGTGTGCGGTGTCGTCCCGCTCCCCGAGCAACCGGTCGCGCTCGTCGTCGGACAGGATCTCCAGGCTGCTCAGTGGCCGGGACGGGTCCTCGGCGACCGTGCGCAGCAGGCGTTCCAGCCGGTCGGCGACCGCGACGGCGGTGTCCCGGTCGAAGAGGTCCGTCGCGAACTCGACGGAGCCCCGGACGCCCGCGGGCCGCCCCTCGGCCGTCGTGCGCTCCTCGACGTCGAAGGACAGGTCGAACTTCGCGGACTCCGCCTGGAGGGCGTGCGGTTCCACGACCAGCCCGGGCAGCTCCACCTCCGGTTCGTTGCCCTGGAAGGTGAGCATGACCTGGTACAGCGGGTGGTGCGCCAGCGAACGGGACGGGTTGACGATCTCCACCAGCCGCTCGAACGGCACGTCCTGGTGGGCGTAGGCGCCCAGGTTCGACTCCCGGACCCGGCCGAGGAGTTCCGTGAAGGTGGGGTCGCCTGAGGTGTCGGTGCGCAGGACGAGCGTGTTGATGAAGAAGCCGACCAGGTCGTCCAGGGCGTCGTCCGTCCGGCCCGCGACGGCCGTGCCGATGGGGATGTCGGTGCCGGCGCCGAGCCGGGTGAGCATCGCCGCGATGGCGGACTGCACCACCATGAACACCGTCGACTGGTGCGCACGGGCGAGCCGGACGATTCCCTCGTGCAGCCCGGCGTCCCAGGTGAACGGGACCGTCTCGCCGCGGTGGCTGGCCTCGGCCGGGCGCGGCCGGTCCGTCGGCAGTTCGAGCTGCTCCGGCAGCCCCGCCAGCGCCGTGCGCCAGTAGTCGATCTGCCGGGAGATGACACTCTCCGGGTCGCCCTCCTCACCGAGCACGCCCCGCTGCCACAGCGCGTAGTCGGCGTACTGGACCCCGAGCGGCTCCCACGCCGGGGCCCCGCCCACGCGGCGGGCCGTGTAGGCCGCCGACAGGTCACCGACCAGCGGCGCCAGCGAACCGCCGTCGCTCACGATGTGGTGGGTGAGCAGCAGCAGGACGTGCTCCTCCCGGCCGCAGGCGAAGATCCACGCTCGCAGCGGCAGGTCCCGGGTCAGGTCGAAGGTGTGGTGCGTGGCCTCCATCACGGCCCGCTCCACCTGGTCGGCCTCCACGGCGCGTACCTCGACGGTGGGACGCGCGGCCGCGCCCTCCAGGATCCGCTGGTACGGCGTGCCGCCGTCCTTCGGGAAGACGGTGCGCAGGCTCTCGTGCCGGGCGACCAGGTCCCCGACCGCCGCGCGCAGCGCCGGCACGTCCGGTTCACCGGAGAGCCGCAGCGCCAGCGGCACGTTGTAGGTGGCGCTGGGCCCCTCCAACTGGTGCAGGAACCACAGGCGCCGCTGGGCCGGGGAGAGGGGGACGCGGTCCGGGCGCGGCGCGGGAGTCAGCGGAGCGTGCGTGCCGGACTCCGCGCCGAGACGCGGGGCGAGCCCGGCGACCGTCGGCGTCTCGAACAGGTCGCGGACGGTGAGGTGGGCGCCGAGGGCCCCGCGGATGCGGCTGGTGAGACGGGTGGCGAGGAGGGAGTGCCCGCCGAGCTCGAAGAAGTTGTCGTCGATGGTGACGTGGTCGATGCCGAGGGCGTCGGCGAAGATCCCGCAGAGGATCTCCTCCCGGACGGTGCGCGGGGCACGGCCGTCGGCCGCCGACGCGCGCTCCGGCGCGGGCAGGGCGGCGGTGTCGAGCTTGCCGTTGGTGGTGAGCGGCAGCGCGTCCAGGGTGACGTAGGCGGCGGGGAGCATGTAGTCGGGCAGGGCGGCCGCCGCCTGGGCGTGGACGGCCGCAGTGTCGGCGGTGGCGGGCGTCAGGTAGGCGGTGATGCGCCGGTCGCCGGGCTTGTCCTCCCGGACGGTCACCGCGGCGTGCGCGACCGACGCGTGCCCGGCGAGCGTCTGCTCGATCTCGGCGAGTTCGATGCGGTAGCCGCGGACCTTGACCTGGTGGTCGGTGCGGCCGAGGTAGTCGAGGGTGCCGTCGGCGCGCCACTTGACGAGGTCGCCGGTGCGGTACATGCGCCGGCCGGGTGCGAAGGGGTCGGCGACGTAGCGGGCGGCGGTGAGGTCGGGGCGGTGGTGGTAGCCGCGGGTGACGCAGTCACCGCCGATGTACAGCTCACCGGCCACGTTCGGCGGCACCGGCCGCAGGTGCGCGTCCAGCACGTGGACCTGGGCGTTCCACACCGGGCGGCCGATGCTGACGGCCCCCGCGGGCGGTACCCGTCCCGGCTCGACGGTGTGGAACACGCAGCCGACGGTGGCCTCCGTCGGACCGTACTCGTTGATCACCGTGGCGCCCGGGTGCGCCTCCCGCCAGGTCGCGAGGTTCTCCGCGGTCAGCGACTCGCCGCCGAGGATCAGGTCCCCGCTCGGGGAGAAGGCGGGGTCGAGGGTGCTGAGGAGCGCGAGGTGGGAGGGGGTGGCCTTGACGAGGCTCGGCTGCTCGGCGGGGGGCGGCGTGCGGTCGTCGAGGTCGACGAGGTGGGCGGTGCCGCCGCTGGTGAGGGGGCCGAGGAGAGCGGTGACGGTGAGGTCGAAGGCGACGGACGAGTGCACCAGCGCCCGCCCCGTCAGACCGGGGTACGTGTCCCGGGCCCAGGCGAGGTAGTGGTTCAGGGAGTGGTGTTCGACGACGACGCCCTTGGGGCGGCCGGTGGAGCCGGAGGTATAGATGACGTAGGCGGGGTGGGCGGACCGGAGCGGGGCGGCGCGGTCGGTGTCGCCCGGGTTGTGGTCCGGGTGCGCGGTGATCGCCTGGACGGTGTCGGCCTCGCCCAGGACCAGGCGGGTCAGGTCCGGGGTGTCCGGGAGACCTTCGCTCGTGGTGGTGTCGGTGATGAGGCAGGTGGGTGCGGAGTTGCCGAGCATGTAGGTGATGCGGTCGGCGGGGTAGTCCGGGTCGATGGGGAGGTAGGCGGCGCCTGCTTTGAGGACGGCGAGGACGGCGACGACCAGATCGACGGACCGGGGCAGGGCGAGGGCGACGTACTCCTCTGGGCCGGTTCCTTGGCCGATGAGATGGTGTGCGAGCCGGTTGGCGCGGGCGTTCAACTCCGCGTAGGTGAGCGAGGTGTCCTCGTGCTGGACGGCTACGGCCTGCGGGGTCCGGACGGCCTGGGCCTCGAACAGGTCGGGCAGGGTGGCGTCCGGGACGGTGTGCGCGGTGTCGTTCCACTCCCCGAGCAACCGGTCGCGCTCGTCGTCGGACAGGATCTCCAGGGTGCTCAGTGGCCGGGACGGGTCCTCGGCGACCGCGCGCAGCAGGCGTTCCAGCCGGTCGGCGACCGCGACGGCGGTGTCCCGGTCGAAGAGGTCCGTCGCGAACTCGACGGAGCCCCGGACGCCCGCGGGCCGCCCCTCGGCCGTCGTGCGCTCCTCGACGTCGAAGGACAGGTCGAACTTCGCCGCCTCGACCTCCAGCGGGAGCGGCCGGGCCCGCAGACCCGGCAGGTCCGCCTCGGCGTCGTTGTTCTGGAAGGTGAGCATCACCTGGAAGAGCGGGTGGTGGGCGAGGGAGCGGTGCGGGTTGACGATCTCCACCAGCCGCTCGAACGGCAGGTCCTGGTGGGCGTAGGCGCCCAGGTTCGACTCCCGGACCCGGCCGAGGAGTTCCGTGAAGGACGGGTCGCCCGAGGTGTCGGTGCGCAGCACCAGCGTGTTGACGAAGAAGCCGACCAGGTCGTCCAGGGCGTCGTCCGTCCGGCCCGCGACGGCCGTGCCGAGGGGGATGTCGGTGCCCGCGCCGAGCCGGGTGAGCAGGGCCGCGAGCGCGGACTGCACCACCATGAACACACTCGACTGCTGCCGGCGTGCCAGCCGGACGAGCGCGCCGTGCAGCTCGGCGTCCCAGGTGAACGCGGCCCGCTCGCCGCGGTGGCTGGCCTCGGCCGGGCGCGGCCGGTCCGTCGGCAGGTCGAGCTGTTCCGGCAGCCCCGCCAGCGCCGTGCGCCAGTAGCCGATCTGCCGCGCCAGCGCACTGTCCGGGTCCGACTCGTCGCCCAGGAGGTCCCGCTGCCACAGGGTGTAGTCCGCGTACTGCACCGGCAGCGGCTCCCACGCCGGGGCCCGGCCCGCGCGGCGGGCGGTGTAGGCCGCCGACAGGTCGCCGGTCAACGGGTCCGTCGACCAGCCGTCACCGGCGATGTGGTGCACCAGGAGCAGCAGCACGTGCTCGTCCGGCCCGAGGGTGAACAGGGTGGCCCGCAGCGGGATCTCCGACGCCAGGTCGAAGACGCGCCCGGCGGCCCGCGTCAGGTCCGCGGCGAGGCCGTCCGCGGTCGTCTCGACGACCTCGAAGGCGGGCGTGGCCGCCTCCGCGTCCAGCACCCGCTGACAGGGCGTGCCCTCCGTCTCGGGGAAGACGGTCCGCAGGCTCTCGTGCCGGGCGACCAGGTCGCCCACGGCCGCCCGCAGCGCCGGCACGTCCGGGGTGCCCGAGAGCCGGAGCGCCGTGGGCAGGTTGTAGGTGGCGCTGGGCCCCTCCAACTGGTGCAGGAACCACAGGCGTTGCTGGGCGGGGGAGAGCGGCAGCCGCTCCGGCCGCTCCGCCGGGGCCAGCGCCGGCCGGGCGCCCGAGGCCGCCCCGAGCCGGCTCGCGACACCGGCCGCGGTCGGCGCCTCGAACAGATCCCGCAGGGCCAGTTCCACGCCGAAGGCCGCGCGTATCCGGCTGATGAGACGGGTGGCCAGCAGCGAGTGGCCGCCCAGGTCGAAGAAGCTGTCGTCCACCGACACCCGCTCCACGCCGAGCACCTCGGCGAGCAGCCCGCACAGGATCTCCTCGCGCGGGTCGCGCGGCCGGCGCCCGGTGGCGCCCGCCCCGGCGGCCGCCGCGAAGTCCGGCGCGGGCAGCGCCTTGCGGTCGACCTTGCCGTTCGGGTTCAGCGGGAAGGAGTCGAGCACGACGAACGCCGCCGGGACCATGTACGCCGGCAGGGCCTCGGCGGCGCGCTCCCTCAGCCGGGCCACGTCCACGGCCGCGTCACCGTCCACCGGCACCACGTAGGCCGCGATGCGCTGGTCGCCCGGCCGGTCCTCGCGGACCACCGCGACGACCTGGGCCACGGCCGGGTCGGCCGCGACGACCGCCTCGATCTCACCGAGCTCGATGCGGAAACCGCGCACCTTCACCTGGAAGTCGACGCGGCCGTGGTAGTCCAGCAGGCCGTCCGGACGCCAGGACACGAGGTCGCCCGTGCGGTACATGCGCGAGCCGGCCGCGTCGAAGGGGTTCGCGACGAAGCGCTCCGCCGTCAGGTCGGGGCGGCCCAGGTAGCCGCGCCCCAGACCGTGCCCGGCGATGTACAGCTCGCCCGGCGTGCCGACCGGGAGCGGACGCAGCGTCGCGTCCAGGACGTACATCCGCATGTTGCCGATCGGGCGGCCGATCGGCGCGCGCCCGTCCTCGGTGACGTCCGTGAGGACCGACCAGACGGTGGTCTCCGTCGGGCCGTACAGGTTGGTCACGCTCGCGGCCAGCTCCCGCATCCGCCGGGACAGCGCGGGCGGCAGCGGCTCCGCGCCGACCAGGATGCGCAGCCCGCGCACCGCCTCCGGGTGCTGGGCGACCAGGCCCTGCCACAGCGACGGCGTGGCCTGCATGACGGTGATGCCGCCGGCGGCCAGCAACTCGGCGATGCGGCCCGCGTCCCGGGCCTGCTCGGACGTCGCCACGACCACCGAGGCGCCGGACAGCAGCGGCAGGTAGAAGTCGAGTCCCGCGATGTCGAACGCCACCGTGGCCACGGCCAGCAGCCGGTCCGAGGGGGCCGGGGCGAAGTGCTCCACCATGGCGGCCAGGAAGTTGACCAGGTTGCGGCCGGTGATCACGACGCCCTTGGGGCGGCCGGTCGAACCGGAGGTGTAGAGGGCGTACACGGGGTGGTCCGGCGAGGCCGCGGCGGGCGCCGGCGCGGTGTCCGGCAGGGCGGCCAGCTCCGCCCGGACCTCCGCGGTGTCCAGGACGGTGAGCAGCGAGGCGTCCACGGGCAGGCGCGGTGCCGTCGCCGTGGTGGCCAGCACGCACACCGGGTCCGCGTCCGCGAAGATGTAGCCGATGCGCTCGGCCGGGTGCTCGGGGTCGACCGGCAGGTAGGCGGCGCCGGTCTTGGCGACCGCGAGCAGCGCGACCGGCAGGTCCACGTCCCGGGGCAGCGCCACGGCCACGTAGCGCTCCGGCCCGGCGCCCCGCCCGGCCAGCAGGCGGGCCAGGCGGCCGGCGTGGGCGTCCAGCTCCGCGTAGGTCAGCCGGTCGTCCCCGCACAGCACCGCCACGGCGTCCGGCGTCCGCGCGACCTGCTCCTCGAACAGCTCACGCAGGCCCTTGGCGGGCACCTCCCGCTCGGTGTCGTTCCACGCGGCCGGCACCTGAATGTCCACGCCCGGCAGCTCCGAACCGTGCCCCGATGTTCCAGCCATGCCGCTGACTCCTAGTGCAGTCCGTAGTGATGCTCGTGCCACGCCGGCCCGATCGGCCCGCCGATGCGCCCGGGCGCCGATGCCCCGGCCCCCGCCCGCCGTGCCCGCGCGCGGCGCGGCCGGATCCCGGGGACCGGCGCGGACGAACAGGGGGACCGGTGGCGGACGACAGGGGGCCCGTGCCGCCGTGGGCACCCCTGGCCACCGTCATCACGCCAGCTCAGAAGGTAGGTCGCGCAGCTTTCGTCTCGTTATCGCGCACGCTTCGCAGCGCGCCGTGCCGGGCCGCCCGGCGGACGCGGCGGGCCGGTTGGGGAACCGATACGGCGTCGATAAGGCGCGCGCCTAGGGTCCCGCCCATGTCCCTCTCCTCCGCCCTGCGCTCACCGTGGCTGCGTACCTTCCAGCCCGTCGCCTCGCCCCGGACCCGGATCGTCTGCTTCCCGCACGCGGGCGGTACGGCGAGCTTCTTCCGGACCTGGCGCTCGGCGATGCCGGAGGACTGGGAGGTGACCGCGGTCCGCTACCCGGGCCGCGAGGAGCGCATCGCCGAACCCCTCATCGGGGACATGGCGGAACTCGCCGGACGCATCGCCGAGGCGCTGGCGCCCCACATGGGCACGCCCACGGCCTTCTTCGGGCACAGCATGGGCGCGTCGGTCGCCCACGAGGTGGCGGCCCTGCTCGCCGCCCGCGACGCGACGAAGGCACCCGTCGCGCTGTTCGTCTCCGGCCGGGCGGCACCGCACCGCCTGAAGCGCTCCGGCAGCGGCGGCCTGGACGACGAGCGGTTGCTGGCCACCGTGCACGGCCTCGGCGGGCCCGGCGCGGAACTGCTGCGCGAGCCCGAGCTGCGGGAACTGGTCCTCCCGCCGATCCGCGCCGACTACGAGCTGCTCGACGCCTACGCGGCGGGCCCCAAGGCGGCCGCCCTGAACATCCCGGTCACCGCGTACCACGGGGAGGCGGACCCCGGCCCGTCCGCCGACGACGTGCGGGCCTGGTCCGAACTCACCACCGCGCCGTTCGAGGCGCGCTCCTTCACCGGTGGCCACTTCTTCCTCGTCGACCACGAGGCGGAGGTGACCGGGGACCTCCGGCGGCGCCTCGGCGCCCTCCTCTGACCGGCCCGCCGGACACCCCGGCACCGGCCCGCCCGACGCCCGACCCAGAAGGAATGAGCGACATGCACCGGACCATGATGAAGTCCAAGATCCACCGGGCCACCGTCACCCAGGCGGACCTGCACTACGTCGGGTCCCTCACGGTGGACCGGGACCTGATGGAGGCCGCCGACCTGCTCCCCGGCGAGAAGGTCGACATCGTCGACATCGACAACGGCGCCCGCCTGTCCACGTACGTCATCGAGGGGCCCCGCGGCTCGGGCGTCATCGGCATCAACGGCGCGGCCGCCCGGCTCATCAGCCCCGGCGACCTCGTCATCATCATCGCCTACGCCTCCGTGGACGACCGCGAGGCCCGCGACCTCGTCCCCCGGGTGGTCTTCGTCGACGGGGCGAACGAGATCGTCGCCCAGGGCGGCGACCCCGCCGACGTACCGGCCGGCTTCGGTCTGCGCGCCGGCAACACCGTGGGCTGACCCGCGGCCCCCGCACCGCCGGCCGGCAGCGGCCCCGGCAACCGGGGGAGGAAGACCCCGGCCCGCGCCTACTCGCAGGCCACGCCGTCCCCGTCCCGGTCGAGGTGGGAGGCGTAGCCCGGGTCACCCGCGTGCAGGGGCGTGACGCCGGCGGCCCGCGCCGCCGAGCAGTTGGCGTAGTACACGCCGCCGCCACTACCACTGTCGCCGCTGCCGCTGCCGCTGCTGTCGCTGTCGTCCGCCGCGGTGAACGTGTCCTCGTCGGGCGCGGGCTGCGCCGTGACCGTCCTGACGACCTTGACGGTGCGGGTCCGGGTCACCGTGGGGCCGGGCAGCGGGGCCGCGGTCTCCGTCGCGGTCGCCGTGGCCGTCACGGTCACCGTCGGGCGCGGCGAGGCGGCCGCCGGCCGGGCGTCGGCCGAGGCGTCCCCGTCGGCGCCGCCGACGGCCGCGCCGATGAGCAGGGCGAACCCGAGGGCGGGCAGCACGAACCGCTTGCGGGCCCAGCGCGGCGCGGAGCGCGGGGGCACGGGCGGCGGGGCGTAGGGATGGGTCATGGCGTCCCCCGGGGAGTGGTGCGGGTCCGGGACGGCGGCGGTCCCGGACGGAGTCAGGTGCCGACGACCGTAGCGCCGGGACGACGGGTGTGAAGGAAGGGTGATGGTTTCGTGACGAACATTTTCGGCGGTCCCGGCGGCCGACACACGGCCGCAAGCCCCCTTTCGTAATCGGCGGGCATGGTTGATCGTTGGGCGGTGCATCGATGACGGACGTCAGGGGGCACATGATGGCGATCAGTCGCAGGAACCTGCTGGCCGCGAGTGCGGGAGCCGGTCTCCTCAGCGCGTGCGGATCCAACACCGGGCGCGGGGACGGGGGTTCGGTACCCCGGCTCTCGCACTGGTACCACCAGTACGGGGAGCCCGGCACCCAGCAGGCCGTACAACGCTACGCCGCCGCCTACCGGAAGGCGGACGTCAGCGTCCAGTGGCGGCCGGGCAACTACGAGCAGCAGACCGCCGCGGCCCTGCTCACCGACTCGGGACCCGACGTCTTCGAGGTCGAGGGGCCGACGCTGGACCAGATCCAGGGCGGGCAGGTCCTCGACCTCACCGCACTGCTGGAGGGGGTGCGGGACGACTTCAACCCGGCGGTGCTCACACCGGTCACGTACGACAAAAGGGTGTGGGCCGTCCCGCAGGTCGTCGACATGCAGATGCTCTACTACCGCAAGAGCCTGCTCGAAGGCGCGGGAGTCGAACCGCCCACCACCCTGGACGCCCTGGTCGAGGCCGCGAGGAAGCTCACCGACAAGAAGACCAAGGGGCTCTTCCTCGGCAACGACGGCGGAGCGGGCGTCATGGGCGGAACCCCCCTGTACGCGGCCGGACTCCCGCTCGTCACCGACGACGGCAAGGTCGGCTTCGACGACCCCGCGGCCGCCCGCACCCTCGCCAAACTGCACCGGCTGCACGCCGACGGCTCCCTGCTCCTCGGCGCGCCCTCCGACTGGTCCGACCCGTCCGCCTTCCTCCAGGGGCTGACCGCGATGCAGTGGTCCGGGCTGTGGGCGCTGCCCCGGGTGCGCGAGGAACTCGGCGACGACTTCGGGGTGCTGCCGTTCCCGGGGGACGGCGCCCACGGCCGGCCCGCCGTGCCCGTCGGCGCGTTCGGAGCCGCCGTGAGCGCCCGCACCCGGCACCGGGAGGCGGCCGAGGAGTACGTGAAGTGGCTGTGGGTCGAACGCACCGACTACCAGCAGGACTTCGCCCTGTCCTACGGGTTCCACATCCCCGCCAGGATCTCCCTCGCGAAGAAGGCCGCCGCGCTGCGGACGGGCCCGGCCGCCGACGCCGTCCGCTTCACCACCGAGCACGGCTACGCCCAGCCGCTGCTGTGGACCCCGGCGAGCCGGACCGCCTACCAGGACGCCCTCAGCCGCATCATCACCGGCGGCGCCGCGCCCGAGGGCGAACTGCGCACGGTCGTACGGAAGGTGTCGGCCGAACTCGACCGCGTGAAGAACGCGAAGAAGACGTCGTGAGGCGGCGCGACGCCCTGTGGTTCTGGGTGTTCGTCGGGCCGTTCGCGCTCGGGCTCGCGCTGTTCACCTACGTCCCGCTGCTGTGGAGCGTGGGCCTGAGCTTCTTCGACGCGCACAACACCGTCACGCCCACGGACTTCGTCGGCCTGGACAACTACACCGCGATGCTGCGGGAGGACGCGTTCGTCGACAGCCTGCGGACCTTCCTCGTCTTCACCGCCTTCATCGTGCCCGTCACCTACGCGTTCTCCCTCTCCCTGGCCCTGATGGTCAACCGGGTCGGCTGGGCGAGGGCCTTCTTCCGGTCCGTGTTCTTCCTGCCGGCCGCGTGCAGCTACGTCGTGGCCGCGCTCGTCTGGAAGATGTCGGTCTTCAGCGGGGTGCGGTTCGGACTGGCGAACACCGTGCTCGGGTGGTTCGGCGCCGACCCGGTCGCCTGGCTGTCCACCACCGACCCGCCCTGGTACTGGCTGGTCATCGTCACCGTACGGCTGTGGCTCCAGGCCGGGTTCTACATGATCCTCTTCCTCGCCGGGCTCCAGCGGATCGACCCGGTGCTGTACGAGGCGGCGGCCGTGGACGGGGCCCGGCCCGGCTGGACCGTGCTGCGCCACATCACCCTGCCCCAGTTGCGGGCCACCTCGGTCGCGGTGGTGCTGCTCCTCGTCATCGGCGCCTTCCAGGCGTTCGACGAGTTCTACAACCTGCTGTCGGACGCCCGGGGCTACCCGCCGCACGCCCGGCCGCCGCTGGTCTACCTGTACTACACCGCGCTCGGCCAGGGGCAGAACCTCGGGCTCGGCAGCGCGGGCGCGGTGATCCTCGCGCTGCTCGTCGCGGTGGTGACGGCCGGGCAGGCACGCTGGCTGAAGCTGGGGAGGACGGACGCCGATGGATGACGCCCTGGTGCGGGCCGGGCGGGCGCTGCGGCTGGTGCTGCTGGTCGCGCTCGCCCTGCTCTTCCTGATCCCCTTCTACCTGCTGGTGCGCAACGGGCTGGCCGACGAGCGGGAGATCACCTCGCCGGACTGGACCTTCCTCCCCGCCGACCCGAGATGGGGCAACGTCCGGGAGCTGTTCGAGGACCCGTCCGTCCCGTTCGCCCGGTCCCTGCTCAACTCCGCGCTGATCGCCGTGGCCACCACCCTCGGCACCCTGCTCCTGGCCTCCCTCGCCGGGTACGGCCTCGCCCGCATCCCCTACCGGCACGCCGGCAAGGTCTTCCACGCCATCCTGGGCACCCTGCTGGTCCCCGCGGCCGTCACCTTCGTGCCGAGCTTCGTGCTGGTGTCCTCACTGGGCTGGATCTCCACCCTGCGCGGCCTGATCGTCCCGACCCTGTTCTCCGCGTTCGCCTGCTTCGTCTTCCGCCAGTACTTCCTCGGCTTCCCGCGGGAGCTGGAGGACGCGGCACAGGTCGACGGGCTCGGGTACTGGCGGACGTACTGGCTCGTCGTGGTGCCGAACGCCCGCCCGGTGTTCGCGGCCGTCGGGACGATCGTGTTCCTCGGCGCCTGGAACTCCTTCCTGTGGCCGCTGGTGATCGGGCAGGACCAGAGCGCCTGGACGGTGCAGGTGGCGCTCTCCTCGTTCACCACGGCCCAGGTCGTCCGGCTGCACGAGCTGTTCGTCGCGGCGGCCGTGTCCGTCCTGCCGCTGCTGCTGGTGTTCCTCGTCTTCCAGCGGTGGATCGTGGCGGGGACGGAACGGTCCGGGATCGACTGACCGCGGCTCACTCCACCGCGCGGGCGACGAGCGCGGCGATGCGCTCCTCCACCTCGGGCGTCACCTCGGTCAGGGTGAAACCCGTCGCCCACATCGCCCCGTCGCCCACGACGATCCTGCCGTCCAGCGCGGCCCGTTCCCCGGCCGTGAACCCCTCGTGCGCGCTGCTGCGGACCCGGGGGGCCGCCCCGGGGGGGGGGGGGGGCCCCGGGGGGCCCCCCCCCCCCCCCCCCCGGGGGGGGCGGGGGGGCCCGCCCCCCCCCCCCCCCGGGGCCCCCCACGGGGCCGGACGGGGCGCGCCGGT
>NZ_JBVHNF010000012.1:12945-339117 GCF_055558055.1 Streptomyces sp. NPDC025833
GCCGCCTGCGGCCCGCTCTGATCTGCGTGCCGCTGGGGCCCGTGGCGGCGGTCGTACGCGGGCGGGGCGCGGCGGGGGGGGGGGGGGGCCCCCCCCGGGGGGGGGGGGCCCCCCGGGGTCCGCAGCAGCCCCACCAGCCCGGTGGTGTCCTCGTCGCCGTGCCCGTCGGCCAGCCGGCGCCGCATCAGGTCCAGGAAGGGGGACAGCAGTTCGGTGCTCACGCCCTGCTCCTCGGCGGTGCGCAGCAGCGTGCCGCTGCCCGCGACCTGCATCGCCAGGCTGGAGACCACCCCGGAGGTGTGGTCGCCGGACTCCAGCCGCTCGGCCGTGCCGTGCGAGACGTCCGCCATCGCGTTCAGCCAGGGCACGAGCAGCGCGGCGAACTCCCGGGGCGGCACGTCCGCCCCGCGCAGCAGGGCGAAGGCGTGCGTGATCCCGGCGAACATGCCGTACATCCCGCTCAGCAGCGCCACGTCGTACAGCGCGGCGAGACCGGGATCGGCGCCGACGTACTCGGCGGCGGCCGGGACGGCGAGCGTGTCCCGGTGCTCCTCGAACACCTCCGGCCGGCCGCTGTAGAGCACGAAGGCGCCGGGTGCGCCGATCATCGGCGGTACGGCCATGATCCCGCCGTCCAGGAGGCGGGCGCCGCGCTCCCCGGCCCAGGCGGCGCGCGCACGTGCGTCGGCGGGGGTGCCGGTGGTGAGGTTCACCAGGTCCCGGCCGGCCAGGTCGGCGCCGGCCAGGGCGCCGCCCACCGAGGCGTCGTCCAGCAGGCAGGCCACGACGAGCCGGTTCGCGGCCACCGCCTCCGCCGCGCTGCCGGCCGCCACCGCCCCCTCGGCGGTCAGCGCGGCCGTGCGCTCCGGCGTGCGGTTCCAGACGGTCAGCGGGTGCCCGGCGGCGAGCCAGGCCCGCCCGAGCGCGGTGCCCATGGCTCCGGTGCCGAGCAGGGTCAGGGGGGTACGGGAAACGGGGGCGGGGGAGTTGTCGTCCATGGCGACTAGGCTCACCTGCGGGGCCGCCGCGCAGAAGTACGCACTTCGAAGTGGGTGGTTACCGGTGGGAAAGCGTGCGGGTCGAGGAGGGGGAGCAGCATGCCGGTGGGACGGCGGCCGGGGGCGTACGTGTGCGGGACCGACGCGGCGATGGACGTCATCGACGGCAAGTGGAAGGTGTCGATCCTGTGGGCGCTGGGGGAGGGCACGTGCCGGTTCGGCGCGCTGCGCCGGCTGCTCCCGGGGGTGACCGAGAAGGTGCTCGCCGCGCAGTTGCGGGAGCTGGAGGCCGACGGCATCGTGCACCGCGAGGAGTACGACGAGGTGCCGCCCCGGGTCGAGTACTCGCTGACCGGGGTCGGCACCCAGCTCAACGAGGCGCTGGCGCCGCTCGGGGCGTGGGGGAAGCGGCACGTCCTGGGCCGGCACCCGGCCCCGAGGTGAGGCTCAGCGGCTGCCCGTCAGCCGGGCGAACACCACCACGTTGCCCTGGTAGCCGGTGGCCTTCGAGTAGCCCCCGCCGCAGGTGATGACCCGCAGCTCGGGGCGCGGGGCGGCGCCGTACACCTTCTCGTCGGGGAAGGCGCGCGCCGAGTACACCTCCACCGCGTCCACCGTGAACAGGGCCACGGTGCCGTCCTCGCGGTCCACCTCGATGCGGGCGCCGCGCTTGAGCGCGCCCAGGTCGTAGAAGACGGCGGGCCCGTCGGCGTTGTCGACGTGCCCGGCGACGATCGCGGTCCCGGTCTCCCCGGGCGTGGTGCCGGCCTCGTACCAGCCGGCCAGGTTCTTCTCCGCGGCGGGCGGCGCGTCCAGGCTTCCGGAGGCGGTGAGGGCCAGGCCGGTCAGGGGCGCGTCCACGCGGATCGCGGGGATGCGGATGCGGACCGGCACGGACGGCGCGAGGCCGGGGGCGGCGCGCCGCGCACCGCCCGGGTCGGGACGGCCCTCGGCTGCGGCCGGCTGCGGCGGCGTGTGCGGGCCGGTGCCGCCGAGCAGCCACACGGACGAGCCGAGGGCCACGACGGTGACGGCGGCTATGGCGGTGTCGCCGAGCCGGGCGCCGCGGCCGCGCCCGGCGCGCTCGGCGCTCCTGCGCATGCGAACCCCTCTCCCGGGGCGGATCCCCTTCGGGTTCCCTCCCCCTCCGGGCCGCGAGGGGCGTCGGACCCGGAGGGGGCGGGATGTGCGGTACCGGCGGACGGA
The DNA here is from genome assembly GCF_055558055.1 of Streptomyces sp. NPDC025833. NCBI lineage: Bacteria > Bacillati > Actinomycetota > Actinomycetes > Kitasatosporales > Streptomycetaceae > Streptomyces > Streptomyces sp. NPDC025833. The sequence goes on from NZ_JBVHNF010000012.1 coordinate 15,150, forward strand.
CAGCGGAGGGTGTCCGTCAGATCCCGTCGCCTCTCGCCCGGCGATGCAGGAGCCAGGTACCGCCCGCGGCGGCGACGGCCAGCGCCGTCACACCCGCCGTGGTCTGCACGGGGTCGCGGCCGAGCCCGCCGCCGACCCCCGTCTTCACGCTTCCCCGCGGCTGCACCTGCTCGTGCGCCGCGGTCAGCGCCACCACCAGGTCGCCCGACACCTGCCGGTCCCCCTCGGCGCACCGGGCGACGATCTCGTACGTCCCCGGCTGCGCGCTCGGCGGCACCCGGAACCGGCCGAGCGCCTCACCGGCGTGCGCGCCGGGCGCCAGGGGGAACGTACCGGCGCCGAGCGCGCCCGCGTCCCCGGTCCCGGCGCCCGGGTCCCCGCAGGCGGCCGTGTTCACCGTGACCTGGCCGCCGGGCGTCACGGTGGCCGGGTACACGTCCAGGCGGGGGGCCTGGGCGGCCCGCGGGTGGGCCGCCGGGCGGACCGCGTCCCGCGCGGCCTGCGCCGGTGCCGCGGCGGTCACGGCGAGCGCGGTACCGGCCAGGAGACGGGCAGTGCGTCGCATGGTGCTCCCCAGAGCTTGTCCGACTCGTCCAGGGGTGCGCCCCTGCCCTACCGAGATAAGTGGCTCCGCGGCGGGTTCGCTTCCCGGGGCCGGGCCGGGGCTACGGCGAACGGGTGCCGTCCCGGCCACCCGCCCGGCCCAGCCCGCGGCGCGTTCCGGCAGGTCAGCGGCGGGACCGGGGGCGCCAGGAGGCCGTGGTGGGAAAAGAACACGAATGGAGCGGTGCTGCGGGTGAACGGGTGACGCCACGTCAGCCCCACCGGAGCGGAGCGGACCGGAGCGCGCCCGGACTGCTCGCCGCACGTCCGCGCACGGAAGGAGGCCGGTGCCCGCCCGGGCACCGGCCTCCTCGTCCGCCGTCGGCTCAGCCGACGTTGACCGCGCTCCAGGCGGCGGCCACCGCGTTGTACTCGGCGCTGCCCGCGCCGTAGAGGTCCTTCGCCGCGTTCAGGGTCGCCGTCCGCGCGCCCTGGTAGTTCGTCGAGGACGTCATGTACACCGTCAGCGCCCGGTACCAGATCCGGCCCACCTTGTCCCGGCCGATGCCGGTGACCGTGGAGCCGTTGGAGGTGGGGGAGTCGTAGCTGACGCCGTTGACGGTCTTCGCGCCGCTGCCCTCGGCGAGGAGGTAGGCGAAGTGGTTGGCGACCCCGGAGGAGTAGTGGACGTCCAGGTTCCCGACCGACGAGCTCCAGTAGTCCGCCGAACTGCCGTCCCTGGACGGCTTGTCCAGGAAGCGCAGGGCCGCCTTGCCGAAGCCCGGCTTCACGATCTTCTCGCCGATGAGGTAGTCGCCGGTGTCGGAGGAGTTGCCGGCGTACCACTCGACCATCGTGCCGAGGATGTCGGAGGTGGCCTCGTTCAGCCCGCCGGACTCGCCCGAGTAGGTCAGCGCGGCCGTCTTGGACGTCACGCCGTGGGACATCTCGTGCCCGGCGACGTCCAGGGCGACCAGGGGCCCGAAGGTGGTCCCGTCACCGTCGCCGTAGGTCATGCAGAAGCAACTGTCGTCCCAGAAGGCGTTGTTGTAGTTGCTGCCGTAGTGGACGCGGTTGTACGAGCCCTTGCCGTCGCCGGCGATGCCGTTGCGGCCGTGGACGTTCTTGTAGTAGTCCCAGGTCGTGTCGGTGCCGTACTGGGCGTCGACGGCGGCCGAGGCGCGGTCGGCGGTGGTGCCCGTGCCCCAGTGGTTGTCGGCGTCCGTGAACACGGTCGCCGGGGCCCGGCTGATGCAGATGCCGAAGATGCACAGGTCGGTCTTGTTCGCCGCGTCGCCGGTGTAGGTGTTCCCGCGGGTCGGGTCCTTGAGCTGGTACGACGACCCGGACTGGGTGGTCGACAGCGGAACCGTCCCGCCGTACAGCGACGCGCCGTCGCCGGCCGCCGTCTCGATGCTGTCCCAGGCGTCGATCCGCGCGCCGGTGCGCGCGTCGGTCAGCACGGTGCGGGCGACCGGGTTGCCGAGCGAGTCCGCGCCGACGGCGTTGGTGCGCCAGGCCAGCCTCGGGCTGCCGTGCAGGGCGTCGACCACCAGCTCGGGCCTGGCCTCGACCCGCTTCAGCGGCTTGCCGGGATGGGCCGCGCGCAGCGCGTTCACCGCCAGGCCGGCCGCCCTGGGGCCGGATACCTCCGGGGTGACGGAGGGCACGGCGACCGTCTGCCGGGTGGCGCGGTCGGCGCCGCGGTAACCGCCGTCCGGCGCCAGGTGGACGACGAAGTCGCCGCCCAGGACCGGCAGTCCGCGGTAGGTGCGGTCGTAGCGGACGTGCTGGGTGCCGTTCCCGTCCACGATCACGTCGCGGACGGCGGTGTCCTGGGACGAGGTGAGTCCCAGGGCGGCCGCGTGGTCCAGGAGCGCCGACGCCGCGTGCTCGACCGCGGTGGCGCGGGTCGGTCTGCCGTCGGCGTGGGCGGCGGGGGAGAGACTGACGGCCAGCAGGGTCGCGGTGGCGACGGCGACACCGGCGGTGGCTGTGCGACGGGTTCCTCGGACGTGCTGCCGTATCCGGCTCATGCGTCTCCTCGGGAAGGCGCCAGGCTAGGCGGGGGCGGCGCTGTCACCGAGATTTAAGTGGGCATGACATGTCATGTCCATAGCCTGTTCATGGAGAGGTGCGGCGGGAACGGCGCGCGGGCCGGGCACGGGCGCCTCACGCGCCGGCGGCTCAGCCCAGCAGCGCGGTCCCCGCCGGCACCTCGATGCCGAACTCCTCCGTCACCAGCCGCCGCGCCTCGGCCTCGTCCGTCAGGGTCCGCTCGGACACCGTGCCGTCGGCGAGCGTCTCGGTGAACAGATCCCCGTCCAGGGACAGATGGCGCTGCGCGGTGGTCCGCTGGAGGTAGGGGCGGCGGGTGAACGGGGACCGCGGGTGGGTGCCGACGAACCAGTTGAACACCTCGAAGTCGGTGGCGGCGAACGGCTCCCGGGTGAACGCGTACTGACCGGCCCAGCCGCCGCCCCACGCGTCGTACGCCTGCAACTCCAGCAGCTCCAGCGGCCCGTGGTGCGGCAGCCGGACCAGCCGGTGCCGGCGCCCGGCGCCCTCGTACTCGGCGCCGGCCGCCAGCGGCACCGGCAGCAGCAGCGCGCCGTATGCGCCGAAACCGACGTCCGCCAGGTACGGCTCCGGCTCGCCCGCCACCTCCACCTTGAGCATCGCGTGGGTGCGCGGCCGGCTCTCCGGGGCCCCGGCGCCCAGCACCACCCGCGCGGCCAGCGGGGTCACCCGGAATCCGAGCGCCTCCAGGGCCAGCCGGAGCAGGGTGTTGTGCTCGTAGCAGTAGCCGCCGCGCCGGCCGCGGACCATCTTGGCCATCAGGTCGCCGGGGGCGAGGGAGGGGGCCGAGCCCCGCACCGGGTCCAGGTTCTCGAACGGCAGCGACAGCGCGTGCGCCAGGTGGACGCCGCGCAGCGTGGCCAGGTCGGCCCGCCGCCCGCCCTGCCACCCGATGCGGTCGAGGTAGGCGTCGAGGTCGTACTGCTCGGTGTCGGCCATGCCCCGAACCTACGCGAGCCCGCCCGCCCCCACCGCGACCCACGGACCGAGCCCCCCTACGCCCCTGGTCCTAAGCCCGCGGGGACGCCACGGCCCCCGCGCTCACCCCCGCGCCGCCGCCAGCGCCCGCGCGATCCCCGGCTCCTCGGGCCCCAGGAACCGCGGGTCGGGTCGGAACACCGCGTCCAGCACCGCCTTGCCCGCCGCGAAGACCTCGCGAGCGCCGCCGTAGTACCAGGTCACGTCGTGCTTGTCCGTGACCCCGACGCCGTACGAGGCCATTCCCGCCGCCTCGCACAGCGCCACCGCCCGCCGGATGTGGAAGCCCTGGCTGATCAGCACCGCCCGGTCCACCCCGAAGATCTTCCTGGCCCGGACGCAGGAGTCCCAGGTGTCGAACCCGGCGTAGTCGGCGACGATCCGCGCGCCCGGCACCCCGTGCCGGGTCAGGTACGCGCGCATGGCGTCGGGCTCGTCGTAGTCCGCCCGGCTGTTGTCCCCGGTGACCAGCACGACCTCGATGCGCCCCGCCCGGTACAGCCCGGCCGCCGCGTCCAGCCGGCGCGCGAGGTACGGCGACGGCTGCCCCGCCTTCCACAGCCCCGCCCCGAACACCATCGCCACCTCGGTGCGCGGCACGTCCGCCGTCGTCCGCAGCCGGTCCGTCGCCGACACGTACAGCCAGGTCATCGGCAGCAGCGCCAGCACGCACCCGGCCATCACCGCCTGCACCAGCCGCCGCCACCCGGCCCGCGTGCGCGGCAGCCGCGGTCCCCGGATCCCCATACCGCCCCCTGTGATCGGTCCCGACCGGGAAGGACGCACCCGGACGCCGCCCGGTTCGCCCCCCGACACGACCGCGCACGACCGCCCGCGAACCCGCCCCCGCCGCCGGACGGGCACCCGCACCGCCCGTATGTCACAGCGGGCCCGTACTGTCGAACCATGGAAGGCACCGCACCCCCGACCGCGTACGACCCGGCCTCACTCGAACGGTGGGCCCCCGAGCCGGACAAACGCCCGGGCCGCACCGCCTTCCAGCGCGACCGCGCCCGCATCCTCCACTCCGCCGCCCTGCGCCGCCTCGCGGGCAAGACCCAGGTCGTCACCCCCGGCACCCGCAGCCCCTCCTGGGACGCCAGCCCCCGCACCCGGCTCACCCACTCCCTGGAGTGCGCCCAGGTCGGCCGCGAACTGGGCGCGGCCCTCGGCTGCGACCCCGACCTGGTGGAGGCGGCCTGCCTGGCCCACGACCTCGGCCACCCGCCCTTCGGCCACAACGGCGAGACCGCGCTGAACGAGTTCGCCGACGACTGCGGCGGCTTCGAGGGCAACGCCCAGTCCCTCCGGCTCCTCACCCGCATCGAGCCCAAGCGGTTCACCGAGGAGGGCTCCGTCGGCCTCAACCTCACCCGCGCCACCCTCGACGCCGCCACCAAGTACCCCTGGCCGCGCGGCGCCCACCCGGCCGACCCCGCGTCGCGGAAGTTCGGTGTGTACGCGGACGACCGCCCGGTGTTCGACTGGGCCCGGCAGGGCGCCCCCGGCACCCGGACCTGCTTCGAGGCCCAGGTGATGGACTGGTCGGACGACGTGGCCTATTCGGTGCACGACGTCGAGGACGGCCTGCACGCCGGCCACATCGACCCCAACCTGCTGCACGCCGAGCCCGAGCGGCAGGCCGTGTTCGCGGTGGCCGTCGGCCGGTACGTCCCCGCGGACACCGACCCGGCCGAGCTGTCCGAGGCCCTGGACCGGCTCCAGGACGCCGAGTGGTGGCCGCACGGGTACGACGGCACGGCGGTCGCCCAGGCCCGGCTGAAGGACGCCACCAGCCAGCTCATCGGCCGGTTCTGCCTGGCCGCCGAGACCGCCACCCGCGCCGCGTGGGGCACCGGCCGGCTCACCCGCCACGGCGCCGCGCTCGTCGTCCCCCGGGCGACCCGCATGGAGTGCGCGGTGCTCAAGGCGCTCGCGGACCGGTACGTGATGCAGCGCGCCGAGCAGGAGCGGCTCCGCGCCGAGCAGCGCGTGATCGTCGCCGAACTCGCCGAGGCGCTGACCGCCCGCGCACCCGACGGCCTGGACCCCCAGTTCCGCGCGCTGTTCGACGCGGCGGACGACGACCGGTCGCGCAAGCGGGTGATCGTCGACCAGATAGCCTCCCTCACCGACGCCTCCGCGCTCTCCCTGCACGCGAGACTGACGGGGCATATGTAGAGGGAACGTGACCGGCCGTGGCCTGATCGGGTCACTCCCTCTTCCCGCAGCACGCCGCGTGCGGGACGCTCGCATGTGGCGACATCCTTAAGAGGAGGCATCAAGTGGTCGACGCGGATCAGACATTCGTCATCGTCGGAGGCGGTCTCGCCGGCGCGAAGGCGGCCGAGACGCTCCGGACGGAGGGCTTCAGCGGACGGGTGATACTGATCTGCGACGAACGCGACCACCCGTACGAGCGCCCGCCGCTGTCCAAGGGCTACCTGCTCGGCAAGGACGAGCGCGACAGCGTCTTCGTGCACGAGCCGTCCTGGTACGCGCGCCACGACGTCGAGCTGCACCTCGGCCAGACCGTGGACCGCGTCGACCGCGCGGCCAGGACGGTCCGCTTCGGCGACGACGGCACCCTCGTCCGCTACGACAAGCTCCTGCTGGTCACCGGCGCCGAACCGCGCCGCCTTGAGGTTCCCGGCACCGACTTGGCGGGCGTGCACCACCTGCGCCGCCTCGCGCACGCCGAGCGCCTCAGGAACGTCCTGCAGCACCTCGGCCGGGACAACGGGCACCTCGTGATCGCCGGGGCCGGCTGGATCGGCCTGGAGGTCGCGGCGGCGGCCCGCCAGTACGGCGCCGAGGTCACGGTGATCGAACCGGAGCAGACCCCGCTGCACGGCGTCCTCGGCCCCGAACTGGGGAACGTCTTCGCCGAGCTGCACCGCGAGCACGGCGTCCGGTTCCACTTCGGCGCGCGGCTCACCGAGATCGTCGGCCAGGACGGCATGGTCCTCGCGGCCCGCACCGACGACGGCGAGGAGCACCCGGCGCACGACGTCCTCGCGGCCATCGGGGCGGCGCCGCGGGTGTCCCTCGCCGAGGCGGCGGGTCTGGAGATCGCCGACCGGGCGCACGGCGGCGGCATCCTCGTCGACGAGCGGCTGCGCACGTCCGACCCCCACATCTACGCGGCCGGTGACGTCGCCTCCTTCCCGCTCGGCCTGTTCGGCACCCGGCTGCGCGTCGAGCACTGGGCGAACGCGCTGAACGGCGGCCCGGCCGCGGCCCGCTCGATGCTGGGCCGGGAGGCGGTGTACGACCGCGTGCCCTACTTCTTCACCGACCAGTACGACCTGGGCATGGAGTACAGCGGCTGGGCCCCGCCCGGCTCGTACGACGAGGTGGTGATCCGCGGCGACGCCGGAAAGCGGGAGTTCATCGCGTTCTGGATGAAGGAACGGCGCGTGCTGGCCGGCATGAACGTGAACGTGTGGGATGTCACAGAGCAGATCCAGCACCTCGTCCGTTCCCGGGCCCAGGTGAACGTGGAGGCGCTCTCCGACCCGCACGTACCGCTCGCCGGTCTCGTCCCCTGACCCGACGGGGCGCCCGGACCGGCGCGGCGCCCCCGTAGAATTCACCCGTGGCAGGACGGATCAACGACGAGGACGTGAAGGCGGTACGGGACGCGGTCCCGATCGACGCCGTGGTCTCCGAGTACCTCCAGCTGCGCAACGCGGGCGGCGGCAACCTCAAGGGCCTGTGCCCGTTCCACGACGAGAAGTCGCCGTCCTTCCAGGTCAGCCCCAGCAAGGGACTCTTCCACTGCTTCGGCTGCCAGGAGGGCGGCGACACCCTCACCTTCGTGATGAAGGTGGACCACCTCTCCTTCTCGGAGGCGGTGGAGCGGCTGGCCGCCCAGGCCGGCATCACCCTGCGGTACGAGGAGGGCGGGTACAACCCGGCCCACCAGCGCGGCGAGCGCATCCGCCTGGTCGAGGCGCACAAGATCGCCGCGCAGTGGTACGCGGAGCAGCTCGCCACCAGCCCCGAGGCCGAGACCGGCCGGGTCTTCCTCGCCGAGCGCGGCTTCGACCAGGCCGCCGCCGTCCACTTCGGCGTCGGCTACAGCCCCCAGGGCTGGGACCACCTCACCCGCCACCTGCGCGGCAAGGGCTTCAGCGACAAGGAGCTGGTCCTCTCCGGGCTGTCGCAGGAGGGCCGGCGCGGCCCGATCGACCGCTTCCGGGGCCGGCTGATGTGGCCGATCCGGGACATCGGCGGCGAGGTCGTCGGCTTCGGCGCCCGCAAGCTCTACGAGACGGACAACGGCCCGAAGTACCTGAACACGCCCGAGACGGCGATCTACAAGAAGAGCCAGGTGCTGTACGGCATCGACCTGGCGAAGAAGGAGATCGCCAAGGCCAGCCGGGCCGTCGTGGTCGAGGGCTACACCGACGTCATGGCCTGCCACCTGGCCGGTGTGACGACGGCCATCGCGACCTGCGGCACGGCCTTCGGCGGCGAGCACATCAAGATCCTGCGCCGGCTCCTCATGGACAACGGCTCCGCCCGGGTGATCTTCACCTTCGACGGCGACGCGGCCGGGCAGAAGGCCGCGCTGCGCGCCTTCGAGGACGACCAGAAGTTCGCCGCGGAGACGTACATCGCGATCGCGCCCGACGGCATGGACCCGTGCGAGCTGCGCCTCGCCAAGGGTGACGAGGCCGTCGCCGACCTGACCGAACCCCGCACCCCGCTTTTCGAGTTCGCGCTGCGCCAGATCGTGAACCGCTACGACCTGGACACCCCGGCGGGCCGCGCGGCCGCGCTGGACGAGGCCGCGCCGATCGTCGCCCGGATCAAGAACAGCGGCGCGCAGCACGAGGTCGCCGTCGAGCTGGCCGGCCTGCTCGGCATCCTCGACACCCAGTTCGTGGTCCGCCGGGTGGCCCAGCTCGCCCGCTGGGCCCGGGAGCGCGGCGGCAAGGGCGACCCGCAGCAGGGCCGCCCCCAGCCGGCCGGCCGGCAGTGGGCCGAGGCCCCCCGCCCGGCCTCCGCCGGCCCGGCGTTCACCCTGCGCAACCCCGTCCACGCCGCCGAGCGGGAGCTGCTCAAGCTCGCCCTCCAGCGCCCCGAGCTGGTCTCCCCGGCCTTCGACGCCTACGGCGTGGACGAGTTCACGGCCCCGCCGTACGCGGCGGTGCGCCAGGCCGTCGCCGAGTCGGGCGGCGCCGAGTACGGCGTGCCGGACCCGCAGGAGTACCTGGTCCGGGTCCGCGAGGCCGCGCCCGACGACACGGTCCGCGCCATGGTGACCGAGCTGGCCGTCGAGCCGATCCTGCGGCGCACGGTGGACGAGACGTACGCCGGGACGGTCCTGGTGCAGGTCCGCCGGCGGGCCGTGGAACGCCGGATCCGCGACATCCAGTCCCAGCTGACCCGCCTGGCCGCGGGCGGCGACCCCTCCCGGCTGGCCGCCGTGCAGAACGAGCTGTGGGTCCTCCAGCAGTACGACCAGGCGCTGCTGGTCCGGGGCGCGGAGGCGCTCTGACCCGCCCGGCGGCCCGCAGTTGCCGGTCGCATAGTCCGACGAGCTGAGTAACCACCCCGTCACGGAGCGGACGCAAAAAGTCACCGCACGCCCCTCGTGGCGGAGTTGTGTCGTACCCCACACTGGGTGGCGGTGCCCGAGTCCGCGGAGCGCAGGCCGTCGACTCCTCGCTCCCGCATACCGCTGCCGCACGCCCTCGGCAGCGATGATCCTGGAGGTCGCCCTCGTGCAGACCCAGACCCTCGCCCAGACCGACAGCAGCACCAGCGCCACCCGCACCACCACCAGCACCAGCACCAGCGCGGACGAGCCGGACGCGGAGACGGGCGTCCTGGCAGCCGTGCCCCCGCAGGGCCGGGCCGTCCCGCACCCGGAGGCGGTGGCCGTGGAACCGACGGAACCGCCCGCCGAGGCGTTCGCGGAAGAGCCCGAGGAGGCCGCCGAGGCGCCGGCCGCCGCCCGCGCCGATTCCGCGGGCCCCTCGGCCGACCTGTTCCGCCAGTACCTGCGCGAGATCGGCCGCATCCCGCTGCTCACCGCCGCCGAGGAGGTGGAGCTCGCCCGCCGCGTGGAGGCCGGGCTCTTCGCGGAGGAGAAGCTGGGCAGCGCCCCCGACCTGGACGGCGAACTGGCGCTCGACCTGGACCGGCTCGTCGTCATGGGCCGGATGGCCAAGCGGCGCCTCATCGAGGCCAACCTGCGGCTCGTCGTCTCCGTCGCCAAGCGGTACGTCGGCCGCGGGCTGACCATGCTCGACCTGGTGCAGGAGGGCAACCTCGGGCTCATCCGGGCCGTGGAGAAGTTCGACTACGCCCGGGGCTACAAGTTCTCCACGTACGCGACCTGGTGGATCCGCCAGGCCATGTCCCGGGCCCTGGCCGACCAGGCCCGCACCATCCGCGTCCCGGTCCACGTGGTGGAGCTGATCAACCGCGTCGTCCGCGTCCAGCGGCGGATGCTCCAGGAGCGCGGCCAGGAGCCGACCGCGGACGAGGTCGCCGCCCACCTGGACCTGTCGCCCGAGCGGGTCGGCGAGGTGCTGCGCCTCGCCCAGGAACCGGTCTCGCTGCACGCCCCGGTCGGCGAGGAGGACGACGTCGCCCTCGGTGACCTCATCGAGGACGGCGACGCGGCGAGCCCGGTGGAGTCGGCGGCGTTCCTGCTGCTGCGCGAGCACCTGGAGGCGGTGCTGTCCACGCTGGGGGAGCGGGAGCGGAAGGTCGTCCAGCTCCGCTACGGGCTGGACGACGGCCGCCCGCGCACCCTGGAGGAGATCGGCCGCATCTTCGGGGTGACCCGGGAACGGATACGGCAGATCGAGTCCAAGACGCTGAGCAAGCTCCGCGACCACGCCTTCGCGGACCAGCTCAGGGGCTACCTGGACTGAGGGGGGCCGCCGCCCCGCGGCGGCCTCCCCGTGCCCGCCTAGTCCACCTCGGCGACCGCCTGGGCGAACTGGGCCTTGTAGAGCCGGGCGTACGCCCCGTCCGCCGCCAGCAGCTCGGCGTGCGCGCCCTGTTCGACGATGGACCCGTTCTCCATCACGAGGATCGTGTCCGCGTCCCGGATGGTCGACAGCCGGTGCGCGATCACGAACGACGTGCGGCCGGCGGCGAGTTTGGCCATCGCCTTCTGGATCAGCACCTCCGTGCGCGTGTCCACGGAACTCGTCGCCTCGTCCAGCACCAGGATCACCGGGTCGGACAGGAAGGCCCGCGCGATGGTGATCAGCTGCTTCTCGCCGGCGCTGACACCCGTGCCCTCGTCGTCGATCACGGTGTCGTAGCCGTCGGGCAGCGTGCGGACGAAACGGTCCGCGTGCGCGGCCCGCGCCGCCTCCTCGATCTCGCCCCGGGTGACCTCGCGCGAGGCGCCGTAGGCGATGTTCTCCGCGATGGTGCCGCCGAACAGCCAGGTGTCCTGGAGCACCATGCCGATGCCCGCCCGCAGTTCGTCCCTGGTCATCCGGCGGATGTCGACCCCGTCCAGGGTGATCCGGCCGCCGGAGACGTCGTAGAACCGCATCAGCAGGTTGACCAGCGTGGTCTTGCCCGCGCCGGTCGGGCCGACGATCGCCACCGTGTGCCCCGGCTCGACCGTCAGCGACAGGTCCTCGATCAGCGGCTTCTCCGGCTCGTACCGGAACGACACGTGCTCCAGCCGGACCCGTCCGCGCAGTTCCGCGGGCCGCTCGCCCGGCACCGGATCGGCCTCCTGCTCCTCCGCGTCCAGGAGTTCGAAGATCCGCTCGGCCGAGGCGACACCCGACTGCACCAGGTTCGCCATCGACGCGACCTGCGTCAGCGGCATGGAGAACTGCCGCGAGTACTGGATGAACGCCTGGACGTCACCGATGGACAGGGCGCCGGAGGCCACGCGCAGCCCGCCGACGACCGCCACCAGCACGTAGTTCAGGTTCGACACGAACATCATCAGCGGCTGCATGACACCGCTGTTGAACTGCGCCCTGAACCCGGCCTCGTACAGCGCCTCGTTCTGCTCGGCGAACTGCTGCGCCGACTCGTCCTGTCGGCCGAACACCTTCACCAGGGTGTGGCCGGTGTACATCTCCTCGATGTGGGCGTTCAGCTTGCCGGTGGTGCGCCACTGCTGCACGAAGTGCGGCTGCGACCGCTTGCCGACCCGGGTGGCGACCACGAACGACAGCGGCACCGTGACGAGCGCGACCAGCGCCAGCAGCCAGGAGACCCAGAACATCATCACCAGGACGCCGATGATGGTCAGCACCGAGTTGATCAGCTGGCCCATCGACTGCTGGAGCGTCTGCCCGATGTTGTCGATGTCGTTCGTCGCCCGGGACAGCACCTCGCCGCGCTGGCGCTTGTCGAAGTACGACAGCGGCAGCCGGGAGAGCTTCGTCTGCACGTCCTCCCGCATCCGGTACATCGTGCGGTTCACGGCCCGGTTGACCAGCCGGGTCGCCACCGCCATCAGCAGGCCGGCGGCGAGGAACGTGCCGAGCGCGAGCAGCAGGACGTGCCCGACGGCGTCGAAGTCGATGCCCTCGCCGGGGGTGAAGTCCGTGCCGCCCAGCATGTCCGCGATGCGGCCGTCGCCGCGCTCGCGCATGGAGTCGAGCACCTGCTGCTTGGTGGCGCCCTCCGGCATCCGCCGGCCGATGATGCCGGCGAACACCAGGTCGGTCGCCTTGCCGAGGATCTTCGGGCCGATCACGCTGAGGCCCACGCTGACGACCACGCACAGCAGCAGCGCGTAGATCGTGAGCCGTTCCGGAGCGAACCGGGCGACGAGCCGCTTGCCCGACCCCTTGAAGTCCATCGAGCGCTGGTCGGGTCCCCCGGCCATCACTCGTCCCATGGGCCCGGCCATCAGGCGGCCTCCGCTTCCGTCAGCTGGGAGAGCACGATCTCCCGGTAGGTCTCGTTGGACGCCATCAGTTCCGCGTGCCGGCCGGTGCCGACCACGCGGCCCTCGTCCAGCACGATGATCCGGTCGGCGTCCCGGATGGTCGCCACCCGCTGGGCGACGATGACGACGGTCGCCTCGGCGGTCTCCCGGGACAGCGCGGCGCGCAGGGCCGCGTCGGTGGCGTAGTCGAGCGCCGAGAAGGAGTCGTCGAAGAGGTAGATCTCCGGGCGCTGCACCAGCGTGCGGGCGATGGCGAGCCGCTGCCGCTGACCGCCGGAGACGTTGGTGCCGCCCTGCGCGATCGGCGCGTCCAGGCCGCCCTCCAGCCTGTCGACGAAGTCCTTGGCCTGGGCCACCTCCAGCGCGTGCCACAGCTCCTCGTCGGTGGCGTCCGGGTTGCCGTAGCGCAGGTTGGTGGCGACCGTCCCGGCGAACAGGTACGGCTTCTGGGGCACGAGCCCGACGGTCTTCGCGAGCAGCCGCGGTTCGACCTCCCGCACGTCCACGCCGTCCACCAGGACCTCGCCCTCGGTGGCGTCGAAGAGCCGGGGGACGAGGCCGAGGAGGGTCGACTTGCCGCTGCCGGTGGAACCGATCACGGCGGTCGTACGGCCCGGCAGGGCCACCAGGTCGACGGACTTCAGCACCGGCTCCTCGGCACCCGGGTAGCGGAACCCCGCGCCCCGGATCTCCAGGTGGCCGTGGCGGCGCAGCTCGGTGACCGGGGCGGTCGGCGGCACGACGCTGGAGTCGGTGCCCAGCACCTCCTCGATCCGCTCGGCGCAGACCTCGGCGCGCGGCACCATCATGAACATGAAGGTGGCCATCATCACGGACATGACGATCTGCATCAGGTAGGCGAGGAAGGCGGTGAGGTCGCCGATGTTCATCCCGCCGCTGTCGATCCGGTGGGCGCCGAACCACACCACCGCGATGGAGGACACGTTCACGACCGTCATGACGATCGGGAACATCAGGGCGAGCAGCCGGCCGGTGGCGAGCTGCATGTCGGTCAGCTCGGTGTTGGCCTTCCCGAACCGGCCCTGCTCGTACTCGTCCCGGACGAAGGCGCGGATGACGCGGTTGCCGGTGATCTGCTCGCGCAGCACCCGGTTCACCGTGTCCAGCCGGACCTGCATCGACCGGAAGAGCGGGCGCAGCCGGCGCACGATGAGGGTCACGGAGACGCCGAGCACCGGCACGACCGCGACCAGCACCCCGGACAGCGGTACGTCCAGGCCGAGGGCCAGCACGATCCCGCCCACGCACATGATGGGCGCCGACACCATCAGGGTGAACGTCATCAGGGCCAGCATCTGGACCTGCTGCACGTCGTTCGTCGTACGGGTGATGAGCGAGGGCGCCCCGAAGTGACCCACCTCACGCGCGGAGAAGGACTGCACCCGGCCGAAGACGGCACCCCGGACGTCCCGGCCGAGCGCGGAGGCGGTCCGGGCGCCGTAGTACACGGCGCCGACGTTGCACACGACCTGGGCCAGCGAGATGCCGATCATCAGGGCGCCGAAGGACAGGATGTAGTCCGTGTCCCCCTTCACGACACCCTTGTCGATGATGTCCGCGTTCAGTGTGGGCAGGTAGAGGGTGGCGCAGGTCTGCAGGAACTGCAGGACCACCAGGAGGGCGATGGGTTTCTTGTAGGGCCTGAGATAGGTCCGCAGAAGTCGTATGAGCACGCTACGTCTCTCGGAGTCGGCGAAGGGGGGCTGGTTCGGTCGCCCTTGGCCCCTATCGTCGGGCACTCCACCCGCGTTACCTCAACCGATTATCCCGGCGCGCCTCTCCTGCCGCCCCGCGCAGCGGTGGTGTTGTGCGCCGCCTCGCGCCTTCTGGCCCCTATGAGGCGAACGCCCCGGGGTGGGTCTGTTCGCGCACCGCCGTGAACTGGTGCCGCACCGCCTGACCCACGGCCAGTTCCCCGCCCGGATCCAGCACCTGGGCCGCCGCGCCCTGCCAGGCCGGCGGGGTGTGCGGATCGAGGGTGCCCTGCGACACCCCGAGGGCCCAGGCGGCCTGCCGGGCCGCGCCGATCGCCGCGTAGTCCGCCGGCTGCGGTACGACGACCTGCGCGCCGAACAGCGAGGGCGCCGCCGACTGCACGGCGGGCAGCTCGGCGGCGGCGCCGAGCAGGAAGACCCGCCGCACCTCCACGCCCCGCCCGCGCAGCACGTCCAGCGCGTCCGCGAGCCCGCACAGCATGCCCTCGAAGGCGGCCCGCGCCAGGTGCTCGGGCTTCATCGACTCGCGCCGCAGCCCCGCGAGGGTGCCCGCGGTGTGCGGCAGGTTCGGCGTCCGCTCGCCCTCCAGGTAGGGCAGCAGCACCAGGCCGTGCGCCCCCGGCGTGGACTTCATCGCCAGCTCGGACAGGCTCTCCAGGTCGGGCAGGCCGAGGAGTTCGGCGGTGCCGCGCAGGGTGCGCACGGCGTTCAGGGTGGTGACGACCGGCAGGTGCATGCCGGTGGCGTCGGCGAGGGAGGTGATCATCCCGGACTGGTCGGTGAGCGCCTCGGGGTGCACGGCCATCACGGACCCGGAGGCCCCGAGCGAGACGACCGCGTCCCCGAGCCCGATCCCGAGCCCGAACGCGGCGGCCATGGTCTCCCCGGTCCCGGCGGAGATCAGCAGCCCCTCCGGGGTCGTACCGGCCGCCTCGGCGGGGCCGATCACCTCCGGCAGCACCGCCTGGTGGCCGAGCGCCAGCTCGACCAGGTCGGGCCGGTAGGCGCCCGCGGCCGCCGACCAGTACCCGGTGCCGGACGCCCCGCCGCGGTCCGTGGTCCGCCGTACGGGCCGCCCCAGCAGTTGCCAGACGAGCCAGTCGTGGGCCTGGAGGAGGGCGGCCGTGCGCAGCGCGTTCTCGGGTTCGCTCTTGGCGAGCCAGCGCAGCTTGGTGACCGGCTGGGCCGCCTGCGGCACGCTGCCGACCGCCTGGGCCCAGGCCTCCCGGCCGCCGAGCGCGTCCACCAGATCGGCCGCCGCCACCTGGGCGCGCTTGTCGCCGCCGGCCATCGCCGGGCGGACGGTGTTGCCCTGGGCGTCCAGCGGGATCAGCGCGTTCTGCTGCGCCGAGACGCCGATGGCCTGCACGCCCTCCAGCAGGCCGCCGCCCGCCGCCTCGCCCAGGGAGAGCAGCCAGGCCTGCGGATCGACGTCACTCGGACGCGCGCCGTCCGGTGACTCGACCGGATGCGGTGCGTATCCCTGGCGGAGTACGGCGCCGGTGTCCGTGTCACAGACCACGATGCGCGTGAAATCGGGCGAGCTGTCCAAGCCGGCGACTATCCCCATGCGGAGAATTTTGCAGCATCGCCGCCCATGGGTCGCCCCGCCCCGGAACCCGGGCGAGGCGCCGGGCGCGCCGCGGGCCCACGAGGGGCACACGACGGGCACACGACGGGCGCGGGTGCCGGCCGCAACGGCCCGCACCCGCGCCCGCGAAGCGGCTTCCCTAAGTGGTGCTGGTGCCCCAGTCGTCCACCGCCGCGCCGTTGCCGCCGCGCTCGCGCAGGGAGCGCACGCGCTGCGCCACGGACTCGGGGACGTGGTCCCCGACCTTGCCGCCGACCGTGTGGAGGGCCTTGCCGGCGTAGATGCGGCCCTGCTGGGCCGCCGTCTCGGCGGTGTTCCGGACCGCGGGGTTCTGCGCGATCTGCCGGGCCGACTTCTTCAGCTGCTCGTAGCGCTCGCGTCCGGCCCTCGTGCCGATGACGTAACCGAGGGCCACTCCGGCGATG
The DNA here is from genome assembly GCF_055558055.1 of Streptomyces sp. NPDC025833. Lineage (NCBI taxonomy): Bacteria > Bacillati > Actinomycetota > Actinomycetes > Kitasatosporales > Streptomycetaceae > Streptomyces > Streptomyces sp. NPDC025833. The sequence continues at coordinate 31,401 of NZ_JBVHNF010000012.1, forward strand.
AACGTGAGCCGGTAGCGCATGGCTGCCACCCTTCCCGTGCGTGAGTCTCTGGTGCGGCGCTGGCGCCGAGGAGTACCGATTGGCGGAGCACCCCCCTGCTTGCGCTAATGTATGTGTCGCAGCGAGCGCCCGCCCCCTGGCGAATACCCGGGTAGGTGCGTTCGATGCAATCGAGGCGATCCTCCGTAGCTCAATTGGCAGAGCAGCCGGCTGTTAACCGGCAGGTTACTGGTTCGAGTCCAGTCGGGGGAGCTTCGGTCCTCCGTAGCTCAATTGGCAGAGCAGCCGGCTGTTAACCGGCAGGTTACTGGTTCGAGTCCAGTCGGGGGAGCGCTGAACGAGGGCCCCCTATGGGGTCCTTTTTCATGTCCGCGGGAACCGCCGTGCCCGCGCCGCTGTCCTCAAGGTCGTGAGCAGCGCGGGGGTCGCCCAGCCGAAGCAGGAGATCGTATGAGCGGCTATGCTGCGGCAGACGGCGCGCACACTTGTACGCGACACGCCGCTATGGGGCGGTAGCTCAGCCGGTTAGAGCAGCGGACTCATAATCCGTCGGCCGTGGGTTCGAGTCCCACCCGCCCCACTCCGAGCGCTTCGCCGCAGGAACGTTTTCACCTGCGGTGCGGCGCGGACCACCTGCCACGCCGAGGAGTCGCCCGGCCGGGCCAGGGCCGCCCGCCCCTCCAGCCGTCCGCTCGGGACGCGGACGGCCCCCGCGCCCCCCTGGAAGCCTCGGGAAGCGCCTCTTCCGGCCGCACGGCGCCCGCACGGTGGCCGCCCCTGCCGGACGGACCCGGGCGGCCATACTGGTTCGATGGAACGTATCGGGGGATATCTCGTCGAACGGAAGCTCGGCGAGGGCGGTATGGGGACGGTCTACCTCGCGCGCACGCGCGGTGGCCGGGCCGTCGCACTGAAGGTGGCCAAGCCCGAACTGGCGGCCGACCCGGTCTTCCGGGAGCGCTTCCGCAGCGAGGCCGAGGCGGCCCGCGCGGTGGGCGGCTTCCACACCGCCCAGGTGGTCGACGCCGCCCTCGACGGCGACCCGCTGTGGCTCGCCACCGCCTACATCCCCGGACCGACCCTCGCGGAGCGGCTCGCCGCCGAGGGGGCCATGGACGAGCCGCGGCTGCGGGCGCTGGCCGCCGCGCTCGCCGAGGCGCTGGAGTCCATCCACTCCTGCGGCCTGGTCCACCGCGACCTCAAGCCGGGCAACATCGTCATGGCCGTCGACGGGCCGCGTGTCCTGGACTTCGGCATCTCCCGCGCCGTCGAGTCCAACCGCCTCACCGCGACCGGCACCGCCTTCGGCACGCCCGGCTTCCTCGCGCCCGAGCAGGCCCTCGGCCACGACGTGACCGGCGCCGCCGACGTGTTCGCCCTCGGCGCGGTCCTGGTCGCGGCGGCGGGCGGCAGCGCCTGGGGCGAGGGCACCCCGATGGGGCTGATGTACCGCTCCGTGCACGAGCCGCCGGACGTGACCGCCGTGCCCCCGGCCCTGGTGGACCTGGTCTCGGCCTGCCTGGCCAAGGAACCCGCCGCCCGGCCCACGCCCACCGCGCTGCTGGACCTGCTGACGGACACGGCCCCGGACCCGGACCGGCCCGGAACCCCGCCGCGCCCGCCGACGCCCGCACCCGCACCCGCGACGCCCTCGCACGCACCGGCGGTCGCCGCGCCCCCGCGGCCCGGGTCACCGTCGTCGGTGCCGCCCGGCACGCCGCCGTACGCACCGGCCGTGCCGCCGGCCGGCCCGCCACCGCACCCGTCCGCCCCCTACGGCTCCGGGGGCTTCGGGCCGCCGGTCCCGTACGGCAACCCGTACGCCGGCCCCGACCCGGAGGTGGTGCTCGCCGACGCCGGCGCCGGCGTGGTCGTCAACGCGGCCGGGGTGCTGCTCGAACTCTCCGGCGTCACCGCGGACTTCCCGTGGAACGAGATCCTGCGCGTCGAACGCACCTGGCGCGGCCACCGCCTGACGGTCACCGTGCGGCTGTGGGACGGCGGGGCGTACTCCTGCGAGCTGAACGCCCGCCGGCAGGCCCGGCTGCGCGACTGGGTGGCCCGGCTCGACCAGGTCCTCGCCCGCTACCTGCGCCGGTAGCCGCCGTAACCGCCGTCCTCGGCAGACGACTTGTGCCCGTACAGGCTTGAACGGGCCGTCTCCTGGGCACGGACCTCCTACCGGTGCCCAGCGCCGGGTGATGTCGGCAGGAGGAGGGCGTGATGGACCGTCGGATCCGGGTACGTGTCAGCCGGCGACCGTCTGCCCCGCGCGGGCAGGAGATCGACCGCAGGACTCCGTCCGGGAGAGTACTGCCCTACTGAACCGGCCGGCGTGCCGGGCCGCCGCCGCGGCCAGTGCCGTCCGCAGCGCCTCGGGCGGAGCCGGTCCGTCGGGCGCCGCGCTCGCCGTGACCGCCGCCGCCACCTGGCGCAGCTTGGTGTTGCACCGCTGGGACGCCTCCCGCAGGATCTCCCACGCCTCGTCCGGGGTGCAGCCGTGCGCCGCCATCAGGATGCCGCGGGCCTGGTCGATCACCGGGCGCGATTCCATCGCGTGGCGCAACTGCGCGATCTCCAGGCGCAGGAGTTCGAGCTGCTCGGCGCGCTCCCGGGCCACCGCGGAGGCCGAGCGGGCGGGCGTGTCCGGGGCCGAGCCGGGTCCGGGCCGGTCCTCGGCGTCCGGGTCCGCCAGTTCCAGCACCCGGCGCGGCTGTCCCCGCCAACCGGTGGCGGCGACCGATGTGCCGTGCCGGCGGCCGAACTCGCCCAGCGTGTCCAGCACCGCCAGCCCCGCCGTGTCCAGGAAGGTCACCCCGGAGACGTCCAGGTCGACGCGTGCGGTGTCCGGGGGCAGGGCGGCCAGGGCCTCGGCGAGGGTCTCCGTGCAGCCGTGGACCAATTCGCCGCGTGCGGTGAGGAGGACCCGGCCGCCCTCCGCGCGGACGTCGACCGTCAGGGCGCCCGAGCGCCCCTCGCGCGGTGCGCGTGCCGCTGAGGTCATGTCTTCCGTCCTGCCGCGCCGTTCGTCCGTCGTCCTTTCGCCTGCCCCCCGACGCCGGGACCCACACATATCTTTCAAGGGGGAACATTTCCTTCACGCGTGTCGCGTGTGTCGCGCCGGTCGCGCGGGCCGGAGCACCGTGAGGTCCGCCTCCGGCGGCGGCGGTCGTGCGCGGCGCTCCGGGTCAGGCGGCCAGCGGGTCCAGGACCAGCGGCTCGATCCGGCCCTCCAGCATGGCGCCCAGTCCCTGGGCCGCGCAGATGTCGGGCCGCTCGGCGATGTGCACCGGCATGTGGGTGGCCTGCCGCAGCATCTGGTCGAAGCCCGGCAGCAGCGCGGAGCCCCCGACCATCGTGATCCCCCGGTCCGCGAGGTCGGCCACGAGGTCGGGCGGGCACTCGCGCAGCACCTTGCCGATGCCGTCCAGGACGGCCGTCAGCGGTGTCTGGATGGCGTCGCGCACGGCGGCGGTGTCCACCCGGACGCTGCGCGCGAGCCCCGTGACCACGTCGCGGCCGTGGATCTCCGCCGACTCCGGGCCCTGCGGGGTGAGGCCGTTGCCGGCCAGGGCCAGTTGCAGCGGCCGGACGGACTGGGTGGGCAGGATCAGCCTGTGCTCGTGCCGCAGGTGTTGCACGATCGCGTGGTCGACGGCCTCGCCGCCCACCCGGATCCGCTCGGCCCGGACGATGGAGCCCAGCGAGAGGACCGCGACCTGGGTGGCCGCCGCGCCGCACACCATGATCATGGTCGCCTCGGGCCGCTCCACCGGCAGCCCGCAGCCCACCGCGGCGGCGATCAGCGTGTCCACCAGCTCGACCCGCCGCGCCCCCAGCCCGACCAGCGTCTCGATCGTCGCGCGCTGCGCCAGCGGGTCCGCGTCGTACGGGGCGCAGGCCGCCGCGCGCAGCCGGGGCTTGCGGCGCAGCGCCCGGCGCATCTTGTCGCCGAGCAGGTGCCGCAGCATGCGCTGGGCCATCTCGATGTCGACCACCGTGCCGCCGGAGATGGGCCGTACGACCTTGATGTAGTCCGGGGTGCGCCCGGTCATCTGCTCCGCGAACTCGCCCACGGCGATGAGCGCGCCGGTACGGGTGTTCACGGCGGCGGTCGAGGGCTGGTCCACGACGAGCCCGGCGCCCTTCACGTACACCCGGGTGCGGGCCGCGCCCAGGTCGACGGCGAAGTGGCAGCGGCGCAACTTCTCCAGACTGACGGTCACGGCGGATCCTCTCCAGTGCACGGGCCTCGGTGTGCCCGGGTCGACGGGCTGCCCTTCCTCTGCATCCTGGCCCGGGGGCGGACGCGGACGCTTCGTGGAGGGGGCCGATCGGGGCGCCGCCGAACGGGTCCGCTTCCCGGCGGCCCCGGCGTGTCGCCGGGTCAGAGCGAGCGGGCGGTCTCCAGCAGCGGCTCCAGGGACGAGACGGTGACCTCGCTGCCCTCCTCGCGCAGCCGGCGGCGCCCCGCCGAGGTGGGGGCGTATCCGATGAAGCGGAGGCCGAGCTGCTGGGCGGCGGTCAGCTCGGCGACCGAGGAACTGATCAGGACGCCGCTGCGGGCGGGGGTGTCCAGCGGGCCCAGGGCGCGCAGCAGGCAGTCGGGGTGCGGCGTCAGCAGGCCGAGGTCGTCACGGCGGCCGTGGACGCCCGCGAGGGGCAGCCGGTAGGGCGCCAGGCAGCGCTGGACGGCCGGGGTGCACACGTCCGTCACCACCGAGACCCGGCGGCCGGACTCGTGCAGGGCGCGGACGAGCGCGAGGGAGCGGTGCGTGGTGGGCGCGTCCGGGACGGCGGCCAGTTCGAGGCCGTCCAGGCGCGCCCGCAGCAGGGGGCCGAGCCGGTCGTGGGCGAAGGCCCGCAGCAGGTCCAGCGGGTGCGCGAACGCCTCCCGGCCGGCGGCGCCCGCCACGGGCAGCGGCCGGCCCGTCAGCGCGTCCTGCGGGTCGCGGTGGTCGGCCACGACCGACAGCAGGTCCAGTACGGCCTCCCGCGCGGTGTGCGCCGTGAACAGCCGGGCGAGCGGTCCCTCGAAGCCCACCAGCACCGTCTCGGCGTCGGCGAGGAGCGCCGACAGCCGGCGGCGCGAGGGCACCGGCGGCTCCGCGGCCGGCGCGGGCGCCCATTCGGGGGCGAGCTGCACGGTGTACGACACCGCGAGCCCCGGCACCGGCCAGTCGTCCACGCCCGCGTTCACCGCGCGCTGGGCGGCGCCCGCCCGGCGCAGCGGGTGCCGGCGGGTGAGGGGGCCCGCCGCGGCGCACAGGTGGGCCAGGAGCAGCCCGGGAACGCCGGTGACCTCGGCGCGGACGAAGGCGACCGGGTCGGCGACGCGCCAGGACAGCATCACCGCGGCCTTGAACGCGCCCTTGCCGGAACTCGGCAGGGACACCATGTGGCGGGCCTCGTGCGGGGTGAGGTCGACCGAGTAGTACGTCTCCGGACGAGGCGGGCGCGTGCCGTACGGCTGGATCGGGTCGAGCAGGGCGAGCGGGCCGTCGGCGCGGGTGTGCACGACGGCCGTGCGGCCCGGCGTGGGGACGCCCAGCTCGTGCAGGTCGGGCGTGATGAAGGGGCCCTGGACCAGGTCGCGTTCCCCGGGCTCGCGCGCCCGGGGCCCGAGCGGGCAGTACCACGCGGCCGGCGGGCTGTCCGGGGCGCCGTCGCGGAAGAGGGGACGGAAGCGCGGCGCGCGCTGGGCGGCGGAGCTGGCGGCGAAGTCGTCGTACAGCGCGGGCGGTACCACCACCATGACGTCGGCGGCGGTCCGCGGCGGCGGGACGGGCGGCTGCCCGAACGTCACCCGCAGCCGCGGCGGATCGGGCAGCCGGGTGAGCGCCTGGGGCAGTTCCCGCAGGACGGCGACGAGGACGGGCAGGACGTAGGCGCCGGGCTCGACACGCACCGTGTAGCCGTCGGGGCGGACGTCCATCTCGTACTGGCGGGGGCCGAGCGAACCGCGGACGAGGATCTCGTGCACCGCGGCCTCCAGCGTGATGCGGGCCTCCGGACGGCCGGTGAGCCCGTCGGCCCTGAACCGGATCTCCAGTCCGCCGCCGGGCCGGACGGCGGGCGCGGCCGCCCGGTCGGGGCCGGGCCGCGCGCCCGGCGCGAGGAGCCGTTCCACGCCGCGGCGCTGGGCCTCCGGGTCGCCGGAGAGCAGCGCGCCGGCGGCCGCCTCCAGTTCGGCGGCGCGCGCGTCCGGGCCGTCCCGGCGCAGCGCCCGGACGATCCCGCCGAGCGCCCGCAGCGTCCGCGCACGGCTGCCTTCGACCACCGGCGCGGAATCCAGGCAGGTCAGCACCGGCCCGTCCGGGGTGAGGACGACGGACCGGGCGCTCAGCACGCCGCGCGGCCCGTCCTGCGCGTGCAGGGCGGTGACCGCCTCGGCGAGCGGCGGCAGCAGCGCGGCGGCCTCGTCGGCGGACGGACCGCCCGAAGGGTCCGTGAGGCGCTGCTGCAGCGTCCGGCCGGGTACGAACGCGCGGACCAGGTAGGGCGCGCCGTCCGCGAAGCCGTGGTCCAGGACCGGCGCGATCCCGGGGTGGCGCAGCGCGCCCAGACGCCGGCAGAGGTGCGTGAAGAGGCCCGGCGGCCCGCCCGCCGGGTATCGGCGCACCACGACGAGGGCGTCGCCGTTCCCGGTGTCCTCGGCGACCCGGCCGGCGCCCCCGGCCGTCTCGCGCACCAGCCGGTACCGCCCCGCGAAGAGCCCCACGGCGCCGTCCGCCGCGAGCCGCCGCACGCTGTCCGCGCGGACCGTGGCGAACGCGTCGTCCTCCGCGGCCGTCGCCGCACCCCGCGGGGACGGCACGGACGCCCGGAACTCGCCCGGAGCGCGGCCCGCTCGGTGGTCGATGAACTCGCCGATCCTGCCCAGGAGTTCAGTGGTGCGGTTGCGCTCGCTGCGCGGCAGCCCGAGCAGCAGCAGCTCGCGTACGCCGTCCCGGAACGCGTAGGAGCCGGGCGGACCGCCGGGGACGGCGGTCAGCATGCCGCTGAGGATGACCTCGGCCAGGTGCCGGGGCCGCGGATCCGGTTCGACCGCGGCCTGCACCAGGCGCATGACCGGCAGGTCGGGGCGCCCCACCGCGAGGTGGCCGGCCAGCCGGAACGCCTCGGGGGAGGCCGTCGCGCGGAACCGCAGGACCAGTTCCCCGGCGGGGAGCAGCCCGACGTCCGTACGGTCCTCGGCGTCCGCCGGCAGCGGGCGGTCCAGCCGGGCGACCGCGCCGGGGTACTCCGCCGCGCCCGGCGTCCCGAGCAGCGCGGCCCAGTTCCCCAGCCAGCGTGCCTCCGGCTCCAGCACGGGCAGGGACGGCACGCCCCCGGCCGGGCCGGGCCCGGGCCGCGCGCACCCCGCCGGGGGCAGGCGCCACTCGTCGGGCTCCTCCTCCCGGTCCTCGCGCTCGTACGGGGTGAACCGGAGCGCCGCCGTGGGGGCGGCGGGGTGCGGTGCCGACAGCCGCCCCGGCGTGGCGGGCAGGGCCGTGTCGCGCCACAGGTGCTCCGGCAGGGGCTGCACGACGGCCAGGGGCATCCGGCGCGCCCAGCGGTGCAGGGTGGCGTACCAGCGGGTCCCGGCGGGGCCCTCCCTCCACTGCGGGCCCATGCAGTCGCTGACCAGGAGGGTGACGGTGCGGCCGTCGGCGGCGTCGAGCGCGTCGGGCCCCCGCACCCCGCCGTCGGCGGTGGCGCGGTACAGGACGACCGTGCGGAACGCGCCCGACTGGGCGAGTGCCGTGTGCAGTTCGCGGACCAGGGGCCGCCAGACCGGCATGGTCGGGCCGGTGTCGTACACCAGGTTCAGGCGCAGCCAGCGTTCCCGGGCGGGGCGCAGGACCGGCAGCCACCACGCCGGGTCCACGCCGAGCCGGGCGATGCGGTCGGCGGTCGCCCGCTCGTCGAGTTCGTGGCCCGTGGGGGCGTCGGTCCGGCGGCCCAGCGGGCGCAGCGCGCGTTGCAGCGCGAGCGGGTGGCGCAGCATCGGGGGCGCCGGGGCCAGGACGGTGGTGTGGGGCCGGTCGCCCCCGGGCGCGGGGCGGCGGGCGGGCAGGTGCAAGGGGACCCGGGAGGGCGGCGCGGGCGCCGGGGCGGGGGCGGGTGCCGGTTCGCGCGGGGGCGGTCCGGGCGATGGCGGCGCGGGCGGCGGCGACGGTGGCGGTGGCGGTGGGGGGTGTTCCGTCACCTCGGGCGCGTCCGGCCCGCCGTCCGGTGCCGCGTCGTCGGCGCCGGGCTCCAGGTGCCGGGCCAGCCACAGCAGTTCGGCCAGTTCCAGGGGGGTCGGGCGCGGCCCGTGGGCCGCCCGGGCCAGGACGTCGGCCAGGCGGACCACGGGGTCCCGGGAGGCGGGGTGTTCAGAAGGCATCGGACTGCGCCGTCTGCCCCAGGTACGGCATCAGCTGCTCGGCCAGCCGGTCCAGGGACCCCGCGTCCAGGTTGGCGGAGCGGGCCAGGTAGATGGCGTTCAGGAGCTGGTCGGTGGCCAGGTCGCCGACGCCCGAGCGGGACAGGAAGCGGTCGATCAGGGCCCGCGCGTGGGCGTCGGGTTCGCCCAGGTGGGCGCGGACGATCTCGGCGAGGTGCCGGTCGTCCGGCTGCCGCAGCGCAAGGGTGACGCAGCGGCGCAGGAAGGCGGGCGGGAACTCGCGCTCGCCGTTGCTGGTGAGGACGACGAACGGGAACGCCCGGCAGCGGACCCGGCCCCGGGCCACCGGGACCCGCTCGTCGCTGCCGTCGGCCTGCACCTCGGCGACGCCCTCCGGCTCGAACCGGGCGGACCGCACCAGCTCGGGGATCTCGTACTGGCCCTCCTCCAGGACGTTCAGCAGGTCGTTCGGCAGGTCCAGGTCGCTCTTGTCGATCTCGTCGATGAGCAGCACGCGGGGCCGGGCGTACGGCAGGAGGGCGGTGCCCAGCGGGCCGAGGCGCAGGTGGTGCTCGGCACCCGATCGGTCGTCGTCCTGCGGGCGGACCGGCCCGGCGGCCTCCTGCCGGGCCGCGTACAGCCGGGAGAGCGGGTCGTACTGGTAGAGGCCGTCGTGCAGGGTGCTGCGGCTGGTGATGTTCCAGCGCAGCACGGGGCCGAGCCGCAGCTCACGGGCGACCGCGTACGCGAGCGAGGACTTGCCGGTGCCGGGCGGGCCGGTGACCAGCAGCGGGCGGCGCAGGTACAGGGCCGCGTTGACGAGCTGGACCGTCTCCGGGGTGGCCTGGTACGTCTCGGCGCGGTGGGTGCGGTCGGGGGAGACGGCGGCGGCGTCGGCGGCGGCGTCCGGCGGCGGGAGCACCGGTCCGCCGTCGAAGGCCCGCCAGGGCGGCGGGGCGGGCAGCTCGGCGATGCCGTCGTGCGGCTCGTTCGTACCGGTGTAGACGGGCCACAGGGGCATGGGGTCTCTCCGTGGGGGGTGCGGTCGGTCAGGCGACGGGCGAGTGCAGGGAGGCGGCGGGCTCAGGGAAGCAGCGCGGGTCGTCCCAGAGCAGTTGCAGGTCCCTCGCCCAGTGCCGGTCCGGCTCGTCGTCGGCGTCCGCGGTGAGCCGCAGGGACAGCACGTGCCGGGGGAGTTCGGCGGGCGGCACGCCGGCGAGCGAGGCGGTGAGCCGGTCGAGGAACGCGGTGCCGGGGCACGGGGGGTCCCCAGACCCGGCGTCCGCGCAGGAGGCGTCCCCGTGCGCGGCGCAGTCACCGCCGGTGCGGGACCACAGCAGCACCGGCACCGGGACGGTGAGACCGACCTCGAAGTGCGGGCGCGCCGTCGTCGGCGGGGCCGCGAAACCCGCGAGTCCGGCGTCGCCGTCCCACAGCCGCTTGCGCAGGCTCGGCGGCCGCTCCCGGGTGCCGCACTCCACGCGGTGCACCTCGACGCCGCCGCTCCGGTCCAGCTGCCGCCACTTCCTGCGCAACTGGTGGCGCAGCCGGCCGCTGTGGTGGCGCGCCCGGTCGGTCACCACCAGGGGGTAGGCGCAGCCGAGGGGGGTGCTGTCGTCCGCCCCGCACTCCCAGTGCGCCACGGCCTCGTTGAGCCACTCGCGGGGCAGGACGAACGTCACCAGCTCGTCGGCGTCCGGGGCGAGATGGGCGACGGCCTCGTCGATGCGGCTCTGCACGTAGGCCCGCACACCGGTGCGGGGCAGCCGCCCGGCGCCCACCGGACGGCGCCGGCCGTCGCGGTACGCGGACACCTCCACGGTCACCTGGTCCGGACCGGCGCCGCTGTGCTCGATCTCGACGACGACCGGGGACCAGGCCGGCGGGTCCGGCGGGTCCTGCGGCGGCATCGGCCGGGCGGGCGGCGGCGCGGGGGCCGGGGACGCCGGTCCGGCGCCGAGCAGTTCGCCGAGCCGGTCGGCGAGGCGGGTCACCGCCTCGGGGTCCGGCACCTCCCACTGCACGTACCCGGCGGCCGCCTCCAGCGAGGGGAAGCCGCCCGGGGGCAGGGGCGGTCCGAAGGCGCCCACCGCGTCCACGTACAACCGGTTCGGATCGCCCACCTCGCCGGATGCGGCCGCGGCCCGCCGCAGCAGGGCGTGCAGCCGCCGGCGGACGTCCTCCCCGTGGCCCGGGGTGGGCACCAGCTCGCCCAGCGCGGGCCAGTACCGGGCCATCACCTCCGGTGGCAGCATCCGGCCCTTGCGCACGTCCGGGGCGTCCAGGGCCGCGGTGACCATGCCGGCCACGGTGCCGTCCGGCAGCATCGCCGCCGCCCCGCTGAAACCGCCCGCGAGCGGCTGCCCGTACCCGCTCCACGCCACCAGTTCCAGCCACTCGCCGGCGATCAACTGGCCGGACACCGCCTGGTACTCGGCGAGCGTGCCCTCGTCGTAGCCCTCGGGGAAGCCGTACGCGACCAGTTTGGGGTACGGCTCGGCGCACGCGGCGCCGGGCGGCGCGAACCCGGCCGGGGCGAGCGGCACGTCACGCTCCAGTTCGAGGACGGCCACGTCGCCCGGGTCGGTGACCGCGCCCGCCCAGCCGCCGTGGGCGACGACCGAGGCGTTCAGCTCGCCCAGCTCCCGGGCGTGCGGGAAGGTGACGGTCACCGCGGCGCTCCGGCGGACCACGTGGGCACAGGTGAGCACCCGGCGGGCGGAGACCAGGAACCCGGCGCCCACCTCGGTGCCGCAGTCGATCCGGGCGTGCCAGGCGGCGCTGCTCCTCACCGGGCGGCGGCCTCCGGATCCGGCGCCCCCTGGCCCCGGGCGTCCGGCGCGGGCTCGGTGGCGGCCCGGCCCGCGGGGGCCTGTTCCGGGGCCGCCCCCGGCGCCCAGGCGAGCTTGACGACGAGGTGGCCCTCCGCCGATCCCTTGGCGATGACGGCACCGGCCTCCGCCGACAGCCGCACGCCGAACTCGATCTCCACCGCGTCGGGCCGCAGGCTGCCGTCCCGGAAGACGCGCAGCGCGGCGTCCGCCGCCGCGCGTACGCCCTCCAGGGCTCCCTCGAAGGTGCGCGCAGCCTGGGCGGGGCCGTCGCCACGCGAGACGAGCCGGGCGCCCGACCGGGTGCTGCCGGCGTCCTCCACCACGACGAGCGCGCCGTCCTCGGTCCTGAACTCCACCAAGCCGTCCATGGCGCCGCTCGCTCCCCCTCGTCCGTGACGTGTGACAACTCCCATGTTACGGACGGTGCTTCCGGTGTCACATCGCCGGACGGGCGTGGCCCGTCCGCATCCCGGATTGGCGAGAACCCGCCAGTGCGCCCTTCCGTCGGGAACGGACAACTCCCCTTCGGGGAAACGCACATCACACTCGTCCCAGCACGCGGCACGCTCGACACACACGAGAAGAGGCGCGGATGAGTACCAGACCAGTCGGACACGGGACGGCACTGCTGGCGGCGGCGCTGCTGGGCGCCCTGCTCCCGGCGGGCCCCGCGGCGGCGCGCGGGACCGTCGTCACGCACCCCCGCACCGCCGCCGCCCCCACGACCGTCACCCTCGTCACCGGCGACGAGGTGACCGTCACCGGCCTCGGTCACGGCCGGAGAACCGTCACCGTGCGGCGGCCCCCCGGGGCCGCCGGCGCCGTACGGACCACGTCGAGCGGCGGCCACCTCACCGTCGTACCGGACGAGGCGCTGCCGTACCTGCGGGCCGGCACGCTGGACCGGCGGCTGTTCGACGTCGACGGGCTGATCCGGCAGGGGCTCGCCGGCCCCGGCGCCGACCGGCTGCCGCTGATCGTCACCTACGACCGCGACGCCCGGACCGCGACCCCCGCCGGCGCCGAGCGGACCCGCGCCCTGCCCAGCCTGCGCGGGGCCGCCGTGGAAGCCGCGAGGGGACGCGCCTTCTGGCGGTCGTTCACCCGGACGCCCGGCATCGACAAGGTCTGGCTGGACGGGCGCGTCACCGCCGACCTGGCCGCGAGCAACGCCCAGATCGGCACCCCGGCGGCCTGGGCGTCCGGGCTGACCGGCGAGGGCGTCACCGTCGCCGTCCTGGACACCGGTGCCGACCTCGGCCATCCGGACCTGAAGGACCGGATCACCGCCGCCCGGAGCTTCGTCGACGGACAGGAGGTCGCCGACCGCGACGGGCACGGCACCCACGTCGCCTCCACCGTCGGCGGCAGCGGCGCCGCCTCCGGCGGGGCCGAGAAGGGCGTCGCGCCCGGCGCCGCGCTCGCCGTCGGCAAGGTGCTCGGCGACGGCGGCTCGGGCAGCGAGTCCCAGATCATCGCCGGCATGGAGTGGGCGGTCCGGGACGCGCACGCCAGGATCGTCTCCATGAGTCTGGGCACGACGGAGCCGAGCGACGGCACCGACCCGATGGCCCAGGCGGTGAACACCCTCTCCGCGCAGACCGGGGCGCTCTTCGTCGTCGCCGCGGGCAACACCGGCGCCCCCTCCTCCATCGGCTCGCCCGGCGCCGCCGACGCCGCCCTCACCGTCGGCGCGGTGGACTCCGCCGACCAGCCGGCCTACTTCACCTCCGCCGGACCCCGGTACGGCGACGAGGCCCTCAAGCCCGACCTCTCCGCCCCCGGCGTCGACATCCTCGCCGCCCGCTCCCGACTCACCCCCGGCAGCGGCTACTACACCTCCATGAGCGGCACCTCCATGGCCACCCCGCAGGTCGCGGGAGTGGCCGCCCTGCTCGCCGAGGAACACCCCGACTGGACCGGCGCCCGGCTCAAGGACGCCCTCATGTCCAGCTCCCGGCCGCTCGACGCGTCCGCCTACCTCCTGGGCGCGGGGCGGGTGAGCGTGCCCGACGCCGTGGCGGCGGACATCACCGCCACCGGCGGCGCCGACCTCGGCTTCCACCGCTGGCCCTACGCCGCGGACCAGCCGGTCACCCGGACCGTCACCTACACCAACACGACCGACCGGCCGATCGCGCTGCGGCTGTCGGTGCGCGGCGCGCCCGACGGCGTCGCCGTCCTGGCCCGGGACGCCCTCACCGTCCCCGCCCACGGCACCGCCTCCACCACCGTCACCGGGGACGCCGGCAAGGCGCCGGTGGGCGAGACGAGCGGGCGGATCGTGGCCGCGGGGCCGGACGGCACGCCCCTCGCGCACACCGTGTTCGGGCTGGTCAAGGAGGAGGAGCGGTACACGCTCACCGTCCACGTGAAGGACCGCGACGGCACGCCCGCGGCCGCCGACCTCACCGTGCAGCGGCTCGCCGCGGGCGAGGACGCCCTGCCCGCCCGCGTCGGCGGCTCCGGCACCCTCGAACTGCGCCTGGAGCCGGGCACGTACAGCCTGGCCTCCTTCCTCGACGTGCGCGGCGCGCACGGCGCCGACTCCCTCGGCCTCGGCCTCCTCGCCGCCCCGGAGATCCTCCTCGACCGCGACCGCGAGGTCACCCTGGACGGCCGGCGGCTGCGCCGGGTCGAGGCGCGCGTGGACCGGCCCACGGAGACGCACCAGTTGCTCATGGAGTACGGCCGGCGGGCCGGCGGCGCCGACCTGTTCGGCGCGGTGCAGGTGCCCGCGGCCTACGACAGCGTCTTCGCCGCGCCCACCGAGCGGGTCACCGAGGGCACCTTCGAGTACCGGACCGTCTGGCGGCTGGCCAGGCCCAGGCTGGAGGTCAGGGGCGTCCGGGAGGCGACCGTGCAGGCGGGCGGCACGCTGCTCGCCGGGCGCACCCGGCTGGCACTGGCCGACGTCGGCGACGGACCGTTCACCGGCGTGGCCGGCAAGGCGGTGCTCGCCCGCCTCGCCGACGGCGCCGACCCGGCCGCGCTGGCCCGGGCCGCCCAGGACGCGGGCGCCAGGGCGCTGTTCGTGACGGACGACGCGCCCGGCCGGCTGACGGCCTGGTGGGGCACCGACGACAACGCCGACCGGCCGTTGCAGATCGCCACCGTCGACCGGGCCGACGCGGCACGCCTGCGCGCGGCCGGCCGGGTCGACATGACCGGCACCCCCGACTCGCCGTACGTGTACGACCTGTCCGAGGGCCACCGGGGCGCGATCCCGGACCGGGACCTCACCTACGCGCCCGGCCCCCGGCAACTGGCCGCCGTACACGTCCGGTTCCACGCGGCGCGGCCGGCGAGCGGCGGCGAGTACCGGTACTCGGTCACCGGCGCCTTCCCGATCGGCCTCGGCTTCCAGGAGCGCGTCCCCCTGCCCGCCGAACGCACCGACTACGTCTCCACCGGCCCCGGCCAGCTCTGGCACGAGTCCGTCACCGCGCGCGACGGGGCGCTGGAGGAGCGCGGCGGCCTGGTGCGGTACGAGGGCGGCTCGCGTCCGGAGCTGAACTGGTTCCGGCCGGTGTGGCACCCGTGGCTGGGCACCGGGCTCGGCTGGGGCCAGCAGCGGGCCGGCGGCCGGATCCGGTTCGACACCCCCGGCTGGGGCGACTCGGGGCCCGACCACACCGGCTTCGGCGACGTGTGGGGCGAGGACAGCGGGATGACCCAGACCATCGCCGTCCACCTGGACGGCGCGCTCGTGGACCGCGGCACCGGCTCCACCGCCTACGTGGAGGACGCGCCCGCCGACGAGCACACCTACCGGGTGGTCACCGACACCGCCCTGGATCCCGCCCGGTGGCAGCCCGCCACGCGGGGCCACACCGAGTGGACCTTCCGGTCGGCGGCCACCCCGGAGGACCGCTGGACCCTCCTGCCGCTCGTCAACCTCTCCTACGACGTCCCCACCGACCTCGCCGGCACGGTGCGCGCCGGGCACCGGGTACCGGTCGGGATCGGCGCGCGGTACGTGGCGGGCGCGACCGGCACCGGCACCCTCTCCGCCGCCCGGCTGGAGGTGTCGTACGACGACGGCGCGACCTGGCGGACGGTCCCGCTGACCGCGGGCGGCCACGGCACACTGACCGTGCCCCGCGACGCCGCCCACGTGTCCCTGCGGGCCTCGGCCCACGACGACCGCGGCGGCTCCGTGACCCAGGAGACGATCCGCGCCCTCACCGTCCGGTAGCCGCCCCCGAGGGCACCCGGGACACCCCGGCCCCCCGGCGCGGTCCGCCGTCCCGCGCCGGGGAGCCGCCGCTCAGGCTCCGGTCAGCGCCCGCTTCATGATCTTGCCCATGTCGTTGCGCGGGAGGGCGTCCAGGTGACGGACGACGCGGGGCCGCTTGTGCGGGGCGAGGCGCCGGGCCACGTGGTCCGCCAGTTCCCCGGCCGACGGCGGGGCCCCGGGGTCCGCCGGGACGATCCAGGCCACGATCCGCTCGCCCAGGTCGGCGTCCGGCTCCCCGGTCACCGCGGCCTCCCGCACCCCCGGATGCTCCAGCAGCGCGTTCTCGATCTCCCCCGCGCCGATCTTGTAGCCGCCGCTCTTGATCAGGTCGGTGGCCTTGCGCCCGACGATCCGGACGTAGCCGTCGGACTCGCGCACCGCCATGTCCCCGGTGCGGAACCAGCCGTCGGCGGTGAACGCGGCGGCGGTGGCGTCGGGCCGGTTCAGGTACTCGGTGAACAGGTTCGGGCCGCGCACCTGGATCTCGCCGACGGTCTCCCCGTCGTACCCGGCGATCTCCGTGCCGTCCTCCTCCACCAGCCGCAGCCCCACGCCCGGCAGCGGTACCCCGACCGTCCCGGCCCGGGCCTCCCCGTCGGCCCGCACGCTGGTGTTCATCAGCGTCTCCGTCATGCCGTACCGCTCGATCACGCGCCGGCCGGTCGCCGCCGCGATCCGCTCGTGGTCGTGCACCGGCAGCGCGGCCGAGCCGGAGACCAGCAGCCGGGCCCGCGCGAGCGCCCCGGCCAGCTCCGGATCGTCCGGCAGGGCCTCGGCGAGGCGGTGGTACATCGTCGGCACGCCGAACAGCATGGTCGCGCCGGAGTTCAGCTCGCGGGCCACGCCCTCGGGGGAGAACCGGCCCAGGTGCCGCACCGAGCCGCCGCGGCGCAGCGGGCCGAGGACGCCCAGCACCAGCCCGTGCACGTGGAACAGCGGCAGCCCGTGCACCAGCACGTCGTCCCCGGTCCACCGCCAGGCGTCGGCGAGCGCGTCCAGGGTGGTGGCGAGCGCCCGGCGGGGCAGGACGGCGCCCTTCGGCGGACCGGTCGTGCCGGAGGTGTAGACGATCAGCGCGGGGTCGCCGTCCGCCGCCCGCTCCCCGGGGACCGTGCCGGCCGCCTCGACGTCGACGTCGATCCGGGGGACGCCCCCGAGGACCGGTGGCAGCACGGCACCGGGCGCGGCGAGGACCAGCGAGGGCGCGCTGTCGGCAAGGATGTGCGCCAGCTCCTTCTCACCGGATTTCGGGTTCAGCGGCACCGCGGCCGCCCCGGCGAGCAGCACACCGGTCACCGCCACGGCGGTCTCCAGCTCCGGGGTGGCCCACACGGCGACCCGGCCCGCCTCCCCGACCCGGGCGGCGACGGCACCCGCCGCGCCCCCGAGTTCGCCGTAGGACAGGGTCCGGGGCCCGAACCGCAGGGCGACCCGCTCGCCCGGACCGCCCGCCAGGGCGGGGAAGAGAGAGGACACGGGGCGCACTCCTTACTGTCGGCGGTGCCGACTGCCGGGACGACAGCACCTTTCCTACACCAGGAGCGCGGCGTTCCGAGAGCGGCCGCCGGGACCCGCGCCGGGCCGGGGACCGGCCGCCCGGGCGCCGCCGGTGTCAGGCCGCCGTGACGACGTCGGCGACCACGCAGCTCACGTTGTCCGGGCCGCCGCCCGCGTTCGCCGCGGCGACGAGCGAGCCGGCCGCCGCGTCCGGGCCGGGCGCGGCGGCGAGCAGCTGCCGGACCCGGCCGTCGGGTACGACCGCGGTCAGGCCGTCGGAGCAGAGCAGGTACCGGTCACCGGGCCGGACCTCGTGCAGCCGCAGGTCCGGCACCGGCGCCTCGGCACCGGTCAGCGCCTTGAGCAGCAGCGCCCGCCGGGGGTGCGCGGCGGCCTCCTCCGGTGCCAGCCGGCCCTCGTCGAGCAGGGACTGCACCACACTGTGGTCGTGGGTGACGCGGAACAGCCCGCCGTCGCGCAGCAGATAGGCCCGCGAGTCCCCGATGTGCACCAGGGCCAGCCGCGCGCCCGTCCACAGCAGCGCCGTCAGGGTGGTGCCGTCGGCGTCGCCGTCCGCGAGGCCCCGGACGGCCGCGCCGGCCCCGCGCACGGCGTCCGCCAGGAGGTTCAGCACGTCGCCCGCGGCCGGCTCCGGCCCGTCCTCCAGGACCCGCAGCGCGGCCACGGCGGCGCTGCTCGCGGGGGCTCCGGCCGGGCCGAAGCCGTCGGCGACGGCGAGCAGCCTGCGGCCCGCGTACACCGTGTCCTGGTTGGCGGGGCGGACGTGTCCGCGGTCCGTACGGGCCGCGTGTCGCAGTTCCAGCATGATGGCGGTGTCCCTTCTCGACTCGTCGGTCAGCCGGTCGACGAGGAACGCGGCGAGGTCCCGCCGTACGGCGGTCTCGGCCTCCACCCGCGCCCAGTACGCCCGGACCGCCCGGGCCGCGTCCGCCGCGTCCAGGGCGCACACCTCCCGGATCCGGGCCAGCGGCATGCCCAGCCGGCGCAGCCGGGCCACCAGCCGGGCGGGTTCGAGCTGGGCGGGGGCGTAGTACCGGTAGCCGGTGTCCGGGTCGACCCGGGCGGGCGTCAGCAGCCCCAGCTCGTCGTAGAGCCGCAGTGCCTTCGGTGACAGCCGGGTGGCCTTCGCGAAGGCACCGATAGTCAGGAACCCCATGCCCACCTCGCGTTCCTCGTCGTCCGCCACCGATGCTGGGGCCTGCCCGAAGGGGAAGGTCAAGCGCGTCGCCGCGGGAAGCCCGCGGTTCCGCCGACGACCGCCGTGCGCTGGAGCAGCCCCCAGGTGAACTCGGCCACCACCTCGTGCCGCGCGCCGTCCCGGCCGGGCGCGGTGAAGGCCAGCCCCCACCGGGTGGGGGCGGTGCCCTCCAGCGGGCGGGCGGGGGCGAAGGCGCGGGCGGCCTCGTCCACCGTGCAGGACCAGGGCGTCAGGTCCTCCAGGGTGCGCAGCCGCGGGGCGGCCGCGCCCGGCGCCCGGACCAGCCACTCGTTCCACACCGCGCCGTCGGGTCCGACGAGCACCTCGAAGCGCAGGTCGGGCCAGAGCGGCAGCGCCCACCGCCGGGCCTCGCAGCCGACGTCGCCGAGGCGGCGGGGCAGGACCGACTCCGGTTCGCCGAGGACGGCGCGGTACCGGGCGGCGGCGCCCCGCGTCCGCGGTGAGCGGACCATCGCCTGCCACTGTTTGTTGGCCTCCCGCATGTCGGCGGCCGACGCGCCGAGCCGCCGCCGGGCGGCCTCGACGAGGTCTGGGTTGTGGTCGGCCATGCGGCGCAGCAGCACGAGCTGGAAGTCGGGACGCATGCCGCCCATGGTGCCCGGCCGTCGCCCGGCCCCCCGGACGCTCCCCGCCGAGACCCGCACCGGGACGGCCCTGACCGGCCGGACCGGTCCGAACGGGCTGCACGGCCCCACGGCCGGCAAGGACCCCGCGCGCCCGGCGCTCACGGGCCGGCCGTCACCCGAACCCCCGCCCCGCCGGGGCCCGCGTCGAGACGGCCCACGCGCCCGCCCCGCAGCACATCGCACGCCCCTGACCGGTCTGAACGGGCGCTGTACCCGACCACGCGACCGCCCAGCAGGACAGCGCGCACCCCCGGCGGGACGGACCTGACCAACCGGAACAGCCTGACCGGCCTGTACGGCCCAACGGTCGGCAAGAACCCCGCGCGCCCGGTGTTCACGGGCTGATCGGGCCGCCCGGCCCGTGGGCGGGCGTGCGTGGTTCGGGGGGTGCGGTGACGTCTCCCGCCGGGACGGCCGCGCGGGCGCGTACCGCCGCCAGGTCGCCGGGGTGGCCGAGGGCCCGGGAGACGGCCCCGATCTCCCGCAGCAGGCCCGTGGTGTCGGGCCAGACGGCCGGCCCGGGCGGCACCGGGGAGCCGTCCCCCGGCCCGACGGCGTCCAGGACGCACACCGCGGCGGCCAGCGCGCGGGCCCGCTCGGGCGGGTGGCCGAGCGCGAGCGCGGCGTCGTACGAGCGGGTGCCGAGACCGGTGTCCAGGCGCCGGGCCAGCGGCAGCAGGGCGTCCCGGATGAACGTCTCGCGCCGGGTGAGCCGCAGTTCGGGCGCGGCCCGCAGCGCGAACGGCACGCCCTCCCCGCTCGCCCGCCGCAGCAGCCGGTACAGGGGCCGCAGTTCACGGTGGGCGAGCCGGACCCGCCGGCGGCCGTCCAGGTACTGGCCGGCGTGCGGCAGGATGAAGCCGACGGCGATCAGGATGGCGGACAGCGCGGCGACGGGCGGCGCGAGGTCGGTGCTCAGCCAGTCCAGGTCCCGCCCGCACCAGCGCGCGGTGACGGCGGTCAGCTTGGCCGCGTCGAAGACCAGGTTCGCCGCGTACCCGGCGCCCAGCAGCGTGAGGCCCCGGCGCAGCCAGGCGTCCAGGCGCCCGGCGCGCACCCAGTCCCGGATCAGCCGCGTGGTGATCAGGCAGGCCGCGGCGTGCGCGACGAGGTAGAGCAGGATCTCCTCGCGCAGGAACGGCGTGCCGGCGTAGTGGGTGTCCAGGTCCCGCACCCGCTCCTCGTGCGGTCCGGCGAGCAGGAACAGTGCCCACAGGGCGACGATCACCGCCGAGTACGCCGCGCACACCCGGCGCAGCGCCCGGCGGGTGTCGGCCGGGCGGCCGGACAGGTCGTTGCGCCAGGTGATGACGAGGGCCAGGCAGGCGCCGCAGAACGCGGTGATGAGCGAGTAGCACCAGGGCGCCGAGAGGTTGGGCACGCCGGTCAGCCGGTTGACCCCGGCGATGGTGGACGGGGTGCAGAACACGAACACCGCGCAGGCGAGCAGCAGCACCCCGCCCACCGCGCGCAGCAGCGGGTCCCGCCACAGCCGGATGATCGACGGCAGCTTGACCACCAGGGCGGCGGTGAGCGCGGCCGTGGGGATCCAGAAGGAGATGTAGAACGGGCGGAGGAGACCCGAGGGGTCCAGCGCCGGGAGGGTCACCGCGGGGCTCCCCCTTCCCGGGGCGCCCGGTGCGCGGGTTCGCGGCCGCGGTAGCCGAGGGAACGCTGTACGGGGTCCGGCGGGGCGGTGCGGGGCCCGGCGAGGTGGTCCCGGAAGAGGGTGGCCAGGCGGTGCCCGAAGTCGTCGGCCTCGGCCTCGTCGGTCTCCCGGGAGCCGTTGCGGGCGACCACCGTGAGGGCCGCCCCCCGCCAGCCGGGCGCGTCGGCGAGGGCGCGGGCCGCGGCGGCGCCGACGGGGTGGTGGTGCCGGTGGCCGGCGTGCAGGTGCCACAACTCGTGGCCGAGGATGACGACCTGCTGTACGGCCTCCGCCCGCTCCTCCACGATGACCAGGTCGAAGTCGGCGAACTCGACCCACAGTCCGGTGACCTCGATCTCGTCCGGGAACCGCTCGAACCGCAGCTCGACCGGCCGTCCGGCGCGCAGGGCGCTCATCTCCTCGCACAGCGCCCGGCACAACTCCCGGGCTCCGCCCGGTGGTTCCGGCCGGGCGCGGACGGCGGCGGCGAGGTCGCCGGCCAGGGAGCGCATCGCCGGTCCGGAGCCGGGGCGGCGCAGCCGCGACGCGAGCCGTGCGGCCCGCCCGCGCGCGCCCGCGATGCCCATCGGTCTCCCTCCTGCCGCGTTCCTCCGCAGGCTGTCCGCTCGTCCTCGGCCCGGTCACGGGTGGTCCGAGGGTACGCGCCCGGTCGTGTCCGCGTCATGCCTGCGCACGCCCGTCGTTCAATCGGAAACGACCCGGGTGCCCGGTGGTCCGGGCACCGGATCAGACCGGGTCCACCCGCACCCCGCCGGTCGCCCGGCCGAGCAGTGTCAGGCGCGCCGAGCCGGGACCCGACAGCGTGGTGAACTCCGAGAGCACCGCCAGCGCGAGGGTGTTGGTGCCCCGGGTGCGCAGGATGCCGTTGGGCAGGACGAAGGTGTGCTGCGGGCCGACCCCGTTGACGTACTGGCCCAGGTTCCAGCCGTTGAGGAAGATCTGGGCGCGGTAGGCCCGGTACGGGTCGTCGTCCAGGGTCAGGCCGACCGACGCGTCGACGTCCCCCGGCACCGACAGCCGGAACGTGGTCCGGTACCAGGTGACGCCCTGGTACCGCGCGGCGCGCGGGAAGGACACCTCCTCCCAGTCCCGGTCCCGGAAACCGGGCAGGTGCCAGCCCTCCCGCTCGCCGTACAGGCCGCCGTTGTTCATCGGCCCGCGCACCGGGTCGGCGGGGCCCTCGCCCTGGATGCGCCAGCTCACCCGGGGGGACGCCCCGGTGAAGGTGACCGCCGTCAGGCCGCGGGCCGCCTTGTGCGTGTCGAGCGCCTTGCCGTCCTGGTCGTGCTGCATGCGCCGGACGAGGACGGACAGCACGTGCCGGCCGGGGGAGCGCAGCCGGCCGGCCACCGGGAAGGCCGCGGTGGCGGTCCAGGTGCCCTGGCGGACCGTGCTGCCCTTGCGGGGCACGGGCATCCGGTGCGTGCCCAGCGGCTCGCCGTCCAGCCACGCCATCAGCGTACCCTGGGTCCCGGTGCTGTAGGCGAGCGAGACCTCCTCGACGCCGGACGTGCCGTCGAGGGTGCCGCGGTACCAGACGTCGCCGTAGTGGAAGCCGTAGTCGTCGGCGAACAGCACCGGCCCGCCGCCCGGGACCGCGGTGGTGCTGAACGACGAGGTGCGGTCGGCCCGCCGCCAGGCGGAGTCGTCGAAGCCGGGGCCCGCCTCCGGGTTCTCCGTCCGCATCCGCCAGCCGCCCAGCTCGGGCAGCCGCACCTCGGGCACGTCCGGCACCATCTCGGTGGTCATCAGGCTGCCGGAACGGGTGACCCGGGTGGCCACCCGGCGCCCGTTCCACACCAGCGTGTCGATGCCGCGCGGCGCCCACACCTCCAGGGTCGCCCGCTCGGTGACGTCACCGGTCAGGTGGACCTCCGAGCCCCGCAGCTCGGCGTGGCGCAGCAGCGTCATGCCGTACGCCAGGAGCGTCCCCGACGGGGTGTCGTACGGGAACAGGCGGACGGCGGTGTCGTCGTCGGCGAAGAGCAGCACCATCGGGGTGTCGCTGCCGCCCTCCTGCACCAGCACCCGGGTCAGCCCGCCCTGCCCCAGCGGCACGTTGACGTGCAGCTCGCCCCGGTTGTAGACCCACCCGGCCTCCGGGTCCAGCCGCTCCACGTTCGGTTCGTCCGGGCAGTTCAGCACCAGCTCGGCCATGTCGTCCCGGCGCCCGGTGAACACGGCGATCTCCCGCCGGCCCGTCGTCAGGCACAGCATGGGCTGGGCGGTGGAGTACTTCAGGGTGCGGCTGCCCAGCGACAGACCGGTGGCCAGCAGCCTGGCGTCCTTGCCGGGCACGGTGACCGGCAGCCGGCCGGCGGCGGTCGGCAGGTCGGTGGTGACCGGCTCCGCGCCGTCGTTGCGGGCCACGTACACGTGCGCGCCGGTGTCGTGGTTGGTGAGGTGGTAGACCCTCAGCCCCCGGGCCGTCACGTCCGCCGCCCGGTCCAGCTTGGCGAAGTCGGGCACGCGCTGGAGCAGGTGGCCGAGCTGGTGCATCGGGGCGATCTTGCCGGTGACGTTCCGCGCCTCGTCGATCGCGGCCCCGTAGTCGTACGACGTGTAGACGACCGGCGCGGGCAGCCAGCCCCACGAGGTCCCGCCGAACGTCATGTACACGTTGTGCAGGGTGAGGCCGTTGGCGAGGTTGGTCAGGTAGAAGCGGCGCTCGTAGGCCGCGTCCCGGGTGCGCCGCGACTCGGCGTACCCCTTGCCGTCGAACTCGGCCCCGCCCCAGGGGTCGAACCAGCCGCCCCCGAACTCGGGCACGAACCCGGGCGTGGACGGCGAGGCGGTGGCCCCGCCCTTCGGCCCGCCGGGACCGTAGTGCCCCCAGTCCGGCGGGGGCTGGGACGGCGAGGGGTACCCGTCGAACCCGTACAGCCAGCCGCCCTTCTCGCCGCCCGTGCCGAACGAGCCGGGGGTCCAGTAGCCGTTGCGCCCCTTGTCGTTGTGGAACAGCGGGACGTCGATCCCGTCGGCCCGCACCTTGCGGTACAGGTGGGCCATGTAGTTCCGGCCGGTGGCGTCCCGCGTGTGGGCGTCGTACTCGTTCTCGATCTGGTACAGCAGGACGGTGCCGCCGCCCTGCGTGTACAGGTGCCGGCGGACGATCCGGTTCACCTGCGTCAGCCACTCGTCGACGTGCGACAGGTACACCGGGTCGTCGGTCCGGGCCGTGCCCCGGGTCGCGGTCAGCCAGCCGGGGAAGCCGCCGCCGTCGACCTCGGCGTTGATGTACGGGCCGGGCCGCAGGATGACGTACAGCCCGGTCTCGGCGGCCGTGCGCAGGAACGCGTCGAGGTCCCGGACGCCGGAGAAGTCGTACCGGCCGGGCGCGGGGGAGTGGTAGTTCCAGGCCACGTAGATGCTGACGGCGTTGAAGCCGTGCGCCCGCATCTTCTGCAGCACGTCGCGCCACAGGGACGGGCTCGGCAGCCGGAAGGGGTGCATCTCGCCGGACCACACCACCAGCCGCCGCCCGTCGACGAGCAGCGAGTGGCGGTCGTACCCGATGCTGTGCCGCACCCCGTCGGCGCCCGGCGGGCCCGGCGCCGGACCGGTCGGCGCGCTGCCGCCCGCGTACGCCGAGAACGCCCCGGGGCCGCCGCTGCCGCCCAGGGCGAGACCGAGCGCGGCGGAGCCGGCCAGGGCACTGAAGGTACGTCTGCTGAGCGCCAAGGTGGATCCTCCGGGCGGGCTTGCGGGCGCGGGTCCGGCCATTCTCTCCGGCGGCACGCCCCACAATGGAGCCATGAGGATCTCGGCACGGGCGGATTACGCGGTACGGGCGGCGCTGGAGCTGGCCGTACGGCAGGGTAACGGCCCCGTGAAGGCAGAGGAAATCGCCGCCACGCAGGACATTCCTCATAAATTCCTGGAGGGCATCCTGGGCGACCTGCGGCGCGCCGGGGTGGTGGACAGCCGGCGGGGCGGGGGCGGCGGCTACCGGCTGGCGCGGGAGGCGGCCTCGATCACCGTGGCGGACGTCATCCGGGCGGTCGACGGCCCGATCGTGTCGGTGCGCGGCGAACGCCCGACGGACCTGGCCTACACGGGCACGGCCCGGCCCCTGCTGCCGCTGTGGATCGCCCTGCGCGCCAACGTCCGCCGCATCCTGGAGGGCGTCACGCTCGCCGACCTGGCGTCGGACGCGCTGCCCGAACCGGCCCGCGCCCTGGCGGCGGAACCGGCGGCCTGGGAGAACCCCTGACGGGTGACCCGCCGTCAACCCGCCGTGCGTCACCCACCCGCCGCCGACGCCGGGGACCCGCCCGGCCGGCGCTCGCGGGCCCGCGACGGACGGCAGCCGCACCCCACGTCCCGGGATGCGGCTGCCGCTGTGCGCGACGACGAAGGTCAGACGAGCGTCACGGTGATGTTCCCGCGCGTGGCCTTCGAGTAGGGGCACACCTGGTGGGCCTTCTCGACCAGGCTCTCGGCGGTCGCCGCGTCCACGTTCGGGATGGCGGCCGAGATCTCCACGATGATCCCGAAACCGTCGTCGTTCTTGCCGATGCCGACCTTGGCCGTGACCGTCGAGCCGGAGATGTCCGCGCCCTCCTGCCGGGCCACGACACCCAGCGCCCCCTGGAAGCAGGCGCTGTACCCGGCGGCGAAGAGCTGCTCCGGGTTGGTTCCGGCGCCGTTGCCGCCCATCTCCTTGGGCGGGTTGACGACCACGTCGAGCTTGCCGTCGTCGGTGGTGACCCGGCCGTCGCGGCCGTTCTCGGCGGTGGCGACGGCGGTGTACAGGACGTCGGACTGGGTGATGGCCATGCGGTTCTCTCCTCCTCGTTCCGCCGCGACTCGCGCCCACGATCGGCGACGGTTTCGGAAAGAAGTTACCGCATACCGAAAAAACCGTGAAGGCTAGAGCTTGACGACCATCTTGCCGATGTTGTCGCCGCGCAGCATCCCGAGGAACGCCTCCAGGGCGTTGTCGATGCCCTCGGCCACCGTCTCGCGGTACTTCAGCGCGCCCGAGGCGACCCACGGGCCGACCTCCCGGACGAACTGCGGCTGGAGGTCGTAGTGGTCGCCGACGAGGAAGCCCTCGATCCGGCCGCGGGTCTGGATGAGGCGCGCGAGGTTGCGCGGACCGGGGGCGGGCTCGGTGTCGTTGTAGACCGAGATCATGCCGCAGACAGCGATCCGGCCGCCGCGGTTCAGGGAGCCGATGGCGGCCTCCAGGTGGTCCCCGCCCACGTTGTCGAAGTACACGTCGACGCCGTCCGGCGCGGCCTCGCGCAACTGCTCGGCGACCGGGCCGTTCTTGTAGTTGAACGCCGCGTCGAAGCCGTACTCCTCGACCAGCAGCCGGACCTTCTCGTCGGACCCGGCCGAGCCGACGACCCGGGAGGCGCCCTTGAGCCGGGCGAGCTGGCCCACCTGGCTGCCGACGGCGCCGGCCGCGCCCGACACGAACACCGCGTCGCCCTCCTTGAAGGAGGCGGTGCGCAGCAGGCCGGCGTAGGCGGTCAGGCCGGTCATGCCGAGGACGCCGAGGTACGCCGACAGGGGCGCGGCCTGCGGGTCCACCGGGACGGCCTGCGCGGCGTCCACCACCGCGTACTCGCGCCAGCCGAGGAAGTGCAGGACGTGGTCGCCGGCCGCGATGCCCTCGGCGTTCGACTCGACCACCACGCCGACCGCGCCGCCCTGCATGACCTCGCCCAGTTCGAAGGGGGCGACGTAGGACTTCGCCGCACTCATGCGGCCGCGCATGTACGGGTCGACGGAGAGGTACTCGTTCCGTACCAGCACCTGGCCCTCGCCGGGGGCCGGGACCGGGGTCTCGACCAGGGCGAAGTCCTCGGGCACGGGCTTGCCGACGGGACGGCTGAGCAGGTGCCACTCGCGGTTGATCATGGGGGGCCTTTCGAAGTTACTTCAGTACCTGAAACAACCATGCGCCTGAATATTTCAGGATGTCAAGTAACCGGGTATCCTGGCGCGCATGTCCACCCCATCGAGATCCCGCCCCCCCGACGCCCTCACCATGGAGGTCGTCGAGCTGATCGGCGACGTCGTGGCCCGGTTCTACGCGGACTACGAGGAGGCGGCGGCCGAGCACACCCTGACCGGCCCGCAGGCCCGGCTCCTCAGCCTGCTCGCCGCGGAGCCGCTGCCCATGCGCAAGCTGGCCCAGAGGCTGAAGTGCGAGCCGTCGAACGTGACCGGGATCGTGGACCGCCTGGAGGCCCGCGGCCTGGCGGAGCGCCGCCCCGACCCGGCCGACCGCCGGGTGAAGGTCGCCGCCGCCACCGAGCAGGGCCGCCAGGTGGCCCGGGACCTGCGCGAGGGCCTCCACTTCGCCCGCGAACCGCTCGCCGGGCTGTCCGAGGAGGAGCGGCGCTCCCTGCGGGACCTGCTGCGCCGCATGCTGGCCGGCTGAGCGGCCGTGCGGCCCGGCCGAGCCAGTAAAGTCCTGGCCATGCGTGATCTAGGGGTGGGTTTCCGGTATCTGGTGGACGGCCAGCGTTGGGTGGCCCGGCACGGCCGCCAGTTCGGGTTCGGGCTGCTGCCCGGCCTGATAACCCTGGTGCTCTACGCGGCGGCGCTGGTCGCCCTCGCCGTGTGGGGCGAGTCCGCCGTCACCTGGGCGACCCCGTTCGCGGACGACTGGGCGAGCCCCTGGCAGGGCCTGTTCCGCGGGTTCCTCACCGCCGTCCTCTTCGCCCTCGGCCTGCTGCTGGCCGTGCTGACCTTCACGGCCGTCACCCTCCTGGTCGGCCAGCCCTTCTACGAGGCGCTCTCGGAGAAGGTCGACGCCGACGTCTCGCCCGACGGCACCGCCCCCCGGTCGGAGCTCCCGCTCTGGCGCGAGCTGTGGGTCTCGGCCCGGGACAGCCTGCGCGTGCTGGTCCGGGCCGCGGTGTGGGGCGTGCTGCTCTTCGCCCTCGGTTTCCTGCCCGTCGTCGGGCAGACCGTCGTCCCCGTGATCGGCTTCTTCGTCACCGGGTTCTTCCTCACCGAGGAACTCGCCGCCGTGGCCCTCCAGCGCCGGGGCGTCGAGCTGCGCGCCCGCCTCGCCCTGCTCCGCTCCCGCAAGACGCTGGTCTGGGGCTTCGGCACCCCCCTGGGCCTGGCCTTCCTGGTGCCGTTCGTCGCGGTGTTCCTGATGCCCGGCGCGGTCGCCGGCGCCACGCTGCTCGCCCGCGACCTGCTGGGCGAGGAGAGCGCGGACGCCGGTGCCGCGCGGGACCAGGAGGTCACCTCCTGAGCGTGGCCCCCGCCGCCACCGTCAGGACGGCCCGCACCTGCGCGACGATGTCCAGCCGGTTCCGCACGAACTCGGGGTCGGTGACCTCGGTGGTGTTCCCCGGCCCGAACCGGAGCACCGGCGTGTGCAGGTGCCCGCCGGGGAGCCTGTCGTGCAGCCCGAGCCGGTCCCGCAGCAGGGTGGCCCGGTAGGCGATCTCGTTGGAGAGGTAGTCGCCGCCCGCCCCGGCGCGCGCGGTCGAACCCGGGGTCGGCCCGTCCGGCCGTACGACGGGCACGGTGCCGCCCGCCGGGATCTCCGTCACCTCCGTGTGGTCGTACACCGGGAACCGGCCGGTGTGCGCGGCCGCGACGGCGGCGTACGGCAGGGTCGTGACCGTCCACTGCGGCTGCGACGCCGGATCGGCGACCGGGACGGTCTCCGTGCGCGAGACGCCGTCGTTGTCCGGGAAGCCGCCGCGCCAGGCCCCGTTGGTGCGCTCGACGTCGAACCGGCCGGCGCGGCCCTGGCTCACGGTGGTGAACAGGTCGACCCGCGGCAGGTACGGCCGCAGCGTCCGCTCCACCGTGCCCTCGGCGAAGTCCCGCCAGCGCACCGGGAACACGGCGGTCTCGACGCGCGCCGGGCCCCTCGCGGTCCGCACGACCGTGCCGTCCAGCGCGAGCGCGCCGGCCCCGGACGGGTTCGAGATGCGGATGTCCCGGTCCAGCGTGAAGGGGTCGAAGCCGGTGAGCAGGATCCGGTGCGTGCGCCCCTTCGCCGGGTAGCGGATGTCGGTCTGCCCGCGCGAGGTGCGCTCCAGCCGGTCCAGCAGGGCGGCGCGCCGCGTGTCCGTCAGCGCGAACCCCGGCCGCCAGGTGCGCACCTGGCGGGTCATCGCCAACCGCGCCCAGTACAGCGGCCGGTCGTCGTCCCGGCTCAGGTCGCCGCCGGCCGGCCCCCGCCCCTGCGCCCGGTCCACGGCCCGCCGCCACAGCGCCGAGCCGTCCCGGCCGACGACGCCGAGGGCCCGCGCGTAGGAGTGCGCCCCCGCCAGCGCCCGCCCGAAGTCCCGGGCCGCGCCGTCGAATCCGGAGCGCCGGAGGATCTCCCGCGGCACGGGCCCGTCGAGCCGCTGCTCCTCGACGGTGGGGGAGGGGGCCGCCGGAACGGCACGGGCCGCGGCCGTGGGGGCGGACAGGCCGGTCAGCAGGGCCAGGCCGAGGGCGCCGAGGCGGAAACGTATACGGCTCAAGGGATTCCGGGTCCTTCCGTCGCTGTGGGGCGCGTGGTGCGGTGGACGGCGGCAGTATCGCGCGGCGCGGCCACCCGCGCCACGGGGCGTGCACCCCGCCGACGAGCATGGCCTTCGAGGTGTCGCGGCTGTTCCGGCCGGGGGCCCAGGTGGAGATCGAGCTCGTGGCCGCCGTGCCGGCGGGCGGGAGCGGGGCACGCCAGCCCGGAGGCCGGCGCCACCGTTTGTGAAGGGTTCGTACGGGATCACCGCCGGACGGGCGATCACCGGCCGCGGGCGCACCGCGCCGATTAACGTCGGGGGCGGGACGGTCCCCGCACGCCGGGGACGGCGGCCCCACGAGCAGCCCCGGCCCGGGATCCTGACCCCCGGACCGGGGCTCGCCCCGTCCACGGCCCGGACGGACCCGGCTCACGCGGTGCGCGCCGTGACCCTCCGGTACGCGATCTCCGCGAGCTGGGCCTGGCCGTCCTTGCTCGGGTGGAACCAGTCCCAGTGGCTGAGCTGGTCCGTGCCGAAGCGGTAGTCGTACACCGCGTCGTCGTCGAAGCGGCAGCGGCGGTCCTTGGCGCAGACCTCCCGCAGCACCCGGTTGTACGCCACCACCCGCTGCTGCACGCTGTCCCGGCGCAGCATCGCCCTACCGGTCAGATCGTCCGCGTCGGCCAGCATCGACGGGCAGATGCCGAGCTTCCACACCTGCTTGCCCAGCGGGTTCGCCCGGCCCTCGGACCACAGCCGCTTCAGGTTGGGCACGCTCGCCACGTACACCTGCGTCCTCGGCAGCGCCGAGCGCAGCGCGGCCATGGCCTCCTCGAAGTCCGCGCGGAAGTCGGCCACCGGGGTCATCGCCGACGCCGAGGACCGGCAGGCGTCGTTGCCCCCGATCATCACCGTCACCAGCTCCGGGTCGTGGGCGATCGCCTGCTCCATCTGCTCCGGCAGATCGGCCATGCGGGCGCCGGTCACCGCGTTGTTCCAGCTGTGCTCCGCCGCGCCCCGGGCGCCCAGCAGCCGCATCGCCAGGCTGTCCACCGAGGCGTCGTCGCCGGTCGCCCACGACGCCTCCGGGCAGTCCGACAGCACCGTGCAGGCGTCGAAACCGCGGGTGATGGAGTCGCCCACCGCGGCGATCGAGTCCGGGCTGCGGTCCCACACCGGCGGCCGGACCGTGTGCGTCCCGCCGCCGTCCGGCCGCGCCGAGGCCCCGTCGCCGCCGTCGCAGCCGGCCGCACCCAGCACCACCGCCGCCACGACGGCGAGCACGGCCCGCGCCCGGTGGCTCCGCTTCCGCATCCCAGCTGTTCCCCTCGTCCGACGGTCCGGTACTCCCCCTATGACAACGTGCGCGGGTTCCCGGCCGGGCGCCCGGGAACGGCACACCCCCGCACAAGCGTCCCCCTGGGTGAATGGCGGAGGTTTCCTGGCGCCGGGACCGACGGTACGTCACACTCCTTGCGCCGCCGCAAGGTAGCCTCGCCATCAACGCGGCCGTCGTGCCACTGCCGCCCAGCCAGTCCGCAAGATTGCCCGCTCTGCCCGGAGGTTCCGGTGACGACACGTGGAGTCCTGTACGTGCACTCCGCGCCGCGCGCGCTGTGCCCGCACGTCGAGTGGGCCATCGCCGGGGTGCTCGGCACGCGCGTCAGCCTCGACTGGATCCGGCAGCCCGCGGCCCCCGGCACCTGGCGCTCGGAGTTCTCCTGGCAGGCCGAGGCCGGCAGCGCCTCCAAGCTCGCCTCCGCCCTGCGCGGCTGGCACCTGCTGCGCTTCGAGGTCACCGCGGAGCCCTGCCCGGCCGCGGAGGGCGAGCGCTACAGCTGCACCCCCGACCTCGGCATCTTCCACGCCGTCACCGGCATCCACGGCGACATCCTGATCCCCGAGGACCGCCTCCGCGCGGCCCTGCTGCGCAGCCGGAAGGGCGAGACCGACCTGGAGGCCGAGCTGTCCCGGCTGCTGGGCAAGCCCTGGGACGACGAACTGGAGCCCTTCCGCTACGCGGGCGAGGGCGCGCCGGTGCGCTGGCTGCACCAGGTCGTGTGACCCCCGCGGACCCGCCCGCCCGCACCCCGCACACGGCGAAGGGCCCCCACCGGCCGGTGGGGGCCCTTCGCCGGCGTTCTCAGAGGGTCCGGAAGGCCAGGACCACGTTGTGCCCGCCGAAGCCGAACGAGTCGTTCAGCGCGGCGATACGGCCCTCGGGGAGCGACCGCGCCTCACCGCGCACCACGTCCGCGTCGACCTCGGGGTCCACGTTCTCCAGGTTGATGGTGGGCGGCGCCGTGCGGTTCACCAGCGCCAGGATCGACGCGACGGTCTCGATGCCGCCCGCGCCACCGAGCAGGTGACCGGTCATCGACTTGGTCGCGGAGATCGCCATGTGGTCGACGTCGTCGCCGAGCACCTTCCGCAGCGCCTTGATCTCGGCGACGTCACCCTGCGGGGTGGACGTGGCGTGCGCGTTCACGTGCACGATCTCGGCCGGCTTCAGGTCGGAGCCGTCCAGCAGGTTCTGCAGCGCGTGCGCGATCCCGTTGCCGGACGGCTCCGGCTGCGTGATGTGGTGGGCGTCGGCGGAGATGCCCTGGCCGACCGCCTCGGCGTAGATCCGGGCGCCGCGGGCCTTCGCGTGCTCCTCGGACTCCAGCACGATCACACCGGCGCCCTCGCCGAGCACGAAGCCGTCGCGGCCGGCGTCGTAGGGACGCGAGGCGCCCTGCGGGTCGTCGTTGTTCTTGGACATCGCCATCATGTTGCCGAACGCGGCGATGGGCAGCGGGTGGATGGCCGCCTCGGTGCCACCGGCCACGACCACGTCCGCACGCCCGGTGCGGATCATCTCGATCGCGTACCCGATGGCCTCCGCGCCCGAGGCGCAGGCCGAGACGGGGGTGTGCACACCGGCGCGGGCACCCAGCTCGATCCCGACGTTGGCCGCCGGGGAGTTGGGCATCAGCATCGGGACGGTGTGCGGGGAGACGCGGCGTACGCCCTTCTCCTTGAGCACGTCGTACTGGTCCAGGAGGGTCGTCACGCCACCGATGCCGGAGGCGATGACCGCACCGAGACGGTCGGGGTTCACCGACGGGTCCTCACCGGCCCGCGCGGTGAAACCGGCGTCCTTCCACGCCTCCTGGGCCGCGATCAGCGCGAACTGCGCGGACCGGTCCAGCTTGCGTGCCTGCGGCCGGGGGATGATCTCACCCGGCTCGACGGCGATCTGCGCGGCGATGCGGACCGGCAGTTGGGCCGCCCAGTCCTGCTCCAGGGGGCCGACACCGGACGTGCCGGCGACGAGGGCCGCCCAGAACGAGGCTGCGTCGCCACCCAGCGGTGTGGTTGCGCCGATACCGGTGACGACCACGGTGTGATTGGTCGGGCTCACGGGAATTCTTTCTCCAACGGATGCGGGATTCTACGGCGCCACCGCCGGGTGGCGGGGCCTGGCGGCCTGCGGCCTACCGGGTGGGTCAGCCCTGGTGCTTGAGGATGTAGTCGGTCGCGTCGCCGACCGTCTTGAGGTTCTTGACGTCCTCGTCCGGGATCTTCACGTCGAAGCGCTCTTCAGCGGCGACGACGACCTCGACCATGGACAGCGAGTCGACGTCCAGGTCGTCGGTGAAGGACTTGTCCAGCTGGACGTCCTCGACCGGGATGCCGGCGATCTCGTTCACGATCTCGGCGAGACCCTCGACGATCTCTGCCTGAGTGGCGGCCATGTTGGCGCTCCTTCTTCGATGTTCAGACGGGTTTGTGGCATTTGTATCCGACCCGGACCACATGATCCGGCACGGAGTGCCTAGGGGAGGGTAACGACCGTCGCGGCGTAGACGAGACCCGCCCCGAATCCGATGACGAGCGCGGTGTCGCCGCTCTTCGCCTCCCCGGTCGCCAGGAGCCGCTCCATCGCGAGCGGGATCGAGGCGGCCGAGGTGTTGCCGGTGGTGCGGATGTCACGGGCGACCGTGACGTGCTCCGGCAGTTTCAGGGTCTTCACCATCGAGTCGATGATCCGCACGTTGGCCTGGTGCGGGATGAAGACGTCCAGGTCGTCCGCGGTGATCCCGGCCGCGTCCAGCGCCTGCTGGGCGACCTTCGCCATCTCGAACACGGCCCAGCGGAAGACCGCCTGGCCCTCCTGCGTGATCGCGGGGAACTTGACGTTGCCCTCGCTGTCGACGGGCGGCTCGAACGGGTCGCCGGCGCCCCCGTCGGCCGGGCGGAGCCGGGCGGTGGGGAAGAACCGGTCCCACGAGACGGTCTGCTTGATCGTCTCCGACTTGTCGCCCTCGGAGCCCCACACGGTCGGGCCGATCGCGGGCTCCTTCGAGGGGCCGACCACGACCGCGCCCGCGCCGTCACCGAAGAGGAACGCGGTGGCGCGGTCCTCCAGGTCGGTCAGGTCGCTCAGCCGCTCCACGCCGATCACGAGCACGTACTCGGCGGAACCCTCGACGACCATGCCCTTGGCGAGCGTCAGGCCGTAGCCGAAGCCCGCGCAGCCGGCCGAGATGTCGAAGGCGGCGGCCTTGTCGGTGCCGATCCGGTCGGCGATCTCGGTCGCGACGGCCGGGGTCTGGCTGAAGTGCGAGACGGTCGAGACGACCACGGCGCCGATCCGCTCGGCGTCGATGCCGGCGTCGGCGATCGCCTTGCCGGAGGCCTCGATCGCCATCGCGGCGACCGTCTCGTCGGGACCCGCCCAGTGCCGGGTCTCGATGCCGGAGCGCGAGCGGATCCACTCGTCGGACGAGTCGATCTTCTCGAGGATCACCTCGTTCGGCACGACCCGGGTCGGCCGGTAACCGCCGACGCCGAGGATGCGTGCGTACGGGGCGCCCTTGCTGGGCTTGATCTTCGACATGCTCTCGGGCTCCTAGTCAGGCGCCCGCCGCGTCAGCGGCAGGTGTCGACGCCTCCGCGACGAGCTCACGGGCGGCGTCGAGGTCGGCGGGGGTCTTCAGGGCGAGTGTCTTGACGCCGGGCAGGGCCCGCTTGGCCAGCCCCGTCAGGGTGCCGCCCGGGCACACCTCGATGAGCGCCGTGACGCCCAGCTCCCGGAAGGTCTCCATGCACAGGTCCCAGCGGACCGGGTTGGCGACCTGGCCGACCAGCCGCCGCAGCACCTCGGCGCCGGACGCGACGGCCTGCCCGTCCTTGTTGGAGACGTAGGTGACCGCGGGGTCGGCGGGCGACAGCTCCGCGGCGGCCCGGTCCAGCGTCTCCACCGCGGGGGCCATGTGGTGGGTGTGGAAGGCGCCGGCGACCTTGAGCGCGACGACCTTGCGGACGCCCTCGGGCTTGTCCTCGTTCAGCGCGGCCAGCTGCTCCAGCGTGCCCGCGGCGACGATCTGGCCCGCACCGTTGATGTTCGCCGGGGTGAGGCCCAGCTTCTCCAGGTGCGCGACCGACGTCTCCGGATCGCCGCCCAGCAGCGCCGCCATGCCGGTCTCGGCGACCGCGGCCGCGTCGGCCATCGCCAGCCCGCGCTTGCGGACCAGGGCCAGGGCGGCCGTGTCGTCCAGGACACCGGCGAGGGCGGCGGCGGTGAACTCGCCGACACTGTGGCCCGCGACCGCGCCCGGCGCGGTCCCGGGGACGCCGCCGAGCGCCGCGGCGGACAGCAGTCCGGCGGCGACCAGCAGCGGCTGGGCCACGGCGGTGTCACGGATGGCGTCGGCGTCGGCCCGGGTGCCGTAGTGCACCAGGTCCAGGCCGATGGCGTCCGACCACGCGGCGACGCGGTCCGCGGCACCGGGAAGGTCGAGCCAGGGTGTCAGGAAGCCGGGCGTCTGGGCGCCCTGGCCGGGAGCGACGAGTACGAGCACTCTCACACTCTCTCTTGGGGACGGCCACGGCCGCCCGTGGGGACAGGGACGAAGAACACGGAGGGCTTTTGTGGGCCCCCGACAAAACACTATGCCGGGGCTTCACCGTCGGCCAGACGCCCCAGGATGAGGGCGATCCGCAGTGTGAACGCGGATCGTACATCCGACGGCGACCAACCGGTGACGTCAGTCACACGTCGGAGCCGGTAGCGCACGGTGTTCGGGTGAACGAAGAGCATCCTCGCCGCGCCTTCGAGGCTGCTCGCCTGCTCCAGGTACACACTCAGGGTTTCCAGGAGAGCCGAGCCCGCCTCGCCCAGCGGTCTGTAGATCTCCTCCACCAGTTGCTCGCGGGCACTCGGATCGCCCGCGATGGCCCGCTCCGGCAGCAGATCGTCCGCCAGCACCGGCCGCGGCGCGTCCTGCCAGGCGGAACACGCCTTCAGCCCCGCGGCGGCGGCTTGCGCGGACCGGGTGGCGGCCAGCAGGTCGGGTACGACGGGACCCGCGACGACCGGTCCGGCCGCGTACGGCCCGATCAGCGACTTCGCGACACCCAGCGGGTTCGGGCTGCCGCCGGCGATCACCACCAGCCGGTCCCCGAGCACCCCGGTGAGCACCTGGAGCTTGGCGTGCCGGGCGGCCCGCCGGATGGCCTCCACGGTCAGCTCGCTGTCCCCGTCGGGCGCGGTCCCGAGCACCACGCAGACGTTGTCCGGCGAGTTCCAGCCGAGGGCCGCGGCCCGGCTCACCGCGCCCTCGTCCGCCTCCCCGCTGAGCACGGCGTTCACGACCAGCGACTCCAGGCGCGCGTCCCAGGCACCCCGGGCCTCGGCGGCCTGGGCGTAGACCTGCGCGGTGGCGAACGCGATCTCCCGGGCGTACACGAGCAGCGCCTCGCGCAGCACGCTCTCGTCCCCCGGGGCCGCCACCTCGTCGATGGCGGACTCCATGACCTCGATCGTGGTGCGCACCATCTCCACGGTCTGCCGCAGCGTGATGGCCCGGGTCAGCTCGCGCGGGGCGGTGCCGAAGACGTCCGTGGAGATCGCCTGGGGCGCGTCCGGGCGCCGGAACCACTCGGTGAAGGCCGCGATGCCCGCCTGGGCGACCAGACCGATCCAGGAACGGTTCTCCGGGGGCATGGCCCGGTACCACGGCAGGGTCTCGTCCATGCGCGCGATGGCCTGCGCGGCGAGACTCCCGGAGGACTTCTCCAGCCGCTTCAGGGTCGCGGAGTGCTGGTGGACGGCGTGGGCTGCGGGACCACCGCTGTGGGATTCGGGTTCGGGCACGGGGACAAGACTGCCTTATCGGGCCCGAGCAGTGCGTCGGCGGGGTTGTGCTCCGCGGCCTGCGGGGTGCCGGGCGCGGATACGGGCGGCCGGACACCCCGCGGCGCGGCCGGCCGGCCCCGCCGGGCTACCGTGGTGCCCGTGATCGACGTACGGCGCGCCGGCGAGCGCTACCGCGGAGGGGACCGGGAGTCCGGTATCGACACCCGGCACGCCTTCTCCTTCGGCCCCCACTACGACCCCGCCAACCTGCGGTTCGGCGCGCTCATCGCCTGCAACGAGGAGCGGCTGGCACCCGGCGCCGGCTTCGACGAGCACCCGCACAGCCACACCGAGATCGTCACCTGGGTCGTCGAGGGCGAGCTGACCCACCGCGACTCGACGGGCCGCGAGACGCGGGTGCGCCCCGGGGACGTCCAGCACCTCAGCGCGGCGGCGGGCGTGCGGCACGCCGAGCGCAACGACGGCGAGGTGCCGCTGACCTTCGTCCAGATGTGGCTGGCCCCGCGGGAGCCCGGCGGGGAGCCCTCCTACGGCCTGGTCCGGGGCACCGCCGGCCCCACCGCGTACGCCCTCCCGGCCGCCGGCGCCGTGCTGCACGTGCGCCGGCTGGCGCCGGGGGAGCGCGGCGCGGTGCCGGACGCGGCGTACCTGTACGCGCACGTGGTGCGGGGCACCGTACGGCTGGCGGGCGAGGAGCTGGGGCCCGGCGACGCGGCCCGGGTCACGGACGCGGCGGGCCTGGCGGCGGTGGGCGTCACCCCGGCGGAGGTGCTGCTGTGGGAGATGGCCGGGTAGCGGGCGGGGCCGCGCCCGTCAGCCGCGCAGCTCCCCGAGCACCGCGTCGGTGAACGCCGGCCACGCCTCGACCGCCCACGGGCCGAACGCGCGGTCCGTCAGCGCGACCGCGGCCGCCCCGGCGTCCGGGTCGACCCACAGGAACGTGCCGGACTGCCCGAAGTGGCCGAAGGTGCGCGGCGACGACGAACCGCCCGTCCAGTGCGGGGACTTGCCGTCCCGGATCTCGAAGCCGAGGCCCCAGTCGTTCGGGTTCTGGTGGCCGTACCCGGGGAGCACGCCCTTGGTGCCGGGGTACTGCACGGTCATCGCCGCCGCCACCGTCCGCGGGTCCAGCAGCCGCGGCGCCTGCACCTCGGCGGCGAACCGCAGCAGGTCCTCGACGGTCGACACCCCGTCCTTCGCCGGCGACCCCGCCAGCGACGTCGCCGTCATGCCCAGCGGCTCCAGCACGGCCTGCCGCAGGTACTCCCCGAACGGGATGGCCGCCGCCTTGGCGATGTGGTTCCCGAGCTGCTCGAACCCGGCGTTGGAGTACAGCCGCCGCTCCCCGGGGGCGGCCGTCGTGCGGTGCTCGTCGAAGGCCAGCCCCGAGGTGTGCGCGAGCAGGTGACGGACCGTCGACCCGGGCGGACCGGCCGGCTCGTCCAGCTCGATCGCGCCCTCCTCGTACGCGACGAGCGCCGCGTAGGCCGCGAGCGGCTTGGTGACGGAGGCGAGCGGGAAGCGGTGCCCGACGGGGCCGTGTGTCCCGAGGACGCTCCCGTCGGCTCGTACGACACCCGCGGCGGCGGTGGGGACGGGCCAGTTCTCGATCAGTGCCAGGCTCTGCGACGACATGGTCCCGAGCCTATGCGGCTCACAGCGGCAGCCGCAGCGGCGGGTCCGGATCCCGGGTGAAGCCGAGTGAGGCGTACAGCGGCTCGGCCTCGGGGGAGGCGTTGAGCAGCACGTGCCCGGCGCCTCGCGCCCGGAACCAGGCCGGCGCGGCCGGCGCCGCCGGCCGCTCGGGGTGGTCCGCGACGAAGGCCGCGAAGGTCCCGTCCTCCCGGTGAGCCGCTCGCGCGGCGTCGGCAGCGACTCCGCGTGCCAGTCGGCCGGTCCGTGGGCCCCTCCGGGCCGGAGGGAGTCGATCATCACCTGGCGCGGGCGCAGCACTTCCTCGGCGTCCCCGGGGCGGGCCCGGCGTACGAGACTCATGGGCCGCACGGTGACCGGCGGTCCGCCGTGTCCCACGGATTTCTCACCGGAGCGGCTTGCCTGGAGTGCACTCGAAGGCCATAGCGTGGGGGCATGACGGTGATGCAGACCACGCCAGCGGCCACCGGGCACGCCACTCCCGCCGACATCTGCTCCGCCCCGCCCCGGCGCCACCCGCGCCCCGACGGCCGGGACCGCTACACGATCAGCGAGGTCGTCGCGTTCACCGGCCTCACCGCGCACACCCTGCGCTGGTACGAGCGGATCGGCCTGATGCCCCACGTGGACCGCTCGCACACCGGCCAGCGCCGCTACAGCAACCGCGACCTCGACTGGCTGGACTTCGTGACCAAGCTCCGGCTGACCGGCATGCCGGTGGCGGACATGGTCCGGTACGCGGAGCTGGTCCGGGAGGGCGAGGGGACGTACGCGGAGCGGCGGGCCCTGCTGGAGTCGACCCGCCGGGACGTCCTGGGCCGGATCGCCGAGCTGCGCGACACGCTCGGCGTCCTCGACCGCAAGATCAGCTTCTACGCGACGGAGGCGACCCCCCGCTGACCTGCGCCGGGGGCGCGCCGCGCGGGCGCCGGGAGCGGCTCACAGCTCCGCCAGCAGCTCCGCCTTCTTGCCGGCGAACTCCTCGTCGGTGACCAGCCCGGCCCGGTGCAGCTCCCCGAGGTGCCGGATCCGCTCGGCGATGTCCGCGGGATCCCGCCGGGACGGGGCCGGCACCGCGGGCACCGGCCCCCGGGTGCGCACGGCCGCGAGGACCGCCGCGGCGAACGGCAGCGACTCGTGCACCGGCCCGTAGCCCAGCCCGAAGACCACCGAGGCCGGGTCCTGGTCGGGCTGGGCCGGCCGGGCCGTGCCGGTGTCGCGGGGCAGCAGGCGCAGGTGCCCCTCGAACACCTCCGGCGACCGCCACTCCAGGCCGCACAGGCCGGCGACCGGGTAACTCTGGTCGCCGGCCTTCCACTTCGCCGAGGACGCCCCCGTCCAGGACCACCGGAACTGCACGGACGTCCCGTCGAAGGACGCCTTGCCGTCGTACGCCTTGAACTGGAGCGGGGCCTCGGGCGGGGCCACCAGGTGCCGCTCGGCCGGACCGGACTCGGTCAGCAGGCCCTTCAGCTCGTCGGCGTAGTACTCGGCCAGGGTCTCCCGCTCGGCCGGCAGCACCAGCCGGTACGGGTCGGCGCCCTCCTTGAGCTGACCGTCGGCCGCCTCCATCAGCGGATCGGCGCCGGGGCGCGGCCGCAGCCGCAGGACGACCGTGCCGCGTCTGCCGGGGGCGAGGGTCACGTCCTCGACCGCGGCCAGCGGGATGCGCCGCTCGCCGAGCGCCTGGAACAGCTTCGGTGTTCGGATCCCCCGTTCGTAGCGGATGAGCACGGAGTCGGACCCGAACTCCCAGACGGCATGAAAACCCGCCAGTACGTCACCCATGCGGCTCATCGTATGCGGCACGTGCTCCTCCGTCGCCACCCGCGCAGACCGCACTTCCTGCTGTCTCTACGCGCGTCCGGCCGTCGTCGTGCCGGACAGACCGGACCGGCACGCATCGTCCTCCCGTGCGCACGTCACCGAGCCGTACGCGCCCACGCCGATGCCGGCGAGGTTGCGCAGGCTGTCCGTGCCGGGCTGGAAGTAACCGCTGTGACCCCGGGCGTCCCGGGCCGACAGCACTCGTGCCCCGAAACCGGGGCCCACCGGGTCGGCGCCGTGGCCGAGGCCGCCCAGCTCCAGGTACGGCACGTCCTGCACCCAGTCGCTGGCGTCCCGCATGGCCCACACCCGGGCCTTCGTGCCCAGGCGGGAGGCGTCGGTGACGCGCATGCCGGGGCTCGCGGCCACCGCCACGTCGGCGACCCGGCCGGGCATGCCGTGCGCGGCGACCCCGCAGAGCACCGAGCCGTAGCTGTGGCAGAACATCGACACCGGGGCCCGGCCGGGCAGGCCGCGCAGCAGCGCGTTCAGCCGGACCGCCCCCTCCGCGGCGCGCAGCCCGGTGGCCGCGTCCACCCCCAGCCCGTCGGGCGAGGTGTAGTCGGCCCAGGCGATCACAGCCGTACGGGTCCCGGGACTCGCCTCCCGCTCGGCCCCGTACAGCGCCTTGGCCATGCCGACGGGGGCGCTGTACGGGCGGTTGGTGCGCTGGAAGGTGAGCAGGTCGGTGTCCACGCCGGGGACGATCACCGAGATCCGGTCGGCCGCGGTCAGGTCGCCGAACACCTCGGCGACCCGGCCCGAGCCCTGCGGGTCGAAGGCCAGGATCTGCCGCCCGGGGTTCAGCAGGGACTCGTAGCGGTGCATGCGGCGGCCGGCGTCCTGCTGGCCGGCCGCGCTGAGCCGGCTGTCGCGCATGCGTCCGCGCTCGACCTCGCGGGCCTGGTCCAGCGCGATGCGGTTGGCCCGGTAGCGCAGCGGGGCGGGGGCGCCGTTCATGTTGCCCACCGCGAGCGGATAGCGGCGGGCGAGCCGGTCGCCGTCGTGGGGGGTGAGCGAGGCGAAGAAGCGGCTCAGGCGCACCGGCCCCGCCCCGGGGTCCGGCAACGGCAGGCCGTGCAGGCGGCCGTGCTCCCACCGGGCGAGCGAGGTCTGCAGCGCCGACGACTCCCGGTGCGTGCGCAGCACGGTCCAGCCGGTGGTGGCGAGCATCACGAACAC
This sequence comes from Streptomyces sp. NPDC025833, assembly GCF_055558055.1. NCBI lineage: Bacteria > Bacillati > Actinomycetota > Actinomycetes > Kitasatosporales > Streptomycetaceae > Streptomyces > Streptomyces sp. NPDC025833. The sequence goes on from NZ_JBVHNF010000012.1 coordinate 72,128, forward strand.
CACGGCCAGAGCGAGGAGGGCGCGCCAGACGTTGAGTTGCGGGGAGGTGTCGAAGGAAGTCACTGGGAGGACACACTAGGAGAACGGGAGGGTCTCGGGGGAACCGAGTGACAGGGATCACGTTTCGGTGGCCGGCGGGTTCCGTGCCGGTCATCCGGGGGTGCCGGCGGCCCGGTTCACCCGTGCGCCACGCCCGCCGTCCGCCGGACGCACCGTCAACGGTCGGGGGCCGCCCGCCAGTTTCCCGTGAGCGCCGAACCCACCTGATCGAGGTAGGCCGCGGTGAGCGTGCGGATGGCGCGCAGACCCAGGTCCTCGCTGGTGCACCAGCGCCGTTCGGTGACCCTCATCACCCCGCCGAAGACGGCCACCGCCAGCCGGGGCCGGGGGTCCTCCTCGACGTCGACCCCCTCCCGCTCGGCCAGCACGCGCGCGAGGGTCTCCTCGGTGGCCGCCGAGCGGCGCAGGTGGGCGGCGAGCAGTGCGGGCGTGGACTCGATCGTCCGGTACATGCGCAGGTGCAGCTCCAGCGGGACGGCCGACTCGACGGCCTCGCGGATCGCGTCCCACCCCTCCAGGAGCGCCTGGCGCAGCGCCGTCATCGGCGGCTCGTGCGCCGGGCGCGCGCGTACGGCCGCCACGAAGGCCGCCTCGGTCATCTCCTGGACCGCGAAGGCCGCGTCCTCCTTGCCCGCGAAGTAGCGGAAGAAGGTGCGCTGCGAGACGTCGACGGCGGCGGCGATCTCGTCGATGGTCGTGTGCTCGTACCCCTGGGTGGTGAACAGTTCGAGAGCGGCCCGCAGCAGTGCCTGCCGGGTACGCCGCTTCTTCCGTTCGCGCAGCGTCTCCAATGGCCCCTCATTCCGTGCAAGTACCTCCAGCTCAGCCTATGTGAGCGTGCCGTGTCAGTCACCGGCAGGTGATTTGGTTTGTCGTTTGTCAGTGGCTGTCACTAGCCTCGGAGTATGACTAGTCAGACCACCATCGACACCCCGGGGCCGGGGGACAAGGCGTCGACAGCCCCGTCGGAGCCGACCCCGGCCGCGGGGCTGCGCGGCCATCCGTGGCTCACCCTCCTCACCGTCGCCGTCGGGGTCATGATGGTGGCCCTCGACGGCACCATCGTGGCGATCGCCAACCCGGCGATCGGCAGGGATCTGCACGCGAGCTGGGCCCAGCTCCAGTGGATCACCAACGCCTACTTCCTCGCCCTCGCGGTCTCCCTGATCACCGCGGGCAAGCTCGGCGACCGCTTCGGCCACCGGCAGACCTTCCTCATCGGCGTGACCGGGTTCGCGGCGGCCTCCGGCGCCATCGGCCTGTCGAGCACGATCGGCGCGGTCGTCACCTTCCGCGTGTTCCAGGGCCTGTTCGGCGCCCTGCTGATGCCGGCCGCGCTCGGCCTGCTGCGGGCCACCTTCCCGGCCGAGAAGCTCAACATGGCGATCGGCATCTGGGGCATGGTGATCGGCGCGTCCACCGCGGGCGGCCCGATCCTCGGCGGTGTCCTCGTCGAGCACGTGAACTGGCAGTCGGTCTTCTTCATCAACGTGCCGGTGGGCGTGCTCGCCCTCGTGATGGGCGCGCTGATCCTGCTCGACCACCGCGCCGAGAACGCCCCGCGCTCCTTCGACCTGCTCGGCATCGGCCTGCTCTCGGGCGCCATGTTCTGCCTGGTCTGGGCGCTCATCAAGGCTCCGGCCTGGGGCTGGGGCGACGGCAAGACCTGGCTGTTCATCCTGGTCTCGGTGGCCGGCTTCGGCCTCTTCGCCTTCTGGGAGACGCGGGTGCGCGAGCCGCTGATCCCGCTGGCGCTGTTCCGCTCGGTGCCGCTGTCCGCGGGCGTCGTGCTGATGGTCCTCATGGCCATCGCGTTCATGGGCGGCCTGTTCTTCGTCACCTTCTACCTCCAGAACGTGCACGGCATGAGCCCGATCGACGCGGGTCTGCACCTGCTGCCGCTGACCGGCATGATGATCGTGGGCTCGCCGCTGGCCGGCGCGATGATCACCAAGGTCGGCCCGCGGATCCCGCTGGCGGGCGGCATGGCCGTCACCGCGATCGCCATGTACGGCATGTCCACGCTGGGCGAGAACACCGGCAGCGGCGTGATGTCCGTCTGGTTCGCCCTGCTCGGCCTCGGCCTCGCGCCGGTCATGGTCGGCGCCACCGAGGTCATCGTCGGCAACGCCCCGATGGAGCTGTCCGGCGTGGCCGGCGGCCTCCAGCAGGCGGCCATGCAGATCGGCGGCAGCCTGGGCACGGCCGTCCTCGGCGCGGTGATGGCGTCCAAGGTCGACAGCACCCTCGCGGACAACTGGGCCGGCGCCGGGCTGCCGAAGCTGCCCCCGCAGCAGCTCCACCAGGCGGCCGAGGCCGTCCAGCAGGGCGTCGCCCCCGTCGCCGAGGGCACCCCGGCGCCGATCGCCGAGAAGATCACCGAGGTGGCCCACCACACCTTCATCTCCGGCATGAGCCTCGCCTCCCTGGTGGCGGCGGGCGTGGCGGCGGTCGCCGTGCTGGTCGCGCTGCTCACCAAGCGGGGCGCGAACGCGGAGGCGGGCGCGGGCGTCGGCCACATCTGACGCCGCTCCCGGGCCGGGTGACGCGGTGTCCGCCGCCCGCGCCCGGCGGAGTTCGGCCATCGGGGTGACCGGCCGGCGTTCTTCGGCCACCGGCAGGCGCCGCGGGTCACAGTGAACCGTCTCCTGCGCGGTGCGGGGGAGACGGCCGGGCCGCGGCGCGCGCCGCCGGAGGGGGCGGCGCGCGCGAGGTCTGCCCCGGCCGAACCGGGGTACCCGCACCGCGAAGCCGAACTGTCCACCGACCCCAGGGAGTTGATGATGGCAGGCTTCGGGAACGAAACGCGCGGACACCCCCGGTCGCGTGGCCGGACGTGGCAACACACCGGGACGGACCGCGCGACGCTCGGGATCATCGGCACCGTCTGCGCGGTGGCCGGCTTCTTCGCGCTGGGGATCGTCCTCGGTCCCGTCGCGATGTTCTGCGGCTGGCAGTCGATGGGCCGCACGTGGTCCTCCGACCGCAACATCCCGGCCGTGGTGGCCCTGGTCCTGGGCGCGATCGACACCCTGCTGGCCCTCGTCGCCCTGGCGGGCGCGGCCACCTGGGGTCCCGGCCTCGTCTAGGCAGGGTCGGGCGGCGAGGCGCGGCGCTGTCCGGCGGCGCCCCGCCGCCGGGCCGCCTCGGCCGGCGACACCCCACCGCGACGGTGGGGCCGTCCGCCGGCCGCCGTGGCGCGGAGGGCGGGCCGCACGGTCCCCCGCGTCCCTTCCGGCGGCTGCGCCAACCGGGCGACCTCCGCCCGCAGCAGCCGCACCTCCTCGGTCAGCGCGGCGATCGCCTCCGTCTGCCGCAGCTCCTCGACGTCGTCCTTCTCGAACCGCGCGACGAACCACGCGGCGATGTTCGCCGTCACCACGCCGAGCAGCGCGATGCCCGACAGCATCAGCCCGACCGCGACCATCCGCCCGAGGCCGGTGGTCGGCGCGTGGTCCCCGTACCCCACGGTCGTCATCGTGGTGAACGACCACCACACGGCGTCGCCCAGGGTCCGGATGTTCCCGTGCGGCGCGTCCCGCTCCGCCGACAGCACGGCCAGCGAGCCGAACATCAGCAGCCCGATCACGGCCCCGGCGACGTAGGTGGTCAGCCGGATCCGCGGCGCCATCCGCGCTCGCCGGCCCACCAGCAGCAGCGTGGACACCAGCCGGAGCAGCCGCAGCGGCTTCAGGGCCGGTACGACGACCGCGCACAGGTCCGGCCAGTGCCGCCGGACGAACTCCCCGCGGCGCGGGGCGAGCGCCAGCCGGACCAGGTGGTCGAGGGCGAACGCGCCCCACACCACCCACTCCACCGCCGTGCACAGGGCCGTCCGGGAGCGGCCCGCCGAGGAGTCCACGATCGGCACCGCGTAGGCGGCGGCGAAGGCCACCGCGAGCGCCAGCAGCGGCCGCTGCGTGTGCCGCTCCCACCGTCCCTGCGCCGACAGGTGCTCCATGAGCAGATAGTAAAGAAAGAGTAAGGCCGACGGGCACCCGGGCGGGCGTCCCCGCGGGGGCACGGGGCCTCGCGCGCTCGGCCCTCACCGGCCCCCGGCGGCCCGAGGCCGGCCGGTCCCGGCCCGCGGCAAGCCGCGGGCCGGGACGCGGGCCGCGACACGGGCGCGCCGGGACGGTCAGGCGTCGCCGCCCGCCGCGCCCGGGTCCGCCGCCGTGACGTCCAGCAGCCGGTACCGGTCGATGGCCTGCTTGAGGACGGACCGGTCCACCTTGCCCTCGCGGGCCAGCTCCGTCAGCACCGCGACCACGATCGACTGGGCGTCGATGTGGAAGAAGCGGCGCGCGGCGCCCCGGGTGTCGGCGAAGCCGAAGCCGTCCGCGCCGAGGGACTGGTAGGTGCCCGGCACCCAGCGCGCGATCTGGTCCGGGACCGACCGCATCCAGTCGGAGACGGCCACGAACGGACCCTCGGCCCCACCGAGCTTGCGCGTCACCCACGGCACCCGCTGCTCCTCCTCCGGGTGCAGCAGGTTGTGCTCCTCGCACGCCACGGCCTCGCGGCGCAGCTCGTTCCAGGAGGTGGCGGACCACACGTCCGCCCTGACGTTCCACTCCTCGCCGAGGACGCGCTGCGCCTCCAGCGCCCACGGCACCGCCACGCCCGACGCGATGATCTGCGCCGGGATCGAGCCGCCCGTGCCCGCGCCGATCCGGTGGACGCCCCGGACGATGCCCTCGACGTCCACGTCCGCCGGCTCCGCCGGGTGCCGGATGGGCTCGTTGTAGACGGTCAGGTAGTAGAAGACGTCCTCGCCGTGCGGGTGCTCCGGCGAGCTGCCGTACATCCGGCGCAGGCCGTCCTGGACGATGTGCGCGATCTCGTAGGCGTACGCCGGGTCGTAGGCGACGCACGCCGGGTTGGTGGACGCCAGCAGCTGCGAGTGGCCGTCCGCGTGCTGGAGCCCCTCGCCGGTCAGGGTCGTGCGGCCGGCGGTCGCGCCCAGGACGAAACCGCGCGCGAGCTGGTCGGCCATCTGCCAGAACTGGTCGCCGGTGCGCTGGAAGCCGAACATCGAGTAGAAGACGTACACCGGGATCAGCGGCTCGCCGTGCGTGGCGTAGGCCGAGCCCGCCGCGATCAGCGAGGCCGTGCAGCCCGCCTCGGAGATGCCGTCGTGCAGCATCTGGCCGGTCGGCGACTCCTTGTAGGCGAGCAGCAGCTCCCGGTCCACCGACTCGTACTGCTGGCCGAGCGGGTTGTAGATCTTCGCACTCGGGAAGAAGGAGTCCATGCCGAAGGTGCGGTACTCGTCCGGCGCGATCAGCACGAAGCGCCGGCCGATCTCCTTGTCCCGCATCAGGTCCTTCAGCAGGCGCACGAAGGCCATCGTCGTCGCGATGGACTGCTGGCCCGTGCCCTTCTTCACGGTCGCGTACGCCTTGTCGTCCGGCAGGGCGAGCGGCTGGGAGCGCACCACGCGCGTCGGGACGTAACCGCCGAGCCCCTGGCGGCGGTCGTGCATGTACTGGATCTCCTCGGTGTCCCGGCCCGGGTGGTAGTACGGCGGCGCGCCGGACTCCAGCTCCTTGTCGGAGATCGGGAGGTGCAGGCGGTCCCGGAAGCGCTTGAGGTCGTCGACCGTCAGCTTCTTCATCTGGTGCGTGGCGTTGCGGCCCTCGAAGTTCGGGCCCAGCGTCCAGCCCTTGACCGTCTTGGCCAGGATCACCGTCGGCTGCCCCGCGTGCTCCTTGGCCGCCTTGAACGCCGCGTAGATCTTGCGGTGGTCGTGGCCGCCGCGGCCCAGGTGCAGGACCTGGTCGTCGGTCATGTTCTCGACCATCGCGCGCAGCCGGTGGTCGCCGCCGAAGAAGTGCTCGCGGATGTAGGAGCCGGACTCGGTGGCGTAGGTCTGGAACTGCCCGTCCGGGGTCGTGTTCATCTTGTTGACGAGGACGCCGTCCCGGTCCTGCGCGAGCAGCGGGTCCCAGGTGCGGTCCCAGATCAGCTTGATCACGTTCCAGCCGGCGCCCCGGAAGACCGACTCCAGCTCCTGGATGATCTTGCCGTTGCCGCGGACCGGGCCGTCCAGCCGCTGGAGGTTGCAGTTGACCACGAAGGTCAGGTTGTCCAGGCCCTCGCGCGCGGCCAGGGAGAGCTGGCCGAGCGACTCGGGCTCGTCCATCTCGCCGTCGCCGAGGAACGCCCACACGTGCGACCGGGAGGTGTCGGCGATGCCGCGCGCCGCCATGTAGCGGTTCATCCGCGCCTGGAAGATCGCGCCGAGCGGGCCGAGGCCCATGGAGACCGTCGGGAACTCCCAGAAGTCCGGCATCGAGCGCGGGTGCGGGTAGCTGGACAGGCCGTCCGGGTACTTCGACTTCTCCTGCCGGAAGCCGTCGAGCTGGTCCTCGGTGAGCCGGTCGAGCAGGTACGCGCGCGCGTAGATGCCCGGGGAGGCGTGGCCCTGGAAGAAGACCTGGTCGCCGCCGTCGCCCTCGTCCTTGCCGCGGAAGAAGTGGTTGAAGCCGACGTCGTACAGCGAGGCCGAGGAGGCGAAGGTGGCGATGTGGCCGCCGACGCCGATCCCCGGGCGCTGGGCGCGCGAGACCATCACGGCCGCGTTCCAGCGGGTCGCGTTCAGGATCCTGCGCTCGATCTCCTCGTTGCCCGGGAAGAACGGCTCGCTCTTGGTCGGGATCGTGTTGACGTAGTCCGTGCTGCGCATCTCGGGCACGGCCACGCGCCGCTCGCGGGCCCGCTCGATCAGGCGCAGCATGAGGAAGCGGGCCCGCTCCCGGCCGCGTTCGTCGACGGCGGCGTCGAGGGAGTCGAGCCACTCCTGGGTCTCTTCGGGATCGAAGTCAGGAACCTGACTCGGAAGGCCGCCAATGATGATCGGGTTGCGATCGGATCCGGAAGCCACGCTGTTCCTTACCTGTCGGAGGGCCAGTTCTGTTGCACCTGCCTACACCGTTCCCCATCGTGTACCTGGGGAAGGCGTACGTCATCCCCGCTGCCGCGCCCGCGGGGCACGACCGGTCAAAACGCAACGATACGCCCGAGGTGTGACGTGCTTGGCAAAGTTGTTCGAGCAACGTGACTCTGGATGATTCCGAACTGTGCAAACCGGGCACATCGGAGTGATGTGGGTGGTGCGAAAGCGCGATACGGTGCCAGGGGTTGCGGCGACACGGCCAGGATCGTCACCGTTTCGGCGGTCCCGGCGGCCGGGTACTTGCGCGATCCGTCCCGCCCGTGTGGACTACGGCCAATGCTTCGCGCACGCGCGTGGCTGAGACATTCACCAAAACATGATCAGGAGGCAACCCGTGAGCGCGACCGCGGACCACGCGGAGGAGCGGACGAACCCTGCCGCCAGGCTGGGGTTCCAGCCCGGGCAGGTGGTCCAGGAGATCGGCTACGACGACGACGTCGATCAGGAGCTCCGCGAGGCCATTGAGGAAGCCGTCGAGGGCGATCTGATGGACGAGGACTACGACGACGTGGCCGACGCCGTCGTGCTGTGGTTCCGTGACGACGACGGCGACCTGACGGATGCGCTGGTGGACGCCACCACGTACATCGAGGAAGGCGGCGCGATCCTGCTCCTGACGCCGAAGACCGGCCGTTCGGGGTACGTGGAACCGAGCGACATCCAGGACGCCGCGACGACGGCCGGCCTGACGGCGGCGAAGAGCGTCAGCGTCGGCAAGGACTGGAGCGGCTCGCGCCTGGCGACGCCGAAGGCGGCCAAGTCCAAGAAGTGACCCCCGTCGTCCCCCCGGACGGGCCGGTTCTGCCCGGCCCGTCCGGGGGCTCCCGGTGATCGCTGCGTAGGGTGGACCCGAGCGTGTGCTGTGCGCTCACCCGATCAGCCCACCGAAGGGATGCACGACGATGGCGATCCAGGTCGGCGACAAAGCGCCCGGCTTCGAGCTCAAGGACAACCACGGCCGCAGCGTGCGGCTCGCCGACTTCCACGGCGAGAAGAACGTGGTCCTGCTCTTCTACCCCTTCGCCTTCACCGGCGTGTGCACCGGTGAGCTGTGCGAGGTGCGCGACAACCTGCCGAAGTTCGCCGACCGCGACACCCAGGTGCTCGCCGTCTCCAACGACTCCATCCACACCCTGCGCGTCTTCGCCGAGCAGGAGGGCCTGGAGTACCCGCTGCTCAGCGACTTCTGGCCGCACGGCGACGTGTCGCGCGCGTACGGCGTCTTCGACGAGGACAAGGGCTGCGCCGTCCGGGGCACCTTCGTCATCGACAAGGAGGGTGTCGTGCGGTGGACCGTCGTCAACGGCCTGCCGGACGCCCGCGACCTCGGCGACTACGTGAAGGCGCTCGACGCCCTGTGAGCCGGCCGGGGCCGACATCCCCGATCCGGCGCTCGCGGATCTGCGAGGTGCGGGAACCCGTCATTAGGATCGGCACGTTGATCCCATATCCGAAGCACGACGGGGCGCCCGCCCCGGAACACCACATGGAGGACCCGTGGGAGTCAGCCTCAGCAAGGGCGGCAACGTATCGCTGACGAAGGAGGCCCCGGGCCTGACCGCGGTCATCGTCGGTCTCGGGTGGGACGTGCGCACCACGACCGGCACCGACTTCGACCTGGACGCCAGCGCGCTGCTGCTGAACAGCTCCGGCAAGGTCGCCAGCGACCAGCACTTCGTCTTCTTCAACAACCTCAAGAGCCCCGACGGCTCGGTCGAGCACACCGGCGACAACCTCACCGGTGAGGGCGAGGGCGACGACGAGCAGATCAAGGTCAACCTGGCCGGCGTCCCGGCCGACGTCGAGAAGATCGTGTTCCCGGTCTCGATCTACGACGCCGAGAACCGCCAGCAGTCCTTCGGCCAGGTCCGCAACGCGTTCATCCGCGTCGTGAACCAGGCCGGCGAGCAGGAGATCGCCCGCTACGACCTCAGCGAGGACGCCTCCACCGAGACCGCCATGGTCTTCGGCGAGCTCTACCGGCACGGCGCGGAGTGGAAGTTCCGCGCCATCGGCCAGGGCTACGCCTCCGGCCTGCGCGGCATCGCGCAGGACTTCGGCGTCAACGTCTGACGCCGCACGGCCCCCGCGTCCGGCGCCGCACCGTTCGGGGCGGCGCCGGACGCGCAGGACAACCAGGGAAGCACCACCAGGGGAGGACCAGGACCATGGGCGTCACACTCGCCAAGGGAGGCAACGTCTCCCTCTCCAAGGCCGCACCGAACCTCACCAACGTCTTGATCGGGCTCGGCTGGGACGCCCGCTCCACCACCGGCGCCCCCTTCGACCTGGACGCCAGCGCGCTGCTGTGCGACTCCGGCAACCGGGTGCTGGGCGACGAGTGGTTCGTGTTCTACAACCAGCTCACGAGCCCCGACGGCTCCGTGGAGCACACCGGCGACAACCTCACCGGCGAGGGCGAGGGCGACGACGAGTCGGTCCTGGTCGACCTCGCCAAGGTCCCGCCGCAGTGCGAGAAGATCGTCTTCCCCGTCTCCATCCACATGGCGGACGAGCGCGGCCAGACCTTCGGCCAGGTCTCCAACGCCTTCATCCGGGTCGTCAACCAGGCCGACGGCCAGGAACTGGCGCGCTACGACCTCAGTGAGGACGCCTCCACCGAGACCGCCATGATCTTCGGCGAGCTGTACCGGTACCAGGGCGAGTGGAAGTTCCGTGCGGTCGGTCAGGGGTACGCATCCGGTCTGCGGGGCATCGCTCTAGACTTCGGAGTCAACGTTTCGTAAAGCCGCGTACGGCGCGGGGGAAACCCTCCAGACCAGGTCTGGGAGGGACCCCCACGGATGATGGGGTAGCCAGTGCTTCTCAAAACCTTCGGCTGGTCGTTCGCGGTCACCGCGCTCGGTCTGGTCGCGGCGGCTTTCTACGGGGGGTGGACCGCCTTCGGCCTCGTGGCGATCCTGGCCATCCTGGAGATCTCGCTGTCCTTCGACAACGCGGTGGTCAACGCCGGGATCCTGAAGAAGATGAGTGCCTTCTGGCAGAAGATCTTCCTCACGGTCGGCGTGCTCATCGCCGTGTTCGGCATGCGGCTGGTCTTCCCCGTCGTCATCGTCGCCATCAGCGCGAAGATGGGCCCGATAGAAGCCGTCGACCTCGCCCTGAACAACAAGGACCGGTACCAGCAGCTGGTCACCGACGCCCACCCGGCGATCGCCGCCTTCGGTGGCATGTTCCTGCTGATGATCTTCCTCGACTTCATCTTCGAGGACCGGGACATCCAGTGGCTGCGCTGGATCGAGCGCCCCCTGGCCAAGCTCGGCAAGGTCGACATGCTGTCGGTCTGCGTCTCCCTGATCGTGCTGCTCGTCACGTCCTTCACCTTCGCCACCCAGGCCCACCAGCACGGCGGCGCCCACGCGGACAAGGCCCAGACGGTCCTGATCGCCGGCATCGCCGGGCTGATCACCTACCTGGTCGTCGGCGGCCTCTCCGGCTACTTCGAGGACAAGCTGGAGCAGGACGAGGAACGCGAACACGAGGAGGAGGAAGAGGCCGCCCGCACCGGCAGGAAGAAATCGCCGGTCGTCCTGGCCGGCCAGGCCGCGTTCTTCATGTTCCTCTACCTGGAGGTCCTGGACGCGTCCTTCTCCTTCGACGGCGTGATCGGCGCCTTCGCCGTCACCAACGACATCGTCCTGATGGCCCTCGGCCTCGGCATCGGCGCGATGTACGTCCGGTCGCTGACCGTGTACCTGGTCCGCCAGGGCACGCTCGACGACTACGTCTACCTGGAGCACGGTGCCCACTACGCCATCGGCGCCCTGGCCGTGATCCTCATGGTCACCATCCAGTACCAGATCAACGAGGTCGTCACCGGCCTGGTCGGCGTCGTCCTGATCGCCTGGTCCTTCTTCTCCTCGGTCCGCCGCAACCGCGCGCTGGCCGCGGCGGGCGAGGGCACCGGCACGAAGGCCGAGGTCTCCTCCGGGGTGTGACGGCCCGGACGGTGAGGAACGCTCTGAGCGGGGCGGCCGGCACGGCCGGCCGCCCCGACGGCGTCATGACGGGCATATGGGGGCGGTAATGGGATTCTTCGACGGACTGCTGGGCGGGCGCGCCGCCGACTTCGACTCGGGCAGCGCGTCGAGCAACGCCATAGAACTGACCAGGCGGCACCCCGCGGTGTCCCTGACCAAGCAGGGCGCGGCCACGGGCAACCTGCGCGTGAACCTCACCTGGCGCATGCGGACCACCGACTTCGGCGCCCAGCGCACCAGCCTGCTGCGCCACCCCTTCAAGGCACTCAAACCGCCGGAGATCCTCGGCCACGGCCAGAGCATGGTCAACGTCGACCTCGACCTCGGCTGCCTGTACGAGCTGACGGACGGCACCCGGGGGGTCGTGCAGCCGCTCGGCGGCTATCTGGGAGACGTCAACGCGCCGCCGTACATCAAGCTCAGCGGCGACGACCGGTTCGGCTCCGGGTCGGGCGAGACGATGTACGTCAACCTCGACCACCGGGAAGCCATCAAACGGCTGCTGGTCTTCGTCTACATCTACGACCAGACGCCCGCCTTCGACCGCACCCATGCCATCGTCACGCTCTACCCGAGCAACGGCCCGCGCGTCGAGATCAGCCTGGACGAGCGCCACCCCCAGGCCCGCTCGTGCGCCGTGATGCTGATCGAGAACGTCAAGGACGAACTGATCGTCCGCCGCGAGGTGAAGTTCGTCTACGGCTTCCAGGGCGAGCTGGACCGCCTCTACGGCTGGGGCCTGCAGTGGGGCAGGGGCTACAAGGCCAAGGCGGACCGGTGAACACCGCGGGGCGGCCTCCCGCGACCGCCCCCCGGCTGGATTCCCTGGGCCTCAGGCGCCCCGCCCGATGAACTGCGGACCCTGCGGCGGCAGCCGGAAGTCGGGATCGGCGCCCACCGGCACCGACGGGGACCCGGGGTAGCCGTACGAGGGCTGCGCGGAGGCCGGCTGCGGGTAGCCGTACGCCGACGACGCCGACGACGCCGGCTGCGGGTACCCGTACCCGGGCTGCTGCGCCGGCAGCGCGGACGTCGGCTGCTCCGGCGGCAGCGGCCGCGATGCCGGCTCCGCCGCGTCCCGGTCCTCCGCCGCCTCCGACTCGTCCACCGAGATGCCGAAGTCCGTGGCGAGCCCCTTCAGCCCGTTCGAGTAGCCCTCGCCGAGCGCCCGGAACTTCCAGCCCTCCCCGCGCCGGTACAGCTCACCGCAGATCAGCGCCGTCTCCGCGCCGGTCTCCGGCCTGATGTCGAACCGGGCCAGCGGCTCCCCGTCGGCGGCCGCCGCGTCGTGCAGGTGGATACAGAGCGCCGGCACCCGGTCGAAGGCGACACCGTCCGCGGAGGCCACGAGCACGATCCGGCCGACGCCCGGCTCGACGCCGGACAGCTCTGTCTGGATCGAGTCGGTCAGTCCTTCGGCGACCCGCTTCTTGCCGAGCCGCCACACCGTCCCGGAGGGGTGCCGGGGCTGGTTGTAGAAGACGAAGTCCTCGTCGCTGCGCACACGGCCGTCGGGGCCCAGCAGCAGCGCCGACACGTCCACGTCCGGTACGTCCTGCCCGGGCGTCCAGCGCAGCACGGCGCGCACCGTGGTGGCCTCCAGCGGGACGTTCGACCCTTTCAGCATCGCGTGCGTCATGCGGTCATCCTGCCCTCTCGGTCCTGGTCACGACAATGCGGGGCGGCGGCGCCGACACGGGCGGGTCACCGGATATTCACGCCCGCAGGGAACTCACGACATGCATCCCTACGTACTATTACCGGCCACCCTTTACCGAACCCACAGACTCGGCCTGCACCGCAAGGGAGTTCCATGCGTCACTTCGGGCACCTCGCCCCCGGGGTACGGCAGCGCCTCTTCCACCAGGAGCCGTGCGCCTTCACGGCCGACTCCCCGGCCCGGCTGCTCTCCGCGGCCCTCGGCGCCACGCTCTACAGCCCGGCCACCCGGCCCCGGCTCGCCGACGACATCGTCAAGCAGGTCCGCAGCGGCGTGGTCTCGATGGTGCTGTGCCTGGAGGACTCCATCGACGACGCGGACGTCGCGGCGGGCGAGGAGAACCTCGTCCGGCAGTTCGCCGACCTCGACGCCCGGCCCGGCGTGGAGCCCCCGCTGCTGTTCATCCGGGTGCGCGCCCCGGAGCAGATCCCGGACCTGGTCCGCCGCCTCGGCCCGGCCGTGCGGCTGCTCTCCGGGTTCGTGCTGCCCAAGTTCACCGAGGAGCGCGGCATCCCCTTCCTGGAGGCCCTGACCAACGCCGAGAACGGCAGCGGGCGGCGGCTCTTCGCCATGCCGGTCCTGGAGTCCCCCGAGCTGCTCTACCGCGAGTCGCGCGTGGACGCCCTGGAGGGCATCTTCCGCGCGGTCGACAAGTACCGCGACCGGGTGCTGGCCCTCCGCCTCGGCGTCACCGACTTCTGCTCCTCCTACGGCCTGCGCCGCGCCCCCGACATGACCGCCTACGACGTCCAGGTCGTCGCCTCCGTCATCGCCGACGTCGTCAACATGCTCGCCCGCGCCGACGGCACCGGCTTCACCGTCACCGGCCCCGTCTGGGAGTACTTCCGTGCCTCGGAGCGCATGTTCAAGCCGCAGTTGCGGCAGAGCCCCTTCCTGGAGGTGCGGGCCGTCGAACTGCGCCAGAAGCTCATCGAGCACTCCCTGGACGGGCTGCTCCGGGAGATCTCCCTGGACCGGGCCAACGGCCTGCTCGGCAAGACCTGCATCCACCCCTCCCACGTCCTGCCCGTGCACGCCCTCTCCGTGGTCAGCCACGAGGAGTTCAGCGACGCCCAGGACATCCTGCGGCCGGAACGCGGCGGCGGGGGTGTACTCAGGTCGGCCTACACGAACAAGATGAACGAGGTGAAGCCGCACCGCGCCTGGGCGGAGCGGACCATGCTGCGCGCCGAGGTGTTCGGCGTCGCCGACCAGGACGTCGGCTTCGTGGAGCTGCTCGCCGCCGGAATATCCGGCTGAACCTTCCGCCCTCTCTTCCAAGGAACGCATGAAGAACGCAGTGAACGACGGGGTCTGGTCCGGCAGCTGGGTCGCCGAGCGGCTCGGGGTCCGGCTCGCGGGCGACGACGGGCTCACGGACCTGCTCGGGCTCGCGCTGCGGCGCAACCCCAAGCGGGCCCACCTGCTGGTCTCGAACGTCCTGGGCAAGCACGTCCCGCAGTCGCCCGCCGTGGTCTACGGCCACGGACTGCGCCTCGGCCGCCGGGTCCGCGACCTGCTCGGCGAGGCGGAGGCGGCCGGTGCGGTCGTCCTCGGGTACGCGGAGACCGCGACCGGACTCGGGCACGCGGTGGCCGACGGGGTGGGCGTGGCGCCGTACCTGCACTCCACGCGCCGGCCGGTGGCCGGGCTCGCCCCCGCGGGCGGCTTCGAGGAGTCGCACTCGCACGCCACGTCGCACCTGCTGCTGCCCGCGGACCCGGCGCTGCTCGCGGGCGCCGGGCCGCTGGTCCTGGTCGACGACGAGTTCTCCACCGGCAACACCGTCCTGAACACCATCCGCGACCTGCACCGGCGCCATCCGCGGCGGCGGTACGTGGTGGTGGCGCTGGTCGACATGCGCGCGCCGGGGGACGCCGAACGCCTGCGGCGGTTCGCCGAGGGCCTCGGCGCGCGGGTCGACGTGATCGCCGCCGCCCGCGGGACCGTGCACCTGCCGGAGCGGGTCCTGGAGAAGGGCCGGGAGCTGGTCGCGCGGCACGAGTGCGCGGACGCCCCCGGCACGGCCGTCCGCGTCCCCGCGACCCGCGTCGACCTGCAGTGGCCCCGCGGTCTGCCCGACGGCGGCCGGCACGGCTTCACACCCGTCCACCGGGCCCGCCTGGAGGCCGCGCTGCCCGCCATGGCCGGCCGCGTGGCCGCGGCCCTGCCCGCCGGCGCCGGACGGGTGCTCGTCCTCGGCTCCGAGGAGCTGATGTACGCCCCGCTGCGGATCGCCGGGCAACTGGAGCGCGGCACGGACGCCGAGGTGCGGTTCTCCACCACCACCCGCTCACCCGTCCTCGCGGTCGACGACCCCGGCTACGCGATCCGCACCCGCCTGGTCTTCCCCGCCCACGACGACCCGGCCGACGGCCCCGGCGAGCGCTACGCCTACAACGTCGCCGGAGCCGGCTTCGACGCCGTCGTCGCCGTGGTCGACTCCGCGGCCGACACCCCCGCCCTGCACGCGCCCGACGGCCTGCTGGCCCGCCTCGCCGCGCACGCACCGCACGTCCTGCTCGCGGTCGTCCCGTCCCACGTCCCCGAGCCGGCGCCCGCTCCCGAAAGGCAGGCCATGCCCGAGCCCCTCCGCGGCCCCGCGTTCTCCTCGTACCCGCCGGAGGAGGTCGGCTGGCTGCTCCAGGACCTCTCCCACGTCACCCTGGAGGCGCCGACCGAGGAGCGGGAGGAGGCCGTCCAGCAGGGCGGCGCGCACTACGCCGAGTCGCTGCCGGTGGAGTACCAGCCCAGCGAGGCGTACCAGGAGCTGTTCCACGAGGCCCTCGACGCCTCGGCCGACCGGCTCGCCCACGCCGTCGGCGTCGTCACCGAGACCGTCCTCACCGAGCGGTCGCCGCGCCCGGTGCTGGTCTCCCTGGCCCGCGCGGGCACCCCGGTCGGCATCCTGATGCGCCGCTGGGCCCGGTTCCGGCACGGCCTCGACCTGCCGCACTACGCGGTGTCGATCGTGCGCGGGCGGGGCATCGACGCCACGGCGCTGCGCTGGCTGGCCGCCCACCACGACCCCCGGGACGTCGTCTTCGTCGACGGCTGGACCGGCAAGGGCGCCATCAGCCGCGAACTCGCCGACGCGGTCGCCAAGTTCGAGGCGGAGGAGGGCGTGACCGGATTCGACCCGGAGATCGCCGTGCTCGCCGACCCCGGCTCCTGCGTGCGCACCTTCGGCACCCGCGAGGACTTCCTCATCCCCTCCGCCTGCCTCAACTCGACCGTCTCCGGCCTCGTCTCGCGGACGGTCCTGCGCGCCGACCTGGTCGGCCCGGACGACTTCCACGGCGCGAAGTTCTACCGGGAACTCGCGGGCGCCGACCTCTCCACGGTCTTCCTGGACGCCGTCTCCGCCCGCTTCCCCGAGGTCGCCGACGCCGTCGGGGAGGCGGTCAAGGAACTGCCGGCCACCGACCGCACCCCGACCTGGGCGGGCTGGCGAGCGGTCGAGCGGATCAGCGAGGAGTACGGCATCCACGACGTGAACCTGGTCAAGCCCGGGGTCGGCGAGACCACCCGGGTGCTGCTGCGCCGGGTGCCGTGGAAGATCCTCGCCCGGGCGGGGGCCAGTGCCGACCTGGAGCACGTCCGGCTGCTCGCCGCACAGCGCGGGGTGCCGGTCGAGGAGGTGGACGACCTGCCGTACACCTGCGTCGGGCTGATCCACCCCCGGTACACGCGGGGCGCCACCGGCGCCGACGGCAAGGCGGTGAACCGCTGATGCCGGTTCTGGTGGCGAGCGACCTCGACCGTACGCTCATCTACTCCGCGGCGGCCCTGGCGCTGACCATGCCGGACGCGCGGGCGCCCCGGCTGCTGTGCGTGGAGGTGCACGAGGCCCGGCCGCTCTCCTACCTGACGGAGACCGCGGCCCGGCTGCTGACCGAGCTGGGGGACGCGGCCGTCTTCGTGCCGGCCACGACCCGTACGCGCAAGCAGTACCAGCGGATCAACCTGCCCGGCCCGCCCCCGAAGTACGCGATCTGCGCCAACGGCGGCCATCTGCTGGTGGACGGGGTCACGGACGCCGGCTGGCACGCGGGCGTGCAGGCCCGGCTCGCCGACGAGTGCGCACCGCTGGCGGAGGTCCGCGAGCACCTGCTGCGCTCGGCGGACCCGGTGTGGGTGCGCAGGCAACGGGTCGCCGAGGACCTGTTCGCCTACCTCGTGGTGGAGCGCGAACTTTTGCCCGACGACTGGGTGAAGGAGCTGGCGGCGTGGGCGGAGGGGCGGGGCTGGACGGTCTCCCTCCAGGGCCGCAAGATCTACGCCGTCCCCAAGCCGCTCACCAAGGGCGCGGCCGTCCGCGAGGTGGCCCGCCGCACCGGCGCGGAACTGACCCTGGCCGCCGGGGACTCGCTGCTCGACGCCGACCTGCTGCTGGCCGCCGACCGCGGCTGGCGCCCCGGCCACGGCGAACTGGCCGACACCGGCTGGAGCGCGCCGGGGATCGGCGCGCTGCCGGATCGGGGGGTGCTGGCGGGGGAGCGGATCCTCGGGGAGTTCCTGCGCGCGGCCCGGGGAGCCGGCTAGCCGCAGCAGCCCCCGCCGCAGCAGCCGCCGCCCCCACCGCCCCCCGGGGCGGGCGCGGGGGCGGCGGAGACACCGCCGACGGCCACCGTCGACAGCAGCTTGACCGTGTCGTCGTGGCCCGCGGGGCAGTCGGCGGGGTCGGCGGACCGGGCCATCGGGCGGTTCAGTTCGAACGTGTCGCCGCAGGTCCGGCAGCGGTACTCGTAGCGAGGCATGCGCCCAGATTAACCGCCGGCGCCCGATCCGCGGTCCCTCAATTTTTCCTGAGTGTTGCTTTCCATCCGGCATACGGGCAGAGCATTCGAAAACGTTGCTGATAATTTGTGAACGCCGTGGCGAGGATGCTCAGCTCACCCGCGCGAGCAGGACGAGTGCGGAGGGAGACGCAGGCGTGACCGATGCGTCGCAGGGGGAGGACGGCCCCGTGGGGGGTGGCCGTGGCCAGGAGTCAGTGGACGCCGACGAGACCCTGCACCTGAGAGTCGACGCTCTCAGGGCGGACGAGACCATGCAGTTGCGCGTGCCCCCGCCACCGCCGCCGGCCGGTCCGGGCGGCGGCCGGGCCGAGCGCCGCCGCGACGCGCGCTCCGCCGGGCGGGGGAACGCCCGGCCCGCCGCGGTGGCGGCCGCGGCCGGCCGGCTGCTGGGCCCGCTGCTCCCGTTCGCGCGCCGCCTGAAGCCCGTCTACCCGCGCCCCGGCCGCACCGGCTGGCGCCGCTGGATGCCCTCCTGGCGCCAGTGGGCCGGCGCCGTGCTGACCTCGTTCGGCCTGCTGGGGGCGTTCCTCGTCACCGCGTACGCGATGACGGACATACCGAGCAACCTGAACACGTACGCGACCCAGCAGGACAACGTCTACTTCTGGTCCGACGGCACGCCCATGGCCCGCACGGGCTGGGTGCAGCGGCAGGCGATGCCGCTGAAGGACATACCCGAGGACGTGCGCTGGGCGGTGCTCGCCGCGGAGAACCAGAGCTTCTACTCGGACCCGGGCATATCCGCCAAGGGCCTCACCCGCGCGGTGTTCCGCACGCTGGGGCAGGGGGACACCGAGGGCGGCTCCACCATTACCCAGCAGTACGTGAAGAACGTTTATCTCACACAGAACCAGACGGTAAGCCGAAAATTCACCGAGGCCATGATCGCCCTCAAGCTCGACAGCAAGATGAGCAAGGACGACATCCTGGAGGGCTATCTCAACACCTCCTGGTTCGGCCGCGGCAGCTACGGCATCCAGCGCGCCGCACAGGCCTACTACGGCAAGGACGTCAGCGAGCTGGACGTCTCCGAGGCGGCCGTGCTCGCCTCGCTGCTCAAGGGCGCCGGCCTCTACGACCCCACCCTCGGCAAGTCGAACCACGCCCGGGCGGTGGAGCGCTGGTCCTGGATCCTCGACCGCATGGTCAAGATCGGCAAGCTGTCCCCGCAGCGGCGGGCGACCTACACCCATTTCCCCGAGCCGCTCAAGAGCAACCCGCTGTACAACACCGGTGCGCAGAGCGACTACCTGGTGGAGCTGGCGGCGCAGTACGCCAGGAAGTCCGGCCACCTGACGGACAAGCAGTTCGACCTCGGCGGCTACCAGATCTACACGACCTTCGACCGCAAGCGGGAGGGCGCGCTCACCGACGCCGTCACCGCGGCCCGCCGAAAGGCCCGGACGGACCACCCGGCTCAGGCGAGGAGCGGGCACTACGGCGGCGCCTCGGTGGCCGCGGACGGCCGGGTCCTCGCCGTCTACGGCGGCCCCGACCACCGCCGGCAGGGCTACAACGAGTCCAACGCGACCACCGTCCCCGCCGGCACCGCGTTCCTGCCGTTCGTCTACGCCGCCGGACTCGAACACGGCGTGCACAAGACGCGGGGCGGACCCGCCACCCCGGTCACCCCGGACAGCGTCTACGACGGCGACGACGCCGTGCCCGTCACCACGCCCGAGGGGCCGTACTGGGACCGCAGCGGCAGGAAGGTCGCCGCGCACAACGACGGCGGGAAGTCCTACGGCCGGATCACCCTGCACGACGCGCTCGCCAAGTCGGTCAACACGCCGTTCATGCAGCTCGGCATGGACACCGGTCTTGACAAGGTGCGCGCGACCGCGGAGGCGTCCGGGCTGCTGCCCTCCAGCATCGGCCCGCAGGTGCCCGCGCTGTCCCTCGGCAACTCCACGCCCAGCGCGATCCGGATGGCCGGCGGCTACGCCACCTTCGCCGCCGGCGGCCTGCACACCGAGCCGTACGCGGTGCAGCGGATCACCCGCAACGGCTCCCCGGTCGCCCTCGACCTCCCGCGACCCCGGCGCGCGGTCGGCGCCACGGTGGCCCGGGCGGTCACCGAGGCGCTCACCGACTCCTTCCGCACCGCCCACCCGGAGGCGGCCGGCCGGGCCGGGGTGCTGGGGAAGGCCGGCACCACCGAGAAGGACACCGCCGCCTGGTACGTCGGCA
The DNA here is from genome assembly GCF_055558055.1 of Streptomyces sp. NPDC025833. Classification (NCBI taxonomy): domain Bacteria; kingdom Bacillati; phylum Actinomycetota; class Actinomycetes; order Kitasatosporales; family Streptomycetaceae; genus Streptomyces; species Streptomyces sp. NPDC025833. Next base: position 91,859 of record NZ_JBVHNF010000012.1, read on the forward strand.
CCGCCGAATCCGTGTCCACCGCGATCGTCGTCTACCGGATCGACCTGACCAAGTCCCTGGAGCCACTGCCGCTCAAGGGCCTGGCCGGTACGTCCGCCGACAGCGTCCCCTACGCCCTCTGGTCGGCCGCGACGGGAATCGGCTGAGCCGTGCCCCGTCCCCTCCTCCCTCCCGCAGAATGAGCCGCGCATGCCCAGCAAGATGTCGTCGACAGGCCGCCGTCGAGCCCCCCGCAGCCGCAGCCTGCCCCGGGTCACCCGACCACAGGTCCTGACGCTGGCCGCGCTCCTCGTCGCGGCCTCGCTCGTGGCCGGGTTCCTGGCGCTGTCCGGCACCGACGGCAGCGGCAGCGCGCCGGCCGGCGCCGCGGACCGGAAGCCCGCGTCCGCGCCGAAGGCCGACCCGAGCCCGGAGTGGGACGGCAAGACCCGGATCCTCGGCGACGGATCCACCTCCGACACCGGGCCGCAGCAGCACCAGTTGGTGCCGAAGCCGCTCAAGCCCGGTGAGAAGCCGCCGCAGTTCGTGGTGTTCTCCTGGGACGGCGCGCTGGAGGGCGCCGACCGCCTGTTCTCGCACTACCGGGAACTGGCCAAGCAGTACAAGGCCCACATGACCTTCTTCCTCACCGGCATCTACCTGCTGCCGAAGAGCAAGAAGGCGCAGTACCACGGCCCCATGCACGGCGCGGGCGACGCGGCCATCGACTACGCCACCGACGACCACATCCGCACCACGGTCGAGCAGTTGGGCAAGGCGTACCAGGACGGCAACGAGATCGGCACCCACTTCAACGGCCACTTCTGCGGCGCCAAGGGCGGCGGCGACTGGAGCGTGGCCCAGTGGAAGAGCGAGATCGACCAGTTCTTCTCCTTCGTGGAGCGCTGGAAGACCAACACCGGCTTCACGGACGTCCCGCCGCTGCCCTTCGACTTCAAGAAGGAGGTCACCGGCGGCCGGGCGCCCTGCCTGGAGGGCCAGCCCAACCTGCTCAAGGCCATCAAGGACTACGGCTGGCGCTACGACGCCAGTTCGCCCGGCGACTTCCAGATATGGCCGACGAAGAAGAAGGGCATCTGGGACTTCCCGCTCCAGATGCTGCCGTACGAGAGCGGCAAGTTCCAGGGTCTGTCCATGGACTTCAACTTCCTGTACAACCAGTCCGAGGGCGAGACCCAGGGCGACCCCGAGAAGTTCGCCGAGTGGGAGCGGCAGACCGTCGACTCCTACATGGCCGGCTTCAACCGCGTGTACTACGGCAGCCGCGCTCCGCTGTTCATCGGCAACCACTTCGAGGACTGGAACGGCGGCATCTACATGAAATCCATCGACCAGGTCGTCAAGAACGTGTGCACCAGGCAGGGCGTCAAGTGCGTGTCGTTCAAGGAGCTGGCCGACTGGCTCGACGTCCAGACACCGCAGACCCTGGCGGCCCTGCGCAGCCTCGATCCGGCCCAGTCGCCGGACTGGTCCGCGGTCGTCAAGTAACAAGTCAGCACAGGGGGTTCCACTTGTGCAACCCCCTTCACAACCGCCGTCGCGGCCGTGCGAAGATGCCTCCTCCCGGTATGTGTACCGGCGTAGAGGGGAACATCATTGAAATCCAGAAGACTGAGCCGTAAGCGGAGCCGTACCGCCATAGTCACCGCGGCGGCGGCCTCGGTGGTCGCCGGTGTGGCCCTGGTGCCGAACTGGTCCGCTGGTGCGGCGGTGACAGACGACCCGACCGTGGACGCGAAGACCAAGGCGACCTTCCAGCGGCTGGCCGACGCGGTCTTCACCGACCGCACCCAGGCCCTCGTGAAGGGCGCCGGCACGGCCGACACCCGGCACACCTCCGGCTTCTCCGGTGCCGTGCGCCTGTCCGGCGGGCAGACCCAGGCGCAGAAGTCGGCGCTGGACGAGCTGCGCGGCCGCCGCGGCCGGCTCGCCCGGCTGGGCGAGACGTACCGCGCCGGCAGCACCCAGGTCACGCTCGACGCGACCCAGGTGAAGGGCCGGCACGCCAAGGTCGCCGTCACCGAGACCACGTCGCTGACCTACGGCACCGCGCCCGCCGGGGGCCCGAAGTCGACCGGCTTCACCGCCCACCACGAGCTGACCTTCACGGCCGACCGCGGGACCTGGCAGCTCACCGGCATCAAGGACACCGACCAGGGCTACCTCGCGGTGAACCAGGTCGCCACGCCCGACGTCGGCAAGGCGCCGGCCGCCGCCGTCGACGGTCCGCCGAGCGCGGCCCGCGCGGCCACCACCTGGCCCGCCCCCGCCAACCGCAAGAAGCTGACGGGGACCGGGTCCGACTACAAGGCCATGGTCACCTACGCGACCAAGTACTGGAAGAAGTACAACCCGGCCTACCCCGACTTCAGCGGCGCGGGCGCCGGCGGCGACTGCACCAACTTCGTCAGCCAGGCCCTGAAGGCCGGCGGCTGGAAGCACGTCCCGGGCTACACGAACGACTTCCACAAGTGGTTCGGCAACTCGGAGATCCAGTCGGACTCCTTCGTCGGGGTCAACGAGTTCTCCTGGTTCGCCCTGTCCTCGAAGCGCGCCACGAGCCTCGCCAACGTCTACCAGATGGACATCGGCGACGTGCTCCAGGTGGACTTCAACCGGGACGGGTCCAAGGACCACTCGATGATCGTCACCAACCGTGACAGCCGCGGTAGGCCGTACGTGACGTACCACTCGACCAACACCTACAACCGGTCGGTGGCCAGCCTCGTCGCCTCGTACCCGAAGGCGGCGTTCTACGCCTACCGGACCTGACCGGCCCGGAAGGCGGTGACGGGGGGCGGGTCGGCTCAGTCCGGCCCGTGTGTCTCGTCCGTCTCGGGCATGGGCATCCGCACCGGCGGTGTGCCGGTCTCGTGCTCATGCCCCTCGGGCTCGCCGTGCCCCGGGTGGCGGGCCTTCCAGTACGGGTTGTCGTGCGGCAGGACCGAACCGACCCGGCCGTACATGCCGAAGGTCATCAGCAGCAGGCCCACGATGAAGCTGAAGAACACGTTCTGGATCCGGAAGGCCAGGAAGTTGCCCGTGGTGTCCAGCAGGCCGAGGAACAGGAAGCCGTTCAGCAGGAACAGCACGCCGAGGACCATGTTCATGGTCGAGGCGACGTTCCCGCCGATCACCATCCCGACCATCAGCAGTGCGCCGATGCAGATCGACAGGATGCTCAGCGTCCCGTTGCTGTTCAGCCCGACGACCATGTTGCCGCCGGTGTCGAAGAAGCCGATGCGGTTGATCAGGCCGAGGATGCCGAAGGCGATCAGGAAGGCGCCGATCAGGCCCGCTCCGATCCGGTAGACCGTGTTCAGCCGGTGGTCGACGGGCAGGTGCTCGTCGAGCTGCATCCGCCGGCGTGGTCGCGTGTGCACCGCGTGTGCGGCCATGTCGCCTCCCTCGGGCGTTGGTGGAGGCCGTCCGTCCCTTCAATATCCGCCTGTCCGGGCCCACCGGCAACACGCACGGGATCAGTGCCCGGCGCCCCGCTCGTCGCGGATCTGCGCCACCACCCGCGCCACCGTCCGCCGCACCCCGTCCGTCTCGGTCAGGAAGTGCCAGTAGTCGGGGTGGCGCCCCTCCAGCGCGGCGACCGCCCGCTCCAGCCGGGCCACCGCGTCGTCCAGCGGCCGGGCGTGCCGCGGATCGGGGGTCGTCCGGCCGGCCATGGCCAGCCGCTGCGCGTCCCGGATCGCGAACCGGGTGCGCTCGATCTCCGCCTGCGGGTCCTTCTGCACCGCGTTCAGGCTGGTCAGCCTGGAACCGGCGGCCGACACGGCGTCGTCGGTGGCGTCCAGCAGCGCCCGTGCGGTCGACAGCAGCGCGGTGGCGTCCGGCCACCGCTGGGCGTCGCGCGCCTCCCGCGCCTGGCCCAGTTTCAGCTCGGCCTGCCGCACGTTCTCCGCGGCCTGCCCGGGCACCTGCTGGAGGTCCTGCCAGCAGGCCGCGGTGAACCGGCGCCGCAGCTCGCTCAGCACCGGCTCCACCTGCCCGGCCCGGGTGGTCAGCGCCTGGGCCCGGGTCCGCAGGGACACCAGCCGGTGATCGATCTCGGCGGCCCGCTCCGGCAGCCGCTCGGCCTCCGCCCGGATCGCCCCGGCCTCCCGCTGCACCCGCTCGGCCCGCTCCAGCGTCGCCTGCGCCCCGTGCTGCCCGGCACCCTGGTTCAGCTTGGTCAGCTCCGGGGCCAGGGCCGCCAGCCGCGCGGCCAGCCCGTCGGCCCGCAGGTTCCGCTCCCGTACGGCGTCCAGGGCGTTGCCGGCGGCCACCAGCGACTGCCGGGCCCGCTCCACGGCGGGCGCCAGCCGGGCGAGCCGGGTCTCCGCCTTGTCCAGCAGCGGCCCGAGCGACCCGGCGAACCGGTCCAGCTCCTCCCGGGCCCGCAGCAGCTCGTCCTTGGCCGCGGTCAGCTCGGCGCGGGCCCGGGAGGCGGCGCCGGCCTCCAGCCCGTCCCGGTCCAGGTCGTGGGCGTCGACGGCCTCGATGTACTGCCGGCTCACCTCGTCGATCCGCTGCCCTAGCGCCTCGAAGCCGGCGACGGCCCGCCGCGCGGCGGGGGAGTCGTCCACCGCCGAGATCGTCTCCACCGAGATCCGCAGGTCCCGCTGGGCGGTGTCGAGTTCGTAGAAGGCGCTCGCGGCCGCGTCCTTCGCCGCCTGGGCCTCGGCCCGCTGGTTCTCCGCCCGGCCGCCGAACCAGCGCCGGGTGCCGCCCCCCGCGAACGACCCGGCCAGCACCGGCGCGGCCAACAGCGGCAGGGCCAGCAGGGCGACCACGTCACGCACCGCGGAGCGGCCGGCCCGGGCCCCGGCGGCGGACGACCTCGGATACGGCGGTGTCGCTGGCGTGCCCGGTGTGGCCGTCACATCCTTCTCCCGTGCTGTGGTGCGCCCTGGGTGGTGTCATTCTCCCACCCGGTGTAGACGAACACACGGGCCGGTCAGTTCGCCGTACGCGGTGCCGGAGTTCCGGCGCGGAGGGTTTGCGGTGCGGCCCGCCGGGCCATGTAGGCTGTCGGCCTGTCCCGGGTGCGTAGCTCAGGGGTAGAGCGCCTGCCTTACAAGCAGGATGTCGGCGGTTCGAAACCGTCCGCGCCCACAGGTCCGGCCCCCGGAGTCCTCCGGGGGCCGGCGCGTTTTCCCTCCCCTGTTCTCCCGTTCCCCCGCTTCTCCTGTTACCCGGCCGCCGTCCCGTGGGCGTGCTTCAGCCGGGACCGGGCCGCCACCTGCTCACCCGCCGTGACCTCGGCCCAGTGGCGGTGCGTGGTGACGAACACCGCCAGCTCGTGCTCGCGCCGCCGCAGCTTCTCCACCTCGGCCTGCTCGTCCTCCGTCCAGCCGGGGGAGGCGGGCCGCTCCACCTTCCGCCAGCCGGTGTCGTCACTGAAGCCGTCCATCGGCTCGACCGACCAGGGCAAGCGCTTGAGCAGGGCCGACAGTTCGGCCCGGACCTGATGCAGCTCCTCCTGGCCGGCGAGGAGGTCACTGGGGAAGTCAGAGGTCGTAGCCACCCGGCAATGGTACGCCTGTTCGATTTTGGGTGGCGAGTTCGTCCGTGCGGCCGACGTGGTGTTCCGGCCGCACGGACGGCCGCGGGGTCAGTGCCCGGCCTCCCGCAGCTCGCGCACCAGTCGTTCCGTCACCGGTACCGGTATGCCGTGCCGCGCCGCCGCGCGGAGCAGCGCACCGCCGATCGCGTCCAGTTCGAGCGGGCGGCCCGCCTCGGCGTCGCGCTGCATGGAGGACCGGGCGGCCGGCGGGAAGGCGTCGTACCGGGCGAGGGCCCGGGCCGGATCGACCGGGGCGCCGCAGGCGCGGCCGACCTGCGCGGTCTCGGCGACCAGCGCCTCCAGCTCCGCCCGGTGCCGTGTGCGGGCCTCGCCGAGCGGGATGCCGTACCGGGTGGTGAGCAGGGCGAACGGCGCGAGGAACGCCATCTTGGCCCACAGGGCCGCCGTCTCGTCCCCGGCCACGCGTGTGCTCACCCCGCAGGCGGTGAGCAGGCCGGCCAGCGCGTCGAGGCGGGCCCGGGGCACGGCGTCCCCGGCCAGGTCGATCTCGGTGAAGGGGCTGCCGTGTTCGATCACGCCCGGGGCGGTCCTGGTCGACTCCACGCGGATCACGGCCGGGGCGACCCGGTCGGGGCGGTGGCCGGCGCGGAGGGCGGCCGGGTGCTCGACGCCGTTGAGGAGCGGCACGACCAGGGCGTCGCCGAGGACGGCCGGCGGGATCCGGGTGAGGGCGGCGCCGAGCGCGGTGTGCTTGACGGTGACCAGGCAGGCGTCGACCGGCTCGCGCAGCTCGGTGTCCGCCTCGACGGCGGCGGTGAACTCGCCGAACTGCGCGCTGCGGACCGTGATGCCGGTGCGGCGCAGGGCGTCGGCGGTGGACTCCCGGGCCAGGCAGATCACGCGGTGGCCCGAGCGGGAGAGCAGCGCGGCGAGCAGGCCGCCGGTGCCGCCGGGGCCGAGGACGGCCACGGTGGAGCGGTGCGTCATGGAATTGTCCCTTCGACGGTCGGCCCCGGAGGTCGGTGGCCGCCTTCGCGGTGATCTTCGCAGGCGCCGCAGGCGCGCGCCAGACTGGGGGCATGTGCCGGAGTATCAAGACGCTGCGACCACCCGCGCTGCCCGAAGAGGCCACGGACGACGACATCCGCGCGGCCGCGCTGCAGTACGTACGGAAGGTCTCGGGCTTCCGGGCCCCCGCCGCCCACAACCGCGAGGCGTTCGACGCCGCCGTGGACGCCGTGGCCCGCGCCACGGCGGAACTGCTCGGCGCCCTGGAGGTGCGGGGCCGTCGCGCGCGGGGCGGCGCGGTGGCCGCGGACGGCCGAAAGGTGCCGTCGGACTGACCGCCCCGCCGGGGGGCACGGCCGTCACCGCCGGACCTCCGTGACCCCAACTCGACGACCAGCAGGGACAGTTGCGTCCCGGGTGCGCGCCACCGCGTGCCCGGGACGTCGTGCGTCCGGATCTCCCCACTCGGCTGAATGTTGAACTTGCAAGTACTCATTAGGGACGCCTAACCTGGGCCTCCGTTCGGTACCGCCGTCCCCGCGACCGGCCCTGTCCCCGGCCGGTCCGTCAAAGACCGAAGAGGAGTCCTCCCTTCATGTCCGCTCACCTCGACGCCGCCCGGCCGTACGCCCTCGGTGGCTTCCGGGCCGTCCTCGCCCTGCTGTTCTTCGCGCACGGCATCGCCTCCCTGTTCGGCGTCCTCGGCGGCGCGGAGGGCACCCACGGCGGCACCATTCCGGCCGGCACCTGGCCCGGCTGGTACGCCGCCGTGATCCAGGTGGTGGCCGGAGCCCTGGTCCTGGTCGGCCTCGGCACCCGCGGGGCGGCGCTGATCTGCTCCGGCTCGATGGCGTACGCCTACTTCGACGTCCACCAGCGGGCCGCCCTGTGGCCCATCGAGAACGGCGGGGAACTGCCGGTGCTGTTCTGCTGGGGGTTCCTGCTGCTGGTCTTCACCGGCTCCGGCGCCTTCGCCCTGGACGGGCTGATCGGCCGGCGGACGAAGGCCGGCGGCGAGCCCGCGGCGGAGCAGCCCCTCATGGCGGCCTGACCGCACCGGCCCGCGCCGGCGGTCACCCCGCGGACGCCGGGTGATCGCCGGGCGCACCCCCGCGAACCTCCTGTCGCACCCCCGGCGTACGCTGTATGGCTGTCAACGGGGGAGTGACGGGAGTCGTGGTGTTCGAAACCGTGGGTGCGCTGGCCGGCGGACCCTGGATCTACGCAGTGGTCGCCGTGTCGGTGCTGCTCGACGTGTTCCTGCCGGTCCTGCCCAGCGGTGTGCTGGTCATCACCGCGGCCACGGCGGCCGCCGCAGGCTCCGGCGCGGCGACGGGCCGGGTCCCGCACGAGGTGCCGGACATCCTGGCCCTGATCCTGTCCGCGGCGACCGCCTCGCTCCTCGGTGACCTGGTGGCCTACCGGCTGGCCTGGCGCGGCGGGGAGCGGCTGGACCGGGCGATAGCCCGCTCCCGGCGGCTGAGCTCCGCGCAGGAGCGCCTCGGCGACGCGCTCGCCCGGGGCGGCGGCGCACTGGTCGTCCTCGCCCGCTTCGCCCCCGCCGGCCGTTCGGTCGTCTCGTTCTGCGCGGGCGCCGCCCACCACCGCGCCCGCGACTTCGTGCCGTGGTCGGCCCTGGCCGGTCTGTCCTGGGCCGCGTACAGCGTGGCCCTCGGCTACTACGGCGCCCAGTGGCTCGGCGCCACCTGGCTGGCCACCGGGGTCTCGGTGGCCGCGCTGTTCGGGGCGGGCGCGGCGGCGGGTTTCCTGATGCGCCGCAGACCGGCCTCCTGACGGACCGGGACGCGGCGGGGGCCCGCGGCCGTACGCCGGCCGCGGGCCCTTCGGTGCCGTCTGCGGGGCGCGGGCCTCAGCAGGCGGCCAGGTAGTTCGTCAGCGCGCTCTTCTCGGCGGAGTCGACCGAGAGGCCGTAGTAGTACTTCACCTGGACCCAGGCGCGGGCGTAGGTGCAGCGGTACGCGGTGCGGGACGGCATCCAGGTGGCGGGGTCCTGGTCGCCCTTGGCCTGGTTGACGTTGTCGGTCACCGCGAGGAGCTGGGGGCGGGTGACGTCGTTGGCGAAGGCCTGGCGCTGGGCGGTGGTCCACTTGCCCGCCCCGGAGTCCCAGGCCTCGGCGAGCGGCACGAGGTGGTCGATGTCGACGTCGGAGGCGGCGCTCCAGGTGGCGCCGTCGTAGGGGGAGTACCAGGTGCCGCTGGTGGCGGCGCAGGCGGAGTCGGTGACGACGTTCGAACCGTCCCGCTTGAGGATCCACTCGCGGGTGTTGCAGGTGCCGGAGATGGTGATCCAGGTCGGGAAGAGGTCGCGCTGGTAGCCGGTGCGGTTCTCGGTGGCCACGGTGAGCTGGGCGAGGTAGCCGCGGGCGGTGGCGCCGCTGACCGGCGTGGGCAGGGCGGCGGAGGCGGTCGGCGGGTTGAACAGGGCGGCGGAGGCGATGAGACCGGTGAGGGCCGCGAGTACGCTCACCCGTCGACGCGCGTAGAACCTGGACATGCGAACTCCCTTGCGGGGTGGGGATGGTGGGCGCGAGCGAGGGAATGCTCGCGGGGCCGCGTGGCCGGGGGGTGAGCGCTCGGTGAGAAAATAGTGACGCGTTCATGTCACGACAAGGCGTACGGGCGTTTCACGACCGAACTTTCACATCCCGTACGATGGGAGGCGCAGAAGGGGAGTAGCCCCTCGCCGGACCGTCGACATACTGCTCAGCGAGCCTGAGCCGGCGCCCGGAGGCGGACCTCGCGACCGAGTCCGCCGGCGAGACCTTCGGCAAGCAGTGCACGCCCGTGCCCCAAGGCGCGGGCGGAACGTGTGCTGCCGCGCCGAGGTGTCATCGCGTGACGTACCGCACTCTCGGCGGGGCAGCCCGACCGATTGAGGGAATCTTGATCAGCATCACCGTGACGGCGCTCGTCTTCGGCGTCGTCTTCCTCGCCGAACTGCCGGACAAGACCGCGCTGGCCGGCCTGGTCCTCGGCACCCGCTACCGCGCCTCGTACGTGTTCGCGGGCGTCGCCGCCGCCTTCCTGCTGCACGTCGTGCTCGCCGTGGCGGCCGGCAGCGTGCTCACCCTGCTGCCCCAGCAGATCGTGCACGCCGTCACCGGCGTCCTCTTCCTCGGCGGTGCCGCGATGCTGCTGCTGAAGAAGGACGACGGCGAGGAGGAGGTCCAGAAGCCCGCCGACCAGTCCTTCTGGAAGGTGGCGGGCACCGGCTTCATGCTCATCCTCGTCGCCGAGTTCGGCGATCTGACGCAGATCATGACCGCCAACCTCGCCGCCCGCTACGACGACCCCTTCTCCGTCGGCCTCGGCGCCGTGCTCGGTCTGTGGGCCGTCGCCGGACTCGGCATCGTCGGCGGGAAGGCGCTGATGAAGCGGGTGCCGCTGCGGCTGATCACGCAGATCGCGGCCCTGGTGATGCTGGCGCTCGGCGTGTGGAGCCTGTGGGAGGCCGTGCGCGGCTGAGGGGTGCCGTGCGCGGTCGCGGGAGGACCGGCGCTGAACGGCGGATGAATCCTCGCCGCTGGGTGGTGGCGGGACCGGCCCCCGTTTTGTACCGTGGGGAAACAAAGTGGCTCCCGCCCGTTCTCCCTGACCGGCGGGCGGGGCCGCCTTGTCCCTCCCGCCACCCGGCACGACGGTCCCTCCCGCCGCCCCTCCGACCACCCCACCCGGCGTTCCTCCCACCACCCACCCGGCGTTCCTCCCACCACCCACCCGGCGTTCCTCCCACCACCCACCCAGCGTCCCTCCCGCCGTCCCTCCCGACACGGGACCCTCTCGTTCCTGGAGCTGCCCGATGCCGGCCACCGCCACCCCCGCCGTCCTCACCGCCCGCGCCCTCCTGCTCGACATGGACGGCACCCTCGTCAACTCGGACGCCGTGGTCGAGCGCATCTGGCGGCGCTGGGCCGAGCGGAACGGGCTGGACGGCGACGAGGTGATGAAGGTCGTGCACGGCCGGCAGGGCCACGCCTCGATGGCCGTCCTGCTGCCCGAGCGGCCCATGGAGCAGAACCTCGCCGACAACGCCCGGATGCTCGCCGAGGAGACCGCCGACACCGACGGCGTGATCGAGATCCCCGGCGCCACGGCCTTCCTCGCCTCCCTGGCCGGGCTCCCGCACGCCCTCGTGACCTCCGCCGACGTCGCCCTGTCCACCGCCCGCATGCGCGCCGCCGCGCTGCCGCTGCCCGCGGTCCGCGTCACCGCCGAGTCTGTGGGCGCGAGCAAGCCCGACCCCGAGGGCTTCCTCAAGGGCGCGGCCGAACTGGGCGTCGACCCCGCCGACTGCGTCGTCTTCGAGGACTCCGGAGCCGGGATCGCGGCGGGGCGCGCCGCGGGGATGCGGGTCGTGGGCGTCGGCCCGCGCGCCGTCCGGCACGACCCGGACGTGGCCGTGCCGGACCTCACCCGGGTACGGGTCGAGGCACGGGCCGACGGCACGGTACGGCTGCACCTCGGCTGACGGCGCCCCGGGCGCCGAGGGCTCAGGGGTCCGTGGTCTCCTGCTCCAGGCTCTTGCGGGTCGCCTGGCCGTACTCGCCGGGCGGGTCGGCCACGACGCCCCGGGCGAGCTGGTAGATGCGTACGGAGTCCTCCACCGGGCGGGTGAAGACGCCGTCGATCCGGCCGCCGTAGAGGTTGAGCTGCCGCAGCCGCCGCTCCAGTTCGGCCACCTCCAAGCCGGTGTCCCCGCGCCGCAGCACCGGTGCCGCGGCGGGCGTGGCGCGCGGGGTGCCGGACGCCGGCACGGACGGGCCGGGGGAGGCGGGGCCGGAGGCGCAGCGCGAGGCCGTGGGGGTCGGCACCGTCGCCGAAGCGGACGCGGACGCGGACGGGGAGGCGGACACGGACGCGGTGCTCGTGGAGGGGCCCGGGTCCGGCGACGCCGAGGGGGAGGGGACCGGCGGGCCGGGCGCGTCGGGCCGGGCCGGTGCCGTGGCCGGAGCGGACGCCCGGGTGGGCGCCGCCGGGACGCTCGCCCGCACCTCCTGGGCCGCTTGGCCCCGGGCGGGCTCGTGGTAGGAGAACAGCGCGAGACAGGCCGCCGCGACGGCCGCCACCCCCACGCCCCCGGCGACGGCCGGCACGGTACGGGACCCACGCCGCCCGATCCGCGCGGACTCCGTCCCGGTGGTCTCGTCGGCCTCGCCGGTCCCGGCGGTCTCCTTCGTTCCGGCCGTCCCGCCGGACCGCGCCCCCGTCACGTCCGTCGGCGGGGCGGTGGCGGGGCCGGGCGGGGCCGGCGGTCCGGCGTCCGCCGCCGGGTCTCCCGGTGCTCCCGTTCCCGCCGCCGGGGCCCGGTCCGGGGGCGACGCCGTGGAGGCGTCCGGGACCTCCACGTACGGCCGTATCCGCAGCGGATCGAAGTCCTCCGCCGCTGCCGCCTCGGCCGTACGCGCCGCGTGCAGCGCCTCGGCCGCCCGCGCCGTGCACGCGCACGACGGGGAGCGGTCCCGGCCCCGCGGCGCCCCGCACTCCGGGCACGCGGCCCCCTGTCCGGCAGTCACGTTCGGCCCCCTCCCCCTCGGGAGCTTCAGAGAATATGCGCATCTCCGCCACACCCGAAGGCTTCGGCAGGCCGCATGCCGTGACAGCGACCACGATGGGAGGGACGCACCCGAGCCCCGGGAGGTCTCCATGGCCCTGGACACGCACGGCACCGCACAGGACGCGAGGAGCGGCGAACGCGTGCCGGGCGGCGTACTGGTCCCGATCGGCGCCCTGCTGCTGGGGCTGCTGCTCGCCGCCCTCGACCAGACCATCGTGGCGACCGCGCTGCCCACCATCGTGAGCGACCTCGGCGGCCTCGAACACCTCTCCTGGGTCGTCACCGCCTATCTGCTGGCGTCGACCGCCGCGACCCCGCTGTGGGGCAAGCTGGGCGACCAGTACGGCCGCAAGCGGCTGTTCCAGGCCGCCATCGTGATCTTCCTGATCGGCTCGGCCCTGTGCGGCACGGCGCGGGACATGCCCCAGCTCATCGCCTTCCGGGCGCTCCAGGGCCTGGGCGGCGGCGGGCTGATCGTGCTGTCCATGGCGATCGTCGGGGACATCGTGCCGCCCCGCGAACGGGGCCGCTACCAGGGGCTGTTCGGCGCGGTGTTCGGGACGACCAGCGTGCTCGGGCCGCTGCTGGGCGGGGTGTTCACCCAGCACCTGGGCTGGCGCTGGGTGTTCTACGTCAACCTGCCCCTCGGGATCGTCGCGCTCGCGGTGATCGCCGGCGCCCTGCACCTGCCGCGCCGCTCCGCCCACCACGTCATCGACTACCCCGGCACCTTCCTGATCGCCGCGGTCGCCACCTGCCTGGTCCTCGTCGCCTCGCTCGGCGGGACGACCTGGGCCTGGGGCTCGGCACAGGTCACCGGGCTGTCCGTGCTGGGCGTCCTGCTCGCCGCGGCGTTCGTCGCCGTGGAGCGGCGGGCCGCGGAGCCGGTGCTGCCGCTGAAGCTGTTCGGCATCCGCACCTTCACGCTCGCCGCCGTGATCAGCTTCATCGTCGGCTTCGCCATGTTCGGCGCGATGACCTACCTGCCGACCTTCCTCCAGGTCGTGCACGGCATCTCCCCGACCCTGTCCGGCGTGTACATGCTGCCCATGGTGGCCGGGCTGCTGCTGTCCTCCACGGTGTCCGGGCAGATCGTCAGCCGCACCGGCCGCTGGAAGGTCTTCCCCGTGACCGGCACCGCCGTCACCGCCCTCGGCCTGCTCCTGCTGCACCGGCTCGACGAGCACAGCCCCACCGCCGCGATGGGCGCGTCCTTCTTCGTCCTCGGCCTGGGCCTCGGCCTGGTCATGCAGGTCCTGGTGCTCATCGTGCAGAACGCCGTCGCCTACGAGGACCTGGGGGTCGCCACCTCCGGCGCGACCTTCTTCCGCTCCATCGGCGCCTCCTTCGGCGTGGCCGTCTTCGGCGCGGTCTTCGCGAGCCGCCTCGCCGACCAACTCGCCGCCGCCTTCCGGGGCGTGCGCCTGCCGCCCGGCGTCACCGCCGGCACGCTGACGTCCGATCCGCGGGGCATCGCGGCCCTGCCGCCCGCGCTGCGCCCGGCGGCCCTGCACGCGTACGCCTCCGCCATCACCGACGTGTTCCTGTACGCCGCGCCGGTCGCCCTCCTCGGCTTCCTGCTGGCCTGGTTCCTGAAGGAGGACCCGCTGCGCGGCTCGGTCACCGCGCCGGACGCCTCCGAGACCATCCCGCCCAACCCGGTGCAGCGCTCCTCCCACGACGAGTGCTGCCGGGCCCTGTCCGTGCTCGGCACCCGCGAGGGCCGCCGCGAGGTCTACCGGGACATCACCGCACGGGCCGGGTACGACCTGCTGCCCGCCGCCGGCTGGATGCTGCTGCGCATCCGCCGCTACGGCTCCGTCGAACCCGGGATGCTGGCCGAGCGCAGCGGGGTCCCGCTCCAGGCGGTGATGGCCGCCGTCCGCCAGGTCGAGGAGCGGCGCCTCGCCGAACGGCAGGGCCTGGACCTGACCCTGACCGACACCGGCCGGACCGTCGCCGAGCGGCTCGCCAAGGCCCGTGAGGAGTCCCTCGCCGAGCTGCTCGGCGACTGGTGGCGGCCGGACCGGCCGGCCGACCTCACCCTGCTGGTGCGCGAGTTGACCGGAGAGCTGTGCGGCGCCGAGCGGGAACGCCCGCGCAACGGCGCCGGGGCCGTCAGGCCCGGCTGACCTCCCGGGACCCCAGCTCCTTGCGGAACCAGTGCTCGGCGTACGGGTCGGTGTTGTGCGGGCCGGTCTCGGTGTAGCCGAGGCGCGCGTACAGGGCGCGGGCCTCGACGAGGTCGCCGCGGGTGTCGAGGACGATCCGGCGGGCGCCCAGCTCCCGGGCGGCCGCCTCGGCCGCGGCCACGAGGCGCGGGGCCCCGCCGCGGCCGCGCATCCCCGGCAGCACGAACACCCGGGTCAGCTCGGCGGTGCGCGGGTCGAGCAGCCGTACGCCCGCCGACCCGGCCGGCCTGCCGTCGTACCGCCCGATCAGCAACCGGCCGGTGGGGGCGGCGAGTTCGGCACCGGTGTGGGCGGCGATCTCCCGTTCCAGGTCGTCCGGCGCGGTCCGCCGCCCCTCGTGCAGCAGGTACCAGCGGTCGCTGACCTCCGTGTAGTACGCCCGCCACAACGCGGCGGCGGCGGGCGAGTCGTACGGCTCGGCGCTGATCGTCCATGTCATGCCGGTCATTGTCGGGAGCCGGCCCCCGCCGCGCGCAACCGTATTCGGGCGGGCCGCGGGTGCGGCCGGCGTCCTCACCGGGCTGCCCGCGGCGACCGTTTGTGCGGTGTTTTCCGGGTCACCCGAAGGGAGAACCGGCCGGCTGGGCCGGTCCGAATCGGAAGGCAACCATGTCCACAGGGCTGATCATTCTTTTGATCGTGATCGCGGCGGTCGTGGTCCTCGGCGCGGCCGCCCTGGTGCTGCGCGGTCGCGGAGGGCACGGCGGGCCCGGCCTGAAGCGTCGCTTCGGGCCCGAGTACGAGCGGGCGGTGGCCCTGCACGACGGGGACACCAAGGCCGCCGAACGCGAACTGGCCGCACGCGTCGAGCGCCACGGCGAACTGCGCGAACGCCCGCTGCAGGGCGCCGAGCGGCAGCGGTACGAGGACCGCTGGACGGCCCTCCAGGAGCGCTTCGTCGACTCCCCGCGGGAGGCGGTGGCCGAGGCCGACCGGCTGATCGCGGAGGTGGCCGCGGTGCGCGGCTACCCCGACGGCGGACGGTACGAGGAGCAGCTCGACGCGCTCTCCGTGCACCACGCCCACCACGTCGACGGCTACCGCCAGGTGCACCGGGTGGCCCGCACGGGCGGCGGTGACGGGACGAGCGCGATCGGCACCGGAACTGAGGAGATGCGCTCGGTGCTGCTCGGCGCGCGTGCCCTCTTCGACGACCTGACCAGCACCGACTCCGGGCGGCACCGCGCCCCCGGCCGCGCCGCGGCCCCCGCCGAGGGGACCGGCAACCACTCCCACGCCCGCTCGCACGCGCCGTGGGCCACGCACCGCAGCCGACCGAAGGAGAGCTGAGCGCCATGGCTGACAGCATTGGCGGCCCGGACGACGCCCGGCGCCACACGCAGCGGCCGGCCGGCGAGGCCGCGCCGGGCGAGGCATGGACGACCGAGGACGCGGCGCCGGGGCGGGACACGCCCCGTGAGCCCGGGTTCGCGCAACGGCTGCCGGGAGAGCCCCCGGCGGGCCGGGCGGGCCTCACCGGTGACGACCGCGTCCCCGGGGACACCCTCCGCCCGCCGGTGGGACCGGCGGGCGCCCCCGCGCCCGGGAGCGCGGACGGTCTGGACGCCGGGCAGCGGCACGGCACCGAGGGACTGAGCCCCGGCACCGAGGACCTCGGCACGGGCACCGGCGCCGGGTTCGGCGCGAGCCACCGCTCGGAGCGGGTGGCGGCCGCGGAGGAGGGCGTCATGCCCGACAACGGGCTCGCCGCGCCCGCCCCCGGCGGCACCGGGCAGCGCGAGGCCGGCGCCACCGACTCCCCGGCCCGGGACACCTGGCCGTCGGCCCCCGGTGGCACCGCGTCCACCGGCGTACCGCTGCTGGCGCAGGAGGAGACCGAGCGCTGGGAGCGGCAGATGCGGGAGCTGGTCGGCGGCTTCGTGGACGAGCCCAGGGCGGCCGTCGAACAGGCCGACCGGACGCTGGAGGAGATCGCGGCCCGGTTCACCGAGGCCGTGACGCGCCGCCGCCGCACCCTGCGGACGTCCTGGGAGGAGAGCGAGGGCGGCGGTCCCGGCACCGACACGGAGCAACTGCGGCTCGCCCTGCGCGACTACCGGGAACTCGCCGGACGCCTGCTGCACGGCTGACCCCGGCGCCCCCTCCGCCCGTGGCGGCAGCCCCGCGCTGCCGCCACTCGCATGCCCCGGCAACGGCCCTCGGACGGCACGCCCGGCGGCTTTCGTTCGGCCGTGAGAGCCATTGTGCCGGACGGGACCGTGCCGGGCGTTTTATCATGCGGCGGCGGTAGGGCGATCCGCCCACCGCACCAGGACGTTCAGGGGGAACGCTCGTGCTCGAACTCACCATGGCCACCGTCTCCGGGGAGGACGCGGGGGCCACGGCCGGCATGACCATGGCCGAGGCGCCCAGCGAGCCCGGCGCCGTGCTGCGGGTCGGCCGCGACGCGGCGGCGTGCCGGCTGGTCACCCCCGAGGACTGGCTGTTCGTCTCCCGCGTCCACCTGGAGTTCCGCTGCGGCCCGGACGGCACCTGGCAGCTCACCTGGCTGCGCGGCTCGCAGCCGGACCCGGCGTCCGAGGTCCGGATCGTCTCCGGGCAGCACCCGCAGGGCCCGCGGCCCGTCGGCTACGGCGGAACCGTCCGGCTGCCCCGCGGCGGGTCCGGCGAGATCGTCGTGCAGGACCGCACCGCGCCGCGCAGCGTGAACGTCGGCTTCTACCACGAGGTCTGAACGGCACCCGTACCCGTGGCCCGCTCCGGGCTCAGCCCAGCACGCGGGCCAGCGCGAAGCCGTCGTGGCCCTTGCCGCTGACCGTCTGGAGGACCGTACCGGTCAGCCGCGGGTGCCCGGCGATCAGCTCGATCGCGGCACGGGTGCCGAGCACGTCCGGGTCGGTGCTGCCCGCGTCGGCCACCAGCCCGCCGCGCACCACGTTGTCCACGACGATCAGGCTGCCCGCCCGGCCGAGCCGCAGCGCCCACTCCACATAGTGCGCGTTGTTCGCCTTGTCCGCGTCGATGAAGACCACGTCGAAGGGGGCCGGGTTCTCGTCGGCGAGCTTCGGCAGCGTCTCCAGGGCCGGTCCGACGCGTACCTCCACGACCCGCTCCAGTCCGGCGCGGGCGATGTTGCGGACGGCCACGTCGGCGTGCTTGCCGCTGTACTCCAGCGAGACCAGCCTGCCGTCCTCGGGCAGGGCGCGCCCCAGCCAGATGGTGCTGTACCCGCCGAGCGTGCCGATCTCCAGGATGTGCCGGGCGCCCTGCGCCTGGGCGAGGAGCTGGAGGAACTTGCCCTGCGCGGCCGTGACGGCGATGGCGGGCAGCCCGGCGGCCTCACTGTCCCGCAGGGCCGCCCGCAGCGCGTCGTCGTCCGGTGAGAGATGGCTGGTGAAGTAGTCGTCCACGTCGTCCCAGAGCTGCGGCCCACTCATAGCGTCTGCTGCCTTTCCCGAGAGTCTTTCCGGAGGCTGTATCGCCCTGCCCGGTTCGATGGTCTCAGCCGGGCGGCTCGGGCGGGGCGATAGGCGGCGAGGGAGTCCCGGGCGGACGTGGGCAACGGTACGGCGACCGGCCTCGCCGACCGCGACGGCCGCACGGAACCTGGGCGCTCCGCCGCGGCTCGTGGCCACCGGGGGAGGGCGGGGAGGCCCGTGGGGCGGCAGGGGCCGGGGACTCCGGGCGGGGGCTGTTCGGGTGCGGGTGCGCGCGGTCGGCATTCCCGGGGGCGGGGCGGGTGGGGGTCGCCGGGCGCGGGCGCCGGTGGCCGGCAGCCGTGGGCCGTCAGGGGGAGGCGCCGGTGGCCGGCACCCCGGCTCGGCGGGCCGGGCGCTCGTCCACCCTGCGGCGGTGCGGGGCCGCGGCACCGGCGCCGGCGGGGGACCAGGGCATGCGATCGGCCCCGCGCCCGGAGGGGGCGCGGGGCCGATCAGGGGTTGTTCGGGAGGGGACTATCGGCCCTCGACCGACGGCGCGGAACCCGGCAGCGGGCGGCCCGCCGACTCCGACATCCGCCACACCGCAAACCCGCCGATCACGGCCGCGCCCATCATGTAGTAGGCGGGCATCATCATGTTGCCCGTGGCCCCGATCAGCGCGGTGACCACCAGCGGGGTCGTACCGCCGAACAGGGACACCGAGACGTTGAAGCCGATCGACAGGGAGCCGTACCGCACCCGGGTCGGGAAGAGCGCGGGCAGCGCGGCCGGCATGGCGGCCGTGAAGCACACCAGGAGCAGGCCCAGCGCGCCCATGCCCAGGCCCACCGCCAGCAGACTGCCCTCGCGGATCATCAGCAGGGCCGGGACGGACAGGAACAGGAAGCCCGCGCAGCCCGCCGCGATCACCGGACGGCGGCCGATCCGGTCGGTCAGGGCGCCCGCGAACGGCTGGACGATCATCATCAGCGCCATCACGGCGAGCACGACCAGCAGCCCGTGCGTCTCGTCGTACTTCAGCTCACTGGTGAGGTAGCTCGGCATGTACGACAGCAGCATGTAGTCGGTGACGTTGAAGACCAGCACCAGGCCCACGCACAGCATGAGCGACTTCCACTGGCCCGCGACCATCTCGCGCAGCGGCACCTTGGGGCGGGCGGCCTCGGCCTTCTCGACTTCCGCCGCGAACGCCGGGGTCTCCTCCAGCCGCATCCGCAGGTACAGGCCGATGATGCCCATCGGACCGGCGATCAGGAACGGGATGCGCCAGCCCCAGGACGTGAGGTCGTCCGAGGACAGCAGGGCCGTCATCAGCGTGACCAGGCCCGCGCCGCCGATGTAGCCGGCGAGCGTGCCGAACTCCAGCCAGCTTCCGAAGAAGCCGCGCTTCTTGTCCGGGGCGTACTCGGCGATGAAGGTGGACGCGCCCGCGTACTCGCCGCCGGTGGAGAAGCCCTGCACCAGGCGGGCGGCCAGCAGCATGATCGGGGCGCCGACGCCGATCGTCGCGTACGACGGGATCAGGCCGATGGCGAACGTGCCCGCCGCCATCATGATCATGGTGACGGCGAGGACCTTCTGGCGGCCCACGCGGTCGCCCAGCGGGCCGAAGACCATGCCGCCGAGCGGCCGGACCAGGAAGGCTGCCGCGAAGGCGCCGAACGTCGACAGCAACTGCGCGGTCGGGTTGCCCGAGGGGAAGAAGACCTTGCCCAGGGTGACCGCGATGTAGCTGTAGACGCCGAAGTCGAACCATTCCATCGCGTTGCCGAGCGCGGCCGCCTTGACGGCGCGTTTGACCAGTGCGGGGTCGGTGACGGTGACGTCGCGGGCCTTGGCGGCCCGGCGGGTCTTCAGATGCGGGGTGACAGCGGCGGTCGCCAAAACGGGGCTCGCCTACCTTTCGACGGGGACAGGGACGGGCCCGAGACGGCGGCTGTGACGTGCGCCGGGCCGAAAAACGACCATAGGGGGACCCTTGCCCCTTACATACCGTATGCACTTGCGTGCACTCTGCAGTTAAATAGCGGATACGCAGGTACGTCTGCCCATTCGCGCCGGGTCATGCCTGCCGGTTGATGTGACCCTTATCGCGCTCCCGGCGTGCAACCGCGCGCCTGTCCGGCCCCCATCTTTCCGTTGAAAAGGTGCATACGTCGCGCCGGGCCGGGGGGCGGAGCCGGCGCCGGGTCCCGCGCCGGCGGGCGCGTGCTGTCCGGTTCCCGCCCGTCCCGGTGACGGCCCGCCGGATCCGCCCGCCGTCATCCACGTCACTCCCTCCCGGAGGCCACCACCGCCAGCGCCCCGGACGCCAGCGCCGCGACCAGCAGCGGGAGGCCCAGCCCGTAGTGCGGTACCAGCCACCCGCCCAGGCAGGCGCCGCCCGCCATCGCGAGCACCGCGGCCGTGCGGCGGGCGGAGCGGTGGCCCGAGCGGTCGCCGAGCCGGGACTCCGCGGCCAGGCCGGTCAGGGTCATGGTCAGCACCGTCGTGGTGAGGTCGGGCACGCGCAGTCCGCGGACCGTGGCGTTGCGCAGGCCCATCGCGAAGGCCGTGAGGGCGATCAGGGCGTACCGGGTGCCGGGGGCACCCGGCCAGGCGAACGCCACCGCCGCCGACGCGCCGACCAGGGCCGTCTCCGCCGCCAGCACCAGCCGGGCCCAGGTGCGGCGGTGGCCCCGGCGGCGGTGGGCCGCCACCCGGCCGCCGGTCGCCGCGCCCAGCAGGAAGCAGCCGAGGGAGGTGGCCGTGTGGGGTACGGAGAAGCCTGGGGCGCCGGCCGCGGCGAAGCCCAGGACGACGACGTTGCCGGTCATGTTGGCGGTGAAGACCCGGCCGAGGCCCAGATAGCTGACGGCGTCGATCAGGCCGCTGACCACGGTCAGCGCCAGCAGTACGGCCACCAGCCGCAGTCCGCGCGTCTCCGGGTCCCGCGCCGGGGGCGTCGGCGTCGGCGTCGTCATCGCTCCTCCGAGGGTGTCCCGGCGCAGCCTGCGTCCGGACCGGGCGGGGCGCGCCCCGGGACACGCCCGGAACGGCGGAAAGCGGCCCGGTCGGCCCAGCGGCGGCGGCACCTTCGGGCCCCGGCGCGGTGGCTCTCGGCCCGGCTGCGGACGCCCTCGGCGGTCCTCGGCGGTCGTACGCCCTCGGCGGTCCTCGGCGGTCGTACGCGCGCGGCGCCCCTCGGCGGTCGTACGCGCGCGGCGGCCCTCGGTCCGGTCGGCGGGTGCCGCCGTCCGGACATGCGCGCGCACCCTCGCCCGGTGCGGGGCGAGGGTGCGGGTGGGGATGTGGCGACGGCCGGGTGCGGCCTGCCGGGGCCGGCTCAGTACCAGCCGTTGGCCTGCCAGAAGCTCCAGGCCTTCACCGGGCTGCCGTAGCGGGAGTTCATGTAGTCCAGGCCCCACTTGATCTGGGTGGCCGGGTTGGTCTTCCAGTCGGCGCCCGCGGAGGCCATCTTCGCGCCCGGCAGCGCCTGGACCAGGCCGTAGGCGCCGGAGGAGCTGTTGGTGGCGGAGGGGTTCCAGCCGCTCTCGTGCTGGACGATCTTGCTGAACGCGGTGTACTGCGCGGCGTCCGGGATCATCTGGTGCGCGATCGCCTGGGCGGAGGAGGCCGGCGCCGCCTGGGCGGGCGCCGCGGTCAGGGCCAGACCGGCGGCGGCGGCCATGGCGGCGGTGGTGAGGACCTTCTTCGGGGAGGCGATGCGGCTGATGAAGGACACGGACACGGAGAACCTCTTGCGTCGGGGACGGGGGGTCGCTCGCAGGGGCGGGCCGCGCGCTGCGGCCGTATGCGTCGGCGCCGCGGCCCGGATGGGCTCGTGGCGCCTGGCGACGTCGTCCAGAGAAGCAGGCCGGAAATCTGTCCGCAATGCCCCCCTTTACTAGTTGTGGCCGGATCGGCGAGAAACGCCCGCTCTGTGGCGTGGGTCTCAATGCCCAGGTCAGCAGGGGTGCACGAGCGGGCGGTCCGGGCATTTCCCGCTACGGCCCCGGATCGTAGGTGACGTGCGTCATGTGGGGTGCTTCACCGGCCCGCTCACCCCGCGCGCACGCCGCCTCACCCCGCGGGAGCGTCGAACGTGACCGCGGTCTCGAACGCGGCCCGCCGCGTGGCCCGGCGCAGGGCCCGCAGCACCGCTGGGCCGGCGGCCAGGGTCAGCACGACCGTGCAGACGGCCCGGCCCAGGTCCCAGCCGAGCGAGGTGGCCACGCAGTACGCGACGAAGCGGGCGAGGTTGGCGGCGACCGGGGCCCCCGCGTGGAAGGAGATGTTGGAGGCCGAGCCGCCCAGGAACGGCCAGCCGGCCAGGTTCATGACCGTGCCGTAGGCGAACGCCGCGAGGAACCCGTACCCGGCGAGCACCAGCAGCTCGGCGCGGCCGCGCAGCCACTGCGCGCCCGGCAGCAGCCCGGCGCCCATGGTGAACCAGCCCATGGACAGCATCTGGAACGGCAGCCACGGCCCGACCCCGCCGGTGAGCAGCGCGGACGCGAACATGGTCACCGAGCCCAGCGCGAACCCGAAGCCGGGGCCGAGCACCCGGCCGCTGAGCACCATGAGGAAGAACATCGGCTCGATCCCCGCCGTGCCCGCGCCGATCGGCCGCAGGGCGGCGCCCGTCGCGGCCAGTACGCCGAGCATGGCCACGGCCTTCGGTCCGAGCGCCGACTCCGAGATCGTCGCCGCCACCACCGCCACGAGCAGCACCAGCAGTCCGGCGAAGAGCCAGGGCGCGTCCTGGGCGTGGGCGCTGAGCCGCGAGGCGGGCGGCGCGAGGAAGGGCCAGCAGAAGGACATCACCCCCACCGCGCTGGTGAGTGCCAGCGCGGCGAGCGAGCGGGGGCCGAGCCGGACGGCGCGTACCCGGGGGGTGCGTACCCGGGGAGTGTGTACCCGGGGGGTGCGGCGGTTCACGCCAGTGCCTCCCGCACCTCGGTCACGGTCAGCCACCGCTGCGGGGCCAGGATCTTCGTCACCTGCGGCGCGAACGACGGCGAGGACACCACGATCCCGGCGGTCGGGCCGTCGGCTATCACCTCGCCCTCGGCGAGCAGCACCACCCGGTGGGCCAGCTCCGCCGCCAGCTCCACGTCGTGCGTGGCCAGCACGATCGCGTGCCCCTCGGCCGCGAGTTCGCGCAGGACGCCGACCAGGCGGGCCTTGGCCGCGTAGTCCAGGCCGCGGGTCGGCTCGTCGAGGAGCAGCAGGGGCGGGCGGGCGGTCAGGATCACGGCCAGGGCCAGCGTCAGGCACTGCCCCTCGGACAGGTCCCGGGGATGGGTGCCGTCCGTGATGTCCGGCAGCAGCCGGGTCACCAGGGCCCGGCAGGTGCCGGGCGCGGCGCCCGCGTCCCGGTCGGCGGCGGCGCACTCGGCGGCGACCGTGTCCGCGTACAGGAGGTCGCGGGGGTCCTGGGGGACGAGTCCGACCCGGCGCACGAGGTCCTCGGACGGGGTGCGGTGGGGGACCAGCCCACCGGCCCGGACGGTCCCGGCCGACGGCTCCACCAGCCCGACGAGCGAGCCGAGCAGGGTCGACTTCCCGGCGCCGTTGCGGCCCATGAGCGCGACCGTCTCGCCGGGCGTCACCGTCAGGTCCACCTGGCGGAGGGCCTGGACGCCGTCGCGGCGCACGGACAGGGCTCGGACCTCGGCGACGGCCGCCGCGGGCCCGGCGCCGGGGGCGGGACGGCGGCGCAGGCGGAACCGGAGCCCCCGCCCGGTACCGGCCGCGGAGGACCCGGCCGCCGGAACGGACCCCGGCCCGCCGGCGGGTGCGCTCGGGCGGCCCGCGGGTGTGCTCGGGTCGTCGACGGGTGTGCTCGGGTGGCCGTCCGCGGCCGGGGAGGCGTCCCCGGGGGCCCGGCCGGCCAGCCGTTCCCTCAGGTCACCGGCGCGGCGGCGGGCGTCCCGGACCGTCAGCGGCAGCGGGGACCAGCCGGCCAGCCGGCCCAGGGCCACCACCGGCGGGTACACCGGGGAGACCGCCATCACCTCCGGCGGGGTGCCCGCGACCGGGGCGGCGCCGGGGGCGGGCAGCAGGACGACGCGGTCGGCGTACTGGACCACCCGTTCCAGCCGGTGCTCGGCCATCAGCACCGTCGTGCCCAGGTCGTGCACCAGCCGTTGCAGCACCGCCAGGACCTCCTCCGCGGCGGCCGGGTCCAGCGCCGAGGTCGGCTCGTCCAGGACCAGCACCCGCGGGTGCGGGGTCAGGACCGAGCCGATCGCGACCCGCTGCCGCTGCCCGCCGGAGAGGGTGGCGATCGGACGGTCGCGCAGCCCGGCGAGGCCCAGCAGGTCGAGGGTCTCCTCCACCCGGCGCCGCATCACCTCGGGGGCGAGCCCCAGCGACTCCATGCCGTAGGCGAGTTCGTCCTCCACCGTGTCCGTCACGAAGTGCGCGAGCGGGTCCTGGCCCACCGTGCCGACCACGTCGGCGAGTTCGCGCGGCTGGTGGGTACGGGTGTCCCGGCCGGCCACCGTCACGCGCCCGCGCAGGGTGCCGCCGGTGAAGTGCGGGACCAGTCCGCTGACCGCGCCCAGCACGGTCGACTTGCCGACCCCGGACGGCCCCGCCAGCAGCACCAGTTCGCCCTCGGCCACCTCCAGGTCGACACCGGTGACGGTGGGCCCGGCGGCGCCCTCGTACGTCACGCTGACATCCTCGAAGCGGATCACGGGTGCTCCCTCGGCGCGGACCGGGCGACGGACTGGTGGACGGACCCGGCGGCGGATCGGGCGGCGGACCCGGTGGTGGGCCGGGCGGCGGACCCGGTGGTTGCCCGGGGGACGGACTCCGCGGCCGGCCGGGGGACGGCGAAGGCGGGCAGCAGGCCGAGCAGGACGGCCGCGGCGGGCCAGAGCGGGAGCGCGGGGGAGACGAGGGGGACGACACCGGGGTGCAGCCCCCGCGAGTCGCGCACCGAGGCCAGCGTCAGCAGCGCGGCCACCGCCACGCCCGAGCCGGTGACCAGCCAGGCGCGCGCGTCCCACGGGTCCGGGCGGTACCGCGTCCGCAGCGAGCGCCGGCCGCCCAGCCGCAGCCCCGCGAGCGCGGCGGCCACCCCGGCGAGCAGCAGCGGCAGGCCGTACACGCCCCCTTCGGCCGTCAGCAGCCCGTACGTCCCGGCGCACACGCCGAGCAGACCCCCGAGGGTGAGCGCGGCCGTCGTACGGCGGACCGGGGCGGGGACCTCGGCGGTCCGGCCGTACCCGCGGGCCTCCATCGCGGCGGCCAGTGCCACCGAGCGTTCGAGCGCGCCCTCCAGGACCGGCAGTCCGACCTGGAGCAGGCCCCGTACGCCCCGGTCGGGACGGCCGCGCAGCCGGCGGGCGGCGCGCAGCCGCCGGACGTCGGCGATCAGGTGCGGCGCGAAGGTGAGGGCGACGACCACGGCCACGCCCGTCTCGTACAGCGCGCCGGGCAGGGACTTCAGCAGGCGGCTCGGGGCGGCCAGGGCGTTGGCCGCCCCGACGCAGACGAGGAGGGTGGCGAGCTTGAGGCCGTCGTAGGCGGCGAAGACGACCGCCTCGGCGGTCACCCGGCCGCCGAGGCGGATGCCCTGCGCCCAGTGCGGCAGCGGGACTTCGGGCAGGGTGAGCAGGGTGTGCGTGCCGGGGATGGGGGAGCCGAGGGCCACCGCGAACAGGACGCGGACGAGGACGACGGCGAGGGCGAGCCGGGCGAAGGCGCCGTAGGAACGGGCCCAGGGGGCGGCGGAGCGGTGCGTCGCCACGACGTAGGCGGAGGCGGCCATGAGGAGGGCGAGCAGGAGGGGGTTGGTGGTGCGGGTGGCGGCCGTCCCGAGCGCGAGGGCCCACAGCCACCAGGCACCGGGGTGCACGGCGGCCCGGCGCCCGGCGCGCGCGAGGCCGCCCGCGTCCGGCCCCGGGGCGCCGACGGACCTGCCCGGACCGCCCGTTCCGGACCGCGGGGTGCCGACGGACCTGCCCGGACCGCCTGTTCCGGACCGCGGGGTGCCGACGGACTCGTCCGCGCCGCCCGCTGCCGGACCGCCCGCCGCCGCGCCGCCGTTGTCGCCCGGGAGCGCCCCGGCACCCCTGAGGCGCCGGGCGAGGCTCGTCGGTCCGCCGCCGGGGCGCACCGGAACCGGCGGCTTCGCGGGGCCGGGAACGCGGGCGGCCACGGCGGCCCGGCAGCCGCGGGACGGCCCGGCCGCCCCGCCGTCCGGTGCGCCGGGGCACGCGTGCCCGCTCTCCCCGCCGTCCGGTGCGCCGTCGGCCGGCCGGCCGTGCTCACCCGGACGCATCGCGCCGCCGCCTGGCCTGCCACACCGCCGCGCCCGCCAGCAGGGCGACGGCCGCCGCGCCGATCGGCAGCCCCAGCGAGGGACCGCCGCCGTCCGAACCGGACTGCTCCGGCGCCTTCTCGGCGGCGCCCCCCGCCGCGACCTGCTCGCCGCACCCCTGCCGCGGGTACTCGGCGATCGCGCACAGCAGGGCGTTGGCGTCGTACCGGAGCGGCCCGGCCACGGCGGCCAGCGCGTCCGCGGTCGAGGCGTCGGACGGCACCCGCGCGCACACCGTGCGGCGGCCGGGCGGCCGCTCGCCGGACGGCGCGTCCGCGTCCGTGCCGAAGTCGAGGACCAGCGCCACCCGCTTCGCCCCGGGCCGCGCGGGCGTGTCCGCGCAGATCGTGCCGAAGTCCGCCGTGCCGCGCGGCCGGCTCGCCCGCGCGGAGTCCTCGCTCACCGCGAACCGGAAGCCCTGCACCGCGCCGTCGTCGGGCCGCGCGGACGACGGGCCCAGGGTGGCGTACGTCCAGTGGCCGCCGGTGCGGTCCCAGAACGACCAGTAGCGGTAACCGGTGGCGTCCGCCCGCCCGGCGGAGCCGAGGAGCAGCAGCGCGGCGAGGAGCGCGGGCACGGCACGGCGGACGGCGGTCACCGCTGGTGCTTCTTCCGGCCGCTGAGCAGGAAGCCGATGCCGATGCCGGCGACGAGGCAGACGCCGACGGTCCACCAGACGCCCGTCTTGGAGTCCTTCTCCTTCGCCTCGTCCGGGTGCTCGGAGGACATCCGCGGGGCCGGGCCCAGCGCGTTCAGGGAGCTGACCAGGCTGGTGCCGCCGAAGTCGCCCGGCTGCTCCCCGATCGCGTGCGCGGCGAGGATGAGCTGCGCGTACGCGGCCGGTCCGCTCTGCGGCGCCCACTGGCCGGCGTTCTTCTCCAGCCAGGCGTACGCCTTCTTCGCCGGCTCGGTCCGGCCGTTCGCGGCGAGCGCGACCACGGCGTCCGCGGTGTTGCCGAAGTCGGGCTGGTCCTTGGCGCCGGGCAGGGTGGACACCAGGTGCCCGGACTTCGTGACGGCCGCCGCCAGGTACGCGCCGGCGTTGTCCGCGACCTGCTCCCGGGTCGGGTGGCCGGCCTTGACACAGGCGTCCTGCGCCGGGGCCTTGCCGGCCTCGGCCACGAAGCCCTTGCCGAGCGCGCCGAGCAGACCGGCCGCGGTCGCGTCCGCGTTGGCGGTCAACGTGCCCTTCTTGTCCGGCTGGTAGGCGAGGGCGCCGCCGCCGTCACGGTCGCAGGGGATGGACCAGGCGGGCAGCGCGTCGTACGGGGACTTGCCGGACTTGCGGACGCCCGCCGGGTCCGTGCCGGCCGCGGCCAGCGCGCCGATGACGACCGAGGTGGAGTTGGCGTCGCTGGGGGCGCCCGGGTAGTAGCTCCAGCCGCCGTCCGCGTTCTGCACGGACTTCAGCCAGTCCACGGCCTTGGCCACGGCGCCGCCCCGTCCGCCGGTCGCGGCCAGGGCCTGTACGGCGGCGGCCGTGCTGTTGCTGTCGACCTGGACCTTGGCGTCGCAGGGCGTCTCGGGGGCGGCGCGGAAGGCGGCGAAGGCGCCGTCGGCGCACTGCTGCCCGGTGAGCCAGTCCACGGCCTCGGCGGCCGGCCGGTAGCCGAGCGTCCGCTGGGCGACCAGGGTCAGCGACTGCCGCCACACGCCGTCGTACGTCGGGTCCCCCTTGCCGTACAGCCCCGAGGGGGCCGTCGCCTTCGGGGACGGGGACGGGCCGGCGGCCGTGGCGGGCGCGGCGGCGGCCAGCACGCCTACGGCGGCGAGAACCGCGGCACTGCGGCGGACGTTCATGGTCGGCGACTGCCTCTCCTGCGGGGAGCCGGGCAGCGCACGGGACACCCCGCGCGGCTCGGCCCCATAAACCTCGACGGTGCCGTGCGCGGCGGGCCGCCTGCGCACGCGAGCCGGTCAACGTCCCGCCCGGGGCGGTCCGGCTCACCGCCCCGGAGGTCCTGGGACGGCTTCACGGTTGCGGGTCAGCGCCGGAATTGCACCGGCTTTCCCCCGTACGGGTGTGATGACGACTCCGCCACCTTACCGGCCGCCCCCCGCGGCCCGGGGGGTGGCCGTGGGCACACGCACCCGGTGACCGGAACCACGCCCCCCCGACCCCGCGGCCGACGGCCGTCGGCCGCACCGGCACGGACGGGGCCGCCGGCACGTGGCGCGGACGGGGCCCGGCGGCGGGCGGCAGGGACGGGATCCGGCGGCGGGTGGCACGAAGGCGGGGGGACGGCGTGCGGCGCGGAGGCGGGTGACGACGTGGAGTACGGAGGCCGGCCGGCGGCGCGCGGTACGAAGGCGGGCCGGGCGTGGTGCACTTCCCGGGGCGGTCAGGCCGCGAACGTGTCCGCCGTCGGGGCCACCGCGGCCGTCAGGTGGCGGGCCATGCGGCGCAGGGACCGCTCGCACTCCGCGGCGTCCTCGCCGGTCGCCACCCAGTGCGCGAGGCGGTCGGTGAGGCCCGCCCGCGGGGCCGCGGTCACCGCGTCGCCGGAGCGCCGGGTGAGCACCATGCGCTCGGCGGCCGGCTCGTGCTCGACGGCCGGGTCCAGCCGCAGGTCGGTCAGCAGACCGGTCGCGGCCGGGTAGGCGAACTGCACGGCGGCGGCCCGCTGGCGGGTCGGCGTCAGGTCCGGGAGGTGGCCGGCGGCCAGGGCGACCGCGGCCCCCACCAGGTCCACCCCGGTGGCCCGCTCCACCAGCAGCGGGATCAGGTCGCCGGGCAGGTGCGGGGCGACGCCCAGGACGCGGGGGCCGCGGGAGGTCAGCCGCAGGGTGAGGTGCGCGACCGTGTGGCTCAGGCCGAGGACGCGCACGGCCCGCTCGACGCAGCTGCGCAGGAACCGGTTGTGCAGCAGCCCGTCGTGGGCGTGGACGCAGTGCCGCAGCGGGCTCCGGGCGGGCGCCGGCCCCGGGGTCGTCCGGGTCAGCGCGACGATCCGGACCTCGTCGTCCAGCACGACGGCCTCGGCGGACACCAGCGGCCCCGCCTCCTCCTCGGTGTCCTCGTCCCCGGCCGCCGGCACCCGGTGGCGGGCCAGCAGCGCCCGCAGCGCGACGGGGTCCGCGCAGGCCCTGGCCGTCTCGGGCGGCAGACCCGGCAGACCCAGCCGGCCGGCCACCCACGCGGCGGTCACCAGGTGCTCCGGGGACCAGGTCAGCACCCCGCCGACGGCCTCCCCGGCCGTGTACCGCAGCACCGCCTCGGCCGTCGGAACCTCCCCGGCCGGGTCGACCGCGAGCCGGCCGGCCAGGTACGGGTGCGTCCAGGCGGGCGGATCCGGATCGATGAGGAGCACCGGCCGGACCGCGGCGAGCCGCGCCAGCGGGAACTCTCCGCAGCCGTCCCGGGGGCCGGCCCCGAGCAGGACGACGGGCTGCGCCATGGATGCCTGGACCTTCCCTCGGAGGGACGGAGGACGAGAACGCCCCCGGTGCCGCTCCCCCATAGGCGGCACCCGAGGCGGGTCGGATCTTGCTCTCCGTACCGTGATCCTCACCCACCGCACCGTCAACTGTCAACGATAGCTGCGCATTTGTGCAGGAGCCCTTGTCGCGTCTGGTCGCCGCAGGGGGGAGCGGGTAGCCTCGCGCCCAGCCGCCGAACGGATGACACGCCCAGGGGGACCTCGGTGAGTGACGCCCACGCCGCGCTGGCCGATGTCCTGGACCGGCTCGGCGAGTTGACCGGTCGTCCCGGTCGGCTGCCGGAGGCCCTGGACGTCTCGGGCCTGTCGTACCGCACCGGCATCCCCGTCGGCACCGTCGTCGAACTGCTCTCCGGCGGCCGGGCCACCGAGACCTGCCTCGCCCAGCGCGTGCGCCAGCGCCTGGACTTCGTCCGGGAGAGCCGGCGCCGGCCGGACGGCAAGCGGTACTCGCTGGACGAGCTGGCCAGGATCGCCGGCACCAGCCGGCAGTGGCTGAGCGAGTGGCGCAAGAGCGGGATGCCGAGCCTGGAACACGTCGACCGGCTGCGCCGGTTCTTCGGCCTGCCCGCGGGCTTCTTCACCGCCGACGAACCGGAGGCGCTGCACGAGGCGCTCCAGCCGGTGCTCCAGGGCCTGGAGGCCGAGGCGGACCCGTTGCGGCGGCTGCGCGAGAGCGGACTGGTACGGCTGGCCGCCCGGGCCCCGCGGATGAACGCCCGGCAGCTCGCCACCCTGGCCGACCTGGCCGAGATGATCATCGAGTCGGAGCGGGTGGGGGACGCCGGCCGCGCCTGAGCGGCCCGCGGACCTCGCGGCCGGTGCCGCACGCCCGTCGGGACTGCCCCAGGCGCTTCCTCGACCGGCCGGTGCGCGGCACCGCGACCGGCCGGGTCGGCCGGGCCGCCCTCCGGCCGGAGCCGCGCCGGGCCGCCAGAATCCCGACTCGCCGGCCTGACCGCCCGCCTGCCGCGCCGCGCGCGACCCGTAGGAGGGCGATGTGATCCTGGAGCGCTCCAAAACAGGCCGTGGACGCAAATATATGAGGTGAATCTTTCGGAAGAGATCGAAGTCGGTCATCCGGCCCCGTGGTGACCGCCGGGCGAGGTAATAATTCATCGAGGCGATCCCGGGCTGTTAGGGGCAGTTGTGGCCGATGACGAGTTGTTAAAGAGCCTGAAGAAGGAGCGGGAGAAGATCCTGGACGAGACCCACAGGGCGGTGGTGCGCCTGCACGCCGAGGCGGACGAGAAATTGCAGGAGATCGTCCGGAAGGCGGCCAAGGCCGCGCGGGACGGCAAGAGAATGCCCTGCTTGGTGCGGTGGACGCCCGGACCCGAGCTGACCATTTACCATTCGGCCGACGCGCCGTGCGGACGTGTTCGCGATCGCCGGAACTTCAGGCGCATGAGTGAGCAGGCGGCCAAGGACGCGTCACCGTACAACTGGCTGGAGCGCTGCGGTGCCTGTTCCTGGCCCAGGGCGGCCGTCATCCAGGGCAGGCGGATGCTGGAATCAGCGTAGAGACGTCTATTTCAAGGTCCTTGGTAACTGGAATGAACACCTCTCGTCCCGACCTGCCCGCCGCGTTGAAGCGCGATCTCCGACTGGAAGTGGGCGGGGTCTGCCCTTTTGCCCAGTGCCGTATGCCGGCCCAGGAGGACTGCCACATCTGGGACCGCGCGAAGGGAGGGCCCGATGTCTTCGGCAACCTGCTCCGGGCTTGCGCGGCGCATCATCATCAGCACACCGTCGGGCTCATCCCCTCCCATGACCTGCGTGTGCTGAAGGCTCGTCTTGCCTGGGCCAATGACAGGTACACGCGGGCGGAGCGTTTCTGGCTGCAGGTCTTCATGCTGTACGGAGGCGCGCATTTCAAGCATCCGGCCTCGGAACGCGCGTGTCTGCGGTTTCTGGAGGCGGACGGCTACATAGAGGTCACCGAGGAACCGCATGCCGCCGGCGAGGGGACGCCCATGGACTCGTGGCGGCTGACCGACATCGGGCAGTGGTTCGTGAAGGCCTGGGCGGAGTCGGGCGCACACCCCGTCGAAGTCACACGTCGGTGAGGGCCGGATCGTGATCGGAGGGGCCATGCGGGACGAAGACCACCGGATCCTGTGCACCGCTGTCGCGGAAATGGCGGTACTGCATGCTCTCGAACTCGCGGGGAGTCGCATCATCCGACGGGTGGAGCGGTCCGCGAGAGGACCACTCGGGGCGCACAAGCCGCTGTCCGTGCACGTGCAGCGGAGCGTGCGGGAAGACGACCTGGACAAGATCCTTCCGGGCGACGCCTGGGCCGTCCCGCAACGCCTGGGATTCCCGGACGCATTGATCGAGGCGCTGGACAGGCATACGCGCATCCTCCTCACGGCCGGACTCGAGTTTCGCCGGGAAGATCTCGCGCTCACGCTCTCCCGACTCCCTCTCGAGGAGTTGTCGCTCCCCTGGGGAGCGGCGCGCGATCCAGCTCGATGAGCTCTTGGCCACGTGTCCACGGCTGAGTGACCCGGGTCCTTCTGGTCGGCGGTGGGAAATGGTCGGAACTGGGGGGTTCTGTCAGGGATGTCCGGGTTTATTCTGGAAGCAGCCTACGAGGCGAGTGAGGGAGTCCGACCGGAGTAGCCGACTCGGGCGAGACGCGCGAGCATCCGCCGGGGCCGACGGCGACGGTAGGGCTGAGAGGCCGGAAGGCAGCAGCAGGGCCGGACGGCGACCCCCAGCACCTGATCCGGACCATACCGGCGAAGGGAACCCGTCTCGTAGGTCTTCTCCGTGCCCGCGACCGCCCGGAGCGCGGCGCCGGTCAGACCGAGCCGGGCCGGGCCGGCAGGTCGATCAGGCGGCACACCGTCTCGATGTCGGTCCGCACCTGGGCGATGGAGGCCCGGCCGGAGAGCCAGGTGACGAGGGCCGAGTGCCAGGTGTGCTCGATGACCCGGACCGCCGAGAGCTGCTCGGCGCCGGGGTGCTCCCATCCCGCCGCGTCCAGGATGATCGCCGTCGTCTGGCGGGAGACCCGGTCGACCTCCGGCGAGACGCCGCGGTCGGCGAAGGTGAACGCCCGGACCATCGCGTCGGCCAGGTGGGGCTCCCGCTGCAACGCCCGGAACGCGCGCATCAGGGTCTCCGCGACCCGTTCGGCGGCCGTGTCCCCCGCGGGCGGCTTCCTGCGCAGCGTGCCGTGCATGCGCTCCAACTGGTCCTGCATGGTGGCGACCAGCAGGTGCACCTTCGACGGGAAGTAGCGGTACAGCGTGCCGAGGGCCACCTGGGAGGACTCGGCGACCTCGCGCATCTGCACGGCGTCGAACCCGCCCCGGCTCGCCAGCTCCGCGCTGGCGCGCAGGATCCGGCGGCGGCGGGCCTCCTGCCGCGCGGTGCGGGGCGGGGCGGCCGGGCGCGAGGTACTGGCTTCCGCAGGCATGGGTCCCGTTCCGTGACAGTCGGTGAGGGTGTCCACAGGGCTCGTGATCACCCGGCCCGGCAGGGCCGCCCGTCGTGGCGCGAATCACCCGACCCACTGCTCACAGCATCCCTACCTGCCGGTAGATTCAGAGCTTCTGGACGATCAAGTCTGAAACTTGTTCTAGATTAGCGTCCCGTCGTAGTCTCGCGGGAGTGCAGGCAGAAGGGGGCACGGAGTGACCGCTGAGGCCCGGGAAGCGGGTGCCCAGGAGGAACCCGCGTCCGGTGGGGGTCCCTCCCGCCCGAGCGCGGCCGAGAGCGGGGACGAGCGGCCGCTCGACATCGCGCTCCTCACCTACAAGGGGAACCCGTTCTGCGGGGGCCAGGGCGTCTACGTACGGCACCTCTCACGCGAGCTGGCCCGCCTCGGGCACCGGGTGGAGGTCATCGGCTCCCAGCCGTACCCCGTACTCGACGAGGGCCTCCCCGGCCTCACCCTGACCGAGCTGCCGAGCCTCGACCTCTACCGCCAGCCCGACCCCTTCCGCACCCCGAAGCGGGACGAGTACCGGGACTGGATCGACGCCCTGGAAGTCTCCACCATGTGGACCGGAGGCTTCCCCGAGCCGCTGACCTTCTCCCTGCGCGCCCGCCGGTACCTGCGGGCGCGGCGCGGCCGGTTCGACGTCGTGCACGACAACCAGACCCTGGGCTACGGCCTGCTCGGTGACGTCGGCGCGCCCCTGGTCACCACGGTCCACCACCCGATCACCGTGGACCGGCGGCTGGAGCTGGACGCGGCCGGCACCTGGCAGCGCCGCTGCTCGGTGCGCCGCTGGTACGCCTTCACCCGCATGCAGAAGCGCGTCGCCCGCCGGCTGCCCTCGGTCCTCACCGTCTCCGGCAGCTCCCGCCAGGAGATCGTGGATCACCTCGGCGTCCGCGACGACCGCGTCCACGTCGTCCACATCGGCGCGGACACCGACCTGTTCGCGCCGGATCCCGCCGTCCCCGTGGTGCCGGGCCGCATCGTCACCACCTCCAGCGCGGACGTGCCGCTCAAGGGCCTCGTGTACCTCGTCGAGGCGCTCGCCAAGGTGCGCACCGAGTACCCGGGCGCCCACCTCGTCGTCGTCGGCAAGCGCCCCGAGGAGGGCCCGGTCGCCCAGGCGGTCGAGCGGTACGGCCTCCACGGCGCCGTCGAATTCGTCAAGGGCATCTCCGACGCCGAACTGGTCGACCTGATCCGCTCCGCCGAGGTGGCCTGCGTGCCCTCCCTCTACGAGGGCTTCTCGCTGCCCGCCGCCGAGGCCATGGCCACCGCCACCCCGCTCGTGGCCACCACGGGCGGCGCGATCCCCGAGGTCGCCGGCCGCGACGGCGAGACCTGTCTGGCCGTACCCCCCGGCGACGCGGGCGCGCTGGCCGCCGCCCTGGTCCGGCTGCTGGACGACCCGGAGCTGCGCACCCGGCTCGGCCGGGCCGGCCGCGAGCGGGTGCTGCGGAAGTTCACCTGGGCCCGCGCCGCGGAAGGGACGGTGGCCCACTACCGCGAGGCCATCGCCCGCGCGGCGGGCCCCCGCCGGGCCGCGGCCCCGGCCCCCGGCCGCGCCGCGTCCCCGGCAAGTGTTGCAGGCGTCTCCTCCGAAAGCAGGGCCACGTGCTGACCGTCGACTTCTCCCGGTTCCCGCTCGCCCCGGGCGACCGCGTCCTGGACCTCGGCTGCGGGGCCGGCCGGCACGCCTTCGAGTGCTACCGGCGCGGCGCCCGGGTCGTGGCCCTGGACCGCAACGCCGAGGAGATCCGCGAGGTCGCCCGGTGGTTCGCGGCGATGGAGGAGGCCGGGGAGGCCCCCGCGGGCGCCACCGCCACCGCCATGGAGGGCGACGCCCTCGCCCTGCCGTTCCCCGACGAGTCCTTCGACGTCGTCGTCATCTCCGAGGTGATGGAGCACATCCCCGACGACAAGGGCGTCCTCGCGGAGATGGTGCGCGTGCTCAAGCCGGGCGGGCGCATCGCCGTCACCGTGCCGCGCTACGGCCCCGAGAAGGTCTGCTGGGCGCTGTCCGACGCCTACCACGAGGTCGAGGGCGGCCACATCCGCATCTACAAGGCGGACGAACTGGTCGCGAAGGTCCGCGAGGCCGGCCTGAAGCCGTACGGCAGCCACCACGCGCACGCCCTGCACTCGCCCTACTGGTGGCTGAAGTGCGCCTTCGGCGTCGACAACGACAAGGCGCTGCCGGTGCGGGCGTACCACAAGCTGCTGGTCTGGGACATCATGAAGAAGCCGCTCGCCACGCGGGTCGCCGAACAGGCGCTCAACCCGCTGATCGGCAAGAGCTTCGTGGTCTACGCGACCAAGCCGCACCTGCCGTCGCCGACCGGAGGGGCGGGCAGCGAGTGACCACCCCCCGGACAGAACACCTCGTCCTGCCCGGGGTCCTCACCGCCGGGCAGGCCGCCGCGACCGTCGCCGGCATCCTCGCCGTGCAGCGTGAGGACGGGGCGATCCCGTGGTTCCGCGGACACCACCTGGACCCCTGGGACCACACCGAGGCCGCCATGGCCCTGGACGCGGCCGGCGAGCACGAGGCGGCCGAGCGGGCGTACACCTGGCTCGCCCGGCACCAGAACGAGGACGGCTCCTGGTACGCCGCCTACGCCGACGGCGCCCACGACGACGTCACCGACCGCGCCCGCGAGTCCAACTTCGTCGCCTACCTGGCCGTCGGCGTCTGGCACCACTACCTGTCCACGGGCGACGACACGTTTTTGGACCGCATGTGGCCGTACGTCTACGCGGCCGTGGA
Source organism: Streptomyces sp. NPDC025833 (assembly GCF_055558055.1). Lineage (NCBI taxonomy): Bacteria > Bacillati > Actinomycetota > Actinomycetes > Kitasatosporales > Streptomycetaceae > Streptomyces > Streptomyces sp. NPDC025833. Next base: position 127,534 of record NZ_JBVHNF010000012.1, read on the forward strand.
GTGGGTGCTGCGGCTCCAGTTGCCCGGCGGCCAGATCGGCTGGCGCCGCGAGGACGACGGCACCCCTTCGGCCGACGCCCTGCTGACCGGCAGCTCCTCGATCCACCACGCGCTGCGCTGCGCGCTCGCGATCGCCGAGCAGCGGGAGGAGGCGCAGCCCGACTGGGAGCTGGCCACCGGGGCGCTGCGGCACGCGATCCGCCGGCACCCCGAGCGCTTCCTCGACAAGGGCCGCTACTCGATGGACTGGTACTACCCGGTCCTCGGCGGCGCCCTCACCGGAGCGGAGGCCAAGGCCCGCATCGAGGAGGACTGGGACCGGTTCGTCGTCCCCGGACTCGGCGTGCGGTGCGTGGTCCCCAACCCCTGGGTGACTGGCGGCGAGTCCAGCGAACTCGCCCTGGCCCTGTGGGCGATGGGCGAGTCGGACCGGGCCCTGGAGATCCTCCAGTCCATCCAGCACCTGCGCGACCCCGGGACGGGTCTGTACTGGACGGGCTACGTCTTCGAGGACGACGCGGTCTGGCCCCGCGAACTGACCACCTGGACGGCGGGCTCCCTGCTGCTGGCCGTGGCCGCGCTGGGCGGCCACGAGGCCACGTGCGCGGTCTTCGGCGGCGAGCACCTGCCCGTCGGCCTCGACCCCGACTGCTGCTGAGGCCTCTCGGCGGGGAGCCGGGCCACGGCCGCCCGGCGGCGCGCGTGTACCGGCGCGCGCCGCCGGCGGTTCAGTGCCGTTGCATCCGGTTGGCGATGGCGTGGCCGATGAACAGGTACACCACGGCGGCGAGGCCGTAACCGGCGACGACCCGCGCCCACGCCTCGTCGAACGTGAAGAGGTCGTGGGACCAGCCGGCCAGCCAGGAGGCCGCGTCGTGGACGAACTGGACCAGGCTGTTGGCCGGGTTCGCGTCCAGCAGGTACATCAGGATCCACAGGCCGAGTATGAAGGCCATGACGTCGGCGACGACCGCGATGACCGTGCCGGCCTGATTCGCGCCAGTGCGATATCGAGACATGCCCTTCGGATTGCCGCTTCCGGGGCGGTGAAACAAGGCCGGGCGCCCGGACGGCGTCCCCCGAGTGGCGCACACGGCCGCCGTGCGCGAGGCTGCCGGGAGGAAACAGACCGCTCGGGGAGGACACGTTCGGAGGACCTCGTGCCCGTACCGATACGGCGCCTCTTCGTGGCGCTCACCCTGTGCTGCGCCCTGGTGGCCGGTGCCACGGCCTGCGGCAGCGAGAAGAGCAGTACGAAGGAGAGCGCGGCGCAGCCCCAGCAGGCCGCCGCCTCGCCCAGCCCGACCACGTCCGTCGAGCGCCAGAAGCTCGCCAAGACCCGGTTCGTGGCGAACGCCGGGCTCGCCGCCGGCGCCACCTACCAGTGGATCGTCAAGCCCTGGAAGGCCGGCAAGTTCAAGAAGGGCGCCAAGGGCCGCAAGACGGCGCTGGTCAAGGCCGGTCTCGCCGGCGCCTTCACCTACAACCGGCTCAAGGCCGCCAAGCGCAACGCCGAGGGCGACCCGGCGCTGGCCAAGGCCCTGGCGCCGCTCGGCAGCGGCATCGCCGCCCTGAAGGACCTGCCGGCCAAGCTGCGGCAGGGCGACGGGAACGCGGCGGGCATGTTCGACGACGTCATCGGCAAGGTCAAGGACGCGGGGAAGGACGCCGGCGCCCCGGTCAAGGACCAGGTGCCCTCGGGCTCCCAGCTCACCAAGGGTTAGGGTCCGTCAGTCCCTCGCCGCCGCCTGACGCCCGGTCAACTCCCGTGGAAGAGAAGCCCGCACGGCAACGGCCCCCCGCCCGCGAGGGCGAGGGGCCGGTTCGGCGCCGTGCGGGCTCAGCCGCGCTGGATGCCGGAGGTGTCCTGCAGCACGCCGCGGCGGCCGTCCTGGGTCTGCGCGACCAGCGCGCCACCGCGCTGCTCGACGGCCAGGTACCAGGTGCCCGGCGTCAGTTCGGCGATCGGGTTCGGCGAGCCGTCCTCCCCGAACAGCGGGCGGGCCATCGGCACGGCGAACCAGAACGGCGAGAAGTCCCCGGCCGGGGCCGGCGTCGCCGCGGGACCCGGCGTCGGCGCACCCGGCCCGGCCGGCTGCTGCTGGCCGAACGGCTGGCCCGGCTGCGGCTGGGCGCCGTACGGCTGCTGCGGCTGGGCGCCCGGGTAGCCGTAACCGCCGGACGGCTGGGCGCCGTAGGGCTGCGGGGCGGCCGGCTTGGGAGCCGGGAGCAGCGGCGCCTGGAGCGCGGGGACGAGCGGCGTGGCGACGGCGCCGGCGGCCAGCAGCAGCGCGCCGACGAGACCCAGGATCAGACCGCCCCCGGCGCCGACGTCGAACTGGTCGAACTGGTCGAAGGAGCCCAGCGGGTCGACGATCGTCCAGAACGCCGTCCACACGGCGAAGACCGACAGGGCGACACCCGCCTGGCCGAGCTCCAGGCCGAGGACCTTGCGCGGCTGCGGAAGGGCACGAGCGAGGACGATCAGGACCGCGCCGATGATGCCACCGACGTACATGCTCATCAGGAGGCCCAGGTTGTCCCAGGCGTTGGGGACGTCCTTGCCGTCGCTGTCGAACGTGCTGAGGAACGACGCGATGAACAGCACCACCGCTGCTCCGATCACCACGCCGTCGCCTCTAGTGAGGGAGCGGATATTCACTTCAGGTCCTTCGTAGGTCGTCTCGTCGTCGGTAGGACACTATCGTCCGCAAGATCCGGCTGTCCGGCCGGTTCCGCGCCCGTTCAGGAACCGCGCAGGAAACTCACGATTCCCTCGGAGATCCCCTGCGCGGCCCGCTGCCGCCAGGCGCCGCTGGTCAGCAGTGCCGCGTCCTTGCTATCGCGCATGTTGCCGCACTCGATGAACACCTTGGGAACCGTTGACAGATTGAGACCACCGAGATCCGTGCGCGTGACGAGGCCGGTGCCCCCGCCCAGGTAGTTGGAGGCCGGTTCGCCCGTCTCGCGCAGGTAACCGCCCGCGACGCGCGTCCCGAGGGCGCGGGACGGGGCGACGATCCCGCGGGTGTCCGCGGCGCCGGAGTGCACGGCCCCCGGCAGGATGACGTGGAAGCCCCGGTTGCCCGCGGCGGAGCCGTCGGCGTGCAGCGAGATCGCCGCGTCCGCGTGCGCGGTGTTGCCGATCCGGGCCCGCTCGTCCACGCACGGCCCCCAGGACGGGCTGTCCCCGTCGTGGGTCAACCGCACCGTGGCGCCCTGCCGTTGCAGCAGCGTGCGCAGCCGGTGCGCCAGGTCGAGGGTGAAACGGGCCTCGCTGTAACCGTCGTCGGTGGACGTCCCGGTGGTGTCGCACTCCTTGCGGTGGGTGCCGATGTCCACGGAGCGGTCGATCTCGGCCGGGTGCCGGAAGTTGCCCGGGTTGTGGCCCGGGTCGACGACGACGACCTTGCCCGCGAGCGGCCCGGCGGCGCCCGGCGCGGACGCCTTGCCGTCGTCGCGGGGGACCGCCGGGGCGGAGACCGCCGCGGACGCGCCGGGGGCGGCCGCCCGGTCCGCGCCGCCGGGCCCGTCGCCGCCCGCCGTCTGGTACACCGTCCAGCCGAGCAGCGCGCCGGGCACCAGCACGGCGAGGGCGACGGTCAGCGGGCCGCGCCGGGACCTGCGGGCGCGCGGGGGATCGAGGTCGGGGTCTGTGGGGGACACGTCTGCGACTCTAACCGGGGCCTCAGATACCCGCTCCGGTGCGCCGCAGGACCCGCAGCGAGCCGGTCGCCGAGACCTCCGTGAACGCCCCGGATCCGAGGGCCCGCAGGTAGACGCGGTACGGCGCCTGGCCCGTGAACTCGTCCTCGGGATGCGGGAAGACGTCGTGGATGACCAGCAGGCCGCCCCCGGCCACGTGCGGCGCCCAGCCCTCGTAGTCGGCACCCGCGTGCTCGTCGGTGTGGCCGCCGTCGACGAACACGAGGCCGAGCGGCGCGTTCCAGATCCGGGCGATCTGCGGGGAACGGCCGACGACGGCGACCACGTGCTCCTCCAGGCCCGCCCGGAACAGGGTGCGGCGGAACGAGGGGAGCGTGTCCATGAGGCCGGTCGCCGGGTCGACCGTCTCCGGGTCGTGGTAGTCCCAGCCGGGCTGCTGCTCCTCGCTGCCCCGGTGGTGGTCGACGGTCAGCGCGGTGACCCCGGCGGCGCGGGCCGCGTCGGCGAGCAGGATCGTGGAGCGCCCGCAGTAGGTGCCGACCTCCAGCAGGGGCAGCCCCAGGGCGCCGGCCTCCACCGCCGCCGCGTACAGCGCCAGCCCCTCGTCCACGGGCATGAACCCCTTGGCCGCCTCGAACGCGGCCAGGATCTCGGGCTTGGGGGCGGTGGGCATGGGCGGCCTTCCAGGTCGTACGACAGTCCGGCCGCCCATGCTGCCGCACGCCCCGGCCGCGCGGGGACAGGGGGTGCGGGTCAGTACACCTAGGCGCTCACACTCTCCCCGGGCAGCGAGAGGTCCAGGTCCACGGCGCGCTCCTCACCGGGGTGCGAGGCCGAGGAGGCCAGCGGGCCGTGGCCGGACGCCCGCGCGGCCAGCACGTACGCGCCCCGGGCCGGCACGGCGAGCGCGTAGCCGCCGTCCTCGCCGGAGACGGTCGCGCCCGCCTGCCGTCCGTGCCGGTCGATCAGGGTGACCTTGGCCCGGGCGACCGGGGCGCCGCCGGCGTCGAGGACCCGGCCGCGGAAGCCGCGCAGCGCCTCCTCGGCCCGCTCCAGCACCGCGTCCTCCTCGCTGCTCGCCCGGAGCTGAGTGTGCCGGGCCGGGCGCGGGGCCTTCGGCAGGCAGAGCGCCAGCAGCAGGCCGGCGGCGACCGCGGCGGTGGCGATCAGGAAGGAGACGCGGAAACCGTGCATGGTCGGGATCGCTACGCCGCCCACGTCGTTCGCCGTGTTGGCCAGCACCATGCCGATGACGGCGCTCGACACCGAGGTGCCGATGGACCGCATCAGGGTGTTCAGGCCGTTGGCCGCGCCGGTCTCCGAGGCCGGGACCGCGCCGATGATGAGCGCGGGCAGCGAGGAGTAGGCGAGGCCGATACCTGCGCCGAGGACCACGGAGGTGACGATCGTCTGCCAGGCCGCGTCCATCAGCCCGAGGCCGCCGCCGTAGCCGACCGCGATGATCAGCAGGCCGATGATCAGGGTGACCTTGGGGCCGTAGCGGGCCGACAGGCGGGCGTAGACCGGCGCCGTGAACATCATCGTCAGACCCAGCGGGGCCACGCACAGGCCCGCGACGACCATCGACTGGCCCAGGCCGTACCCGGTCGCGGCGGGCAGCTGGAGGAGCTGGGGCAGGACGAGCGAGACGACGTAGAACGCCACGCCGACCATGATCGAGGCGAGGTTGGTGAAGAGGACGGCCGGGCGGGCGGTGGTGCGCAGGTCGACCAGGGGCGCCTGGACGCGCAGTTCGAACAGGCCCCACAGGACGAGCACGGTGACGGACGCGGCGAACAGGCCGAGCGTGGTGCCGGAGGACCAGCCCCAGTCGCTGCCCTTGGTGACGGGCAGCAGGAGCAGCACCAGACCGGTGGACAGGCCCAGGGCGCCGGTCAGGTCGAAGGTGCCCGCGGCGCGCATCGGCGACTCGGGGACGACGAGCAGGGTGAGGGCGATGGCGAGCGCGCCGAGGCCGGCGGCGCCGTAGAACAGGGTGTGCCAGTCGGAGTGCTGGGCGACGAGGGCCGCGGCGGGCAGGGCGAGGCCGCCGCCGACGCCGATCGAGGAGCTCATCAGGGCCATGGCCGAGCCGAGCCGTTCGCGCGGCAGCATGTCCCGCATCAGGCCGATGCCGAGGGGGATCGCGCCCATGGCGAAGCCCTGGAGGGCCCGGCCCACGATCATGGTGAGGAGCTGGCTGGTGAGCGCGCTGACCAGGGCGCCGGCCACCATCACGGCGAGGCTCAGGACGAGCATGCGCCGCTTGCCGTAGAGGTCGCCGAGCCGGCCCATGATCGGAGTGGCCACGGCACCGGACAGCAGGGTCGAGGTCAGGACCCAGGTGGCGTTGCTCGGGGCGGTGCCCAGCAGTTGCGGCAGGTCCTTGATGACCGGCACGAGCAGTGTCTGCATCACCGCGACGGTGATGCCCGCGAAGGCGAGCACCGGCACCACCGCGCCGCCCGCCGCGCGGGCGGACTGGTCGGTCGACGTGTCTGTCATGGAGTGTGAGGCCTTCCCCGTGTGATGAGTGCCGGGTAAACCTCGTATGCACAGGCAACTATTCCGTTGCTTCGGGTCCCTAATGAAGTCTTGACCCATCCATGGGTTACTGACGTGGCGTCAGCGGGCCGGCCGGTCGGCGGAACCGGTGGGTCGGCCGGTCGGCGGTACCGGTGGGGGCGCTGCCGCGAGCGGTGTGGGCGCGGGACGATTCGACGAGTCGCGCCGGACGGGGCAACGGTTCGGGCGGTCCGTGGACTCCTTTTGACATCTAGGAGGTGCCCATGGGGGACGGCAGGCAGAACCGGGACGAGGAGTTCCAGAGCTTCGTGGTCGGCCGCTGGCCGCGGTTGATGCGTACGGCATTTCTTCTCACGGGGGAGCAGCACGCCGCGGAGGACTTGGTGCAGTCGACACTCGAACAGGTCTTCGTGGCCTGGCGCAGGGTCGGCGCGGCCGACGATCCGGACGCGTACGTGCGGCGCGTGATGATCAACGCACACGCGCGCAGACACCGCAGGAAACTGCGGGAGTTCCTGGCGCCCCGGGACGACTCCGGCCTGGTGCGCGAAGTGGCCGACACGGGCGACCGGATCGCCCAGGCCGACGACCGCGGGGCGCTGCTCACGGCGCTCGCCCGGCTGCCCGCGCGGCAGCGGGAGGCCGTCGTCCTGCGCTACTGGGAGGACCTGACGGAGACCCAGACGGCGCAGGCGATGGGCTGTTCGGTCGGCACGGTCAAGAGCAACGCGGCCAAGGGGATCGCGAAACTGCGGGCCATACCGGAACTGGCGCAGACGGTGATGCAGGGAGGGCGCAAGTGATGAGCGGGGACCGGGAGAACCACGACATGACGCAGACGGACATCGCCTTCCTGCTCGCGGACGCGGCGGACGAGGTCGAGATCGGCATAGCCCCGGTCCAGGCGGTCATCCGCGGCGGCCGGCGGCGCAGGGCGCGGCGCTGGGCGGTGGGGGCCGCCACGGCGCTGGTGCTGGCGGGCTCGACCGGGGCGACGCTGGCCTTCGCCGGGCTGCCCGGGGAGCGGCGGGACCGGGTGGCGCCGGCGGCGACGGGGCCGGCCTCCGCCGAGGAGCGGCACGTGTACGCGCCGCGGCAGACGGAGCTGGCGCGCGGCACCGAGCACGGGAAGCGGTGGCGGGTCTGGGTCCAGGTGTGGGGCGCGCCGCGGGACGCGCACGAGGCGGACGGGCAGTACGACGCGATGAAGCGGATGGGCTACCTGCCGTACGTGGATAAGGACGACCTGATCGGCAAGGCGTCGTACTACTCGTTCCGGTCCTACGGGGAGGGCCCCGCGCTGATGACCATGTTCGACACGGCCCGGCGCGCCGACCGCCTCTCGGGCGCCGATCTCCAGGCGGCCGCGGCCCCCCTGGGGGAGCCCGGCCCCACCGCCCCGGACCGGCTGGTGATCGGCCATGTGGCGAAGACCGCCCAGGAGGTCACGTGCCGCTGGAAGGACGGCACCATCACCATGGCCAGACCGGCGGGCGCCGCGAACGCCACCCCGGACGGCAACGCGCTGATCCGCCCGGTGGCCGGATACCCGGGAGGCAACTGGTTCGTCTGCCTCGCGCCCGAGGGGACCGCCTACCAGGACGCGAAGGTGACGAAGTGACGCGTGGCGGAGGGGTGTTGGCAGCCGGTCCTGCCGTAGGCCCGCCCGTACGGCCTCCGCCCGGTCGGGGGCACCGGCCTTGGGCAAGCCCTCGGCCCCCGGCCTGCCTGCCGCCCGCTCGTGGCCGGAAGGTGCCGGGGTGTCGCGGCGCGGGCCCCTCGGCTGACGTGGCGGCAGGAGCCTTCACAAGTGCGGAGCGCTGGGTTATACAAGGGGCGCCGGACTGGAACGCGTTCTAGAACGATCCGCAGCGACCCCGGTGCGGCCGACGGTGCGGACGTCCGCGCCGGGGTCTTCCGCCGTCACCGTCTCAGGAGCCCCATGCCCATCGACGCAGCGAAGGCCCTCGCGGCCGAACCCCGGACCGGCGAGATCACCTGGGACCACAAGGACGTCCTGCTCTACCACCTCGGCATCGGAGCCGGCCGGCCCGCCACCGACCCCGGCGAACTGCGCTACGTCCTGGAGTCCCGGCTGCACGTCCTGCCGAGCTTCGCCACCGTCGCGGGGAACGGCTCGCCCGGGGTGATCAGCGGGCTGTCGGTGCCGGGCGTCGACGTCGACCTGGCACGCGTTCTGCACGGCGGGCAGAGCCTCACCCTGCACCGCCCGGTCCCGGCGCGGGGCGGCGCCACCACCACCGGCCGGATCGCCGCCGTCTACGACAAGGGCACGGCGGCCGTCCTGGTCATGCGCACCGAGGCGGCCGACGCCGACGGCCCGCTGTGGACCGCCGACGCCCGGATCTTCGTGCGCGGGGAAGGCGGCTGGGGCGGCGACCGCGGCCCCTCCACCCGGCTCGGCCCGCCCGCCGGCGACCCCGACCGGACCGTCGAGCGCCGGACCCGGGAGGACCAGGCCCTGCTCTACCGGCTCTCCGGCGACTGGAACCCGCTGCACGCCGACCCCGGCTTCGCCGAACGCGCCGGCTTCGACCGGCCCATCCTGCACGGGCTGTGCACCTACGGCATCACGCTCAAGGCGGTCGTGGACACGCTGCTCGGCGGTGACGTCACCCGGGTGCGCGGCTACGGCACCCGGTTCGCCGGGGTGGTGTTCCCCGGCGAGACCCTGCGCATCCGCATGTGGCGCGCGCCGGGGCGGGTACGGGTCGCGGTGGGCGCCGTGGACCGGGACGACGCCCCGGTGCTCACCGACACCGTCGTCGAGCACGCCTGACCGTCACGCCTGACCGTCACTTCCGGCCGGCGCTTCCGGCAGCACGCCGGAAACCGCCGCCTCCCGAGAGGAGCCGCACCATGCGCGCAGCCGAACCGCACGAAGATCGGCCGGCGCGGCGAACCCCCCGGCACCCGTGGGCCCACCTGCACCCGCGGCCGACGCCCCGCCGGGCCCACCGCACCCGTGGCCGACGCGCGGGCGGGCACACCGGGGCCTCGTGGCTGACGACCGGCACCCCGCGGCCGACGCAAGCGGCCGGGGAGGCGACCCGGCCGGGGAGGCGGCCCGACTGGGAGGCACGCGGCCGGGAGGCACGCGGCCGGGAGGGCGAGAGACCGGGGAAGACGGAAACGAGAGACCGGGGAAGGCGGAAAGAGGGGACACCCGGGTGGGCGCCCCCTCGCTCGGACTTCCGCACTGCCGTCAGGCAGCCGCCTCGGCGGTCTCCTGGACCGGCTTGCGGTGCCGGCCGTGCGGAGACGACTCGCCCTCCTGGGCCGCGACCGGGCCCCGGTGCCGGCCGTGGCCGGCGGTCTTGGAAGAGTCGGCAGACAGCGATTCAGTGGTGCTGGTGTCGCTCATCGGATGTTTTCACCCCGTCAACATGATCATTCGTACAGCCGGGCGAGTGTAACCGGCGCACCACGGGCCGGATAAAGGCGCACACGCCGGCTGGCACTACTTCGTTACAAGACGCCCCAGGGGTGCCTGTTGCAGCGGTACCGGACGGGGCGCGGCCGGTGCCGGAGGACCGGGTTCCGTCACCGGAAGGACCGCTTCCGTCATCGGGGGAACCGGTTCCGTCACCGGTGGCCGCGGCTCCGCCGGCCGCCCGGCGGGCTCGGGCGGCCGGGCCCGCGGTGGCGTCAGGTCCGCCACGCCGCACGGGGTCGCGCGCGTCGCGTACGGCAGCCGCAGCACCCCGTCCTCCGTCCACCGTCCGCACCCCGCCAGCCAGCCCTCGGGTGCCGGCAGGTGCAGGACCCGCCGCTCGGCGGGCCGCCAGGAGCCCACCCAGGTGCCGAAGGCCCCCTCCAGACGCAGCGCCACCGCGCAGTGCTCGGGCGTCAGCACCTGCCCCGGCTGGATCGCGAACGGCGTCACCGCGCACTCCGGCAGCCGCAGGGACCGCGGGAACCGCACCGGCAGGGAACTGCCCAGCACCCCCCAGCCCAACCGTTCCCGCCCGGGCGAGGGCGCGTCGGAGGAGATCAGCAGCAGCCCGCTGTCGGGGTCGGCGAGCAGCAGCCGGTCGTCGCTGCCGTCCGCGATCTGGAGCAGCGGCGAGACCGCGCCGCCGCGCTCCAGGTCCACCACGACCGTCTTGGTGCGCCCGCCCAGCTCCCGGTCGAGCGCCAGCAGCCGTCCGTCGCGGTCCAGCCAGACCCCGCCCGAGCAGCGCCCCGGCACCTCGGCGAGCCGCTCCGGGCCGCCCGCCCCGCCCGCCACCAGCCACACCGTGCCGGAGCGCGGCCCGGCGGCGAGTGCGTACGCCCGCACACCCCCCGGGGCCGGCGGCAGCAGGGTGAGCCGGGTGCCGGGCTCGGGGCACCGCACCGCGCCCAGCGGCAGCTCACCGGTGCCGGGCCCGGTCGGGTACAGCAGCGAGAAGGCGTGCCGGCCGTCCACCGGCCGGTGGATCAGCACCCGGCCGTCGCCCATCGGCTGGAGCCCGGTCCCGGGCTCCTCCGGCTGGCTGCCGCGCAGCGGCACCGCGTACGGCTCCGGTCCGTCCAGGGTCCAGCGCTCCGGGAACCAGCAGCCGTCCGCCGGCGCGAGCCGGGCGGCGTACGCGCCGTCCGCCGTGATGGCGCACCCCGCCCCACCGCTCGCCGTACCGGTCGGCGCGGGTTCGATCGCACAGGCCGTCATCGTTCGGTCACCTCCGGCGACGAAGCTAGTTTTCGGACACGGGGGCGGGGGATCGGCTGACGGCGGCTTCACACATAAGGATGGCGCAGAAGCGATTCACCCGAGGAAACCGGGGCGTGTGTGCTGAGCGGGGGCGAAGCGGACGCATGCGGTACAGCCCCGCCGAACGGCCAGGTAGCCTTTCCCCGTGCCCCGTCTGTCTGAAGTCATCGCCGCTCTGGAGAACCTGTGGCCCGCCGAGCGGGCCGAGTCCTGGGACGCGGTCGGCACCGTCGTGGGCGACCCCGACCAGGAGGTCACCCGGGTCCTGTTCGCCGTCGACCCCGTGCGGGAGACCGTCGACGAGGCGGTGCGGCTCGGCGCCGACCTGCTGGTCACCCACCACCCGCTGTACCTGCGCGGGACGACGACGGTGGCGGCCACGCACTTCAAGGGCCGCGTCGTGCACACGCTGATCAAGAACGACATCGCGCTGCACGTCGCCCACACCAACGCCGACACCGCCGATCCGGGAGTCTCCGACGCCCTCGCCGGCGCGCTGGACCTGCGGGTCGTACGGCCCCTCGTGCCGGACCCGACCGACCCGAGCGGGCGCCGGGGCCTCGGCCGGGTGTGCGAACTCGACCACCCGCTCACCGTCCGCGAGCTGGCCGAACGCGCCGCCGAGCGGCTGCCCGCCACCGCGCAGGGCATCCGGGTGGCCGGCGACCCGGAGGCCGTCGTCCGCACGGTCGCCGTCAGCGGCGGTTCCGGCGACAGCCTGTTCGACCAGGTCCGCGCGGCCGGTGCCGACGCCTTTCTCACCGCCGACCTGCGCCACCACCCCGCCTCCGAGGCGGTGGCCCACGGCTCCCTCGTGCTGCTCGACGCGGCCCACTGGGCCACCGAGTGGCCCTGGTGCGAGCTGGCCGCGAGCCAGCTCGACGAGATCTCCGACCGTCACGGCTGGGACCTGCGCGTCCACGTCTCCAAGACGGTCACCGACCCCTGGACCGCCCACGCGGCGTCCAGCACCCCCATCCTGCCCACGAGCGCCTCGCGCGCCTCTTCCGATACCACGGGAGCCCCCAACTGAACGCCGCGCCCGCCGACCAGATCCGCCTCCTCGACGTCCAGGCCCTCGACGTCCGCCTCCAGCAGCTCGCGCACAAGCGGAAGTCCCTGCCCGAGCACGCCGAGATCGAGGCGCTGACGAAGGACCTCACGCAGCTGCGCGACCTGCTGGTGGCCGCGCAGACCGAGGAGAGCGACTGCGCCCGCGAGCAGACCAAGGCCGAGCAGGACGTCGACCAGGTGCGCCAGCGCGCCGCCCGCGACCAGAAGCGCCTGGACTCCGGCGCGGTCTCCTCGCCGAAGGACCTGTCCAACCTCCAGCACGAGATCGCCTCCCTCGCCAAGCGCCAGGGTGACCTGGAGGACGTGGTCCTGGAGGTCATGGAGCGCCGCGAGAGCGCGCAGGAGCGGGTGGCCGAGCTGACCGAGCGGGTCGCCTCGGTGCAGTCGAGGATCGACGACGCCACGGGGCGCCGGGACGCCGCCTTCGGGGAACTCGACGCCGAGGCCGCGGCGGTGACGAAGGAGCGCGAGGTCGTCGCCGCCTCCGTCCCCGCCGACCTGCTGAAGCTGTACGACAAGCTGCGTCAGCAGCAGGGCGGCATCGGCGCGGCCAAGCTGTACGCCCGCACCTGCCAGGGCTGCCGGCAGGAGCTGGCCATCACCGAGCTGAGCGAGATCCGCGCGGCGGCGCCGGACACGGTGGTCCGCTGCGAGAACTGCCGCCGCATCCTGGTGCGTACGGCGGAGTCGGGCCTTTAGGACAAGGGGAGGGCTGTCGGGGTGAGGGAGTTCGTTGTCGAGGCCGACGGCGGGTCACGGGGGAATCCCGGGCCCGCCGGTTACGGGGCCGTGGTGCTGGACCCGGAGACCGGGGAGACCCTGACGGAGGCGGCCGAGTACATCGGCGTCGCCACGAACAACGTCGCCGAGTACCGGGGCCTCCTCGCGGGCCTGCGCGCCGCCCACGCCCTGGATCCCACCGCGACCGTCCGGGTCCGGATGGACTCCAAGCTCGTCGTCGAGCAGATGTCGGGCCGCTGGAAGATCAAGCACCCCGACATGAAGCCGCTGGCGGCCCAGGCCAGGGCGGTCTTCCCGCCGGACCAGGTCAGCTACGAGTGGATGCCCCGGGAGCGCAACAAGCACGCGGACCGGCTGGCCAACGAGGCGATGGACGCGGGCGCCAAGGGCGGGCAGTGGTCGCCGTCCGACTCGCGTGCCGCGCTGGACACCCCGCCGGCCGTCCCGGAGCCCGCGGGCCCGCCCGGCGATGCCACCGCGGGCGCGGCGAAGGCCCGGGCGGCGCTCGCGGGACGCCGGGCGGCGGCCGCACCGGCCCCCGCCGAACCCCACGGCACGGTCCCCGCCGAGCGGCGGGCTTCCGGTACGGGCGGGGAGGGGTCCGCCGCCGGCGGCGCGGACTCCACCGCCGAGCCGCGCGTCTCGACGCCCGGCTGGGGCGCCGCGCCCGACCTCGGCGCCCCCGCCACCCTCGTCCTGCTGCGCCACGGCGAGACCGCGCTCACCCCCCAGAAACGCTTCTCCGGCAGCGGCGGCACCGACCCCTCCCTCTCCGACACCGGCCGGGAGCAGGCCCGCCGCGTCGCCGAGTCCCTGGCGCGGCGCGGCACGATCCAGGCCGTCGTCAGCAGCCCCCTCGCCCGCACCCGTGAGACCGCGGGGATCGTCGCCGCCCGCCTGGGGCTGGACGTCACGGTCGACGACGGACTGCGCGAGACGGACTTCGGCGCCTGGGAGGGCCTGACCTTCGGCGAGGTCCGCGAGCGTCACCCGGAGGACCTGGACGCCTGGCTCGCCGACCCGGAGGCCCGCCCCAGCGGCGGCGGCGAGAGCTTCACCGAGACCGCCGTCCGGATAGCCGCCGCCCGGGACGAACTGGTCGCCGCCCACGCGGGCCGCACGGTCCTGCTGGTCACCCACGTCACGCCGATCAAGACCTTCGTACGGCTCGCCCTCGGCGCCCCGCCCGAGTCGCTGTTCCGGATGGAACTCTCGGCGGCCTCCCTGTCGGCGGTGGCGTACTACGCGGACGGCAACGCGAGCGTACGGCTCTTCAACGACACGTCCCACCTGCGTCCCTGAGCCCGGCCGCGGCCCGCGCCAGCTCCTCGATCCGGCCCCAGTCCCCGGCGGCCACCGCGTCCGCCGGGACCATCCAACTGCCGCCGACGCAGCCGACGTTGGGCAGGGACAGGTACTCCGGGGCGGTGGCCGGGCCGATGCCGCCGGTCGGGCAGAACCGGGCCTGCGGCAACGGCCCCGCCAGCGACCGCAGGTAGGGCGTGCCGCCCGCCGCCTGCGCCGGGAAGAACTTCATCTCCCGCACCCCGCGCTCCAGCAGCGCCACCACCTCCGAGGCGGTCGACACCCCCGGCAGGAACGGCACCCCGGACCCGCGCATCGCGTCCAGCAGCGCCTCGGTCCAGCCCGGGCTGACCAGGAACCGCGCCCCGGCCGCCGTGCACGCGGCCACCTGCTCCGGCGTGATCACCGTGCCGGCCCCGACCACGGCCCCGGGGACCTCGGCGGCGATCGCCCGGATCGCGTCCAGCGCGGCCGGGGTCCGCAGCGTCACCTCGATCGCGGGCAGCCCGCCCGCCACCAGTGCCCGCGCGAGCGGCACGGCGTCGGCGGCGTCGGCGAGCACCACCACGGGCAGCACGGGGGCGAGATCCAGCACGGAGGCGGCGGACGGGGAGGGCACCGGCGAGGTCATGTCCACATCGTGCCCAGCGACCGCAACACTCGCAACGACCGTTGCGCATGTTGCAATGCGCTAGGGCGTCCAGGCAGGCCCAGGTGCCCCGGCCGTCAGTGGATCTCGTCCACCAGCACGTCCAGCGACCACGCCTTGGCGGCCTTGCCGGGGGCCTCCGCCTCCACCGCGTACCCCAGCTCGCGCAGCGCCTCCACCAGCTCGGCCGGGTCCCGCGGCACCGCCTCCGCGGTCAGCAGGCCGCGCACGATCCGGCCCTTCGTCGCCTTGTTGAAGTGGCTGACGACCTTCCGCGTCGGGGCGTGCAGCACCCGCACGGTCGCCGTCCGCCCCGCGACCCCGCCCTTGGGGCGCCAGGCCGCCGCGTACGCGGCGGACCGCAGGTCCAGCACCAGGCCGTCCCCGGCCGCCTCGGGCAGCACCTCGGCCATCGGCGCCCGCCAGTGCCCGGCCAGCGCGCCGAGCCCCGGCAGCTTCACCCCCATCGAGCAGCGGTAGGAGGGGATCGGGTCCGTGACCCGCACGGCGCCCCACAGGCCCGAGAAGACGAGCAGCGACCCGGCCGCGCGCCGCGCCGCGGCCGCGTCCAGCGTGGCCAGGCCGAGGGCGTCGTAGAGGACCCCGGTGTAGATCTCCCCGGCGGGGCGGGCGCCTGCCGTGCGCAGCCCGGCGTTCTTCGCGACCTCGCCGCGCAGTCCCTCGCTCAGCCCGAGCACCTCGCGGGCCTTCTCCTCGTCGCCGGAGCACAGCTCCACCAGTTCTCCGAGCGCGGCCTCCCGCGCGGCGGTGAGCCCGGGCAGGGACAGCGACCGAAGCTCCAGCGGGGCGCCCTCGCCCGGGTTCGCCTTGCCTTCGGAGGGCGGCAGCAGGACCAGCAACACGTACTCCTCACGTAGACCTCTGCGCCAGGGTACGGCGCACCGGCGGGGCGGCGGCCGGCCGTCTCACCGGCCCACGGCCGCCCCGGCCCCGGGGCGCGGCATGGAAGCGGGGCCCGGCGGCGTTGCACCGCGAGCGGGCGGCACGGCGGCCGGCACGACGGAGGGAGACGGCTCATGGGGGAACTGGCACGGTGGACGCGGGCCCGGCTGGGCCGCTGCGGACCCCCGCTCGACCTGCTCACGGCGAGCTTCCGCCGGCACGTGTACGCCCCGCACGCCCACGACGAGTACACGATCGGGGTCTGCGTCGGCGGCCTGGAGGTCATCGACTACCGGGGCGGGCACCTGCGCACCGGCCCGGGCACGATCGTCGTGCTGGAACCCGGCGAGGTGCACACCGGCGGCCCCGGCGACCCCGCCGGCGGCTACGCCTACCGCGCCCTGTACGCCGCCCCGGCCCTGCTCGCCGACGGCACCCTCGACGGCCTGCCGCACTTCCGCGAACCCCTCGTCGACGACCCCGCGCTGGCCGCGGCCCTGCGCACCGCCCACACCGAACTCAGCGTCCGCCCCGACCCCCTCCAGGCCGAGTCGGTCCTGCCCTGGCTGCTGACCGCCCTGGCCCACCGCCACTCCACGGCGCGACCGGCCCCCGGCCGCGTGCCCGGCGCCCACGCCATAGCCCGCACGGTCCGCGACCGCCTCGCCGACGAGGCGGCCGACCCGCCCTCCCTGGCCCTGCTCGCCACCGACCTCGGCCTGTCCCGGTACCAGTTGCTGCGCGCCTTCCGCACGACGATGGGCATACCCCCCTACGCCTGGCTCGCCCAGCACCGGGTGGCCAAGGCGCGCGCACTGCTGGAGAGCGGCCTGCGCCCCGCCGAGGTGGCGCCCCTCGTCGGCTTCGCCGACCAGGCCCACCTGACCCGCTGGTTCCGCCGGGTGCTCGGCGTCACCCCGGCGGCCTACCGCAACAGCGTTCAAGACGCCGGGTGACCGCGCGGCCGAGACTCACCCCCATGAGCGCACGCGGCTGGTTGCTGTTCTCCCTCATGGGAGTGGTCTGGGGCATCCCCTATCTGCTGATCAAGGTGGCGGTGGACGCGGTGTCCCCGCCGGTGGTGGTGTTCACGCGCTGCGCGGTCGGTGCGGCCCTGCTGCTGCCCCTCGCGCTGCGCCGGGCCGGTTTCGCCGCCGTGCTGCGCGCCCACTGGCGCCCCCTGTTGGCCTTCGCCTGCCTGGAGATCATGGGCCCCTGGTTCACCCTCACCGACGCCGAACGGCACCTGTCCAGCTCGACGGCGGGTCTGCTGGTCGCGGGCGTGCCGATCGTGGGCGTCCTGGTGGCCCGGCTGCTCGGGGACACCGAACACCTCGGGGCCCGCCGCGTGACGGGCCTGGCCCTGGGGCTGGCCGGCGTGGCCGTCCTGACCCTCCCGCACCTCACCGGCGGCGACGCCCGCTCCCTGGCGGAGGTCCTGCTGACGGTCCTCGGCTACGCCATCGCCCCGCTGATCGCCGCCCGCCACCTCAAGGACGTCCCGTCCCTGCACCTGACGGCCGCCTGCCTCACCCTGGCCGCCCTGGTCTACGCCCCCGCCGCCGCCCTGACCCGCCCCGCCGCCCTGCCCGCGCCGACCGTGCTGGCGGCACTGGCCGCGCTGGGCGTGATCTGCACCGCCGTGGCCTTCGTGGCCTTCCTGGAACTGATCAGGGAGGCCGGTCCGACCCGGGCCACGGTGATCACCTACGTCAACCCGGCGGTGGCGGTCGCCGCGGGAGCCGCGTTCCTCTCCGAGCCGCTCACGCTCCCCGTGCTGGCCGCCTTCGCGCTCATCCTGGCCGGGTCGGTCCTGGCGACGGCCGCCGCCGGTCCGCGCCGCCCCGGGCGCCCGGTACCATGGTCGGCACGGCAGACGAGCCGGGCGGGCGGCCGCGTGGAGTCCCCCTAGGGGGCTTCCCGAGGAACGTCCGGGCTCCACAGGGCAGGGTGGTGGCTAACGGCCACCCGGGGTGACCCGCGGGACAGTGCCACAGAAAGCAGACCGCCGGGGACCTCGGTCCTCGGTAAGGGTGAAACGGTGGTGTAAGAGACCACCAGTGCCCAGGGTGACCTGGGCAGCTAGGTAAACCCCACCCGGAGCAAGGTCAAGAGGGGCGCCGTGAAAAGCGCCCTGCGCGGACGATCGAGGGCTGCCCGCCCGAGTCCGCGGGTAGACCGCACGAGGCCGGCGGCAACGCCGGCCCTAGATGGATGGCCGTCGCCCCGGGGCCCGCGAGGACCCCGGGGAACAGAACCCGGCGTACAGCCCGACTCGTCTGCCGCTCCCCGCTCCTCCGGTTCGCCGTCGCCCACGGTGGTCGAGGCCGCCGTCCCGACGCCCCCTGCGGGGCGCATTCCGTCCTGCCGGGGTCCTCGGGAAACATAGGCTGACCGGTATGAAGATCCTCGGTCTGTGCGGAAGCCTGCGCTCCGGGTCGCTCAACGCGGCCGTGCTGCGCGCGGCGGCGGAACTGACGCTGCCCCCGCGTGAACTCACCCTCGACCCGGGCCTGGGCCGCCTGCCCTTCTTCGACGCCGACGTCGAGATGACCGCGCTGCCCGGCGTCGTGGCCGGACTGCGGGCCGCGGTCGGCGCGGCGGACGGCCTGCTGATCGTGACCCCGGAGTACGCCCACGGCACCTCGGGCGTGCTGAAGAACGCCCTGGAGTGGCTGGTCGGCGGCGGCGAGGTCGACGGCAAGCCGGTGGCCCTGGCGAGCGCGTCCCCCGCGGTGACCGGCGGCGCCCGGGCCCGAGCGTGGCTGGCCGAGACGCTCGCCATGATGGGGGCCCGGGTGATCCCGCGGGAACTGGGCGTCGCCCAGGCGACCCTGAAGATCACGGACGGCCGGGTCACCGACGAGGCGACCCGGGCGGCCCTGGCCGGTCTCCTGGACGACCTCGCCGCCGCCGTCGCCGGGGCCCGCGAGGCCGACGGCAGCCTGGCCCCCTGACCGGCGCCCCGGGTCCGCGACCCGGTGCCGGCGGGACGAGCGCGGGACGGGACGCGTCGGCGGCGAGGTGCCGGCGGGCGTCCCGCCGCCTCACTCCTCGAAGAGGGTCTCCTGTTCGCCCTCCGCGTCGCGCCGCACCCGGCAGGCGCGCGCCCCCACCACCACGGCCGTCCCCGCCGCCGCCGCGCCGAGGGCGGCCGGGACCATCCAGCCGCGGTCGAGGACGTGCCAGAGGGCGTGGTCGAGGGAGAGCCGGCCGGGACCGGCGACGGCGAGCGCGGCTGCCGCGAGACCCAGGCTCGCCGCGTGCTCGTACCCGCCCTCCTGGGCGAAGAAGCCGTTGGGCGTGTGCACCGCCGCCGCCCCGGCCATCGCCCCGGCCGCCGTCGCG
This sequence comes from Streptomyces sp. NPDC025833, assembly GCF_055558055.1. NCBI lineage: Bacteria > Bacillati > Actinomycetota > Actinomycetes > Kitasatosporales > Streptomycetaceae > Streptomyces > Streptomyces sp. NPDC025833. Next base: position 146,463 of record NZ_JBVHNF010000012.1, read on the forward strand.
CCCGCCGCCGGAGTCGCCAGGCCCAGTGCCAGCAGGGCGCCGCCGCCCGCCTCCGCGAGCCCCGCCGCCGTGGCGCTCAGCTTGCCCGGCGTGTAGCCGACGGACTCCATGAACCTGCCCGTGCCCTCCAGGCCGTGCCCGCCGAACCAGCCGAACAGCTTCTGCGCGCCGTGGGCCGCCAGCACCCCGCCGGTGCCCAGCCGGAGCAGCAGCAGTCCCAGATCACGTCGGTCGTAACAGCTCACGGCGGCTCCCCGGCAGACAGGCGCACAGGCACACGGGCGGACGGCGCGGGCGGGTCGCTCCCGCGGCTCCACCCTCGCACCGGCGGCGCCGTCCGGCGCGTCCTGGCCGCCGTTCGGGTGGCGGGCCGGGGGAGGCGGTGTGAACCTGACGCCATGACGATTCGGCCGGCCAGGCTCAGCGACCCGGCGGTCAGGGTGACACCTGGGGCGAGCCGCGCACCAAGTGCAGCTTCACGGTCGGCGGTGACGGGCGGATCCTCCGGTTCGAGACCGGTCAGGCGTGAGCCGGACCCACGCGGGTGACGGGCGGCCGGCCGGTCGGGCGCGGACCGGGGCAACCGGGCTGACCAGGGAAGTTTCCCGCACTCGCCGCATTCCGAGCCGTGCCGCCCCCGGCGCGCGGTCCGCCCGCCCGCCGCGGTGTACGGTCCCCGGGTGCGTGAATCCTCCTGGCTCGGCCGGCGTGCCCTCCTCGGTCTGACGGCAGCGGCCCTCCCCTTGTCCACGGCCACCGAGGCCGCCGCGGCCACGGTCGTCGGCGGCGCGCGGCTGGCCCGCGCCGGCGTCCAGGTGCGCGGTGCCACCGGCCTGCCCACGAAGCTGACCGCCCGCTCGTGGCTCGTCGCCGACTGCGCGAGCGGTGAGGTCCTCGCCTCGTTCGGCGCCCACCGGCGGCTCGCGCCCGCCTCCACCCTGAAGATGCTGTTCGCGGACACCGTGCTGGGGAAGTTCGACCGCGCCCGGCGGTACCGGGTCACCGAGGCCGACCTCGCCGACGTCCCGGCCGGCTCCAGCCTGGTCGGCATCAAGCCCGGTATCACGTACACCGTCGAGCAGTTGTGGCAGGGCGTGTTCCTGCGCTCCGGCAACGACGCCGTGCACGTGCTGTCCCGCATGAACGGCGGCCTCGCGCGGACGGTCGCCGAGATGCAGGCCAGGGCGGCGCGGCTGCAGGCCCTGGACACTCATGTGGTCAGTCCCGACGGCTTCGACCACAAGGGGCAGCTCTCCTCGGCGTACGACCTCACGCTCTTCGCCCGCCACGGCCTGCGGGACGCCGGCTTCCGCGGCTACTGCGGCACCCGGACCGCCGACTTCCCGGCGGGCGGCAGGAAGACCTTCCAGATCCAGAACACCGACCGGCTGCTGACCGGGTCATGGGGCCTGAAGGCGTACGACGGCCTGATCGGTGTGAAGAACGGCTACACCAGCCACGCCGGCAACACCTTCACCGGTGCGGCCACCCGCGGCGGGCGCACCCTCCTGGTCACCGTGATGCACCCGCGGGCCGGCGGCAACGCCGTCTACGAGCAGACCGCCGCGCTGCTCGACTGGGGCTTCACGCACGGGCGTTCGGCGCGGGCCGTGGGCACGCTCGTCGAACCGCTCGGCGAGGGCGGGGCGGGCGCGACCCCCGCGGCCGGGCCGAAGACCGCGAGGCCGGCGGCCGGTGCGCCCGGCTCCGCGGGCGGCGGCGGCTCGGCAGGGTACCTGGCCGGGGGCACGGCCGGGGCGGTCGCCCTGCTGGGCGCCGGGGCCTGGACCTGGGCCCTGCGCCGGCGCCGGGCGCGCACGACGGCCGACGGCACGGGCGGCGGAACGGCCGACGGCGAGGGCACGCGGGGGAGTTGACCGGCCGGGCGGTGGATGTGCGCGGCGGCCGTTCCACCCACCGGAGTGCGGCCCGCGGGCGTCGCCGCGGGATCCGGCCCCCGACACCGGTCCGGTGGAACGGCCGCCGCCTCCCCCCTCGGAGTGGCTGCGGAACTTCCGTGCTCCAACTGTGAAGCTCGTGTGGAGGAGAGTTGAGCACACGGCCGGGAGCGGTCGCAATACCGCGGATGTCCCACCTCCGCTTGTGCGCGCGGGCGGAGCCCGGTCAGCCGCGCCCGATGTAGGGCATCGTCGTCGCCATCACCGTCGCGAACTGCACGTTCGCCTCCAGCGGCAGTTCGGCCATGTGGCGTACCGTGCGCGCCACGTCGGCCACGTCCATCACCGGTTCCGGGGTTACCTCCCCGTTCGCCTGGAGCACACCGGCCTGCATCCGGGTCGTCATGTCGGTCGCCGCGTTGCCGATGTCGAGCTGGCCGACCGCGATCCGGTACGGCCGCCCGTCCAGCGACAGCGACTTGGTCAGACCGGTCAGCGCGTGCTTGGTCGCCGTGTAGGCGACCGAGTGCGGCCGGGGCGCGTGCGCCGAGACGGAGCCGTTGTTGATGATCCGGCCGCCCTGCGGCTCCTGCTCCTTCATCTGCCGGTACGCCGCCTGGGCGCACAGGAAGGCCCCGGTGAGGTTGGTGTCCACCACGTGCCGCCAGGCGTCGTGGTCCAGGTCCTCCACGGGCACCCCGCCCGGGCCGAACGTGCCCGCGTTGTTGAACAGCAGGTCCACCCGGCCGAACCGCTCCACGGCCGCCGCGAACAGCGCCGCCACGTCCTCGGGCCGGGTCACGTCGGTGCGCACGGCGAGCGCGGCGGCCCCGGGGACCAGCGCCGCCGTCTCCTCCAGCGCCCCGGTCCGCCGGCCCGCCAGCGCCACCGACCAGCCGTGGCCCAGCAGCTCCGCGGCGACGGCCCGGCCGATGCCGGAACCGGCCCCGGTGACCACCGCGATCTTCGTCTGCCTGTCAGTCATGGTTCCGCAGCCTAGGCGCGGAGTCCGGGATACGGAATCACATGTCCGCCATACGGTTACCGGGCCGGGCGGGACGCGTCCGCGCACCCGGCGCCGGCGGCCCCGTCCGCCGCGGGCGGCCCCCGCCCGCCGTCCTCGCCCGTGTGTGCCTCGGCGGCGTGTACGAGCTGAGAGCATGGGTGTTCGCCCGGAACGAGCAGGAGGAACACATGCCCGAGCACGCGGCGGCGCCGACACCGGGGGCGGAGCACACGTCCACCGCCCCACCGACGGCCGCCACCCGCCGCACCGGCCTGCTCGTCACCCTCCTCCTCGCCGGCCTCACCGCCACGCCCCCGCTCGCGATGGACATGTACCTCCCGTCCCTGCCGGAGGTCACCCGCTCCCTGCACGCCTCCGCCGCCACCGTCCAGCTCACCCTGACCGCCTGCCTGGCCGGCATGGCACTGGGCCAGCTCGTCGTGGGCCCGATGAGCGACCGCTGGGGCCGCCGCCGCCCGCTCCTGGCCGGCCTCGCCGTCTACGTCCTCGCCACCGCCCTGTGCGCCGTCGCGCCCGACGTCGAGACCCTGGTGGCCTTCCGCCTCGCGCAGGGGCTCGCCGGGGCGGCCGGCATCGTCATCGCCCGGGCCGTCGTCCGCGACCTCTACGACGGCGTGGCCATGGCCCGCTTCTTCTCCACCCTCATGCTGATCTCCGGGGTCGCCCCGATCGCGGCCCCGCTGATCGGCGGGCAGATCCTCCGGGTGACGGACTGGCGGGGCGTGTTCGTGGTCCTCACGGTCGTCGGCGTGCTGCTCGCCGCCGTCGTCTGGCGGCGGCTGCCCGAGACCCTGCCCCCCGCCGACCGGCACGAGGGCGGGGTCGGCCAGGCCCTGCACGCCATGCGCGGCCTCCTCGCCGACCTGCCCTTCACCGGCTACATGCTGGCCGGCGGCTTCGCCTTCGCCGCGCTCTTCGCCTACATATCCGCCTCGCCGTTCGTCGTCCAGGAGATCTACGGCGCCTCCCCGCAGACCTTCAGCCTGCTCTTCGGCGTCAACTCGATCGGCCTGATGATCGCCGGGCAGGTCAACGGCAAGGTGCTGGTGGGCCGGGTCAGCCTGGACAAGGTCCTCGCGGCCGGCCTGGCGGTCATCGTGCTCGCCGCGACCGCGCTGCTGCTGCTGGCCGCGGGCGTCTTCGGCGAGGCCGGCCTCGTCCCGGTCGCCGTCGCCCTGTTCGTGCTGATGTCGGCCATGGGCGTCACCCTGCCCAACGCCCAGTCCCTCGCCCTGATGCGCACCCGGCACGCCGCCGGCTCCGCCTCCGCGCTGCTCGGCACCACCTCGTTCCTCGTCGGCGCGGTCGCCTCGCCGCTCGTCGGCGTCGCCGGGGAGCGCACCGCCGTGCCCATGGCCGTGGTCCAGCTCGCCGGGGCACTGGTCGCGGCGGCCTGCTTCGTGGGAATGTGCCGTCCCTGGGCGACACGGGACACCACCCGTGCGGGGTCGGAGGGAGACGGGAACTGAGCGCACCGAGACTGCGCGTCGGCACACCGGAGCGGGCCGGCCTCGACCCCGTCGGGCTGGACCGGATCGTCGCCGAGGTGCACGCCCTCACCACCGGTCCGCGCCCCTGGGCGGCCGGCGCCGTCGTGCTGGCCGGACGCGGACCGGTGATCGCCGTGGCCGCGGCCGCGGGCTGGGCGGTGCGCTACGCCGCCCATGACCCCGTGACCGACACCGGCGTCGAACTGCCGCCCGCCGCCCGGGTGCCGGCCACCGTCGGCACGCCGTTCGACCTCGCCTCCCTCACCAAGCTGTTCACCTCGGTCGCCGCCGTGCAGCAGATCGAGCGCGGCACCCTCGGCATCGACGCCCGCGTCGGCGACTACCTGCCCGACTTCCACGCCGCCGCCGTGTACGGCGTGACCGTCCGGCAACTGCTCACCCACACCTCCGGGCTGCGCCCCGAACTCCCCCTGTACGGCTGCGCGGACGACGCCGGCCGGCTGGACCTGCTGCGCGCCGAGGCGCCGGTGGGCCCGCCGGGACGGTACGTGTACTCCGACCTGAACATGCTCCTGCTCCAGTCCGTGCTGGAACGCATCACCGGCCGCACCCTCGACGTCCTTGTGCAGGAGGGCATCACCCGGCCGCTCGGCATGACCGCCACCGCCTTCGGACCGCGCCCCGGGGCCGCGGCCACCGAGGACCAGCGCCTGCCGTGGGCCAAGGCCGACCGGGGCATGCTGCGGGGGGTCGTGCACGACGAGAACGCCTGGGCCCTCGGCGGCATCGCCGGTCACGCGGGCCTGTTCTCCACCGCCCCCGACCTCGCCGCCTTCTGCCGCGCCCTGCTCTGCGGCGGCTCCTACGGCCCCGCGCGCATCCTCGGGCCCGACTTCACCGAGCTGCTGCTCTCCCCGCCCGGGCTGGGCTTCGCCCTGGACCAGCCGTCGTTCATGGGCGAGCTGGCGGGCCGCGGCGCGGCGGGCCACACCGGCTTCACCGGCACCTCCCTGGTCGTCGACCCGGCGACGGACACCTTCCTGGTCCTGCTGGCCAACACCGTCCACCCCAGGCGCCGCCCCCCGGACAACACCCCCAGAGCCCGCCTGGCGACGCTCCTGGCCCGAGCGGTGGTCTGACCCGGGCCGGCCCGGCCGGTCCGACCGGGACAGCCCGGCCCACCACCCATCCCCGCGGCCATACAATCGGCAGGTGAACGACACCCTCCGTAGCGCCCTCGCGGAGCTGCTCGACGGCATTCCGCCCCGGCAGGCGGCCGGAGCGGTCGACCGGCTGATCGCCAACTACCGCGGTGACACCCCCACCCACGCGCCGATCCTCCGCGACCGCGCCGACGTCGCCGCGTACGCCGCCTACCGCATGCCCGCCACCTTCGAGGCGGTCGCCTCCGCGCTGGCGGCGTTCGCCGACGCCGTCCCCGGCTGGACGCCGGGCGGGCACGTCGACATCGGCGGCGGCACCGGCGCCGCCACCTGGGCGGTCGCGGAGACCTGGCCGGGCGAGCGTGCCGTCACCGTGCTGGACTGGGCCGAGCCCGCCCTCGCCCTCGGCCGCGAGCTCGCCGCCGCCCACCCCGGCCTGCGCGGCGCCCGCTGGCAGCGCGCCCGGATCGGCGCCGGCCTCACCCTGGACGACACCGACCTGGTCACCGTGTCGTACGTCCTCAACGAACTCTCCGCGGCCGACCGGACGGCCCTCGTCGACGCCGCCGCCGGCGCCGCCCGGACCGTCGTGATCGTCGAGGCCGGCACCCCGGCCGGGTACGAGCGCGTCATCGAGGCCCGCGACCGGCTGGTCCGGGCCGGGTTCCGGATCGCCGCCCCCTGCCCGCACAGCGCAGCCTGCCCCATCGTGCCCGGCACCGACTGGTGCCACTTCTCCGCCCGGGTCGGCCGCTCCTCCCTGCACCGCCGGGTCAAGGGCGGCTCGCTCGCCTACGAGGACGAGAAGTTCTCCTACGTCGCCGCCACCCGGCTGCCCGCCGAACCGGCCCCCGCCCGGGTCGTCCGGCGCCCGCAGATCCGCAAGGGCCAGGTGCTCCTGGACCTGTGCGAGGCCGAGGAGCGGCTGCGCCGGGCCACGGTCACCAAGCGCCACGGCGACCTGTACAAGGCGGCCCGGGACGCCGACTGGGGCGATGCGTGGCCGCCGCCCGACTCCGTGCGGTAGCCGCCCCGGCCGCTTGTTACTTTCGTCCCCATGGTCGACAAGCCCACCCCCGACGCCACCCGCCGCAGCGAGAAGTCCCGCCGGGCGATCTACGCCGCCGCCCTCTCCCTGGTCGGCGAGAACGGCTACCCCAGGACCACCGTCGAGGGCATCGCCGCCCGGGCCGGGGTCGGCAAGCAGACCATCTACCGCTGGTGGTCGTCCAAGGCCGACGTGCTGCTGGAGGCCTTCCTCGACCTCGGCGAGCAGGCGGCCCGGGACGCCGGGCAGGAGCCGTACGCCATCCCGGACACCGGCGACCTGGCCGCCGACCTCAAGGAGGTGCTGCGCGCCACGGTGGACGAGCTGCTCGACCCGCGCTTCGAAGCCCCCGCGCGGGCCCTGGCCGCGGAGGGTCTGGTCAACGAGAAGCTCGGCCGCGCCTTCGTGGCCAAGCTCCTCGAACCGCAGCTCCAGCTCTACGTCGACCGGCTGCGCGCGGCCCAGGACGCCGGGGCCGTACGCCGGGAGGTGGACCCCCGCATCGCCCTCGAACTCTTCGTCTCGCCCCTCGCCCAGCGCTGGCTCCAGCACACCGGGCCGATCTCCCACGACTACACCGACACCCTGGTGGAGTACGCCCTGCACGGCATCGCGGCGCGCTGAGCGCACCGCCGGCCGAGGCCCGGCGGGCGGCGGCCGGCGGGTGTGAGCGGCGTCTCGCCCGATTCCGCCCGACCCGTCCTCCCCGCCCCCCGGGGCACGGGAAGGTGCGACGATGAGGCATGCTGTCCGTACTTCCGCGGAGCGACCACCAGACTGAGGCGATAGATGAGCGCGACGTTCGGCGGCCGGGCCGGCCGGCAGGGCAAACTCTCCCAATGGCTGCGCGGACGCCGCCCGAAGGAGGCCGCCGACGACGGCGACCGTGAGCCCCTGCTGCTCGCCGCCGCGGGCGCGGGCCTGCCGCTCGCCCCCGCCGCGCACCCCGCGCCGGGCTACCGCTGCTCCTGCGACCGCGTCGGCTGCCCCACCCCGGCCCGGCACCCGGTGTCCTTCGCCTGGCAGACGCAGTCCACCACCGACCGCGCCCAGATCGAGCACTGGGCCCGGCACCAGCCGCAGGCGAACTTCATCACCGCCACCGGCATGGTGCACGACGTCCTGGACGTCCCCCTCCAGGCCGGCCGGGAGGCCCTGGACCGGCTGCTCGGCTCCGGCGTCGAGGTCGGCCCGGTCGCCGAGAGCGACGACGGCCGCGCGCTGTTCTTCACCCTCACCCGGGGCACCCCCGAGGACGAGGACGAGTGGTGGCCCTGCGAGCTGGACTGCCACCCCGAGACGATGGACGAGCACCCCGGCCTGCGCTGGCACTGCCGGGGCTCCTACGTCCTCGTGCCGCCCGCCCGGCTGCCCGGCGACGACGACCGCCGGGTGCGCTGGGTGCGCGGGCCCGAGCATCCGCTGCCCGACCCGCTGAGCCTGCTGGAGGTGCTCACCGACGCCTGCGCCCGGCACGCGGGCACCGGGAGCGGCCCCCAGGGCCCGGCCTGGCCCCTGCGGCACTGAGGCCCCCGCAGCACCTGACGGCCGGTCCGGCTGCGCGGCCGGGCCGCGTCCGCGCACCGCGCTCCGGCGGCTCAGCCGCCCTGCGCGGACGTCAGGCCCTGGACCCGCCCCAGCATGCGGACCGGGCCGCCGCCCGCCGGGTCCAGCGCGGCCTCGCCCGCGACCGACTCCAGCGTCAGGGACTGCTTCACCTCGCCCTTGATCAGGGCCCGCACACCGTCGTTCGGGATCGGCACGGTGGCGCCCTTGTAGGCGGTCTGCTTCTCGTAGTGGTGCGTGGCGAAGAAGACCAGGGCCCCGCCGTCCGCCGTGCGCAGCGCGAGCGGCGCGTAGTCGCCGTGGGTGAGCGGTTCGTCGATGAACTGCCGGACCAGCCCCGGCTTGCTGGCGGCCTTCGCGCGGTCCGCGCGCAGCCCGCTGGTGTCGCGGCCCTCGGCGAAGGCGCTCCCGCCGTCCCGCAGGTAATCCGTGTAGGTCCTGCTCAGCCGGTCCGGGCGGACGGCCAGCCGTGTGGTGCCGGCCGGTACGGCCTCGGCCCAGCCGTCCTCGTCCGTCCTGAACCGGGGCACGGTCCCGGGCGCCATGAGCGTCAGGTAGGCAGCCTGCCAGCGCTCGTCGAGGCCGCCGCGGGTGAACACCAGCACCCAGCGGGAGTCGCCGCCCTTGTTGGCCTCGGCGTCGGCGACGAACCAGCGGGGCCAGCCGGCCTTCTTCGGGATGGTGATCCGCACGTCCGTCAGCTTCAGCGGGGTGTGCCGCGCGTTCCCCGACGGGCTGTTGCGGCGGCCGGCCTTCAGCCGGGCGGCGTCGATGTCGGAGAGGGCTCCGGTGACGTAGGGCGCGTCCGCGGAGCTGTCGTAGCCCTTGTCGGCCCTGTTGTAGGCGGCGGTGAACGCGCCGACCGCCGCGGCGGCCTCGGCACGGGTGGCACCGGGGAGCACCACCCGCTCCCCGTGCACCACCACGCAGCCGCCCAGCGTCAGCGAGAGAGCGGCCAGCGAGGCCGCCACGAGTACGGTGCGGTCACGCCTGCGAGGCCGTCGACGGCCGCGTTCCCTGGTCATCGGGCTCCTTCACCTTCCCCTTCCCGGAGGCGAACCCTACCGGGGAGAGGAACACCGCGAGCACCGGGACCAGATACAGCGCCCACACCGTGACCTGGACGACCGTCGGGTCCGGCTGGAAGTTGAACACGCCCTTCAGCAGCGTGCCGTACCAGCTGTCCGGCGGGATGACGCCGCTGATGTCGAACGCCAGGTCGGTCAGGCCCGGGACCCAGTCGGCCTCCTGGAGGTCGTGGAAGCCGTACGCCAGCACGCCCGCCGCGACCACGACCAGCATGCCGCCGGTCCAGGTGAAGAACTTGGCCAGGTTGATCTTCAACGCGCCCCGGTAGAACAGCCAGCCGAGGAACACGGCCGTGGCCAGGCCGAGCGCGACGCCGACCAGCGGGCGCGGGGTGCCGTCGGAGGCGGCGTGCACCGACGCCCACACGAACAGCGCGGTCTCCAGGCCCTCCCGGCCGACGGCGAGGAACGCGGTGGCGACCAGCGCGCCCGTACCCAGGGCGAGGGCGGCGTCCAGCTTGCCGTGCAGCTCCGACTTCAGGTGCCGGGCGGTGCGCCGCATCCAGAACACCATCCAGGTCACCAGGCCCACGGCGATGACGGACAGCGAACCGCCGAGCGCCTCCTGCGCCTGGAACGTCAGCTCCTGCGAGCCGAACTCCAGGGCGCAGCCGAAGCCCATGGCGATCGCGATGGCGATGCCGATGCCGATCCAGATCGGCTTCAGGGCGTCCCTGCGGCCGGTCTTGACCAGGTACGCGATCAGGATGCAGACGACGAGCGACGCCTCCAGCCCTTCACGCAGGCCGATCAGGTAGTTGGAGAACACGGGCTACGCCTCCTTGGAGAACAGGGTGCGGCCCCACCAGTCGTCCGCGTCGCGGACTCCGGGCGGCACCGCGAAGACCGCCGAACCGACGTGCTGGATGTACTCGTTGAGTGCGTCGTGGACCGACAGCCTGCGTTGCAGCGGGATGAAGCCCTTGCGCACGTCCCGCTGGTAGGCGAGGAAGAACAGGCCGGCGTCGAGCCGGCCGAGGCCGTCGGTGCCGTCGGTGAACGAGTAGCCGCGGCGCAGGATCGTGGCCCCGTCGTTGGAGTCGGGGTGCGCGAGCCGCACGTGCGCGTCGGGCTTCATCGCCTTCAGGAACGGCTCGTCGTGCTCCTTGGCCTTGCCGACCGGCGCGCCCTCGCGCTTGTCGCGGCCGAACACGTCCTCCTGCTCCTGGAGCGAGGCCCGGTCCCAGGTCTCGATGTTCATCCGGATGCGCCGGGCGACCAGGTACGAACCCCCGGTCATCCAGGCCGCCTTCGGGCCGCCGTCGCCGTCGCCGGCCCACACGAACCGGTCCAGCCGGTCGGTCTCGGTGTCGGCGATGTTGCGGGTGCCGTCCTTGAAGCCCATGAGGTTGCGCGGCGTCTGCGCGCCCGGGGTGGTCGAGGAGGTCTTGCCGAAGCCGAGCTGGGACCAGCGGATGGCGACCTTGCCGAACCCGATCCGGGCCAGGTTGCGGATGGCGTGCACGGCGACCTGCGGGTCGTCGGCGCACGCCTGCACGCACAGGTCGCCCCCGGTGCGGGAGCGGTCCAGGTTGTCGCCGGGGAACCGGGGCAGGTCGACCAGGGCGGCGGGCCGCCGGTCCGCCAGTCCGAACCGGTCGAACAGCGAGGGCCCGAACCCGATGGTCAGCGTCAGCCGGGACGGGGCGAGCCCGAGCGCCTCACCGGTGTCGTCCGGCGGGGCCTCGGCGAGCCCGCCGTAGGCGCCCTCGCCGACCGCCTTGCCCGCGGTCATCCGGCGGGCCGCCTGCGTCCAGTCCTTCAGCATCCGGACGAACGCGTCGCGGTCCTCGGTCTTCACGTCGAACGCGGCGAAGTGCAGCCGGTCCTGGACGGGCGTGGCGATGCCGGCCTGGTGGACGCCGTGGAACTCCACCGCGCCGCCGGTCTCGGCGGCCACCGGGTCCACGTCGTCGCCCGTGCGGGTCATCGCCACGGCCCCGCCGGCCGCGGCGGCCCCGAGCGCGAGCCCGGCGCCGCCCCAGCCGATCAGCGCCCGGCGCGACGGGTTGCTCCGCTGGGTCTCGGTCATCGATCGTGCCCCCTGCCTACTTGACGACCGCGGCGGCCAGCTTGGACAGCGGCTCGGCGAGCGCGTTCACCGCGTCCGACAGCTCCTTGCGCTGGTCCGGGGTGACCTTGTCGTAGGAGACGAAGTCGTACGACGTCTTGTCGGAGCGGTACTTGTCCAGCAGCGCGTCCAGCGCCGCGAACTGCTTGTCCAGCTCCTCGGCCAGCGCCGGGTCGTTCTTCGCGGCGACCGGCTTCAGCAGCTCGTACGCCTTCTGGGCGCCCTCGACGTTGCCCTTGAAGTCGACCAGGTCGGTGTGCGCGTAGCGGTCCTCCTCACCGGTGACCTTGCCGGTGGCGACCTCGTCCAGCAGCTCCTTGGCGCCGTTGGCCATGGAGGTCGGGGTGATCTCCGCCGTGCCGACCCGCTTCTGCCAGTCCTTCAGGTCGGTCACCAGCCGGCCGGCGAGGGCCTTCTCCTCGGCACCGATCTTCTTGTCGTGCCAGAGGGCCTTCTCCAGCCGGTGCCAGCCGGTCCACTTCTGGCCGTCCTCCAGGCCGTCCTCGCGGACGTCGACCTTCGGGTCGATGTCGCCGAAGGACTCGGCGACCGGCTCGGTGCGCTCCCAGCCGAGGCGGGAGAGGGCGTAGGCCTTCTTCGCGGCGGCCAGGTCGCCGGCCTGGACGGCCTTGGCGAAGGCGGCGGCCTTCGGCAGCGTCTCGTCGGCCTGGTCCTGGGCGTACTGGCGGTAGTCGGCGACGGCCCGGTCGAGCCCGGGGTCGCGCCGGGCGGTGCCGCCGCCGGTGACGGTCAGCTTCTGCCGGACGCCGTGGCCCTTCATGCCGGGCCGGCAGGCTATCTCGTACGCGCCGGCCTTCACCTCGGCGGTGAGCGTGTACTTGGTGCCGGGGCCGATGTTCTCCTTCTCGGAGACGATCCGGTCGTCCGGGAACAGAATCTCGACCTCGGTGGCCTTCGACCCCTTGTTCTCGATCTTCAGGGTGACCTGGCCGGCCGGCACCGACTTCGCCGAGGTGTCGCACGTCGAGTCGGCGGCCGTGACCCGGATGGCGTTGCCGTCCTCGGCGTCGCTCTTCGCGGTGCAGGCCGAGAGGGCGGTCAGAGCAGCCGCGGTGGCGACGGCGGTGACGGTCAGTCGGACGGCTCGCATGCGGGCTCCCAGCGGATCTGGTCTAGTTCTAGTGAGGCTGCCCTAACTTACATGAGGCTTACCTCACCGATGCCGGCCGGGTCCGTGATTCAGCTCTCAGCGTCGAGTCCCGGAAACGGCTTGATCACGGTGTCCCGACACGGGTGTCACGGCATGGCAAAGAACGGCAAAAGTGCCCGTTTCGTCCCGAGCGTGGGCTGATCCTCTCCCGGTGACCGACTACGACGTACTCCGTGTCTTCTGCGGACCGAACGGCGGCTACGGCAACGAGCTGGCCGTCGTCCGCGACGGCTCGGCGCTGCCCGGACGGGGCGAGCGGCAGGAACTGGCGGCCAAACTGGGCTTCGGCGAGACCGTGTTCGTGGACGACCCCGAGCGCGGGGTGATCGACATCTACACGCCGGCCCGGCGCCTGCCCTTCGCCTGCCACCCCTGCGTGGGCGCGGCCTGGCTGCTCGACGTGCCGGAACTGCTCACGCCCGCCGGAGTCGTCGGGGCCCGGCTGGACGGCGAGTTCAGCTGGATCGAGGCCCGCGCGGAGTGGGTGCCGCCGCGCACCCTGCGCCGGTACGGGAGCGCCGCCGAGGTGGACGCGCCGGACGTGCCGCCGCCGGACGGGCGGGACGGGGCGGGGGCCTGCCCGGACGGGGTGCCGGGCAGCCTGTTCGCCTGGGCCTGGGAGGACGAGGCGGCCGGCCGCGTCCGCGCCCGCGCCTTCCCCGGCCGCGGTGACGGCGCCGGCGCCGGCGAGGACGAGGCGACCGGCGCGGCGGCCCTGCTCCTCACCGACCGGCTCGGCCGGGCCCTCAACGTCGTCCAGGGCCGGGGCTCGCAGATCCTCACCGCGCCGCAGCCGCACGGGTGGGTGGAGGTCGGCGGCCGGGTGTCCTTGGAGCGCTGAGCGCCCCGCGTCCCGGCCCGGCTCAGGCCGAGAGCGGGAACTCCTCTTCGAGCGCGCGGAAGACCCCGGTGTTCAGGGCGAACGCGGCCTTGCACTCGGCCACGATCCGCTGCCTCTCCAGGTCGTCCGCCGCTATCGCGTCCAGCAGGTCCCGGTAGTCCCGCTTGAACGCGGCCGGGTTGGTGATCCGCTCGAAGACGTAGAAACGGACGCCGTCGCCCTTGCGCGCGAAGCCCCACGTCCGCTCGGCCCGGTCCCGGATGATCTGGCCGCCGGAGAGGTCGCCGAGGTAGCGGGTGTAGTGGTGGGCGACGTAGCCGCCGGGCCAGCGCTCGGCGCACTCCCGCACCCGGTCCGCGTACGCCCGGGTCGCGGGCAGGGCGGCCAGTTCCGTCCGCCAGCCGGGTCCCCGCAGGTGCGCCAGGTCGCGTTCCAGCGCGGGCAGCCGGAACAGCTCCGGGCGGACGAACGGGCCGGCCACCGGATCCGCCGCCAGCCGTCCGGCCGTGCTCTCCAGCGCTTCGTAGACGAACCAGAGCTGTTCGGTGTAGCGCGCGTAGGCGTCGACGCCGAGCCGGCCGCCGAGCAGGTCGCTCATGAACGTCGAGGTCTCCGCCTCCACGTGCTGGGCGTGCGACGCGGTGCGGATGAGGGACGAGAAGGGGTCCATGCGCGCATCCTCTAAGGTAAGGCTTACCTAAGTCAATGGTCCTTGCCGACCATGTGTCGGCAACCTTCCCGACAGTCTGTCGGTAAAACCGTACCGGAGAAAGCCCGCTCCCGTCCGGGAGCGGGCCTCGGGCGGTGACCGGGAGCGGGGTCAGGGCAGGGTGAGGATCTCCGCGCCGCGGTCCGTCACGACCAGCGTGTGCTCGAACTGCGCGGTCCGCTTGCGGTCCTTCGTCACGACCGTCCAGCCGTCGTCCCACATGTCGTACTCGTGGGTGCCCAGCGTCAGCATCGGCTCGATCGTGAACGTCATCCCCGGCTGCATGACCGTCGTCGCGTGCGGGCTGTCGTAGTGCGGGACGATCAGCCCGGAGTGGAACGACGAGCTGATGCCGTGCCCGGTGAAGTCGCGGACGACGCCGTAGCCGAAGCGCTTGGCGTACGACTCGATGACGCGGCCGATGATGTTGATCTGCCGGCCGGGCTTCACGGCCCGGATCGCGCGGTCGAGGCACTCGCGGGTGCGCTCCACCAGCAGCCGGGACTCCTCGTCCACGTCCCCGACCAGGTAGGTGGCGTTGTTGTCGCCGTGCACCCCGCCGATGTACGCCGTCACGTCCAGGTTGACGATGTCGCCGTCCCGCAGCACCGTCGAGTCCGGGATGCCGTGGCAGATGACCTCGTTGACCGAGGTGCACAGCGACTTCGGGAAGCCCCGGTAGCCGAGCGTGGACGGGTAGGCCCCGTGGTCGCACATGAAGTCGTGGGCCACCTTGTCGAGCCGGTCCGTGGTGACTCCGGGCGCGATGATCTTCGCGGCCTCCGCCATGGCCTGCGCGGCGATGCGGCCGGCGGTCCGCATCGCCTCGATGGTCTCGGGGGTCTGCACCTCGGGCCCGGTGTACGGCGCCGGCGCGGGCTTGCCGACGTACTCGGGGCGGCGGATGTTTCCGGGGACCGGACGGGTGGGGGACAGCTCCCCTGGGACGAGCAGCGACTGGCCAGACATGCCGGCGAGTCTATCGAGCGGACATGGGGGAACATGTCGGTGGCGAGAGGAGCTGCCCATGGCCCTGTTCAAGAAGCACACCGCCGGCAAGCCGGGCGAGTGGTACTACTGCCTGGAGCACAAGAAGGTCGAGGAGGGCCCGGACTGCCCGGCCAAGGACCGGTTCGGGCCGTACGCCTCCCCGGAGGAGGCCCGGCACGCGATGGAGACCGCCGCCGAGCGCAACCTCCAGTGGGAGAACGACCCGCGCTGGCACGACGCGCAGTCCGGCGGAAAACCCGACGAGGGCTGACCCCCGGCCCGCCCGGCGGACCCCGGCCTGTTCTTGGTGGACACCCGCGGGCCCCGGCGGGCACGCGGCTCGCGGGAAGGCCCGCGGGTCCGGGGGAACCGGGTCACCAAGGGGACGGCGGGGGTGCCATCAGGGCTTCCGCCAGGCGGGACAGGCGGTCCCGGAAGCCCCGCCGGGGCCCCGGCGGGCCCGCGTTCTCGCCCGCCGCCGCGCTCACCAGGTGCTGGACGGTGTCCAGGTCCAGCTCGGCCCCCGCCGGCACCGCCAGCGCCTCGTGCGCCATCGCGGCCAGCTCGCCCCCGCCCGCGCCCAGGGTCAGCACCGTGACCCCGGCCCGCCGGGCCGAGTGGACGCGCTCCAGCAGCGGCGCCGGCTCCTCGGGCGCCACGACCAGCAGGGTCTCCCCGCGCCGCGCCGCCGCGATCCGGCCCGGCCCGACCGCCAGGTGCGCGGGATCGGACGGGCGCGCGTGGTGCCGTACCAGCGTCGGCGCCAGCTCGGGCGTCCCGGACCAGGCCGCCTCGTCCACCAGGTGCGCCGCCAGGTGCCAGGGCTCGTACTCCGGCGTGCCCGCCAGCAGCAGCCCGCCGCCGTGGGCCACCACCGAGCCACGCAGCACGCCCGCGAATCTCCGGGTGGCCCCCAGCCACTCCGTCCCGGCGAGCACTTCCCGCAGCCATGCGACCCGTACGGCGTCCATGCGCCCGCATCCTGCCGCAACCGGACACCCGTGACCCGGAGTTCACCCCGAATTCGCCCGACCTGGGGAAGGTGGCGGCCCAGCCACAGGTCGTGAGGAGCCGCCCGATGACCGAGGTGACCGTCCCGTTCCGCGCGGGCCACGAGGGCTACGCGAGCTTCCGCATCCCCGCGGTCGTCGCCACGAGAGCCGGCACCCTGCTCGCCTTCTGCGAGGGCCGGGTCGCCTCCGCGGCCGACCACGGGCACATCCACATCGTGCTGAAACGTTCCACGGACGGCGGCCGCACCTGGGGCCCGCTCCAGGTCGCCGCCCGCAACGGCACGGACCTCGCCGGCAACCCCGCCCCCGTCGTCCTCGACACCGGCCGCGTCCTCCTCGTGCACATGCGGGCCGCCGCCTCCGCCACCGAGGCGGCCGTGCTGCGCGGGCGGGTCCCGGACGCCGACGGCCGCCGGGTGTGGGTGCAGCACAGCGACGACGACGGCGCCGGCTGGTCCGCGCCGAGGGAGATCACCGCACAGGTGCGCAGGCCCGGCTGGCGCTGGTACGCCACCGCCCCCGGGCACGCCCTCCAGCTCGCCTCCGGCCGCGTCCTCGTCCCGGCCAACCACACCGTGCCGCCCACCGGCACCGACACCGGCGCCGAGGCCCGGTACAACAGCGGGCACTGCCTGCTGAGCGACGACCGCGGCGAGCGCTGGTACCTCGGCTACCTGGACGAGAACACCGACGGCTACGTCAACGTCAACGAGACCACCGCCGCACAACTGCCCGACGGACGCGTCTACCTGAACACCCGCAACGACTCGCCGTCCCCGGGCAACCGCGCCGACGCCCACTCCCGGGACGGCGGGCGGACCCTCGTGAAGCCCTTCCGGCCGCAGGCCGGGCTCACCGCACCGGTCTGCGAGGGCTCCGTGCTCCAGCTCCGCGCCCCCGACCTGCTGCTGTTCTCCGGCCCGGCCGACCCCGCCGCCCGCGCCCTGATGACGATCCGCGCCTCGGACGACGGCGGCACCACCTGGCGCACCGCGTTCACCGTGGACGGGCTGCCCGCCGCCTACTCCGACCTGGTCCGCGTCGACGAGGACACGCTCGGGCTGCTGTACGAGACGGGCGACTTCGGCACCTACGAGACGATCACCTTCCGCCGGGTCCCCGTGCACCGGCTGACCTGACCCGGTACCCTCCCGGACGCGCACGTAGAGTCGGGCCATGACCTCTAGCGACAGCGCACAGAAGGCCCCCGCCAAGGACCCCTGGGACCTGCCCGACGTCTCCGGCCACGTCGTCGGCGTGCTCGGCGGTACCGGCCCGCAGGGCAAGGGACTGGCCCGGCGGCTCGCCGGGGCGGGCCAGAAGGTGATCATCGGCTCCCGCTCCGCCGAGCGCGCCCGGGCCGCCGCCGCGGAACTCGGCCACGGCGTCGAGGGCGCCGACAACGCCGAGACCGCGCGCCGCAGCGACATCGTGATCGTGGCCGTCCCGTGGGACGGCCACGGCGAGACGCTCCGGTCCCTGCGCGAGGAACTGGCCGGAAAGCTCGTCGTGGACTGCGTCAACCCGCTCGGCTTCGACAAGAAGGGCGCCTACGCCCTCAAGCCGGAGGAGGGCAGCGCCGCCGAGCAGGCCGCCGCGCTGCTGCCGGACTCGCGGGTCACCGCCGCTTTCCACCACCTGTCGGCCGTGCTGCTCCAGGACCCGCGGACCGAGCGGATCGACACCGACGTGATGGTGCTCGGCGAGGAGCGCGCCGACGTGGAGATCGTGCAGGCGCTGGCCGGCCGCATCCCCGGCATGCGGGGCGTCTTCGCGGGCCGGCTGCGCAACGCCCACCAGGTCGAGTCCCTGGTGGCGAACCTGATCTCCGTCAACCGCCGGTACAAGGCGCACGCCGGGCTCCGCGTCACCGACGTGTGAGCCGCCCGGGGCGATGGGGGACACTGGTCGGCGAAGCAGTTCCGAACAGTGTCCCCGACAGGAGCCGACCGACCATGCCCCGCATCGCCCTCTACACCCTCGTCGTCTGCGTCCTCGCCGTCGCCGCGGCGGTCGTCTCCTTCGCCCAGGGCAGCTGGCTGGGCGTGGTCTGGGTGCTGCTGGCCGGCCTGTCCTCCAACATGACGTGGTACTACGTCAAGCGCGCGAAGGCCGCCCGCGGCCCGTCCGTCACGAGCTGACCGCGGAGCAGTACTCGTTGCCGTCCTGCCAGAACCGGTACAGGTCCTGACCGCAGTACTGCGAGAAGTCGTCCACGTTCAGCGCGCGCAGGATCGAGTCGACCACGTCGAAGAAGGCCGCGTTGACCGACGGCAGCCACAGCAGCGCGAACACGAACAGCAGCCCGAACGGGGCGAACGGCTCCACCTGCCGCTTCAGCTTGTACGACAGCCACGGCTCGATCACCCCGTAGCCGTCCAGGCCCGGCACCGGCAGGAAGTTCAGCAGGGCCGCGGTCACCTGGAGCAGTGCCAGGAACGCCAGCGCGAACCGGAAGTCCGCGGGCACGCCGTCCAGGGCGTGCAGCCAGAAGGGGGCCGTGCACACCGCCGCGAACAGCACGTTCGTCAGCGGGCCCGCCGCCGAGATCAGGCTGTGCCGCCAGCGGCCCCGGATCCGGTCCCGCTCGATGAACACGGCGCCGCCGGGCAGGCCGATCCCGCCCATGATCACGAACAGCACCGGCAGCACGATGCTCAGCAGCGCGTGCGTGTACTTCAGCGGGTTCAGCGTCAGGTAGCCCTTCGCGCCGACCGTGATGTCCCCGCCGTGCAGGGCGGTGCGCGCGTGCGCGTACTCGTGCAGGCACAGGGAGACGATCCAGGCCGCGGTCACGAACAGGAAGACCGCGATGCCCGGCTGCGCGGCGAACCCGGTCCAGGTCGCCCAGCCGGTCACCGCCGTCACGGCGAGGATGCCGAGGAACACGGGACTGACCTGCCGGTCGCCGTGACGGGTGGTGGCGGTGGTCATGGTCGGACTCCTGTACGGCCGGGACGGTCGGGAACTGCGACCGTACCGGCCGCCGACACGAGGGGAAAACGCCTCGCGGTGGCCGATCGGTTCCCGGAGGCTGGGGGGATGGCATTGCTGAGGGTGTTCTACGAGAGCTGGCAGATGGAGTGCTGCGGCCGGCCGTTCGGCGTGGGCGACGAGGCCGTCTGGCCGCTGGTCTCCGTGGCCGGGGCCGCGGACGGCGCCGGCCCGGGGCGGTACGGCGCCGGGGCGTGGGTGGAGCTGCACGGCGACCGCACGCCCCGGACGGCCGGCCGCGTCCGCGCCATCGAGCTGGTGACCCAGGAGTACGCCGGGACCGCACCGGACTCGCGTGACTACGCACCGGTCCCGGGCGCGTGGTCGCTGGAGCCGGTCGACCGCTGCCCCCGGTGGTTCGGCGGTGCGGAGAGACCCCCGGGGGCCGGGCCGCGGCGCGGCAGCGAGCAGGCCGGCGTGCTCGTCACCCTGGAGGTCCCCACCGCCCGTGACCCCCGCTGAGCCTCGGGGACAATGGAGCCCGTGCGTTATCGGCTGCTCGGCACCACCCAGGCAATCCGCCCCGACGGCACGGCCGTCCCGGCCGGCGGGGCGCGGCTGCGCGCCCTGCTGACCGTGCTCGCCCTGCGGGCCGGCCGCACCGTCCCGGCGGGCGTGCTGGTGGACGAGGTGTGGGGCGCCGACCCGCCCGCCGACGCCGCCGGTGCGCTCCAGGCGCTCGTCGGCCGGCTCCGGCGGGCCCTCGGCGCCGCCGCCGTCGCCTCAGCCGACGGCGGCTACCGGCTCACCGCCGCGCCCGACGACGTCGACCTGACCCGCTTCGACCGGCTGACCGGCGACGGCCTCACCGCCCTCGCCGACGGCGACCCGGCCAAGGCCGCCGCCTTCCTCGACGAGGCCCTCGCCCTGTGGCAGGGGCCCGCCCTCGCCGACCTGCCCGACCGCACCGCCGAGGCGGCCCGCTGGGAGAGCCGCCGCCTCGACGCCCGGCGCGCCCGGCACGCCGCCGCCCTCGCCCTCGGCCGGGCCGAGGAGTCGCTGCCCGAACTGACCGCCCTGTGCGACGACCACCCGCTGGACGAACCGCTCCAGGCGCTGCGGCTGCGCGCCCTGCGCGACGCCGGCCGCCCGGCCCAGGCCCTCGCCGCCTACGCGGACGTACGACGCCTGCTCGCCGACCGGCTCGGCTCCGACCCCGGCGCCGAACTGCGCGCCCTCCACGCCGAGCTGCTGCGCGAGGAACCGGCGGACGCCGGGCCCGGTCCGGGCAACCTGCCCGCCCGGCTCACCTCCTTCGTCGGCCGGGAGAGCGACATCCGGGCCATCGGCGCCGACCTCGCCCGCGCCCGCCTGGTCACCCTGCTCGGACCCGGCGGCGCCGGGAAGACCCGGCTGTCCCAGGAGGCCGCCGAGGCGGTGCGGCACACCGTCCGGGACGGGGTGTGGCTCGCCGAGCTGGCCCCCGTGGACGACCCCGGGGCCGTACCGGAGGCCGTGCTCACCGCGATCGGCGCCCGCGAGACCGTGCTGCACAGCGCCGGGGTGGAGGGCATGCGCGCGGTCGCCGACCGGCGCCGCGACCCCCTGGAACGGCTCGTCGAGCACTGCGGCCGCCGCCGGATGCTGATCATCCTGGACAACTGCGAGCACGTCGTCGACGCCGCCGCCCGGCTCACCGAGGGCCTGCTGGCCCGCTGCCCGGAGCTCACCGTCCTCGCCACCAGCCGCGAGCCCCTCGGCGTACCGGGGGAGCTGGTACGGCCCGTGGAGCCGCTGCCCGAGCCGGTCGCGCTGCGGCTGCTCGCCGACCGGGGTGCGGCGGCCCGCCCCGGCTTCCGCACCGTTGACGACCCCGGCGCGTGCGCCGAGATCTGCCGCCGCCTGGACGGGCTGCCGCTCGCCATCGAGCTGGCCGCGGCCCGGCTGCGGATGCTGTCCCCCCGCCAGATAGCCGACCGGCTCGACGACCGCTTCCGGCTGCTCACCTCCGGCAGCCGGACCGTGCTGCCCCGCCAGCAGACCCTCAGGGCCGTGGTGGACTGGTCCTGGGACCTCCTGGACGCCGGGGAACGGGACGTCCTCGCCCGGCTGTCGGTCTTCGCCGGCGGCTGCGACCTGGCCGCCGCCGAGGCCGTGTGCGGACCGGCCGCGCTGGACGCGCTCGGCTCGCTGGTCGACAAGTCCCTGGTGGTGGCCGCCCCCGCCGCCGACGGCGGGATGCGCTACCGGCTGCTGGAGACCGTCGCCGAGTACGCCGCCGAGCGGCTCGCCGAGACCGGGCACCGCACCGCCGCCGAGCGCGCCCACCTGACGTACTTCCGCGAACTCGCCCGCACCACCGACCCGTTGCTGCGCGGACCCGGGCAGCGCGCCGCCATCGACCGGTTCCAGACGGAGTACGAGAACCTGCGCACCGCGCTCCGGCACGCCGTCGCCCTCGGTGACGAGCAGGAGGCGCTGTGCCTGATCCTCTCCCTGCTCTGGTTCTGGCAGATGCGCGACCAGCGGGTGGAGACCCGCACCTGGTGCCGGGAGGTGATGGCGCTCGGCCCCGACCCGTTCGCCGAACCGGTGCGCCGCGCGCAGCCGGTGTGGCGGCGCTGCACCGACGACCCGCCCCCCTACACCGGCGAGATCCTCGCCGAGGCCCGGCGCGGCGTCCACCTGGCCCACCTGGCCTGCACGGACACCGAGATCGACAGCTGGCACGCCCCCGGGGCGCGGGAGAAGCTGCGCGTGGTCACCCGGGTCTACGAGCCCGGCATGCCGCAGACCTGCCGGGCCCCGGGCCTGCTGTGGTTCTTCGCCGTCCTGCTGACCGGCGGCGTCGACCGGCTGCACGCCATCGTGGACGCCTGCGTGCGCACCTGCCGTCAGACCCCGGGCTTCGAGTGGGAGCTGGCGGGCGTGCTCCAGTTGCGTGCCAACTTCCGGGCCAACCGCACCGACTGGGCGGGCGACGCCACCCGCGACGCCGACGAGTCCCTGGAGATCTACCGCCGCCTCGGCGACGACTGGGGCGTCACCGAGGCCCTGTCCGCCCGCGGCGAGGCCCACGAGCGCCAGGGCGCCTACCAGGAGGCCGCCGCCGACTACCAGGCCGCCGTCGAGCACGCCGAACGCCTCGGCGCGCGCGCCCAGGTGGCCGTGCTCCGCTCCCGGTTCGGCGGCGTGCTGGTGGAGGCCGGCGAGCCCGAACGCGGCGAGCGGATGCTCCGGGACGTCATCGCCAGCCAGGACGGCACCCCGCAGGAGGCGATGCCGATGGCGCGCCTCTTCCTCGCCGGCTGGCTCGGCCTGACCGGCCGCACCGCGGAGGCGCGCGAGCACCTGCGGCTGCTGCGCGAGGAACTGCCCATCGCCCACTTCGTCGTCGTCTTCGACGCCATGCTCCTGTGCCAGGAGGCGTGGCTGGACGCCCTGGACGGACGGACCGAGGAGGCGCTCGCCGGGGCCCGCAGGGCGCTCGCGCTCGCCACCGACCCGCTGTCCGAGGCCATCTCCCCGCAGCTCAATTCGAGCTGCCTGGCCGTGGCCGCGATGGCCCTCGCCCGCGACCGCGCCGCCGACGCCGCCCGCTGCCTGGCCGCCGCGCACGCGCTGCTGCCGCCCGGCCACGTGGCCACCGGGACGGACCGGCGCAGCCACGCCATGACCGAGGCCCGCATCCGGGAGACCCTCGACGCCCCGGCGTACCGCGCCGCGTACGCCGAGGGCGGTGGCCTCTCCCTCGTGGAGGCCACCGCCCTGGTGTGACGAACGGCGGACGTCAGCTCTTGGTGCGGAACTTGTGGACGGCGACCGGCGCCATGATCGCGGTCAGGCCCACCGACCAGATCAGCGTCACCCACAGCGGGCGCGTGATCGCGCCGCCCTCCATCAGCCCGCGCGCGCAGTCGGCCAGCGCGGACAGCGGGTTGTAGTCGGTGAACGCCTGGAGCCAGCCCGGCATCGACGAGGTCGGCGCGAAGATGGAGGAGCCGAACTGGAGCGGCATCAGCACCAGGAAGCCCATCGCCTGCACCGACTGGGCGCTCTTCATCATCACGCCGAGGGTCAGGAACACCCACATCAGCGCCGAGCCGAAGAGCGCGGACAGCGCCACGGAGCCCAGCAGACCGCTCCAGCTGTGCACGTCGTAGCCCACCAGCAGGGCGACCACCAGCAGGACCAGCGTCGCGAACAGCATCCGCATCAGCTCCACCGCGATCTTCGCGAAGAGCACGGAGCCGCGCCCGATGGGCAGCGAGCGGAAGCGGTCCATGACGCCGGAGTTGAAGTCCTGGTTGAAGCCGGTGCCCACGCCCTGGGCCATGTTCATGCCCATCATGGCCATCAGGCCGGGCACCACGTACTGGACGTACTGGTCCTGCCCGCCGCCCAGCGACTGCCCGATGGAGCCGCCGAAGACGTACACGAACAGCAGGGTGAAGACGACCGGGAACAGGATGGCGTCGAACATCGACTCCGGGTCCTGCCGGATCCACAGCAGGTTGCGGCGGACCAGCGCGCCGGTGTGCCGCAGGTGGGCCCGGAGCGGGATCGGCGCGTCGGCCTTCGCGGCGGCGGGGGAGAGGGTGGCGGAACTCATACGGCGACCTCCTGGCGGTCGTCGGCGGGCGCGGGGTCCTGCGGGGCACTGGCGCGGTGGCCGGTGAGGGACAGGAACACCTCGTCCAGGCTGGGCAGTTCGGTGGTGACGGAGGAGACCGTGATGCCGCGCGCGGTGACCGCGCCGACCACGGCGGTGAGCTGCTCGTCGCTGAGGATCGGCACCAGCAGGGTGCCGGTCACCGGGTCCACGGTGGTGCTGGCGAGCCCGGTGATGCCCAGCTCGTCCAGCATCCCGGCGAGCGGGCGCAGCTCCCGCGGGTCGACCGGGCGTACCCGCAGGGTGCGGCCGCCGACGCGGGCCTTCAGCTCCTCGATGCCGCCCTTGGCGATGACCTTGCCCCGGTCCACCACGGTCAGCTCGGAGGCGAGCTGCTCGGCCTCCTCCATGTACTGGGTGGTGAGCAGCACGGTGACGCCGTCGCCGACCATCGCCTTCACCTCGTCCCACACCTCGTTGCGGGTGCGGGGGTCGAGACCGGTGGTGGGCTCGTCCAGGTACAGCACGGCGGGCCGGCCGATCATGGAGGCGGCCAGGTCCAGCCGGCGCCGCATGCCGCCGGAGTAGGTGCCGGCCGGGCGCCGGGCGGCCTCGGTGAGCGAGAACCGCTCCAGCAGCTCGTCGGCGCGGGCGCGGGCGTCCTTGCGGGACAGGTCCAGCAGCCGGCCGATCAGGTACAGGTTCTCCCAGCCCGGGATCTTCTCGTCGACCGACGCGTACTGGCCGGTGAGCCCGATGACCCGGCGGAGCTGGCGGGGCTGGCGCACCACGTCGTACCCGGCCACCGTGGCCTGCCCGGCGTCCGGCGTGATCAGGGTGGACAGGATCCGTACGAGGGTGGTCTTGCCGGCGCCGTTCGGCCCGAGCACACCCATCACGGTGCCCTCGCGCACGTCCAGGTCGACACCGTCCAGCGCCTTGGTCTCGCCGTAGTGCTTGACCAGCCCCCGTACGGTCACGGCGGAGCGTCCGCCGGCGGGGTTCTTGTCGTTTCGCGTCATGCCGAGAAAGGTGCCAGCCCCGGCCGACAAACCACCGACAGACCGCCTACAGGGTCCGCGCGGTCCGTGTCGGCGGCCCGTGCGGCGGCCGGGGCGCGGACGGGCCGCTACGACACCTGCCGGATGTCGGCGCCGGTGATCTCCCCGTCCGACACGCTGTAGGTGCCCCGGAACACGCGCACGGTGCCGTCGGTCTGGGTGGCCCGGATCTCGGCGCTCACCTGTCCGTAGCCGCTGTCGGTGGCGGTGACGTCGACGTGCGCGGTGGAGGAGAAGCCGGCCACCCAGTCCGAGTAGGCGCCGTTGAAGAGGCGGGAGCCGCCCATGTCCCAGGCCGCCGAGTAGTTCCCGGCGTTGATGTGGTCGTAGTAGTCCGTGACGACCTCGCTCGCCTCCGGGGTGGCCGACGGGGTCTCGCTCGTCCCGGTGTCCGAGCCGTCGTAGGAACCGCCGCCGGAGGAACCGCCGTCGGAGGAGCCGCCCCCGTACGAGCCGTCGTCGTACGAGGTGTCGTCGCCGGGGTAGGTCTGCGCCGGGTCGGCCCCGCCGTCGGAGGACGGGGTGCCGCCCGTGCCGTCGTACGTGGCCTCGGTGGACACCAGTCCGGCGGGAGGGCCGCCGGAGGTGGAGTCGTCGGAGCCGCCGGCGACGGCCACCCCGATCGACACGCCCCCGGCCGCCAGGACGGCCACCAGGGCCCAGGGCAGCCAGGGCGGCAGGCGGGTGGCGCCGACGCGCACGTACGCGCCCCGGTCGCCGGTCCCGGCCGGCTGCCCGGGGGCGCGTGGTGCCCCGCAGTTCGGGCAGGCCGGCTGCGTGGCGTCCTCGACGCGCACGCCGCAGTGAACGCAGAAGTGCATGGCCCCGCCCTCCGCCTACAGCCCGCGGACGGCTTCTTCGATGGTCACGGCCAGGGAGGCCAGCGCGGCGAAGCCGGGCACGGCGTCCACGAGCGCCGTCGCGACCCGGCGCAGCTTCCCCGCGCGGGGTTCGGGCGCGGCCAGCTCCTCGCGCGCGTCCTGCGCGAACTCCGCCAGGTCGTCCCGTTCCGGGTGTTCCGACCGGCGCAGTTCCTCGATGAAGCGGGCCAGCAGGTCGCTGATCTCCTCGGGCGTGGCCGGGCGGCCTGCGGCCTGCTCCTCCTCCCGCCCGGTGGCGCGGAAGTCGACGCGCGCGTTGTCGCCGCTCGCCACCGCCGCGTTGCCGACCCGGGCGTTCCCCGTGGCGATGACGCCCTTGTTGACGCGTCCGTCCATGTCGGTCCCCGTTCGTCCTCGTTCGCCGTCGCTGTCAGTCCGTGTTGGGCCGCGGGATCCTCTTCAGGACGGTCGAGATGCGCGACCGGTCGCCGGAGGCCACCGCGCTCGACTCGACCCTCGCCCCCGCGGAGGCGATGATCCCGTTGTTGATGATGGTCTCCTGACGCTTGATCAGATCGCCCGCGTCGATGTCGTGCTCCTCGGCGAACTCCACCAGCGCGTCCAGGATCCGCCGGTCGACGGTCTTGAGCACCATGCCGGAGTCGACCTTCTGGAAGTACCGCCGGTGGTCCGTTGCGGAGGCGAGCTGCCGCACGCTCTGGCGCGCCCCGTAGTCGAACATCCCCAGCCGGGTGATCTGCCGGCGCTGCTTCTTCAGCCGGCCGCGCATCCGGAAGTCCGGGAAGAAGCCCGAGACCGCCCGCGCCGGCGAGGCGAGCAGCACGAACGGCGTGCTGGCGAGGGTCTGGAGCAGCAGTGCGAGGAACTCGCGCGGCGAGGGGTGGGGCATGAGGGAGTCGATGGTCCGGTAGCGGTCCTGCAACGGGCAGAGCACGGTGGGCAGTGCCTCCACGAACAGGTTGGAGTCCGAGCGCACGAGCCGCAGGAACACCGAGGTGACCAGCTCCCCGCCCCAGCCCGAGGAGTGCGTGACGAGGTAGGCGCGGGCGGTCTCCTCCGGGGACCGCTTCAGCGCGTCGAGGACGCCGGGCGCGAGCCGGGGGAGCGGACGGCCGAGCGGGTCGGGCAGGAAGCGGGTGTCGCCGAGCAGCGCCGACCCCTCCACGAACACCCGCTCCTCCAGTTCCAGGCAGGGCAACGACAGTTCGCCCACCCGGCGGGCGATGTGGGCGTACAGGTCCGCGACGTCGAACTCCCGCGGCCGCACGCCCTCGCGCCCCGAGGTGGTCACGTCGAAGGTCAGCGACCAGGAGTCGAGCTGCTGGCCGTAGCCGGTGAACGGGGAGAAGCCGCTGTAGACGGTGAGGTCGCCCTGCGCGTACTCCTCGATCTGGCGCAGCCGCCGCGCGGCGGACTCGTTCGGCGGCAGCGGCGCGCGCTGGGGGTCGAACCGGTCCGGTCTGAGCTGCTGGAGGCGTTCGCCGTAGTGGGTGGAGAGCGCGAACACCAGCGTCGTCAGCCAGGCGAGCACGAGCATGAGGAACACGGTCAGGCCGCTGCCCAGCGCCAGCAGCCCGATCGCCAGCATCAGGAACTCGGCCGCCAGGACCAGGTCCCGGGCGTGCCGGCGGGCGTTGGCCTCGTAGGCGTACCGCAGCACCACGGACACGTCGCACCCGGGGGCCGGGGCCACGCCCAGGTGCGGCTCGGCGGCGACGTCCCGGATGAGGGAGTCGGCGTACTGCCGGTCCAGGAAGGCGGCCGCGCACATGTACCGGGTGAGGTCCCGGCCGCCGGTCCAGCGGGGGACGGCGAGGCGGCGGGCGGTGCGTGCCGTGTCCACCCGGTCCGCGGCGGCCACCGCGGCCCCGCACGTGCCGCAGAAGGCCGCCCCGGGCACGGTGGCGGTGGAACAGCCGGAACAGATCGTCTGCGTCTGGGTCATCGTGGCTCCCCCGGTGTGAGACGCCCCACACCGTTCAGTGCACCACCGGTGCGGGGGGACGGCTGGTCCCAGGGGGGTTTCGACGCCACTCCGTTACATGATCTCCCTCAAATCCGTTGCCAAGGACGGGAGTTGTGGCCACGGCTTGACTGTGCGGGGTCGCCGGGCGCGGTCCCGGCGGGCGGGCCGCCGGACGGCGGACAGCCCGCCGACGGGGGAGGATCGGCGGGCTGTCCGTGGTGCGGCCGTGGCTCAGTGGACGGAGTGCTGCTCCGTCGGGAACGCGCCGCCGACGACGTCCTCGGCGAACGCCCTGGCCGCGCCGGCCATGACCTCGCGCAGGTCGGCGTACTGCTTGACGAACTTCGGCACCCGGCCCGCCGTCAGTCCCAGCATGTCGGTCCAGACGAGCACCTGCGCGTCCGTCTGCGGCCCGGCGCCGATGCCGACCGTGGGGATGTGCAGCACCCGGGTCACCTCGGCCGCCAGTTCCGCCGGCACCAGTTCCAGCACCACGGCGAACGCGCCCGCGTCCTGCACGGCCTTCGCGTCGCGCAGGAGCTGCTGGGCCGCCTCCTCGCCGCGGCCCTGCACCCGGTAGCCCATGGCGTTGACGGACTGCGGGGTCAGGCCGATGTGGGCCATCACCGGGATGCCGGACTCCACCAGCAGCCGGATCTGCTCGTGCGAGCGCTCGCCGCCCTCCAGCTTGACCGCGCCGACCCCGGCCTCCTTCACCAGCCGGGTCGCCGAGCGCAGCGCCTGCACCGGGCCCTCCTGGTAGGAGCCGAACGGGAGGTCGCCGACGATCAGGGCGCGCTGCGTGCCGCGTACGACGGCCGCCGCCAGCATGGTCATCTCGTCGAGGGTGACGGGCACGGTGGTCTCGTACCCGAGGTGGCAGTTGCCCGCCGAGTCGCCGACCAGCATGACCGGGATCCCGGCCTCGTCGAACACGGACGCGGTCATCGCGTCGTAGGCGGTGAGCATGGGCCACTTCTCGCCCCGCTCCTTGGCGAGGGCGATGTCGCGGACGGTGATGCGGCGGGTGCCCTTCCCCCCGTACAGCGCCTTGCTGCCGTCGGAGGGCTTGTTCTGGGCAGCCGAAAGCTGCGTCATGGCAACGGCTCCTTCAGTCATCTCGAGGCACCCTGACGGCGTCCCCGGATCACCTCCATGGTGGCACCTCGTGCCATCCAGGGCCAGAGGGGCTCCCCCCTGTTCCCCGCCCGGCACCCGGAACACCCTTCCGGGGCCCTCGCGCAACCGGGCGCCGCGTAAGGGCTTGGTAAAGGAACCAGATACGAGACGGTGTCGTATCGAAAGGCTCATACGCTCGGAGACATGACACGTACCGTCCCCGCCTCCCGTGTACCGGAAGCGATACACGGGCGCCGCTGGGCCATCCTCGGCGTCCTGATGCTGAGCCTGCTCATCGTGGTGCTCGACAACTCGATCCTGAACGTCGCGATCAAGACCATCGCCACCCCGGCGCCGACCGGCCTCGGCGCCAGCCAGAGCCAGATCGAGTGGGCGATCAACTCCTACACCCTCGTCTTCGCCGGCCTGCTGTTCACCGCCGGCCTCATCGGCGACCGCCTCGGCCGCAAGAAGGTGCTGCTCGGCGGCATCGCCGTGTTCGGCATCGGCTCCGCGCTCGCCGCCGAGTCCGGCTCGCCGGGCCAGCTCATCGCCTACCGCGCGCTGATGGCCCTCGGCGCCGCCTTCGTGATGCCCGCCACCCTCGCCGTCCTCATGAACGTCTTCGAGCGCGAGGAGCAGCCCAAGGCCATCGGCATCTGGGCCGGCGGCGTCGGCCTCGCCATCGCCATCGGACCGATCACCGGCGGGGCGCTCCTGGACCACTTCTGGTGGGGCTCGGTCTTCCTCGTCAACGTGCCCATCGTGATCGTCGCGCTGGTGCTGATGGTCTGGCTGGTGCCCGACTCGCGCGACCCGCGGCCCGGCCGCCTCGACCCCGTCGGCGTGGTCCTGTCCGTCGTCGGCCTCGTGCTGCTGGTCTACGGCATCATCAAGGGCGGCGAGCTGGCCGACTTCACCGACGCGAAGGTGCTGGGGACGATCGTCGCCGGCCTCGCCGTGCTGGTCGCCTTCGTCGTCTTCGAGAAGCGCAGCGACCACCCGTCGCTCGACGTCGGCTACTTCCGCGACAAGGTCTTCTCGGCCGCCATGAGCGCCATCGCCCTGGTCTTCTTCGCGCTCATGGGCGTCACCTTCTTCGGCGTCTTCTACACCCAGAGCGTGCGCGGCTACTCCCCGCTGGAGTCCGGCGTGCTGATGCTGCCCCTCGCCGTCGCCCAGCTCGTCTTCGCGCCCCGGGCCCGGCTGCTGGTCGACCGGTTCGGCAACAAGGCCACCACCACCGGCGGACTGCTGCTGATCGCCGCCACGCTCGCCACGTTCACCATCTTCGACACCGACACCCCGATCTGGCTGCTGGAGGTCGTCTTCTTCGTCATGGGCACCGGCATGGCACACATCATGACCCCGACCTCGGTCGTGATCATGCAGGCGCTGCCCCGGGAGAAGGCCGGTTCCGCCTCCGCGCTCAGCAACACCTTCCGCCAGGTCGGCGGCGCCCTCGGCATCGCCGTCCTCGGCTCGGTCCTCGCCGCCTCGTACCGCAACGGCATCGAGGGGCGGCTCGGGCTGCTGCCGCCGGGCCTGCGGGACACCGCCGCCGAGTCCATCGAGGCCACGCTCGGCGTCGCCGAGAAGCTCGGCCCGCGGGGCGAGGCCCTGATCGGCCCCGCCAACGACGCCTTCCTGCACGCCATGCACGTCACCGCCCTGTGCGGGACGGGCGTCGCGCTGGTCGGCGCCCTGGTGACCGCCCTCTTCCTGCCGGGTAGGCCGCCGACCGGCCGGGCAGGGGAGAAGGAGCAGCACCTGGTGGCCGCGGCGGACTGAGCCCGCGCGGCGGTGCGCGGGCGGGACGGGTGCCGCGGGACGGTTCCCACGGCCCGGCGAGAGGACGGAGACGACGTGAGCCTTGCCGGCAGCCGGCAGCGGCCGGACACCCCGGCGCGGGGACGGCCGCGCAGCGAAGCCGCGGAGCGCGCCATCCTGGACGGCGTGATGCGGCTCCTGGAGGAGGGCGTGCCCCTCGCCGAGCTGTCCATCGAGCGGATCGCCCGCACCGCCGGGGTCGGCAAGGCCACCATCTACCGCCGCTGGAGCGGCAAGGAGGAGCTGTTCGTCGACGTGGTCCGCGCGGCCGAGCCGCCCGAACCCGAACTCCCCGGCACCTCCATGCGCGACGACCTCGTCGTCCTGCTGGAGAACCTGCGCCGGCGCGGACTGGCCAGCCGCTCCTCGGCGCTGCTGCACAACGTGTACGCCCAGATGAAGTCCAACCCCAGGGTCTGGGACGCCTACCACGAGAACGTCATAGCGCCCCGGCGCGCCCTCGTCCTGGAAGTGCTGCGCCGCGGGCAGCGCGACGGCGAACTCCGGCCGGACGTCGACGTGGACCTGGCGAACGACCTGTTCGTCGGCCCGATGGTGGTCCGTTCGGTGCTGCGCCCCGACACCCGCCTGCCCGAGGGCCTCGCCGAACACATCGTCGACACCGTCCTGGCCGGCCTACGGCCCGTCAGCCCGACGGCCGCGCCGCGGTGATGTGCGTGTTTCGTCACAGACGGCGCCCGTCCCGGGGCTGACCGGAACCTCATCCACCGGCTCGCTCGTCCTCGTCTTCCGTACGGCCGTCACGGGACGGCGGGAACGGGACCGATCATCCCCTAGGGTCGGAAGTGAACGGGGGGCGAACGGTGTGCACGGCGGGCAGTGAGGCAGACGGTATGGCGCAGCAGGCGTACATGACGGAGACGGCGGACGGCGGTTCGGGCCCCGGGCGACCGGGAACCCGGTTCCGGCGCCTCGCGGGCCGCCTGTCCGCCGGCTGGCGGGGCGATCCGGGCGTCTGGCGCCGCGGCGCCGTCCTCGCCGCGCTGGCCCTGCTGCTCGCCCTGGTGATGCTGGTGCACTCGCACATCCCCAACCGGGTCGGCAACCTCGGCAGTCTCACCGAGACGTTCCTGCCCTGGCTGGGCCTCGCGGTCCCGGTGCTGCTGGTGCTCGGCCTCGTCCGGAAGTCGGCGACCGCGCTGGTGGCGGCGGTGCTGCCCGGGATCGTGTGGCTGAACACCTTCGGCGGCCTGCTGACCGACAAGTCGGGCGGCGCCGGCGCCGCCGACGACCTCATGGTGGCCACCCACAACGTGAACGCCGGCAACCCGGCCCCGGCCGAGACCGCCACCGAGGTGGCCGCCTCCGGCGCCGACGTGCTGGCCCTGGAGGAGCTGCCCGCCTCCGCCGTCCCGGTGTACGAGAAGGCGCTCGCGCCGACGTACCGGCACCACGCGGTGGTGGGCACGGTCGGCCTGTGGAGCAAGTACCCGATGACGGACGTGCGGGCCGTGGACATCCGGCTCGGCTGGAAGCGTGCGATGCGCGCGACCGTGGCCACCCCCGAGGGCCCGGTGGCCGTGTACGTCGCCCACATGCCCTCGGTGCGGGTGAAGGTGGAGGCCGGCTTCACCGCCCGGCAGCGGGACAAGAGCGCCGACGCGCTCGGTGAGGCGATAAAGCGCGAGAGCCAGGCGCGGGTGATCCTGCTCGGCGACCTCAACGGTACGATGAACGACCGCTCGCTCAACGCCGTCACCTCGCAGCTGCGCTCCACGCAGGGCGCGGCGGGCAACGGCTTCGGCTTCAGCTGGCCCGCGTCGTTCCCGATGGCGCGCATCGACCAGATCCTGGTCCGGGGGGTCGAGCCGGAGAGCTCCTGGACGCTGCCGCGCACGGACAGCGACCACCTGCCGGTGGCGGCCCGTGTGAAGCTGGACACAGAGTCGTAACCTGCCGGAATACCGGGCCTGGGAGCTTTTGTTCCGTTCGGGAACTTACTGCGGGATCCGAACCCGTCACGCACTCCGCTCCGAAAGGCCCCTCATGCCCCTGGCCCTGCTCGCCCTCGCCGTGGGTGCCTGCGCACGTGAGGATTGAGTTCTAGATGGATCTGGTTGCCTGACCAGCACAACACCAAGGCTCCTGCTTCGGCGGGGGCCTTCGTCATGGGAGGAACCGTGCCCGAGCCGCACTGGAGGCAGGAGTTACGTCGGACCGTCCAGGCGGTCACCCAGCAGAGCCCGCACCTGGAGCAGATCGCGTGCGACAGTTTTGCGGAACACATCGAAGCCGCGTACAAGCGCGGCCACGAGGCCGGCTCCAGCCGGGCCCGCTACCGCCTGGTCCAGTAGAACGAACGACTGCGGCGGGAGTTGAAGCTGGCCCGCCGCGAGAGCGACGGAGCGACCGCATGCTCATCGTGCCCGTCTGCCATCGGTGCCACCGAGTCCGGTGCATCTGCGGGTGAGTCGCCCGACGGGTCGGCGTCGCGGCCCGACCACAGAAGCTGATCATCCTGGCCGCCTTCGTCATGTCAGCGGTGCCGTACTGGTTGAACTGATCAAGCACCCCCTGAGGGCGATCAAGAGGAACAGAGCGCGGATCGGCTGGCTCTGGCCGAAGGCGCGATGGGCGCCCTCGTCGGTCTGCCGGCCCAGCCCGTCGGCTGCCACGCAGCGCCGATGGGACCGGGCCAAGGATGCGATCTCTGCCCGGTCAAGATGCAGTGTTCAAGCTCGTCGAGTCCGGCCAGGCCCGCTGGCGCGCGATCACCGGAGCCCCTCTCTTTCCCCTGGTCCGCGCCGGGGCCCGCTTCGAGAACGGCCACCTCGTCGAACGCCCCGAGGCCGCAGCAGCCTGACGAAGACGCTGCCCCAGCCCGTCCACCACGGAAAGCCGTCGCACCCGCCGAAGCGGCCACGCCAGGGTTCCCGCATGCGCTTCACGATCTCGCCGCCGCCCGTCCGCTAGCGGGCGGCGCACACCAGTCCTGACCCCGGCCGCACAGCCGCCGGGGCGATGGATGCCGCCCGCACACCAAGCGGACCCCCTCCGGCCATCCATCGTGGAGACGCACCACATGATCACGCACGCCCTCACGCCGCTTCGGCGTGGCCTGCTCTCCGTTTCCGCCGCCGCCATCGCCTGGGCGCAGGCGGCGCGGCAGCAGCCGAACTCTTCCGCACCAGCGGCCTCGGCCCCATCGCCGTGTCGTTCTGGCGCTTCGCCATCGCGGCCGCCGTCCTGACCGCCCACCGCTTCCGGCAACCTGCCGACGTCCGGCCCACGCCATGCCGACGCACCGCCGTCTTCACCGGCGTCGCCCTGGCGGCCTATCAGACGGCCTACTTCGGCGCCGTCCACAACGCCGGGCTCGCCCTCGGCACCATGGTCACCCTCGGCGCGAGCCCGATCCTGGTCAGCGCCGGAGCCCACGCCCTTCTGAAAGAGCGGCTCACCAAGCGCGGCACCGCCGCGATCGGAACCGCGCTGCTCGGCCTGCTGCTCCTGATCGCGCACCCAGTCTCCGGGCCCCGCCCCTATATGGGCATCGCGCTGGCCCTGCTCTCCGCCATCGGCTACAGCGCCGACACTCCGCACGCCCGCCACACCGGGAAAGCAACCTCCGGATCTGGTCTCTGCCCTGATCTCGGCCTTGGCCGTGGTGACGGCCGGGTCGTACATCTCCTTCAGGACCAGGGCGGCGAGCAGGTGGGTTTGATCAGCTTGGGCGGGGCCTTCTTCAGGCCCTCGGTGCTTCTCCGTGGCTACTAACCGCGGGGCGAAGAACGGCCCCAGGACGACCGTACGGGTCGGCTCCTGGGGCCCGTAGGAGATCTGGCCGATCGCGGCCAGGCGCCGCACCGCGGCGTCTCTCTCGGCTACCTGCTTGCCTCCGTGACGACATCGTCTGTCACGCGCACCCGGCGGGTCAGTAGGGAGCAGCCGAGCAGGACGGGAAGAGGCTGGCACGCGCCGCCGCAGCCGGCGAGCAGTTGTGCGAGATGGTCGAGGACAAGCCGGAACCGAAGGTCGACATCACTTGGACAGTGAGCGACAAGCCCAACCCGGCTGCACTCGCATGGGTGTTGGACACGCTCTTCGCGCCCCGGCCGGACGACCAGACGGCATTATGCCGCCACATGGGTGATCCCGGGAACGTTTTGCAGGCCCTCCCTGGATCACATGGCCAGTCGCGAAGGGGCTGACGTGAACCAGATTCTCACAGACGAGCGGCAGCGGCTGCTGCTGTCCATCGAGGCTGTGATCAAGGCGGCTGAGCCCGGCCAACTACGAGCCGTTACTTATCTCCGAGTGTCCACGGAGGACCAGAAGAAGGGCTACGGCATCGCCTATACGGGCAAGCGCGTAGTCAAGCACATCAGCAAGAAGGGCTGGGCCCTGGTCGGCGTCTTCGCCGATGAGGGGTACAGCGGAAGCCTGGAGGCCGACCGCCGGCCTGACCTTCGGAACCTGATGGGGCTCGCGCGCCAGACGCCGCGCCCCTTCGATCTTGTCTGCGTCTACGAAGACCGTGCCATCGGCCGTAAGCGAAGGGCCTTCTGGCCTTGGGTGTGGGAGCTGGAAGACCTCGGGGTCTTCACAGCCGTAGTCAAGGGCGACTACGACAACACCACCGATGAAGGCCGGTCGCGCATGCGCAAGGCTGCCGACCGAGCTGAAGACGAACTGATCACGATCCGGGATCGCACACAGGGCGGCATCCAAGAAAAGGCCGAGGATGGCGGGTACACCGGCGGCAAGGTTCGCTACGGATACCGCATTGAAAACCAAGGCAAGAAGGGTGAGTCCCGCCTGATCGTGGACGAGTGCGATTCTCCCGAGTCGTGCACGACGGTACATGAGGCGGCGGTGCTGCGCCGCGGCCGTGATCTGTTCATCGACTTCAACGGTGACCGTCAGAAGACGGTCACCAAGCTCAACGCCGAGAAGCTGTTCAACCGCGAAGGCAGCCCGTGGAACGTCCGGGTCTTCTTCTCCATGCTGCTGGACGAGGACCGACTGAATGCCCAAGTCGTCTGGCGCAACACCAGCCGCGGAGGGAAGAGCGCAAAGGTCGGGCCAGACGGCCAGCCCATCTACGGCGATACGGTCGTGATCGACCTTCCGCCGATCTTCACCTCTGAAGAAGTGGTGGAGCTGCGGAATGTGGCGGAGCGGGCCAGGGTCAAGCGGGCGCCGGCGACTCAGGTCGCCGTGTACACCCTCTCTAACCGCCTCACGGGCCCCTGCGGGGCCGCGTACACGGGGCAGGGCTGGAAGAGCAAGACGGCCCGTTACTACCGCTGCAAGGGCAAGGAACCCGCTTATCCGGGCGCTCCCGTCTGCTCCTGCTCGGTGATCGATGCGGAGGCCATCGAAGAGCGTGTATGGAGTGAGGTCTCCGCCTTCTTGGGGGATGCCGAGCGCCTTGAGGATCTTGCCCGCCGCTGGGTGGGCGCCACAGCCGCCCAAAAGGTCGACTATGCGGCGCGGATTGCGGGCCTGGACCAGCAGATCCAGGAGCAGGACGACATCATTGAGGCGACGGAGGCCACGGCAGTGGCCCGCGCCATCCGCCGTGGCCTGTCCAAAACTGAGGCGCAGAAGGCCGCGGAGAAGGCCGTGGCTCCGCTTGAGGCTGAGCTGATCGAGTTGCAGCGGTTGCGCTCGGAAGCCGAAGCATGGCAGAGGGAGGCTCAGGCGCTTGATCAGCGAGTGCAGGGCCTGCGAGCCCTGGCCGAGGCGGCCGAGGACCGGCTGAGTCACCTGACCGCCGCCCAGCGGGCTACTTTCCTGGCGGTGCTGGACATCAAGGTCACAGTCAAGGCCAACCCGGCCAGCGGCCGGGCCGGGTCTCCGTGCTCCCTGATGAAGTGGTTCGCCGACACCGGCCGTGTGGTGCCGCACCTGACCGATGAGGCTTGGGTGAAGGTCAAGGACATCGCAGAGGACCGCGCCTACCGCAAGCTCACGGCCCGGCAGATCCTGTCCGGGTTGCTCTACAAGGCCCGCACTGGGTGCCGCTGGCCCGAACTCCCTGAGGAGTACGGGGCTCACGAGTCCGTCAAGACGTACTGGAAGCGCTGGGACAAGGCCGGCATCTGGGAGCGGATCATGGAGCGTCTGGCCGATGAGCCGGGCGGGCCCATTTTCGAAGAGGCGAGCAAGGTCCCGCCCTTGAAGATCAAGGGCGAGCTGATTCCGGAGTTGGTCCTAGACCCCGAGCGACGCTCGAAGCTGGGATATCGTTCGGCATCGGCACGACCGAGTTCGTGATGATGGGGCTGCTGCCCGATGTCGCGGACGACCTGGGCATCTCGATCCCCGCCGCCGGGCACCTGGTGTCGGCGTACGCGCTGGGCGTCGTGATCGGCGCCCCGCTGCTGGCCGCGCTGACGGCGCGCATGCCGCGCCGCACGGTCCTGATGGCCCTCATGGCGCTGTTCGTGGTGGGCAACGCGCTCTCCGCCCTCGCCCCCGGCAACGGCTCCCTGCTGGCCGCCCGCTTCGTCAGCGGCCTGCCGCACGGCGCCTTCTTCGGTGTCGGCGCGGTCGTCGCCACGGCGATGGTCCCGCCGGAGCGCAAGGCCCGCTCGGTGTCGCTGATGTTCCTCGGCCTGACCGTCGCCAACGTCGCCGGTGTGCCCGCCGCCACCCTCATGGGCCAGCACTTCGGCTGGCGCGCCACGTTCCTCGCGGTGAGCGCGATCGGCCTGGCGGCGATCGCCTCGCTGGCCCTGCTCGTCCCGCGCGACCGGGAGCACGCGGCCACCGCGGCCGGCCTGCGCGGCGAACTGGCCGCCCTGACCTCCCTGCCGGTCTGGCTGGCCCTCGGCACGACGGTGGCGGGCTTCGGCGCGCTCTTCGCGGCCTACAGCTACGTGACACCCATGCTGACGGACGCGGCCGGCTTCGCGGAGGCGAACGTGACGCTGCTGCTGGCCCTGTTCGGGGTCGGGGCGACGGCCGGCAACCTGCTGGGCGGCCGGCTCGCGGACCACTCCCTGCGCGCCACTCTCTTCGGCGGCCTGGCCTCCCTCGCGGCGGTCCTGGCCCTCTTCCCGCTCCTGATGCGGGCCCAGGGGAGCGCGGCGCCGGCGGTGGCCCTGCTCGGCATGGCGGCGTTCGTCACCGGGTCCCCGCTCCAGCTCATGGTGATGGAGAAGGCCGCGGCGGCCCCCTCCCTGGCCTCCTCGGCCAACCAGGCGGCCTTCAACCTGGCCAACGCCGGGGGCGCCTGGATCGGCGGCCTGGCCCTGGCGGCCGGATTCGGCGCGACCTCCCCCGCCCTCGCGGGCGCCGCCCTGGCCGTGCTGGGCCTCGGGGTGGCGGGCGTGGCGTACGCGGTCGACCGCCGCCGGGAGGCCCCGTCGGCGGGCCGGGTGGTCACGTCCCACGTGCCGCAGGACTCCGGGGCGCTGCACCGCTGAGGCGGGGGGCACCCGAGGGGGCGTCAGGACGCTGCCGCGGCGGGGGTCGAGCCGCGGCACCGGTGTGGTGACCTGGCGGGGCGTTCACGGGTGGTCTAGTCCACCGTTCGGTGCCCTGTGCAGGCACAGGGCGTCCGAGCGCCCCGAATTGGTCTAGTCCCTTCTTGGTCCAGACCATTGACCCAGGGCTGTGGCGGGCGTATCCCTCTAGTCGGCAACACCCTCCCCGCTCAAGGATTTTGCTCCATCCCTCCACACACCGGGACTGACATGAGACTCGTGCGTTCCATTCGCGCGGCCGTCACCGCGGCCGCCACCACGGCGGCCGCGGTGGGCCTCGCCCTCACGGGAACCGGCACCGCCCAGGCCGCCACGCCCCTCCCCAGCCACGTCTTCGCCCCCTACTTCGAAGCGTGGACCGGCGAGAGCCCCGCCGCCCTCTCCGCCGCGTCGGGCGCCAAGCACCTGACGATGGCGTTCCTGCAGACCGCGACCAAGGGCTCCTGCACGCCGTACTGGAACGGCGACACGAGCATGCCGATCGCCGCCTCGACCTTCGGCGCGGACATCAAGACGATCCAGTCCAAGGGCGGCGACGTCATCCCGTCGTTCGGCGGCTACACGGCCGACACCACCGGCACCGAGATCGCCGACAGCTGCACCGACGTCCAGCAGATCGCCGCCGCGTACGAGAAGGTCATCACGACCTACGACATCTCGCGGCTCGACATGGACATCGAGATCGACTCGCTCGACAACACCGCCGGCATCGACCGCCGCAACAAGGCCATCAAGATCGTCCAGGACTGGGCGGCGGCCAACGGGCGCAAGGTGGAGATCTCCTACACCCTGCCCACCACCACCCGCGGCCTCGCCGACAACGGCAAGGCGCTGCTGCGCAACGCGGTGAGCAACGGCACCCGGGTAGACGTCGTCAACCTCATGACGTTCGACTACTACGACAACCAGGCCCACGACATGGCGAAGGACACCCAGACCGCCGCCCAGGGCCTGTACGACTTCCTCGCGCAGATCTACCCGAGCAAGACCCCGGCGCAGCTCTGGAACATGGTCGGCGTCACCGAGATGCCGGGCGTCGACGACTTCGGCCCGGCGGAGACGTTCACCCTGGACAACGCCCGTACCGTGTACAACTGGGCGGTCGCCAAGGGCATCAACACGCTGTCCTTCTGGGCGCTCCAGCGGGACAACGGCGGCTGCCCGGGCGGAGCGGCGGCGGACAACTGCTCCGGCATCGCGCAGAACACCTGGGACTTCTCGCACATCTTCGCCCCGTTCACCGGTGGCGGCACCACCAACCCGACCAACGACTTCTCCGTCTCGCTCACCCCGGCCTCCGGGACCGTGACGGCCGGTCAGTCCGCCACCGCCACCGTGAAGACGGCGGTGACGCAGGGTGACGCCCAGAGCGTCCAGCTCAGCGTCAGCGGTGCCCCGGCGGGCGTCACCGCCTCCCTCAGCCCGACCTCGGTCACCGCGGGCGGCAGCTCCACGCTCACCCTGGCCACCACCTCGGCCGCGGCCTCGGGCACCTACACGGTCACCGTGACCGGCACGGGCGCCGCCGGCAGCCACTCGGCGACCTACTCCCTGACCGTCACGGGCGGCTCCGGCAACCAGTGCACGTCCGCCGCGTGGGCCAAGGAGACGGTGTACACCGGAGGCCAGCAGGTCTCCTACAAGGGCCACAACTGGAAGGCCAAGTGGTGGACGCAGGGCGAGGAGCCCGGCAGCACCGGCCAGTGGGGCGTCTGGCAGGACCTCGGGGCCTGCTGACCCACCCCACTGAAGGCCGGGTCCCGACCCCACCGCCGACCCGGCCGCCGAGCGGCCCGGAACCCGCCCCCGAGGGCGCGGCTCCGGGCCGCTCACCCATGTGCCGGCGCCTCGCCCCCGGTGGCCAGCTCGCACCACACCGTCTTGCGGTCCGGCCCCCGTTCCACGCCCCACCGCTCGGCGAGCGCGTCCACGAGGGCCAGCCCCCTGCCCGACTCCCGCGTCCGCGTGGCGGGCAGCAGGACGGGCAGCGCGTGCGTTCCGGGGTCGGTCACCTCGATGCGGGTGCGTCCGGGCCCCGCGGCCGTACCGGTGACCCGCACGGTCACCGGGGTGCCCTCGCCGACGTGGTCGATGACGTTGGTCAGCAGCTCCGTGGCGCACAGCCGTACGTCGAAGCAGTGGTCGCGCAGGCGGCGGCGCAGGTCCGGCGCGGCCTCGGGCGTGGCGAGCAGGCGGAACTCCAGCGGCGTGGTCACTCGGCGGCCGCCTCGCGCAGCACGGCGGTCAGGGCGCGGGCGGTGGCCGTGTTGCAGTTCCCGAGCGCGACGAGCCCGGCGGGCGGCGTGTACGAGCCCGCGAAGCTCGGCAGGTCCGCCGTGAGGGACGGCAGCGTGATGCCGTGCCGGGCGAGGGCGGCGCGGAGTTCCTCGACGCAGCGGACGACGTCGTGGGCGGTGGGGGAGTGGTCCGGCATGGCGGGGGCAACCTTCTGTGCTGTGTGTGACGAACACCTCACAGAATGTCGTCCGCGTCGCTACCGTGGAAGACGGTTCGCGTCCGCGGCGCGAACAGTGGAATCGGCACGGTGAGTTACGGCGGTGAGTACGTGGCCAAGGGCAAGGACATCGACGGCTCGATGAGTGTCCCGACCTTCTACGGCAAGGAGCTGCGGTGGCAGCGGGAGGCGGCGGGCCTGTCGCTGGAGGCGTTCCTCGAAGGCAGCTTCTACGGCAAGACCTACCTCAGCGACATCGAGCGCGGTGAGCGCAGGATGCCGCTCGACCTGGCCCGGCACGCGGACCGGGTCCTGGGCACGGACGGCTTCTTCGAACGGCACTGCGAGGATGTGCGGAGGGCGCGCCGGGGGCCGCATGCGGCCTACTTCGAGAAGGTACTGGAGGCGGAGAAGTACGCGGAGTCCATCGAGTTGTGGTCCCCCGCCGCTCTGCCCGGGCTGCTGCAGACCGCTCCGTACGCGCGGGGGCTGGTCCGGGCGGCCCATCCGGCGGCTTCGGACGAGTGGGTCGAGGCGAAGGTCGTGGCCCGACTGGCCCGCGCGCACATCTTCGATGAGGAGCACTCCGTCCCGGAGTACTGGGCGATCCTGCACGAGTCGCTCATCACGGACCCGCTCCTCCCGCCCCTGGAAATGGCCGAGCAGATCGACCGGATCGTGACGTTGGCCGAGCGGCGACGGATCACTCCGCAGATCCTCCCGCGGACGTGCGGGGCGTATCCTTTGATGGCCGCATCCATCATGGTCATGACGTTCCCGGACGCACCCCCGCTGGTCTACACCGAGGCGTCCTACAGCGGGGACACCATCGATGATCCGGCCCTCGTGAAGCAGTACCGCAAGGCATACGATCGGCTCAGGGCCGTCGCGTTGTCACCGGACAGGTCCCTCGCCTTGATCGAATCAGCGGCAGAGGACTTCCGAAATGGTAAGCACCCGAATCGACTTGAGTGACGCTCTCTGGTTCAAGAGCAGCTACAGCAACGGCGACGGCGGGGAATGCGTCGAAGTAGCAGGCGACTTCCCCGGCGCCGCCCTCTGGCGAAAGTCGAGCCACAGCAATGGGGACGGCGGCAACTGTCTGGAGGTCGCCTCCGGTGTCCCCGGTGTCATACCCGTACGCGACTCCAAGGCGCCCCGGGGGCCGGTCCTCCTGCTCACCCCCGCCGCCTGGCTCCCCTTCCTCGACTCGGTCAAGTCGGCGTAGCGGACCACGCGGGCCACGCGAAGGGGGCGTGGGGTCACCAGGACCCCACGCCCCCCCCGCCACTCAGCGGAGCGTCACCGCTTCGCGGCGTACGACTTCACGTAGCCGGTCGACGGCGAGCCCACGCCCGTCACGTCGTCGTAGCCCTTGACCGCCGACAGCGAGCTGTCCTTGCCCAGGCTGCGGGCCGAGTACAGCAGGCCGTCCTTGGCGTTCAGGCCGTTGGCGAAGTCCACGCGGGCGACCGCCAGGCCGTGGCCGACCGGGTTGTCCGTGACGTCGTGGAAGACGCCCTTCTTGCCGTACAGCGAGTAGATCGCCGGGTTGGCGAAGCCGAGCGCCTTGCCGCCGCGCGCCTCCTGGGCCAGGGCCTGGACCGCCGCGATCACCGGCGCGGCCAGCGAGGTGCCGCCGATGCGGTACTCGCTGTACCGCTCCGTGCCGTCGGGGAAGGTCTGGGTCTGGCCGACCAGGAAGCCCGTGTTCGGGTCGGCGACGGCCGCGATGTCCGGGACGACGCGGTTGCCGGCGGCGCTGTTGGCCGTGGCCAGCGCCTTCGGCACGACGCCCTTCTGGTAGTACGGCTGCGGCACGGTCCTGCTGGTGCCGCCGCCCGCGCCCGAGGTGAACGTGCCGGGGAAGCCGGCCCAGCTCTTGCCGTCGGCCGACAGCGTGGCCTTCTCGGTGCCCCAGCCGGTCTCCCACAGGTAGCCGTCGCCCTTGCCGACGGCCAGCGAGGTGCCGCCGACGGCGGTCACCCACGCCGAGTTGGCCGGGGTGTCGACCTGCTTGACCTTGGTGTTGGCGACCTGGTCGCCGTCGTCACCGGAGGAGAAGTAGAAGCCGATGCCCTGCACCGCGCCGAGCTGGAAGACCTGGTCGTAGGCGGCCGCGAGGTCCGGCGTCTGGTTGGCCTCGACGTCGCCCCAGGAGTTGGAGACGATGTCGGTCAGGTGCTTGTCGACGATTTTGCTCAGCGAGTCGAGCAGGTCGTCGTCGTAGCAGGAGGCCGCGCCCACGTAGGTGACGTCCGCGGCCGGCGCGACCGCGTGCACGGCCTCGACGTCGAGGGTCTCCTCGCCGTACCAGCCCGCCGCGCCGCACTCCTCGGTCTTCGTGTAGTTCTTCGGCAGCACCTGGTGGAGCCGGCCGGTCTTCCAGGCCGCGTCACCGTTCTTCTTCGCGTAGGTGCCCGCGTCGAAGGCGATGGTCGGCGAGGCGTAGGCGTCCGTGATCGCGATCCGGACCTTCTTGCCGGTGTACGCGCCCGCGCCGTAGGCGGCGCGGAGCTGCCTGCCGTTGTAGCCCCGGACCGCGTAAGGGATCTTCCGGCCGTACGCGTCCGGCAGCGTGGTCGCGATCCGCTGGCCGTAGTACGAGGAGAACGGCCCGGCGTTCTTGAACACGGCGTCCGGCGGCGGGAGCTGGTCGTCGTGGTGGGCGATGTGCGGCGCGCTGTCCAGGCCGGTGACGGTGAGGACGGCGCCCTTCAGACCGGCCGGGACGGAAGCCGCCCGCACCGGGGCCCGGTAGGTCTTCGAGCCCTTGCCGAAGTTGTGGAGCTGGGTGGCGAACGCCTTCTCGGCGGCGGCCACGTCACCGGAGACGGCGACGTAGTGCGGGGTTACCGCGGTGACGGTCAGACCGGCCGACTTCAGCCAGGACGTGACCGCGGCGACCTGCGCCCCGGTGGCGCCGAAGCGGGCCTGCGCCTTGCCGGCGCTCAGGTACTTGCCGTAGAGCGGCGAGGCGGGGTCGGACACGGCCCTGGCGTAGGCGGCCAGTCCGGCCGCGTCCTTGCCGGCCAGGTAGACACGGGCCTCGACCCGGGCGTCGTCCGCCGTGGCGCCCTTGTCCGCCCGGGCCGTGGCCCAGAGCGGCCTGGTGCCCTTCAGCACGTCACGGGACGGGCCGTCCGCGGCGTGCGCCGCGGGTATGCCCATCGCCAGCGCGCCGGCGATCATGGGCAGTGTCGCTGCCATGCTCACGCCGGCGCGCACGGTGGCGCGGTTGGATCTCATAGAACCCCCTGCGATGCGGTTCGCATGCACGTAGTGGCTGGTACGTCGCGGCTCCGCGGGCCGGCCCGCGGCGGCGGTGGCCGGCGAATGGATCACACGATGGGGGCCACTCTGGCGATGAACCGTTCATGCCAGGGGAACGCGGAAGTCAAGAGAAGCTCAAGTAGCCGTCGATCGGGGCGAATTGCGCCTTTCGTCCCTTACGGTCGCGTAACGGAACGGCCTGCCGCCTGTTCACGGACGCGGCCGCGCACCCCGCTCCTTCAGCATCCCCGCCATCAGCTCGATCTCCGACTGCTGCGCCTCGACCATGCCCTGCGCGAGCCGTTTCTCCACGCCGACGGCGCACTTGGCGACACAGCCCTCCGCCATGTGGACACCGCCCTTGTGGTGGTCGGTCATGAGCTGGAGGTAGAGCACCTCCGCCCGCCTGCCGTCGAGCGACTGGAGCCTCTTCATCTCGGCGTTCGTCGCCATGCCCGGCATCAGCGCGCCGTCCTGGCCGGCGGGCATGTCGCCCATGCCCATCCAGGTCATCGGCGGATCGGCCGACACCTTCGGCAGCCCCCACAAGTCCAGCCAGCCCAGCATCATCCCGCGCTGGTTGGCCTGCGTCTGCGCGATGTCGTACGCGAGCCGCCGCACCTCCTCGTTCTTCGTGCGGTCCCGCACGATGTACGACATCTCGACGGCCTGCTGGTGGTGGACGGACATGTCCCGCGCGAAGCCGGCGTCGGCCGAGTCCGCGGCCGGCGCGCTCGCGGCGGACGAGCCGCCGTCCTCGGCGACCGCGTAGGTGATCGCGCCGGCCGCGACGAGCGCCGCCGCCGCGGTCCCGGCGACCCAGCCCATGTGGCGCCGGCTCACTTCATGACCCCACCGGTGCAGGAGGCGCCCGGCTCGGGCGTCTGCTGCCCCTGCACGTAGGTGGCGAAGAACTTGTCCACCTCCGGGTCCTTCGCGCTCTTCACCGCCACCTGGTGGCCCCAGGCCGACAGCAGCAGCGGGGCGCCCTGGTTCTCGTACGGGCTCATCAGCGAGTACGGCGTCTTCTTCACCTTCGCCGCGAGCGCGTCG
The DNA here is from genome assembly GCF_055558055.1 of Streptomyces sp. NPDC025833. Classification (NCBI taxonomy): domain Bacteria; kingdom Bacillati; phylum Actinomycetota; class Actinomycetes; order Kitasatosporales; family Streptomycetaceae; genus Streptomyces; species Streptomyces sp. NPDC025833. The sequence goes on from NZ_JBVHNF010000012.1 coordinate 191,101, forward strand.
ACGTCGGCCTTCGGCACCTTGCCGGTGTACGTCACCCAGACCGCGCCGTGCTCCAGCGCGTGCACGGCGTTCTCGTCCGGCACCGCCTCGGTGTAGACGTCGCCGTTGCAGTTCAGCCAGACCGGGTTGTGGTTGCCGCCGACCGGCGGGTGCATCGGGTACGTCACCTTGCTGGTCACATGGGTCCGGGACAGCTTGCCCGACCAGGTCTTGACCCCGTCCGCACCGGTGGTGAAGTGCCCGGAGTCGCCGGAGCCCTTGCCGTCGCCGCTCGCGGCCGAGTCCGTCTTGTCCTTCTGCGAGTCCACCAGGACCACTCCGCCGACGACGAGGCCGGCGACGACCACCACGGCGGCCGTGATGGAGAGGATCCGGTTACGGCGGTCGCGCGCGCGCTCGGCGCGCCGCATCTCCTCTATGCGCGCCGAGCGCGCCGCGGTGCTGCTGTTCTTGCCGGAACCCATGAGACGTGTCCTTCGGGAAGGGAACGGACGGGGACGGTGGCGCCCGCTGATCGTAGTGCGCGAAGGGCGTGCCGCCGTAGACAGGGCACGGCCACGGATAATTTGAAGCCGGCATGCGCATTATTTACCCTCGGGGGTATGCGTCTGCTGCGCTCCACCGACCTGGCCCTGCGCGTCCTGATGCGCCTGGCCGTGACCGCCGACGCCACGCCCACGACCCGCCAGGTCGCCGCCGACATGAGCGTGCCCTACACGCACACGGCCAAGATCGTCGCCGAACTCCAGCACCTGGGCCTGGTCGACGCCCGCCGCGGCCGGGGCGGCGGCCTGTCGCTGACCCAGCGGGGCCGCACGGCGTCCGTCGGCGCGGTGGTCCGCACCTTCGAGGGCGACGGCGACGTGGTCGAGTGCGAGGGCGCCACCCCCTGCCCGCTGCGCTCCGCCTGCCGTCTGCGCGGCGCCCTGCGCCGGGCCCAGCAGGCGTTCTACGCGGCGCTGGACCCGATCACGGTCTCCGAGATCGTCGACGACCCGACCGGCCCGCTGCTGCTGGGCATCTCCCGCCACCCGCCCGGCACCGCCTGACCGCCACGGGGGCGGGTCCGGCACCCTTGCCCCCGCCGCCCGCGACACGAAGGGGCGCCCCCGCAGCCGTCCGGCCACGGGGGCGCCCCTTCGTATCGGCAGGCAGGCGGGCTCAGCCCCGGGCCAGCCACAGGTCCGGGCCGAACACCTCGTAGTGGATGTCGGCCGGGGCCACGCCCCGTTCGATCAGCATGCCGCGGACCGCGCGCATGAAGGGCAGCGGACCGCACAGGTACGCGCGCGTGCCCGGGAGCACGGTGACGTCGGCCAGGTCGACCAGGCCGGTGCGGTGCTCCGGACCGGCGTCCCGCTCGTAGAAGAAGTGCACGGCGGCGTCCGCCAGCTTGCCGGCGTACGCCTCGTGGTCGGTCCGCAGGGCGTGGTCGGCGGGCGAGCGGTCGCCGTGCAGGACGGTGACCGGGCCCCGGTGACCGGTGGCGGCGAGGTCGGCCAGCATCGCGACCATCGGGGTCACACCGATGCCCGCCGAGGCGAGCAGCAGCGGGGCGTCCGCGCCGGCGTCCAGGACGAGGTCGCCGTACGGCTCGGACAGCTCCAGGACGTCGCCGGGCCGCACGTGCGCGTGGAGGTGGTTCGAGACCTCCCCCTCGGGCGTCGCGCCGCCGGGCACGCGCTTGACGCTGAACTGGCGCAGCGTCCCGGACGGCGCCCCGGACAGGCTGTACTGGCGTATCTGCCGGGCCCCGTCGGCCAGGGTGACGCCGACGGAGACGTACTGCCCGGCGCGGAACCCGGCCACCGGGCCGCCGTCCGCGGGCCGCACCCGGAAGGTGACGACGTCCGCCGTCTCCTCGAACCGCTCGACGACCTCCCACGCGCGCGGGCCGGGGCCGCCGCTCTCCTCGTAGAGCCGCTTCTCGACGGCGATGAGCGCGTTCGCCATCAGCCAGTACACCTCGGTCCACGCGGCGGCCACCTCCGGCGTGACGGCCTCGCCGAGGACCTCGGCGATCGCGGCGAAGAGGTGCTGGTGGACCACCGCGTACTGCCCGGGCGCGACGCCGAGCGAGGCGTGCTTGTGCGCGATCCGGCCCAGCATGGCGTCCGGCCGCTGCTCCGGGTGCTCCAGCAGGTGCGTGGCGAAGGCCGCGATGGAGCCCGCGAGGGCCTGCTTCTGGATGCCTGCGGCCTGGTTGCCCCGGTTGAACAGGTCCCGCAGCAGATCGGGATGGGCGTCGAAGAGCCGGGCGTAGAAGCGCTCGGTGATCTCGCCGATGGCCGCGCCCACGGCGGGCAGGGTGGCGCGGACGGTGGCTGCGGACTGCTCGGTCAGCATCGCGACTCCTAGGAGGACTTGGCTGATCAGCACGCTATGGAAAGTTGCATTTGAGATGCAAATTAAAGGGGAGTGGCGTAGCTCACCACGGGGGGCCGATCGGCCGTTACGGATGGCGGTGCGAGCAGGCAAGATGGGCTGGAGCGCAGTACACCTGCCGTACGGGAGGCGTTCCGGGCGGGGACGCTCGGGCGATCAATGTCCGCAACGCGCGCGAAACGGTGTTGTGGTGGGATGCTCAGGTGCCCGAACGCCTCCCGCGGCGCGGGGGACAGGCGGCCTGACCAGCAAGGATGGGGAAGCGGAAGATGGACAAGCAGCAGGAGTTCGTGCTCCGGACGCTGGAGGAGCGTGACATCCGGTTCGTACGTCTGTGGTTCACGGACGTGCTGGGTTTCCTCAAGTCCGTCGCCGTGGCCCCCGCCGAGCTTGAGCAGGCGTTCGACGAGGGCATCGGCTTCGACGGCTCCGCCATTGAGGGCTTCGCCCGGGTGTACGAGTCCGACATGATCGCCAAGCCCGACCCGTCCACCTTCCAGGTCCTGCCGTGGCGCGCGGAGACCCCCGGCACCGCCCGCATGTTCTGCGACATCCTCATGCCGGACGGCTCCCCGTCCTTCGCCGACCCGAGGTACGTCCTCAAGCGCGCCCTCGCCCGCACCTCCGACCTGGGCTTCACCTTCTACACCCACCCGGAGATCGAGTTCTTCCTGCTGAAGGACCGCCCGCTGGACGGCTCCCGCCCCACCCCGGCCGACAACTCGGGCTACTTCGACCACACCCCGACCAACGTCGGCATGGACTTCCGCCGCCAGGCGATCACCATGCTGGAGTCGATGGGCATCTCGGTGGAGTTCTCCCACCACGAGGGCGCCCCCGGCCAGCAGGAGATCGACCTGCGCTACGCCGACGCGCTCTCCACCGCCGACAACATCATGACCTTCCGGCTGGTCATGAAGCAGGTGGCGCTGGAGCAGGGCGTGCACGCGACCTTCATGCCGAAGCCCTTCTCCGAGCACCCCGGCTCCGGCATGCACACCCACCTCTCCCTCTTCGAGGGCGACCGCAACGCCTTCTACGAGTCGGGTGCGGAGTACCAGCTCTCCAAGGTCGGCCGCTCCTTCATCGCGGGCCTGCTGCGGCACGCGGCGGAGATCTCCGCGGTCACCAACCAGTGGGTGAACTCCTACAAGCGCATCTGGGGCGGCTCCGAGCGCACGGCCGGCGCGGGCGGCGAGGCCCCGTCGTACATCTGCTGGGGCCACAACAACCGCAGCGCCCTGGTCCGCGTCCCCATGTACAAGCCCGGCAAGACCGGCTCCGCGCGCGTGGAGGTCCGCTCCCTGGACTCCGGCACCAACCCGTACCTGTCCTACGCCGTCCTGCTGGCCGCCGGCCTCAAGGGCATCGAGGAGGGCTACGAGCTTCCGCCGGGCGCCGAGGACGACGTCTGGGCCCTCTCCAACGCCGAGCGCCGCGCCATGGGCATCGAACCCCTCCCGCAGAACCTCGGCGAGGCCCTGACCCTGATGGAGAGCAGCGACCTGGTCGCGGAAACCCTGGGCGAGCACGTCTTCGACTTCTTCCTCCGCAACAAGAGGTCGGAGTGGGAGGAGTACCGCTCCGAGGTGACCGCCTTCGAACTGCGCAAGAACCTGCCGGTGCTGTAGGCGCAGGTCAGGCCGGTATCAGGCGCTGATCACCCCGTGTGGCCGACCGCTCGTCGCGGTCGGCCACACGCGTCTCGGTGCCCCTGAGCCGTCCGACACCGAATCGGCGCCCTGACCATGCCGGCCGCCACCGTCCCGCAACGACCATGACGGACCTCACGACTCTGTCCCCTCTGCGACGTGTGCACGCTCGGAACAGAGGACCTGCACGCACGAGCAACCGTCCCGCCGCGCAGTCGCTACGGTGACTGCCGTACGCAGACAGGAAGTTTCCTTGTACGCCTGGCGAGCTGCCCCGCGGAACCGCCCGTCACCGGGTGACCGGGCCGTACCGGCTCGTCTTCTCCGCGCGCCGCTTGCGTGAGAGGGAGTTGTCGTGCTGTTTTCACTCGGGTGGCTTTCCCGCAGATCGGCTGCGTCTTTCGCCGCAATCGCCGGAAGCCTCGTGCTCCTGATAGGCGTGGCCGGTTCCGCGGCGGCTGCCGAAACGGACTGGTCGAATGTCGGCGGGAGCGCGAGGGGGTACTCCGGCATCTATTCGGTGATCATCAACGGCGCCACGTACGAGGTCACCAGAGGTACCGACAACAACGTGTGGTTCCGTTACAACGGGGGCGGCTGGAACCCCCTCGGTGGCGACCAGTCCACTCGGACCACGTCCCCGCCCCGCATCGTCGAATGGCCTGCCGGGCGCGCCATGGTCCTCGTCAGGGGACTCGACGGCGAGATCTGGTACAGCCAGGTCAACAGCGGATCCGCCAACTTCTGGTCCCCTTGGGTTCGCCTCCCGGCCGGCGCCAACGCCATCGGCGCCCCCCTGCCGACGGTCATCGCGGGAGGCCTCTTCATCGATGCGCCGAACCAGTACCGCCAGATCAGCGTGATGAACCTGTACCTCCGCAACGGCGTGGTGACGCCCGTGGGCGGCTGGACCGTGAGCAGCCACGCGGTGCTCTCGACGAACGCGCGGGACATCGAGGGCGACAGCCAGATCGCCGTCTACGGGACGGAGCGCTACGAGGCCGTGATGCGCTCCTTCATCACCGGCACCGACAACCACGTGTGGCGGGTGACGAGCACCGCGAACGGCACGGTCACCGGCGAGACACAGGTGGACAGCGGCGCCGTCTGCGAGAGCGGCGTGGGGGCAGCCAGGCAGGGAAACCAGAACACCGTCGTCAGTCCCGGTCAGCCCGGATACACCGAACAGCAGCGCGTGCTGATCGCCTGCATCGGGCACGACGGATACGTCTGGGAGAGCCTCTCCACGGACGGCGGTCTCCACTTCGGCCCGTGGACGCGCCCGGCGGGTACTCCGGCCCCCTCCCAGGTGACACCGGCCGTCAACGCCACGGCCAACTCCTTCACCATCAACGTCAGGTGGGACGGCACGAGGAGTGGCGCCTTCCCCGACAACTCCTTCGTGGGCAAGCGCATCAACTAGCCTCGATCGTTCATGAGGGCCCGTCAGCCTCGGTTGCCTGGACGTGGTCGGCGGCGGCGTTGAGCCCGTGTGCCGGTGCTGTAGGGCCGGGCGGGCCGGCCGCGGGGGGTGGCCGGCCACCTGGGTCTCACTGCCACGGGTCGGTGAACGACCTGCCGGGCACCGGCTTGGCGATGAGCGCCACGGGGATGAAGAAGTTGACCTGGCCGATGGCGAACATCAGCGTGGCGAACGCCTTGGCCTCGTAGTGCTCGGCTGCCTGCGCGTACAGCTCGTCGGAGACCCTCTCACCGGCCACGGCCGACCGGCGGCCGGGGGAGCCATGGCGCCCGGTGTCCGGTGTCCGGGGCGTGGACGCGGGCCGCCGCCGATGCCATGATCACGGTGGGGCCCGGCGAGGGCCCGGCAGGGAGGGACCATGAGGGTCGGCATCGCCGCGTTCTCCGTTCTGGTGGGGCTGCTCATCGGCGTCTCCGGGGTGGCCGCGATCAGCCGTGGCTGGCTGCTCCCCGTGAACCGGCGCCGGGTGCGCCGGGTCCGCCTCTACGGCTGGGGCCAGGTGGTGGTCTCCTTCGCCCTGTGCTGGCAGGCGGCCCTCCTGTACGCGTTCGACGACCCCGGCGCGCGGGCGCGCGGGAGTTTCGTGGGGAGCGGGCTCCTGGTGGGCGGCGTCCTCCTGCTGGGGGCGAGCCAGTTGACGGGCGGCAGGCGGCGGGGCGGCCGCACCTCCTGACGCTCCGTCCGGAGTCCGAGCCCGACCCGTCGGCCGAGGAGGGGCGTGGACGGTTCCGCGTACGAGACGATGGCGTTCCACCTCCGGACCGAGCGGCTGGTACTGCGGCCGTGGGCCGAGTCGGACGCCGCCGGCCTGAGCGCCCTGCAGAGCGAACGCGGCAACGGGACGCCCACGGTCGAGCACACCCGGGCGCTCATCGCGCGGCAGCTGACCGCGACGGCGGCGACGGGGATCGCCCTGCTGCCCGTCCGGCGCCGCGCCGAAGGCGACTTCATCGGTTACTGCGGGCTCGTCGTCGGCCGCTCCACCCTGGAGGAGCCCGAGATCGCCTACGAGCTGTTCCGGCCACGCGCACGGGCGCGGCTACGCCACCGAGGCGGCCGCCGCGGTGCTCGGCGCCGCCGCGGCGACCGGGCGGCGACGGCTCTGGTCGACCGTCGGCACCTGGAACACCCCCTCGCTCCGCGTCCTGGAGAAGCTCGGGTTCGAGCGGGACCGCGTCACCGTGGAGGACAGCGGTGAAGTGGCGTGGCTGACGCGCTCGTTGCCGTGACGCGGGCGGAGCCCCGGACCGCGCACCCGCGTGACCGGGCCGCGCCCCCGGCGGAGCGCGGCCCGCCGACGGCAGCGGTATCCGGCCACCCCACGTACCCGGCCATCCCACGTACCGGGCCACCCCACGCACGACGGTCACCCCACGCACGACGGGCCACCCCACGCACGACGGCCACGCACGCACGACGAGCGCCCCGCGCCCGCCGGCTACCCCACGTACGCGGGCGACACCGCGGCCGGGCTGATCCGCCGCGGGGCGCCCGAGCCGTCGGCCGGGACCTCGTACAGGTCGGCGCCGTAGTCGCCGGGCAGCGCGTACACGACCGTGCGGGCGTCCCGCCACACCGCCTGGTCGTCCACGCTCCGCGGCTCCGCCAGCGGGGTCTCCCGCATCGTGCGCAGGTCCAGGACGTACAGCCGCCAGGGGGCGTCCTTCGGGAGCCCCGCCACCCGCTTCTTGAACGCGATCCGGGTGCCGTCGGGCGACAGCGACGGGCACTCCACGTTGGTGCGCAGGGTGGTGACCGTACGCGCGCGCAGGTCGCCGCGGACCAGGTACGTCCGGCCCTTCGTCGCCAGCGTCGCGTAGAACGTGCGGTCGTCGCCGGCGAAGGTCACGCCCCAGAAGTTGACGTCCGCCGCCCGGTACGGCCGCCCGTCCCGGACGATCCGGAAGGACTCCAGGGACGGGATCAGCTCCCCGGTGCGGGTGTCCACCACGGACGCCCGCGTGGAGAAGTCCGTGCCGGCGTAGGAGTCACCGCCCACGAACGCCGTCCAGGCCGCGAAGTGCCCGGTGGGGGAGACCCGGGCACGGGAGGGGATGCCGGGCACGTCGTAGCGCTCCAGGGTGTGCAGGCGCGCGTCGAGGACCAGCGCCCGGTAGGTGTCCGAGACCGGGCCGTGCACGGCCTGGAGGCAGACCCCGGTGCCCGCGGCGGTGTGGAACCGCAAGCACTTGACGCCGGAGGCGGTGCGCGGGCCGTCCGGGTCCGCGGCCGGCACGCTCGTCAGCTCGTCCCGGTGCGGTCCCCAGGCCATGTTGCGGAACACCAGGCGCCCGGACCGGTCGAGCGCCACCGCCCCGGACGTCACCCGCGGTCCGCCCGCCTGGGTGTGGTTGCGGCGGTCCGCCCGCGCGGAGGCGTGCAGCACCGAGGCCAGCCCGGCCGCCGCCAGCACGGCGAGGGCCGAGACCAGGATCAGTACACGGTTGCGTACGGTCATGCGGTCACCGTCTCCTCGGGACGCAGGGTGCAGGAGAACGCGGCGCACCCGGCCAGGGCCAGCGCCGCGCCCGCCAGCGCCGCCCGGTCGCCCCACACCGTCCAGGCCGCGCCGAACAGCAGCGAGCAGGCGAACCGGGTCAGCGCCTGCCCGGTCTGCACGAGGGCCAGCCCCGAGGAGCGCAGCGACTCGGGCACGCTGCCGGAGGCCGCCGCCATCAGCACCCCGTCGGTGGCCGCGTAGAACGCGCCGTGCAGGGCCAGCACGAGGTACGGCAGGCCCGCGCCGTGCCAGGAGGTCAGCAGCAGGAGGTAGGCGAGGAGCAGGGCGCCGTGGCCGGCCAGGAACACCGTCCACCGGCCGGCCCGGTCCGCGAGCCGGCCGAGCGGCACCGCCAGCAGCAGGAAGGCGGCGGCCGTGCCCAGCGGGAGCAGCGCGAACCAGCGGTCGGGGACCCCGAGGCGGCGCTGGAGCAGCAGGTACACGAAGGAGTCGCTGACCGTGGCGAGGCCCAGCAGCAGCGCGCAGACGGTGATCCGGCGCAGGCCGCGGCGGCGCAGCAGGGTCAGGGCCGCGCGCAGCGTGGGCCGTTCGGCCGGGGCCGCGCCGCCCCGCCCGCCCGGCACGAACAGGACCAGCACCAGCAGGCCGGCCACGGCGACGCAGAAGCTGACGGTGAACACCGCGTCGTAGCCGTCCACGGTGGCCCGCAGGATCCAGAACGCCACCAGCGGGCCCAGCAGGGCCCCGGCCGTGTCCATCGCCCGGTGCACCCCGAAGGCGCGGCCCCGCGTCTCCGGCGTGCTGGACAGCGAGATCAGCGCGTCCCTGGGCGCCGTCCGCAGCCCCTTGCCCGTCCGGTCGGCGGCCAGCACGAACCCGATCGGGGTCAGCGAGTGCGCGAGCAGCAGCAGCGGTTTGCACACGGCCGAGATGCCGTAGCCGAGCCCGGCGACCCATTTGTGCCGCCCGCCGCCCCGGTCGGCGAAGTGCCCGCCCACCAGGCGTACGAGGGCCGAGAACCCGTTGTAGATGCCGTCCAGCAGGCCGAAGCCCAGCGGGGACAGGCCGAGCCCGGTCACCAGGTACAGCGGCAGCACCGCCGTCACCATCTCCGACGACACGTCGGTGACCAGGCTCACCGTCCCCAGCGCGAGCACGGTCGGCGCGACCGCGGCACGGCGCCGCCCGGCGGGAGGCCGGACGGCACCGTGAGCGGACGTACTGGCACGGCTGTCCGCTACGTACACGTCAGGACGCCCAGATGCCGGTGATGTCCTTGGCGCCGGCCGCGTTGCCCGCGTGCGTGGTCAGCCCCTGGGTGTCCTCCAGGGTGCGCAGCAGGTCGTAGTGGTTGTACGTGGTGGACGAGCCGGCCCCCGGGGTGACGGGCTGGCCGTAGAGCACGGTGGGGATGCGGTTGCCGCTGAGCCGGTTGTCCTCGTCGAAGGTGACGACGAGCAGACTGTTGTGGGTCCTGGCCCAGGACGCGTAGGCGCCGAGGTTGTTCTTCAGCCAGGTGTCGCCGCTGGACACCGAGCAGTCGTGCATGTCGCTGCACAGGTTCGGCACCACGAACGACAGCTGCGGCAGCGTCGAGTAGTCCGTCGGGAACTGCGCGAAGGTCTTCGCGCTCGACGTCGGCACGTTGCCGAAGCCGAACCAGGGGTTGTGCTTGCGCGCGTACTTGCCGCTGCTGCACGTCGTGGAGCCCTGGCTCGGCAGGGTCTCGTTGTAACTGGCCCAGCTCCGCCCGGCGGCGATCATCTCGGAGGCGAGGTTGGGCGCCGAGGAGAAGCCCGGGGTGTAGCAGCTGTCGTCGGTGACGCCCTGCGTGGAGCCGGAGAACAGCGCGAAGTAGTTGGGCTGGCTCGGGTGGGTCTCGGCGTACGCCTGGGACAGGTTGGCGCCCCCCGTCGCCAGCGAGTTGATGTACGGCGCGCTGGAGGACCCGATGACCTGGCTGTACGCGTGGTTCTCGAAGACCACGACGACGACGTGGTCCGGGCTGGGCACGGCGCCCGCGGCGTGCGCGGACCCCTCGCCTACCCCGGTCCACACCCCGACCGCGGCCGCGGCCAGGGCGGCCGCGGCGGCCACGACGGTACGGGCACGGCGGTACACGGAACTGCCGGACACATCAACCTCCGGTGTGGGATGGACGGCTGGCGGTGCGGACAGAGCATGCACACGCCAACATTCCCGCAGCCCACCACGCCCAACCCCGGGGGTGAAGACCGGATGAACGGCGGGTACCTGCGCCTCCATGGCGGACATCCTCATCGGCACCTGTGGCTGGACCGACCCGGCGCTGCTCCGCAGCGGCTGGTACCCACCGGGTCACCGCGACCCCGAGAAGCGCCTGCGCCACTACGCGACCCGCTTCCCCCTGGTGGAAGCGGACTCCGCGTACTACGCCCTGCCGAGTGCCCGCACCACCGCCCTCTGGGCCGAGCGCACGCCGGCCGGCTTCCGGTTCGACGTCAAGGCGTTCTCCCTCCTCACCGGCCACCCCACCCGCCCGGCCGCGCTCCCGGCGGACCTGCGCGGCCGGCCCCGGGACGAGTCGCTGCGCGCCGAGGTCTGGGCCCGCTACGCCGAGGCGCTCGCCCCCCTGCGCGACGCCGGCCGCCTGGGCACGCTCCTCTTCCAGTATCCGCCCTCCCTCGCCCCCGGCCCGGCGGCCGAGGCGTTCCTCCGCACGGCCCGGGAACGCGCCCGTGGCTGGCCGTTCGCGGTGGAGTTCCGCGACCCCGCCTGGTGGCACCCCGGCCGGGCCGGCCGCACGGCCGCCTTCCTCCGCGACCTGGACGCCACGGCGGTGGCCGTCGACACCGTCCAGGGCCTGCCGACGTCCATGCCCCCGCACGCGCCGGTCACCACCGCGCGCCTCTCGGTGGTCCGCTTCCACGGCCGCAGCCCGCACTGGGGCACGGGCGGCAAGGAGGACCGCTTCCGCCACGCCTACACCGAGCCGGAACTCATGGAGTGGCTGCCGCGCGTCCGGGCCCTCGCGGCGGCCGCGGACGAGGTCCACGTCCTGTTCAACAACTGCTGCGGCGACGCGGCACCGAGGGCCGCCGAGACCCTGCGGGCCCTGCTGGGCGGCACCGTCCCCCACCAGAGGCCGGGCACCCGGGAGCCGGAACGGGACTGAGACCCGGCGCGGCGCCGGCCCGCGGGTGCCCGGCCGGATCCCGCGGCGGCCCGGCGGCCCCGGGGGTCCAGACGGGCGCAGGGCCCGTGCGCTCCCCGTGCGGCCGGCCGCGGTGGGTGGGCGGCGCCCGGTGTGACTTCTCGCGCCGTGCGCAGGCGTCCGCGCCCCACCGCGCCCCCCGGGGACCGGGCCGCGCCCGGTCCCTCCGGTTAGGCTCTGGCCAAGGACGACGATGCGAGCCGAGGGGAGTCCGCGGACATGACGCCGGGGCGCAGGAGCAGCACTTTCACCCGTCTGCTGCGGCACGGCTTCACCGACCCCTCCGCCGCCGAACGCCTCCTCGACGGGCCCGAACTGGGCGCCGTCCGCGACGACCCGGTCCTCCTGGAGGCCCTGGGCGCCACCGCCGACCCCGACCTCGCCCTGCACGGCCTGGCCCGCCTCCTGGAGGCCCAGCGGGACGCCACCGCGCACCGCGAACTGCTGGACACCCTCATCGCGGCCAAGCCCCTGCGCGACCGCCTCCTCGGCATCCTCGGCGCCTCCGCCGCCCTCGCCGACCACCTGGCCCGCCACCCCGGCGACTGGCAGGTCCTGGTCACGTACGAGCCGCACGACCTGCACCCGGGCATCGCGGAGTTCGAACGCGGCCTGGCCGGGGCCGCCGACCCGGTCGCCCTGCGCGTCGCCTACCGCCGCTGCCTGCTCTCCCTCGCCGCCCGGGACGTCTGCGGCACCACGGGCGTCGCCGAGACCGCCGCGGAACTCGCCGACCTGGCCACCGCCACCCTCCGCACGGCCCTGGCCCTCGCCGGCCGCGCCGCCCCGGAGGACGCCGCCGCCTGCCGCCTCGCGGTGATCGCGATGGGCAAGTGCGGCGGCCACGAGCTGAACTACGTCTCGGACGTGGACGTGATCTTCGTGGCCGAACCGGCCGAGGGCGTCCCCGAGGCCAAGGCCCTCCAGGCCGCGGCGAGACTGGCCTCGCACCTGATGCGGATCTGCTCCGAGACGACCGTCGAGGGCTCCATCTGGCCGGTGGACGCCAACCTCCGCCCCGAGGGCCGCAACGGCCCGCTCGTGCGCACCCTCATCAGCCACGTCGCCTACTACCAGCGCTGGGCCAAGACGTGGGAGTTCCAGGCCCTCCTCAAGGCGCGCCCGGTGGCGGGCGACGCGGACCTCGGCCAGGCCTACGTCGACGCGCTCGAACCCCTGGTCTGGAAGGCGGCGGACCGCGACAACTTCGTGGCGGACGTCCAGAAGATGCGCCGCCGCGTGGTCGAGAACATCCCCGTGACCGAGATCGACCGCGAACTGAAGCTGGGCCCCGGCGGCCTGCGCGACGTCGAGTTCGCCGTCCAGCTCCTCCAGCTCGTGCACGGCCGCGCCGACCCCGGCCTGCGCAGCGGCAGCACCCTGGACGCCCTCCAGGCGCTCGCCGCCGGCGGCTACGTCGGCCGCGAGGACGCCGCCCGGCTGGACGAGGCGTACCGCTTCCTGCGCCTGCTGGAGCACCGCATCCAGCTCTACCGGCTGCGCCGCACCCACCTCGTCCCCGAGTCGCAGGAGGACCGGCGCCGGCTCGGCCGCTCCCTGGGCCTGCGCTCCGACCCCGCGGCCGAGCTGAACCGCGAGTGGCGGCGGCACACCGGCGTCGTGCGCCGGCTGCACGAGAAGCTGTTCTACCGCCCGCTGCTCGACGCGGTCGCCCAACTCGCCCCGGGCGAGGCCCGGCTGCGCCCCGAGGCGGCCCGCGAACGCCTGGTGGCCCTCGGCTACGCCGACCCGGCCGCCGCCCTGCGCCACCTGGAGGCCCTCGCCTCCGGCGTGACCCGCAAGGCCGCCATCCAGCGCACCCTGCTGCCGGTCCTCCTCGGCTGGTTCGCCGACTCCGCCGACCCGGACGCCGGCCTGCTGAACTTCCGCAAGGTCTCCGACGCGCTCGGCAAGACGCCCTGGTACCTGCGCCTCCTGCGCGACGAGGGCGCGGCGGCCGAGAACCTGGCCCGCGTCCTGTCGGCCGGCCGCCTCGCCCCCGACCTGCTGCTGCGCGCCCCCGAGGCGGTCGCCCTGCTCGGCGACGGCGCCGGGGTGGGCCCGGCGGCGCTGGGCGGCGGCCTCGCGCCCCGCGACCGGACGCAGCTCGAACAGGAGATCCTGGCGGCCGTGCGCCGCGCCGAGGACGCCGTGCAGGGCGTCACCGCCGCCCGCGGCGTCCGCCGCCGCGAGCTGTTCCGCACCGCCGCCGCCGACATCGTCGGCTCCTACGGCACCGAGACCAGCCCCGCCGAGGCCGACCAGGGCGCCCTGGTCGACCGGGTCGGCGCGGCCGTCTCCGACCTCACCAGGGCCACCCTCGCCGGCACCCTGCGCGCCGTCGTCCGGGACGGCTGGGGCGACACCCTGCCCACCCGGTTCGCGATCATCGGCATGGGCCGCTTCGGCGGCCACGAGCTGGGCTACGGCTCCGACGCCGACGTGCTGTTCGTGCACGAGCCGCAGGACGGCGTGGACGAGCACGAGGCGTCCGCCGCCGCCCACAAGGTCGTCGCCGAGATGCGCCGCCTGCTCCAGCTCCCCAGCGCCGACCCGCCGCTGCTCATCGACGCCGGCCTGCGCCCGGAGGGCAAGTCGGGCCCGCTGGTGCGCACCCTGAAGTCGTACGAGGCGTACTACCGCCGCTGGTCCCTGGTCTGGGAGTCCCAGGCGCTGCTGCGGGCCGAGCCGGTGGCCGGCGACGAGGAGCTGGGCCGGCGCTTCGTCGAGCTGATCGATCCGCTGCGCCACCCGGCGGCCGGCCTCTCGGACGAGTCGGTCCGCGAGATCCGCCGGCTGAAGGCCCGGATGGAGTCCGAGCGGCTGCCGCGCGGCGCCGACCCCAAGCTGCACACCAAGCTCGGCCCCGGCGGCCTGTCCGACGTCGAGTGGACCGTCCAGCTGATCCAGCTCCGCCACGCCCACCGCGAGCCGGGCCTGCGCACCACCCGGACCCGCCGGGCCCTGGCCGCCGCCCGCGACGCCGGGCTGCTGGCGGCCGGGGACGCGGAGATCCTGGACGAGGCGTGGGTGCTGGCCACCCGGGTGCGCAACGCGGTCATGCTGGTGCGCGGCCGGGCCGGGGACACCTTCCCGAACGACCCGCGCGAGCTGGCCGCCGTCGGCCGCTACCTGGGGTACGGCGCCGGGCACGCGGGGGACATGCTGGACGCGTACCGCCGGACCGCCCGCCGGGCCCGCGCGGTCATGGAGGAGCTGTTCTACGCGGACTGAGCGGTGCCGGGCGGCCGGCCCGGCCGGGGCAGCGGGTACGGCAGCCTGCCGTACCAGGCCCGGGCCGCCGCGAAGCCGACGCCGAGGCAGAGCACCCCGCCCACCGCGTCCAGCCAGAAGTGGTTGGCCGTGGCGACGATCACCAGGAGGGTGGTCACCGGGTACAGCAGCCCCAGCGCCCGCACCCACGGCACCGACGCCAGCGCGAAGATCGTCAGGCCGCACCACAGCGACCAGCCGATGTGCATCGACGGCATCGCCGCGTACTGGTTCGACATGTGCTTGAGGTCGCCGGAGGCCATCGAGCCCCACGTGTGGTGCACCATCACGGTGTCCACGAACCGCCCGCCGCGCATCAGCCGGGGCGGGGCGAGCGGGAACAGGTAGTAACCGAGCAGGGCCACGCCCGTGGTCGCGAACAGCACCAGCCGGGTCGCCGCGTACCGGCCGGGGTGCCACCGGTACAGCCACACCAGCACCCCGAGCGTCATGACGAAGTGCAGCGTCGCGTAGTAGTAGTTCATCCCCACGATGAGCCAAGTCACCGAGTTCAGGGCATGGTTCACCGTCTGCTCGACGCCGACCCCCAGCGCGTGCTCGACGCCCCGGATCAGCTCCGCGTTGCGCAGCGCGGCGGCCCGCTGCTCCGGTACGGCGTTGCGGACCAGCGAGTACGTCCAGTAACTCACCGCGACCAGAAGGATCTCGAACCACAGCCGCGGCCGGCGCGACGGGCCGGGCCCGTGCTCGTCCGTGACGGACCGCGGACCGGCCACCTCCGCGCGACCATCCGTCGCTGTCACGGTCGAGTCACTCATAGGCGCAAAGTCTGCCAGAAAAGGATTCTTCGGCCGATCATCCCAAGGATGGGTCGAAGGCGCACCTTCTACGACATACGGTGCGCGTGCGGTGCGGAAGCGGTCGAACCGCGCACCACCAGCTCCGGCATGAACACGAACTCGCTGTGCGGCGCCGGGGTCCCGCCGATCTCCTCCAGCAGCGTGCGCACCGCCGCCTGGCCCATGGCCGGCACCGGCTTGCGGATCGTGGTCAGCGGCGGATCGGTGAAGGCGATCAGCGGCGAGTCGTCGAACCCGACCACCGACACGTCCCGGGGGACCTCCAGGCCCCGCTGCCGGGCCGCCCGTATCGCGCCCAGCGCCATCATGTCGCTGGCGCAGACCACCGCCGTGCAGCCCCGCTCCATCAGCGCGTTCGCCGCCGCCTGGCCGCCCTCCAGCGTGTACAGCGAGTGCTGCACCAGCTCCGTCTCCACGGTCCCGGCGTCGAGCCCGAGCCGGTCCTGCACCGCCCGCACGAAGCCCTCGATCTTGCGCTGCACGGGCACGAACCGCCGGGGCCCGAGGGCCAGCCCGACCCGGGTGTGCCCGAGCGAGACCAGGTGCGTCACCGCGAGCGACATCGCCGCGCGGTCGTCGGGGGAGATGAACGGCGCCTGCACCTTCGGCGAGAACCCGTCCACCAGCACGTACGGCACGCCCTGCGCCCGCAGCCGCTCGTAGCGCCCCATGTCCGCCGTGGTGTCCGCGTGCAGCCCGGAGACGTAGATGATCCCCGCGACCCCGCGGTCCACCAGCATCTCGGTCAGCTCGTCCTCCGTCGACCCGCCCGGGGTCTGCGTGGCGAGCACCGGCGTGTAGCCCTGGCGGGTCAGCGCCTGGCCGATGACCTGGGCCAGGGCCGGGAATATCGGGTTCTCCAGTTCGGGCGTGATCAGGCCGACTAGCCCCTCGCTGCGCTGCCGCAGCCGCACCGGGCGCTCGTAGCCCAGTACGTCCAGGGCGGCGAGCACGGACTGGCGGGTGGTGGCGGCGACGCCCGGCTTCCCGTTCAGGACCCGGCTGACCGTCGCTTCACTCACCCCCGCCTGCGCGGCGATGTCGGCAAGCCGTGTGGTCACGCCACTGGACTGTACCGGTCGTATCTCGCCTTGCACACCGGCCGGTCGCCGGGCACGGGCGGGCGCGCGGCCTGCCGTGGGTTGCTGCGTCATCGCGCTCCCTCGGATTCATGCTGGCAAGAGCTTGCAGAGTCTTGCACAAGTGTCGTCCCCGCCGCTCAGCCCCGTCATCACCGGGCCACACCGGGGTCGGCGACCGGTCACGGGCGGGTGACCGCCGTGTCCTCTTGCACTTTTTTTCTGCAAGGTCTTTCGCAACGCTTACATCGCTGTTACGTTCCCAGTCGCCCGGCCGCGGCAACGGCGCAGTCGGCAAGTCGCAGGGGCGGACGGGACCGCTCCCTGCACCACTCGGGCTTGAACCCTCAAGGAGAACTCATGCGGCGTGGCATAGCGGCCTCCGCGCTGGTGGCGTCCCTCGCCCTCACGGCGACGGCGTGCGGCGACAGCGACAGCGACAGCGGGAAGTCGGACGGCCCGGTCACCATCACCTGGTGGGACACCTCCAACGCCACCAACGAGGCGCCCACGTACAAGGCCCTGGTGCAGCGGTTCGAGGCTGCCCACAAGGACATCAAGGTCAAGTACGTCGACGTGCCCTTCGACCAGGCGCAGAACAAGTTCGACACCGCCGCCGGCGCCAAGGGCGCCCCGGACGTGCTGCGCTCCGAGGTCGGCTGGACCCCCGCCTTCGCCAAGAAGGGCTTCTTCCTGCCGCTGGACGGCACCGAGGCCCTCGCCGACCAGGCCGAGTTCGAGCCGAACCTGATCAAGCAGGCCCAGTACGAGGGCAAGACCTACGGCGTCCCGCTGGTCACCGACACCCTCGCCCTGGTCTACAACAAGGCCCTGTTCAAGAAGGCCGGCATCACCGAGGCCCCCAAGACCTGGGACGAGCTGAAGGCCGACGCCGCCAGGATCAAGGACAGGACCGGGGTCGACGGCTACTGGGGCTCCACCCAGGCCTACTACGCCCAGCCCTTCCTGCACGGCGAGGGCACCGACACCGTCGACGCCGCCGCCAAGAAGATCACCGTGGCCTCGGCCGCCGCGAAGAAGGGCTACGGCACCTGGCTGAGCCTGTTCTCCGGCAAGGGCCTGCACAAGGCCGACGCCACCGCCGACGCCTACGCCCACATCCAGGACGCGTTCGTCAACGGCAAGGTCGCCGCGATCATCCAGGGCCCCTGGGAGATCACGAACTTCTACCAGGGCAGCGCCTTCGCGGACAAGGCCAACCTCGGCATCGCCACCGTCCCGGCCGGCTCCAGCGGCAAGGCGGGCGCCCCGACCGGCGGCCACAACCTCTCGGTCTACGCCGGCTCGGACAAGGCCCACCAGGAAGCGGCCCTGAAGTTCGTGAAGTTCATGACCTCGGTGCAGGCCCAGGAGGCCGTCGCCCTGAAGAACTCCACCCTGCCCACCCGCTCCGACGCCTACACCGACAAGGTCAAGGCCGACCCCGGCATCGCCGGCTACCAGGGCGTCCTGTCCGCCGCCCAGCCGCGCCCGGCCCTGCCCGAGTACAGCTCCCTGTGGGGCCCGCTCGACTCCGAGCTGCCCAAGGTCGCCAGCGGCAAGGAGTTGCTGGACAAGGGCCTGGACAACGCGGAGCTGGCCATCTCCAAGCTCGTGTCCGAGTTCAGCAAGTGAGCCCGGGTGGCCGCCGGTTCCTCCCGTGTCCCACGGGGGATCCGGCGGCCACCGCCCCGTGCCCAGCCCAACTCCTTGATCCTTTGAAGGTGTCGAACCATGACAGTCGCCATCGACCGCGCGACCGGCGAGCGCCGCGGTGACCGCGCGCCCCGGCCCGGGCCGGGGCAGCGCATCCGCAACGGCTTCCAGAAATACTGGTACGCCTACGCGATGATCGCCCCGGTGGTCGTCGTCCTCGGCGTCCTCGTGGGCTACCCGCTGGCGAGGGGCTTCTACCTCACCCTCACCGACGCCGACAGCCTGAACTCGGCGCGCACGATCGGCGTCAACCACATCGACGCCACCTACAAGTTCATCGGCCTCGACAACTACCAGGACATCCTGTTCGGCCCGACGGCGTACGACCGGTTCTGGTCGCACTTCCTGTGGACCGTGTTCTGGACGGTCGCCTGCGTGGCCCTGCACTACTCCATCGGCCTCGGCCTCGCGCTCATGCTCCAGCAGAAGCTGCGCGGCCGCACCGCCTACCGGCTGCTGCTCGTCCTGCCCTGGGCCGTGCCGACCTTCGTCACCGTCTTCTCCTGGCGGATCATGCTCGCCGACTCCGGCGTGCTCAACCAGCTCCTCGGCGCGCTCCACCTGCCCCAGCCGGAATGGCTGGAGGACACCTTCTGGCAGCGGTTCGCCGCGATCATGGTGAACACCTGGTGCGGTGTGCCGTTCATGATGCTGTCCCTGCTCGGCGGCCTGCAGTCCATCGACTCCACGCTCTACGAGGCCGCGGAGATGGACGGCGCGAGCGCCTGGCAGCGCTTCCGGCACGTCACCCTGCCCGGCCTGCGCGCGGTCAGCTCCACCGTCGTGCTGCTCGGCGTCATCTGGACCTTCAACCAGTTCGTCATCATCTTCCTGCTGTTCGGCAAGAACTCCGCCCCGGACGCCCAGATCCTCGTCACCTGGGCCTACCAGCTCGGCTTCGGCCAGCAGCCGCGCGACTTCGCCCAGTCGGCCGCGTACGGCGTGCTGCTGCTGTCGATCCTGACCGTCTTCACCTCCTTCTACTTCCGCTGGCTGAAGCGCAATGACCAGTTCGCCGTCTGACGCCGCAGGAGCCGCCGCCATGAGCACCACGACCCTGGACACGACCGCCACCGCCCCCGAGCCCGCCCCCGAGGCCGCGTCCCGGCGGCGCGTGCGCCGGCGCGGCGAGCGCGGCCCGCTCGGCGCCGCCCTCCTGCACGGCGGACTCGCCGTCGCCGGCCTCATCGCCCTGGCCCCGGTGGCCTGGCTGTGCTACCTGTCCCTCGGCCCGGACAAGGAGGACTACCTCCACCCGGGCGGCATCGCGGGCAAGGCGACCTTCTCCAACTACGGCTTCGTGCTCCGGCACACCGGGTTTCTCGACTGGTTCAGGTCGACGATGATCGTCGCCCTCGGCACCACGCTCATCGGCGTCCTGGTGGCCGCCACCACCGGCTACGCGGTCTCCCGCATGCGCTTTCCCGGCTACAAGCAGCTGATGTGGGTCCTGCTGCTCACCCAGGCGTTCCCGATCGCCATCCTGATCGTGCCGATGTACGAGATCTTCAGCGACCTCGGCCTCATCGACACCTACTGGGCGCTGATCGTCGTCAACTGCTCCACCGCCATCCCGTACAGCGCCTGGCTGCTCAAGGGGTACTTCGACACCATCCCCTTCGAGATCGACGAGGCCGGGCGCGTGGACGGGCTCAGCCCCTTCGGCACCTTCTTCCGGCTGATCCTCCCGCTGGCCCGCCCGGGCCTGGCGGTGGCCGCCTTCTACACCTTCATCACCGCCGTCGGCGAGGTCGCGTTCGCGACCACCTTCCTGCTGGACGACTCCAAGTACACGTTCGCCGTCGGTCTGCAGACCTTCGTCAGCGAGCACGACGCCCAGTGGAACTACATGGCCGCCACCGCGGTGCTGATCGCGATACCCGTGACGGTGTTCTTCTACCTCGTGCAGAAGAACCTCGTCACCGGCCTCACCGCAGGCGGCACCAAGGGCTGACGCCCGCCGGAGCGGGACCCCCGCGCGCCGCGTCGCGCGGGTGGGCGGGCCGCGGTGTCCATCCGACCCCGCAGTCACCGCGGTCCGCCCCGCAGCCGTCCCCCCGGCGCCGCCGCCCACCGTCCGCCCACCACGAACCAGACACGTACCAAGGACGCCATGAGCCAGCAGCACTCCGCCGCACCGGCCCGCCACACCGCCGCGACCGTCGCCGACCGCCGCGACTGGTGGCGGGACGCGGTCATCTACCAGGTCTACCCGCGCAGTTTCGCCGACGGCAACGGTGACGGCATGGGCGACCTCGAAGGCGTACGCTCCCGCCTGTCCCACCTGCGCGACCTCGGCGTCGACGCGGTGTGGCTCAGCCCCTTCTACGCCTCCCCGCAGGCCGACGCCGGCTACGACGTCGCCGACTACCGGGCCGTCGACCCGATGTTCGGCAACCTGCTCGACGCCGACGCGCTCATCCGCGACGCGCACGGGCTGGGCCTGCGCGTCATCGTGGACCTGGTCCCCAACCACTCCTCCGACCGGCACGAGTGGTTCAAGCGGGCCCTCGCCGAGGGCCCCGGCTCCCCCCTCCGGGAGCGCTACCACTTCCGGCCCGGCAAGGGGCAGGACGGCGAACTCCCGCCGAACGACTGGGAGTCCATCTTCGGCGGCCCCGCCTGGACCCGGGTGACCGAACCGGACGGCACCCCGGGCGAGTGGTACCTGCACCTCTTCGCCCCCGAGCAGCCCGACTTCAACTGGGACCACCCGGCGGTCGCCGACGAGTTCCGCTCCATCCTGCGCTTCTGGCTGGACATGGGGGTGGACGGCTTCCGCATCGACGTCGCGCACGGCCTGGTCAAGGCGGCGGGCCTGCCGGACCTCGGCTCCCACGACCAGCTCAAGCTGCTGGGCAACGACGTCATGCCGTTCTTCGACCAGGACGGCGTGCACGCGATCTACCGGCAGTGGCGCACCGTCCTCGACGAGTACGCGGACGCGATGGGGCCCGCAGCGCCCGCCGCGGAAGGGCGGGGACGGGAGACCGGCGGGCGGATCTTCGTCGCCGAGGCGTGGACCCCGACCGTGGAGCGCACCGCCCGCTACGTCCGCCCGGACGAGCTGCACCAGGCGTTCAACTTCCAGTACCTGGCGACGGAGTGGGACGCCGGGGAGCTGCGCGCGGTCATCGACCGCACGCTCTCGGCCATGCGGCCGGTCGGCGCCCCCGCCACCTGGGTGCTGTCCAACCACGACGTCACCCGGCACGCCACCCGCTTCGCCAACCCGCCGGGCCTCGGCACCCAGATCCGCACGGCCGGCGACCGCGAGCTGGGCCTGCGCCGCGCCCGGGCGGCCACCCTGCTGATGCTGGCCCTGCCCGGCTCGGCCTACCTCTACCAGGGCGAGGAGCTGGGCCTGCCGGACGTCGTGGACCTGCCCGACGAGGCGCGCCAGGACCCGGCGTACTTCCGGGGAGCCGGCCAGGACGGCTTCCGCGACGGCTGCCGGGTGCCGATCCCGTGGACCCGCGAGGGCTCCTCCTACGGCTTCGGCAGCGGGGGCAGCTGGCTGCCGCAGCCGTCCGCCTGGGCCGGGCTGAGCGTTCAGGCGCAGACCGGCGTCCCCGGCTCGACGCTGGAGCTGTACCGCTCGGCGCTGCGGCTGCGCCGGTCCCAGCCGGACCTGGGCGCGGGTGACGCGGTGGAGTGGCTGCGGGCGCCCGAGGGCGTCCTGGCCTTCCGGCGGGGCGAGTTCGTGTGCGTCGCGAACACCACCGGCGAGTCCGTGACGATCCCGGCGCACGGCCGCGTCCTGCTCGCCAGCGACGAGGTGACCGAGGCGGACGGCGAGGCGAAGCTGCCGGCCGACACCACGGTCTGGTGGTCGACGGCCGTCTGACGGTCCGCCCGGGAGTTCTTGCGACGGCTTCCCCACGGCCCGCTGCCTTTCGGGCGGCGGGCCTCTACCATCTGCGTCACCGCAAGTTTCCGCAAGCGCAGAACCCTCTCCGCGGCGGTCACCCTCACGGCCGCCGGCCTGGTTGGCATGAACCCAACAAGCACGGCGGCCTCGCCGCCCGGCACCAAGGACGTCACCGCCGTCCTGTTCGAGTGGAGGTACGCCTCCGTGGCCAGGGAGTGCGCCGGTGTCTTCCACGCGGGCAAGTCCGGCCGCTGACCGCACCCCTCCGGTGCAAGCTCTTGCCGATGATTGCAAGACTCTTGCTGCAACCTTTCGTCGGGCGGTACGGTCGCGCGGGCGCCCGGCAGCGCAGCCGCGCCGAGGCGCAGGGGTCGGACCCGAAAGAGCCGTAATCGCAAGGAGTTACCGCCTGTGATACCGAGATGGCCGGCGCCCCGCACGCGCCGTACCGCACTCCCGAGAAGGGTCGCCGCGCTGACCGCGGCCGCCCTCGCCGCCGCCCTCGTGCAGCCCCTCGCGGCGCACGCCGCCGCCCCCGCCCCGCCCGCGCCCCCCTCCGACGCGGTCCTCGCGGCCCAGCCCGCCCGGCACGACGCCACCCGTGAGCAGTTCTACTTCGTCCTGCCGGACCGCTTCGCCGACGGGGACGCCGCCAACAACCGGGGCGGACTGACCGGCTCCCGCCTCAGCACCGGCTACGACCCCACCGACAAGGGCTTCTACCAGGGCGGCGACCTCAAGGGCCTGACCCGCGGGCTCGACTACATCAAGGGGCTCGGCACCACCGCCATCTGGCTGGCGCCGATCTTCAAGAACCGGCCCGTGCAGGGCACCGGCGGCAACGCCTCCGCGGGCTACCACGGTTACTGGATCACCGACTTCACCCAGGTCGACCCGCACTTCGGCACCAACGCGGACCTGCGGACCCTCATCTCCGGGGCCCACGCCAAGGGCATGAAGGTCTTCTTCGACGTCATCACCAACCACACCGCGGACGTCGTCGACTACCGGGAGAAGTCCTACGACTACCTCTCCAAGGGCGCCTTCCCGTACCTGACGCGGGACGGACGGCCCTTCGACGACGCCGACTACGCGTCCGGCGGCCGGAAGTTCCCCGCCGTCGACGCCGCCTCCTTCCCCCGCACCCCGCGCGCCACCGCGGGCACCAAGGTCCCCGCCTGGCTCAACGACCCGGCGATGTACCACAACCGGGGCGACTCGACCTACGCCGGCGAGTCCACGACCTACGGCGACTTCTCCGGCCTCGACGACCTGTGGACCGAGCGCCCCGAGGTCGTCCGCGGCATGGAGCGCATCTACCAGCGCTGGGTGCGGGACTTCGCCGTCGACGGCTTCCGGATCGACACCGTGAAGCACGTGAACACGGAGTTCTGGACGCAGTGGGCGACCGCGCTGGACAGGTACGCGGCCGCGCACGGACGGAAGAACTTCTTCATGTTCGGCGAGGTGTACTCCGCCGACACCTCCGTCACGTCCCCCTACGTCACCCAGGGCCGGCTCGACGCCACCCTCGACTTCCCCTTCCAGGACGCGGCCCGCGCCTACGCCTCCCAGGGCGGCAGCGCCCGGCGGCTCGCGGACGTCTTCGGTGACGACTACAAGTACACGACCGACAAGGCCAACGCCTACGAGCAGGTCACCTTCCTCGGCAACCACGACATGGGCCGCATCGGGTACTTCCTGAAACAGGACAACCCGCACGCGACCGACGCCGAACTGCTGCGCAAGGACCGGCTCGCCAACGAGCTGATGTTCCTCAGCCGCGGCAACCCGGTCGTCTACTACGGCGACGAGCAGGGCTTCACCGGCTCCGGCGGCGACAAGGACGCCCGCCAGACCATGTTCGCCTCCCGGGTCGCCGACTACCTCGACGACGACGAGATCGGCACCGGCCGCACCCACGCGAGCGCCGCGTACGACACGGGCGCGCCGCTCTACCGGCAGATCGCCGGCCTCGCGCGGCTCCGCCGGGCCGACCCCGCCCTGACGGACGGGGTGCAGACCGAGCGGTACGCGGCCGACGGCGCCGGCGTCTACGCCGTCACCCGCACCGACGCGAAGTCCGGCCAGGAGTACGTCGTCGCCTTCAACAACGCGGACGGGCCGAGGACCGCCACGTTCGCTACCGGGTCCGCGGACATGGCGTACCGCGGGATCCACGGCGCCTCGGGCACCCTCACCTCGGACGGGGAACGCCGGATCACCGTCACCGTCCCGGCCGGCTCCGCCGTCGTCTACAAGGCGGCCGCCGCCCTCGCGGTGCCCGCGGGCAAGCCCGCGATCACCCTCCGGGCCCCGGCCGCCGGGGCCACCGGGACCGTGGAACTCACCGCCGACGTCGCCGGCGACCGGCTCGACCGGGTCGTCTTCGCCGCCCAGGTCGGCAACGGCCGGTGGCGGACGCTGGGCTCCGCCGACCACGCCCCCTACAAGGTCACCCAGGCCATCGGCGAGGACGTCCCCGCGGGCACCGCCCTGCGCTACAAGGCCGTCGTGATCGACCCGGCCGGGCGCACCGCGAGCGCCACGGCCGGCGGCACCACCGGCACCCCGCCCGCCCCGGAGGTCCCCACGGCCTCCTCCCGGGACTACGCGATCGTCCACTACAAGCGCACCGACGGCGACTACGCCGACTGGAGCCTGTACGCCTGGGGCGACCTCGCCGACGGCGAGGCCACCCAGTGGCCCGCCGGCCACCCCTTCGTGGGCCGCGACTCCTACGGCGCGTTCGCCTACGTCAGGCTCAAGCCCGGCGCCTCCGAGGTCGGCTTCCTGGTCGTCGACAAGGACGGCGACAAGGACGTCTCCGCCGACCGGTCCATCGACGTCACCAGGACGGGTGAGGTCTGGATCGAGCAGGGCGAGGACGGCGTGCTCACCGAGAAGCCGGACCACCCGGGCCAGGACACGAGCAAGGCGGTCCTCCACTACCACCGCGCCGACGGGAACTACGACGGCTGGGGCCTGCACGTCTGGACCGGCGCCGCGCACCCCACCGACTGGTCGGACCCCCTGAAGCCGGTGAAGACTGACGCCTATGGCGCGGTCTTCGAGGTGCCGCTCACCGAGGGTGCCACCAGTCTCGGCTACATCGTCCACAAGGGCGACGACAAGGACCTGCCGACCGACCGGTCCCTGGACCTCAAGGCCGACGGACACGAGGTGTGGCTCTTGAACGGCCAGGAGAAGCACCTGCTGCCGCAGCCCGCGGGCAGCGCGGCCGCCCTCGACCCGACCACCTCCGAGGCGGTCTGGATCGACCGGGACACCGTCGCCTGGAACGGCGCCGACGGCGCCGCCTCCACCCAGCTCCTCTCTTCCCGCGACGGCTCCATCGCCGTCAAGGACGGGACGCTGACCAGCGACGACGAGCACTGGCTGCGCCTGACCAGGACGGCGCTCACCGACGCCCAGAAGGCGAAGTTCCCGCACCTGAAGGACTACACCGCCTGGTCCGTCGACCCGCGCGACCGCGGCCGGGTGCGCGCGGCGCTGCGAGGCCAGCTCGTGGCCTCCCAGCGCGCCGCGAACGGCGCCGTCCTGGCCGCGACCGGCGTGCAGATCGCCGGCGTGCTGGACGACCTGTACCCCGGCGCGACGAAGGCAGCCCTCGGACCGACCTTCCACGGCGGCAGGCCGACCCTCGCCGTCTGGGCGCCGACCGCGCAGAGCGTCCACCTCGAACTGGGCGGCTCCGCGGTGCCCATGCGCCGTGACGACACCACCGGCGTCTGGTCCGTCACCGGCCCGGCCTCCTGGAAGGGCAAGCCCTACCGGTACGTCGTGAAGGTCTGGGCGCCCAGCGTGCGCGAGGTGGTCACCAACGAGGTCACCGACCCCTACTCGGTCGCCCTGACCGCGAACTCGGCGCGCAGCCTCGTCGTCGACCTGAACGACAGGTCGCTCTCCCCGAACGGCTGGGCGGCGCTGCGCAAGCCCGAGGCCGTACCGCTGAAGGACGCGCAGATCCAGGAGCTGCACATCCGGGACTTCTCGGCCGCCGACCGGACCGTCCCGGCCCGGGACCGGGGCACCTACCTGGCCTTCACCGACAGCGACAGCGACGGCTCGAAGCACCTGCGGGCCCTGGCCGGGGCCGGCACCTCCTACGTCCACCTGCTGCCCGCCTTCGACATCGCCACCATCCCCGAGCGGAAGGCCGACCAGGCGACCACCGACTGCGACCTGGCCTCCTACCCGGCCGACTCCGACCGGCAGCAGGGCTGCGTCGCGCGGATCGCCGCCGAGGACGCCTACAACTGGGGCTACGACCCGTTCCACTACACGGTCCCCGAGGGGTCGTACGCCACCGACCCCGACGGCACGGCCCGCACGGTCGAGTTCCGCAGGATGGTCCAGGCGCTCAACCAGGACGGGCTGCGGGTCGTCATGGACGTCGTCTACAACCACACGGCCGCGAGCGGCCAGGCGGCCACCTCCGTCCTGGACCGGATCGTGCCCGGCTACTACCAGCGGCTCCTCGCCGACGGCTCGGTGGCCGACAGCACCTGCTGCGCCAACACCGCCACCGAGAACGCGATGATGGGCAAGCTGGTGGTGGACTCCGTCGTCACCTGGGCGAAGCAGTACAAGGTCGACGGGTTCCGCTTCGACCTCATGGGCCACCACCCCAAGGCCAACATCCTGGCCGTCCGCAAGGCCCTGGACGCGCTGACGCCCGCCGCGGACGGCGTCGACGGCAAGAAGATCATCCTGTACGGCGAGGGCTGGAACTTCGGCGAGGTCGCGGACGACGCCCGCTTCGTGCAGGCCACGCAGAAGAACATGGCCGGCACCCGGATCGCCACCTTCTCCGACCGCGCCCGGGACGCGGTGCGCGGCGGCGGCCCCTTCGACGAGGACCCCGGCGTCCAGGGCTTCGCGTCCGGCCTGTACACCGACCCCAACGGGTCGGCGGCGAACGGCACGCCCGAGGAGCAGAAGGCCCGGCTGCTGCACTACCAGGATCTGATCAAGGTCGGCCTGACCGGCAACCTGGCGAGGTTCCGCTTCACCGGCACCGACGGCCGGGAGGTGACCGGTGCCGGGGTCGACTACAACGGCTCGCCCGCCGGTTACGCGGACGCGCCCGGCGACGCGCTCGCCTACGTGGACGCCCACGACAACGAGACGCTGTTCGACGCCCTGGCCTTCAAGCTCCCGAAGGACACCTCCGCGTCCGACCGGGCCCGGATGCAGGTCCTGGCGATGGCCACGGCCGCCCTGTCGCAGGGGCCGGCCCTCTCCCAGGCGGGGACCGACCTGCTGCGCTCCAAGTCCCTCGACCGCAACTCCTTCGACAGCGGGGACTGGTTCAACGCCGTCCACTGGAACTGCGCCGACGGCAACGGGTTCGGCCGGGGGCTGCCCCCGGCCGCCGACAACCGGGCCAAGTGGGAGTACGCCCGGCCGCTGCTGGCCTCGGTCCGGGTCGGCTGCCCGCAGATCACCGGCGCCTCGGCCGCGTACCGGGACCTGCTGCGGATCCGCACGAGCGAGCCGGCGTTCTCGCTCGGCACGGCCGCCCGGGTGCAGCGGGAGCTGTCCTTCCCGCTCTCCGGCCGGGACGAGACGCCCGGTGTGATCACCATGCGGCTCGGCAACCTGGTGGTGGTCCTCAACGCCACCCCGCAGCGGCAGGAGCAGCGGATCGGGGACCTCGCCGGGACCGGCTACCGGCTGCACCCGGTGCAGGCCGCGGGCTCCGACCCGGTCGTGAAGGGCGCCGCCTACGCGGCCGGCTCGGGCACCTTCACCGTGCCCGCCCGGACCGTGGCGGTCTTCACCCGGGCGAAGAACTAGGGTGAGGCCGTTGCCGTAGAACAGGAGCACCCATGCCGCAGATCACCGTCGACTACTCCGACACCATGGAGAACGCCTTCGACCGCGCCGGCTTCGCACGGGCGCTGCACGAGGCGACCGTGGAGATCGCGGCAGCGAAGCCGGGGGCGTGCAAGACGCTCTTCCGGCCGAGCGGGTGCACGGCGTTCGGTTACGAGGACCCCGGGGCGCGCGGGCACGCCGTCGTGCACGTGACGATCGGGCTCCTCGCCGGCCGCAGCGAGGAGACGAAGGCGAGGCTCACGGAAGCGGTCCTGGAATCGCTCCGCGGGCACGTGGCGGACACGGCGTTCGCCGTGCACGCCTCCGCCGAGATCCGCGACCTGGACCCGTCCTACCGGAAGTACGACCGCTCCTAGAGAGCGAGGGCGGTGAGCCGGCCGAGCAGGTCCGCGAAGGGGCCGTCGGCCGGCTCGTCCGCGGCCATGGTGCGCAGCAGCGCGGCCATGCCCGCGTCGTGGGCGGCGCTCACGGCGGCCAGCGCGGCGAAGTCGTGCACGAGCTGGACCTCCAGCTCGGCGCGCGGGATGCGCCGACCGTCCAGCCAGATCAGCGCCGTGGCCTCGACGAGCGAGATCCACGAGCGGACCACCAGCTCCAGCCGCGGCGACGCCTCGGCCACCCCGAGGTGCGCGAGCACCTGCTCGTAGGCGGCCTGCCGGACGGAGTCGATGAGCGCCTGGGTGGCCGAGACGCGGTCCCTGGCGCCGGTCCCGTCCGCCGGCACGGCCGGGCCGCCGCGCATCAGTGCCGAGAAACCGGGGCCGTGGTCGTCCACGAAGTCGAAGAAGCGGCGCATGACGCGCAGCAGCCGGCCGCCGAGCGGGCCCTCGTGCGGCTCGGTGAACCGGCTCGCGAGATCCTCCGCCGCGCGCTTCAACGCGGCCTCGTACAGGCTGTGTTTGCCCGGGAAGTAGTGGTAGACGAGCGGCCGGGAGATGCCCGCGGCGGTCGCTATCTCGTCGATGGAGACCTCGTCGGGCGAGCGTCGGCTGAACAGGTCGAGGGCGACACCGATCAGCTGCTGCCGTCGCTCCTCGACGTTCATCCTGCGGCGAACCCCGGTACTCATGCGAACACCTTACCGATCGCATTCGGCCGCCCGTGTTCACATGTCGAGCACCAGACGTCCACCCCGGGCCCGGGACACGCAGATCAGCATGGAGTCGTGCCGCTCCGCGTCCGTCAGCAGCTCGTCCCGGTGCTCGATCCCGCCCTCCAGCACCCGCTGCCGGCAGGTCCCGCAGAACCCCTGCTCGCAGGAGTAGGCGACGTCCGGCAGCTCCCCGCGTACGGCGGCCAGGACGCTGGAGCCGGCCGGGACGGTCAGCGTGCGCCCGCTGCGGCGCAGTTCCAGCTCGAACCCGGTGTCGCCGCCGGCGCCCGGGCGCGGCGCGAACCGCTCCAGGTGCAGCGCGGCCCCCTCGGGCAGTGCCGCCTCCACCGCCTCCGCCAGCCCCTGCGGCCCGCAGCAGTACACCGCCGTCCCCTCGGCCGTGTCCGCGAACAGGGCGGCCAGGTCCGGCCGTCCGTCCTCGTCCTCGGCCACCACGGTCAGCCGGTCCCCGGCGAGTGCGCGCACCTCCCGCAGGAACGGCATCGAGGCCCGGGTCCGCCCGCCGTACAGCAGCCGCCAGTCGGCGCCCGCCGGCAGGGCCCGCAGCATCGGCAGGATCGGGGTGATGCCGATGCCGCCGGCCACGAACACGTACGCGGGCGCGTCCGCCAGCGGGAACCGGTTCCGCGGGCCGCGCACCTCCAGTTCCATGCCCTCGGCGAGCTGCTCGTGCACCTCGCGGGAGCCGCCCCGGCCGTCCGCCACGAGCCGGGCGGCGACCGTGTAGGCGGACGCGTCCCCGGGGTCGCCGCACAGGGAGTACTGCCGCACCAGTCCCGACGGCAGCACCAGGTCGAGATGGGCGCCCGGCTCCCAGCGCGGCAGCCCGGCCCCCTCCAGGCGCAGCCGTACGACCCCGTCGGCGATCGTCTCGTGCGCGGTGAGCAGCAGCTTCAGCGACCGTGAGCGCGGCCGGCCGGAGACCGGCGGGTCCAGGGCGGGCAGCGGCCACAGCGGGGAGCGGGTGACCCGGCGGCGCAGGGCCCGGCGGGTGAGCAGGGCGGCGCCCGTGACGAGGGCGGCGGCGCGCAGCCCGGGCATCAGGCGGCCGCCCGCTTCTCGGCCGCGAGCGCGGCGGGGGAGCCGGCCAGGTAGGCGACGGCCTGGGCGGTGGAGCAGTCCCGGGACGGGTGGTAGGAGCGCCCCAGGTAGCGCGGGATGGACCTGAGCATGTCCCCGGTGGCGGGCAGCATGCCCTGCCGGCCGCGCCGGTGGAAGTCCAGGAAGGACGCCTTGGCGCCGGTGAGCGTCGGGTCGTTCGCCAGGAAGAAGCGGATCCCGCGCTGCCACAGGAACACCAGGGCCGAGAAGGCCGTCGCCCAGGTTCGCGCCCGGCGCCGGTAGCCGCCGTCGAGGTGCTGGAACAGGTCGAAGGCCACCGAGCGGTGCTCGACCTCCTCGGCGCCGTGCCAGCGCAGCAGGTCCAGCATGGTCGGGTCGGCGCCGCGCCGGTCCAGCTCGGCCGCGTTGAGCACCCAGTCGCCGAGGAACGCGGTGTAGTGCTCGATGGCGGCGATGAGGGCCACGCGCTCCAGCAGCCACCAGTGGCGGGCCCGGCCCGGCGGCAGGGTGCGGTCGCCGAGCAGCTTCTCGAAGAGCCAGTCGACCTGCGCGGTGTACGGCGTCGGGTCGAGCCCCTGCTCGCGCAGGTGCGGCAGCACCTCGTCGTGCGCCTGGGAGTGCATGGCCTCCTGGCCGATGAACCCGAGGACGTCCTCGCGGAGCCGGTCGTCCCGGATGAGCGGCAGCGCCTGCTTGTACACGTGCACGAACCAGCGCTCACCGGCCGGCAGCAGCAGGTGCAGCACGTTGATGGTGTGCGTGGTGAACGGGTCGCCGGGCACCCAGTGCAGCGGCGTGTCCTCCCACGAGAAGGACACGTTGCGGGCCTTGAGCGCGACGCGCTCGGACGCCACCGGCCGGGGCTGCTTGTGAGACATGGCGTCAATGTACTGGCGGGTAGGGCGCCTGAGAACCCCCGGGCCGCAGCTTGTTTACGCGAGTGTCAACAAGCGTCACCGCAGCCCGCCGGTCCTCCGCCCGTCCGTCAGGGTGCCCGCCAGGTCGGCCCGCGCCCCCTGCTCGGCCCGGGCCGCCAGCAGCGGCCCCCGCCCGGTCGCGGTGACCCCGCCGGTCGCCCGGATCGACGCGGTGTCGGCGCTGCCCGCCGCCAGCAGGTACCAGTCGCCGGCCGCCGACTTCCACAGCACCCCGGCCAGGACGTGCGGGTCGCGCGCCCCGCAGGCCGGCACGTCCGTGGCCCGGGCGACGGCCGTGCCGGACGGCCCACCGGGCGTCTTGAACTGGGCCAGGGTGACCGTGCCGGAGCCGCGCCAGGTCTCCGCCCGGGTGCACACCCAGGTACCGGACCCGCTGCCGTCGGGCAGCGGCTGCTCGGCGTAGGTCCAGGCGTTGACGCCGCGGACGCCGGCCGAGCGGTCGGCCGCCAGGGAGCAGGCGAACGGCGCCCAGGCGCGCAGCCCCTCGCCGCCGGACGCCTCCCGGGGCGAGCCGGGGCGGCCGGCCGTGAGGTGGGCGGGGACCAGCTCGCCGAGGTCGGTGACGAGCCGGGTGCCGGAGGCGTCGGTCAGCTCGAGCGCGTTCCAGGAGGTGCAGGCGCCCGGCCGCATGGCGGAGCTGGCCAGCGGCGCGGTGACACCGTCGGCGAGGGCGAGCGGGGCCGGCGCCGCGTCCGGCTTCACCAGGTCCCGCTGGGCCGCCCGGGTCACCCACGGGGCCAGCAGGTAGCGGACGTTGCCGTCGGAGCGGCCCAGCACCAGGGCGCCCGCACCGGCGTCCGCGGCGCCGTCGGCCCGGGCGAAGTCCAGGGCCGCCCCCTGCGCGCCGTCCTTCGGCTCCGCGTACCGGACGACGCGCAGGCCGTCGTGGAGGATCACCACACGGGCGGCGTCCACCGGGCCCGCGTAGAGCAGTTGGGGCGGGCCGGCCGGGCCGCCCGTCTGGGTGCCGGGGGTCGCCGAGACGCGGACCCGCTCCCCGGGGCGGGCCCAGACGGCCAGGGCGCGGCGCAGCAGGGCGTCGTCGCCGGTGAGCGGGCCGCGCGCGGGCCACACGGAGAAGTCGGTGCGGGCCGAGGTCCGCCAGGCGCCGGGGGCGGTCCGGGTCAGCCTGCCGGGGTCCAGGGCGGCCTCGGCGGCCGGGTTCCCGGCGCTGACGGGCGCGGCGGCGCCGTCGGGGCCCCAGCCGCCGCCCGGCAGGGCGACCAGCGCGCCGCCCACCGCGAGCGCGGCGGCCGCGGCGAGGGCGGCCCTGGTGCGCCGGCGGCGGCGCGTCAGATCGGTGGGCCGGGCCTGGAGCGAGCACGGGTCGAACTCGGGCGAGTCGAGCAGCCCCGGCTGCGCGGGCACGCTGTCCGCCGAGGCCAGCGCGGAGCGCGGATCGGCCGCCCCGGCGGCGCGGAGCAGCGCGCGGACGTCTCCGTCGGGCAGCCGCTCCAGGTCGCGCAGGACGTAGGCGGCGCGGGCCGGGCCGGACAGGGCGGACAGCCGCTGGTCCAGGGCGAGTTCGTCGGCGCCGCCCGAGCGCGGGAACAGCCGCAGGCCCCACACCCGGGGGAGCGGGGCCAGACGGCGCGGGCCCCCGCGGCCGCGGGCCGCCGCCAGGGCCGCGCGCAGGACGCGCTCGCGCAGGTACGCGTACCCGGGGTCGGCGTCCCGGCCGGTGGACTGGGCCGGGATCGCGGCCGCCCGCCCGCTCCCCCGGGGCAGGGCGCGCTGGACGAGGGCGTGTGCGGTCAGCACCCGGCGGCCGCGGTCGGGACCCGGCGGCAGCACCAGGTAGGCGAGCCGGACCAGCCGCGGGTAGTGCTCGACGAGCGCGGCCTCGGCCCGCTCGACGTCGACGGGGCCGGGGCCGGGGCCGGGCGCGTGACGCGGGGCTGCATCCTGTGACTGCACGTCAACGAGAACGAGCCGGACGGTGGTTGGTCACCGCGGCCCCGCCCGCGGACACCGGCCCCGGGAGCGGGCACGGGAGGTACCGGAGAGGAGCGGGAACCGGCGGGCCGGTGGCTCAGCGGCCGTGGTCGAGGTGGGCGAGCACCGCCAGCACGCGCCGGTTGTCGTCGTCCGACACCTCGAGACCCAGCTTGGCGAAGATGTTGGAGGTGTGCTTGGCGATCGCCCGTTCCGTCACCACCAGTTGGGCCGCGATGGCCGCGTTGGACCGGCCCTGCGCCATCAGCTCCAGCACCTCCCGCTCGCGCGGCGTGAGGTGCCCGTACGGCGGGTCGCCCGCGGACCGGCGGGACAGCAACTGCCGGATCACCTGCGGGTCCATCGCCGTACCGCCCGCCGCCACCCGCCGTACGGCGTCGGTGAACTGCTCCGCGTCGAACACCCGGTCCTTCAGCAGGTAGCCGATCCCGCCGTCGCCGTCGGCGAGCAGCTCGCGCGCGTACAACTGCTCCACGTGCTGGGACAGGACCAGCACCGGCAGCCCGGGCCGGGCCCGGCGGGCGGCGAGCGCGCACTGCAGTCCCTCGTCGGTGTGCGTGGGCGGCAGGCGCACGTCCACCACGGCGACGTCGGGCTCCAGCTCGGCCAGCGCACGGGTGAGTTCGGGACCGGACTCGACGGCCGCCGCGATCTCGAAGCCGAACGCCTCCAGCATCCGCACCAGCCCGTCGCGCAGCAGGAACAGGTCTTCGGCTAGGACAACACGCACGGGATCTCCATGGTCACCATGGTGGGGCCGCCGACGGGGCTGCTGACGGCCAGGACGCCGTCGAATGTACCGAGCCGGCGTTCGATCCCGGCCAGGCCCGAACCGGGCACCGGCACCGCGCCGCCCCGCCCGTTGTCGGTGACGTCGATCCGCAGCCGGCCCTCGCCGTGGCGCAGGCCGATCCGGACCCGGTCGGCGCCGGAGTGCTTGGCGGCGTTGGTCAGCACCTCGGCGACGGCGAAGTAGGCGGCCGACTCGACGGGCGCGTCCGCGCGGCCGGGCAGCTCCACGGTCACCTCCGCGGGCAGGGGCAGCCGCAGCGCCAGCGCCCGTACGGCGTCGCCGAGCCCGCGTTCGGCGAGGACCGGCGGATGGATGCCGCGCACCAGGTCGCGCAGTTCCTCCAGGGCCTGTGCGGAGTTCCGGCGGGCCTGGGCGACCAGCTTCCTCGCCTGCGCCGGGTCGCGTTCGATCAGCACCTCGACGGTGCCGAGGTCCATGCCCATCGCGACCAGCCGGGCCTGCGCGCCGTCGTGCAGGTCCCGCTCGATGCGGCGCAGTTCGGCGGCCGAGACGTCCACCGCGTCCCGCCGGGTCTCGGTCAGCACCCGGACGCGTTCGGCGAGTTCGGCGCCGCCGCCCAGCACCGCCCGCACGAGCCGGAAGTGCGCGCTCAGCAGGAGCGGGGCGAAACGCGTGGCGATGACGAGGACCGCGGCGCCGAGCAGCGCGGCGGCGAAGGCCGTGGCCTGGCCGGTGACCGGCACGAACGCGTACCAGACGACATCGCCCGGACCGCGCACGTACGCCCGCCACAGCCCGGCCGCGAGCAGGAACCCCTCGGCCGGGAAGAACAGCAGCGCGGCCGGGGCCAGCGCGGTGACGAAACCCGCGGTCATGTCCACCGGCAGCCAGAGCGCGTCCCGCCGCACCTGCGGGTCCCGCAGCAGGGCGGCGGTGCGCGTCCAGGGGCGGGCGTCCCGCGGCACCGGCCGGTACGCGGCCGGGATCCGGATGCCGCACCACTCGGCCGCGAGCCGCCTGCGGGCGTCCGCCAGCGCGCGCACGCCGGCCAGCAGCGCCGGGGTGGTGACGAGGCCGACGCCGAGCGGCACGAGCGCGAGGGAGACGAGGGTGAGGGCGAGGAAGGCGACACCGCAGGGCAGCACCGCGAGGGCCAGCACCAGCCCCCGCACGCCGGCCAGCACCACCGCCCTGGTCCGGGCGCGTGGGCCGACGTTGTCCGGGTCCGTGTTCATGGCGCCAGTCTGGTGGACGGCCGCGGCCGCGTCAGTGGTCCGGAGCCGCCTCTTCGGGGGTGGTGCCGGGTACACCCCCGGCCGCGGCCAGCACCCGGGCCTCCACCTCCGGGTCGAGGCCTGCGGCCGTCCGGTCCGGCCGCAGCGGCGCCGCACCGCCGATCCCGGTCAGCCACCGCCAGGTGTCCGCGACGGTCTCGCCTGCCGGCCGGCACACCAGCCCCGTCGCGAGCGCCCGGGACACGTCCGCGCGGTGCACCGCGTCGTACATCTCGCCGTCCGGCGGCACCCACACCGGCAGTTGGGTCCACGGCTCGATCCCGGCGCCCAGGATCACCTCCGGGTCCGTCCAGCGCAGCTCCGCGTCCGCGCCGGTGACCCGCACGCACGCCCGGAGCAGCTCGCCCATGGTGGTGTGGCCGGGCGGGCTCACCAGGTTGTACGGCCCGCCCAGACCGCGCTCCACCGCGCCGATCAGCCAGTCGGCGAGGTCGCGCGCGTCGATGTACTGGACCGGCAGCCCGCTCGGGCCGGGGGCCAGGACCGGGCCGCCGCGGGCGATCCGGGTCAGCCACCAGGGCAGCCGGCCGACGTTCTCGTACGGGCCGAGGACGAGGCCGGCCCGGACCAGCAGCGAGCGCGCCGCGCCGAACGCGCCGACGGCGGCCAGTTCGCCGCCGCGCTTGTCGCGCGCGTAGCCCCGCGCCCCGGCGTCGGCGGCGCCGTCGACCAGCGGGGCGTCCTCGGTGGCCCCGGGCGGCCACGGCCAGGCGTACACCGACCGGCTGGAGACGTACGCGTACCGTCCGGCCCGGCCGGCCAGCAGCCGGGCCGCCTCGTCCACGGCGCGCGGGGCGGCCGACCACGTGTCGGCCACCGCGCCCCACTCGCCGCCGTCCGCCGCGAGCGCGGCGAGCCCGCCGGGCGCGGTGCGGTCGCCGTGCAGCGCCCGCACCCCGGGCGGCGGCCGGTGCCGCCCCCGGTGGAAGACGGTCACCTCCCAGCCGCGCCCGAGGGCCGCCTCCACGACGGCCCGCCCCACGAACTCCGTACCGCCCAGCACGAGAAGCCTCATGCCGGTGATCCTGCCCGTCCGGGCCCGCGGCGGAGGGACACTCTGCCGCGGGCAGAGCGGTCAGCGGCCGGTCGGCGGGGTGTACTTGTAGCCGACCCGGCGCACGGTCTGGATCGCCTGGCGGTGCTGGGCGCCCAGCTTGCGGCGCAGCCGGGCGATGTGCACGTCGACGGTGCGGCCGTCGCCGACGTGGCCGTAGCCCCACACCGTGGTGACGAGCTGGTCGCGGGTGTGCACCCGGTGCGGGTGCGCCACCAGATGGGCGAGCAGCTCGAACTCCAGGTAGGTGAGGTCGAGTTCGCGGCCGTCGACGCCGGCGGTGCGCTGCACGGGGTCGATCCGCACCAGCGGGTCGGTGCCCGGGCCCGCCGGTGTCTCCGGCCGGTCCGGGACCGCGACCGGCAGGAACGGGGGCCGCTGGTCGGCCGGGACCAGCACCAGGTAGCCGACCATCGGCGGCCGGCCCGGCAGGACGGGCAGGGTGTGCTGGGGCGCGGGCAGCCAGGTGGCGCCCGGCGGCAGGAGGTCCCGGACGTCCTGCCCGGGGTCCTCGGCGGCGGCCGGGCCGGTGCGGCCCCAGTCCTCGTCCCGGTCGACGGCGCGCAGCCGGTGCCGGGTGCCGTTCGGGGCGGGGGCGGGGAGGGTGGCGGTGGAGAGGGGACGGGAAGTCGCCATGAGAGGTCAGCTCTTTCGCGCGAGGAGATCGTCGGTCGGGAGCGACGGCCGCGATTCGTGGTCGGGCGCGCCGGGGACGTACGTCGTTTCGCGCTGGCCGGAGGCCGGGGTGAACGGCTCTAGAAGGCCCGCGCGCTGATCGCGCGGCAACACACACGGTCGAAGTCGTGGTGCTGACGGGAAGGCCAGAACGGCTCGAGGTCGTCGCGACCCGTCGCGGTGATCTGCTGGAAGCCGGCCATGGGCCCATTGAAGCAGAGGCGCGCGCCGGGCAGGAGACTCCTCTCACTGCTTGGACGGGGGCTTGGCCGGAAACCGGTACCGTGTCCACCCCGTGCACCGCCTTACCGCCCTGGTCAGGGAGTTGAGCGGGCTTCGGCGTGGCCGGAATGCCGTCTCGGTATCCGGACAGTCGCGCCCGGCCGGCGGGCGGCCGGGCGGTGCCGCGGGCCCCGGCGGCGCCCCCGGAAACGCCGGAGGGGCGCCCGTGTACGCCGGAGGGGCGCCCGCCGTCGCACGGCGGGCGCCCCTCTCACGGTGGCGGACGGATCAGACCTGGCCGGCCTTCTCCAGCGCGGCGCAGCAAGTCTCCACCAGCAGGCGGGTCACCACGTACGGGTCGACGTTGGCGTTCGGGCGGCGGTCCTCGATGTAGCCCTTGCCGTCCTTCTCGACCTGCCACGGGATGCGCACCGAGGCGCCGCGGTCGGAGACGCCGTACGAGTACTCGTCCCACGGGGCGGTCTCGTGCAGGCCCGTCAGGCGCTCGTCGATGCCGGCGCCGTAGTGCTTGACGTGGTCCAGCGGCTTCGAGCCCTCGCCGAGCGACTCGCACGCGGTGATGATCGCGTCGTAGCCCTCGCGCATGGCCCGGGTGGAGAAGTTGGTGTGCGCGCCCGCGCCGTTCCAGTCGCCCTTGACCGGCTTCGGGTCCAGGGTCGCGGAGACGCCGAAGTCCTCGGCGGTGCGGTACAGCAGCCAACGGGCCACCCAGAGCTGGTCGGAGACCTCCAGCGGGGACAGCGGGCCGACCTGGAACTCCCACTGGCCCGGCATGACCTCGGCGTTGATGCCGGAGATGCCGAGACCGGCCTTCAGGCAGTTGTCGAGGTGGGCCTCGACGACGTCACGGCCGAAGATCTCGTCGGCGCCGACACCGCAGTAGTAGCCGCCCTGCGGGGCCGGGAAGCCGTTCTCGGGGAAGCCGAGCGGACGGGAGCCGTCGAAGAACGTGTACTCCTGCTCGATGCCGAAGATCGGCTCCTGGGCGGCGAACCGCCCGGCGGCCTCGGCCAGCGCGGCACGGGTGTTGGACCGGTGCGGGTCCATGCCGGTGTCCAGGACCTCGCACAGCACGAGGATGTCGTCGCCGCCGCGGATCGGGTCCGGGCAGGTGAAGACCGGCTTGAGCACGAGGTCCGAGGAGCGGCCCTCGGCCTGGTTCGTGGAGGAGCCGTCGAAACCCCAGGCCGGAAGCGTGTCGAGACCGCCGAACGCACCCGTGACGATCTTCGTCTTGGAACGGAGCTTCGCCGTCGGTGCGGTGCCGTCGATCCAGATGTACTCGGCCTTGAAGGTCACGGGGCCACTTCCTTCGGGGGTGGGTCGGGTGCGCTTGCGGGTGCTGCGGCGCTGCGGCACCGGCGCGCCGCTCGATCTGTCCCGCAGCCTGTCAACAGGCCGTTTCCCGCCCGTTGCCCGTATGTGAACCCCGTGTTACCCGGGCTTTCCGTGCCGCACCTCACACGGACCGGGAGCCGGACCGGGCGGCGGCACCCGGGCCCGAACCCAGGTCCGCACAGGCGTGGTCGACGGTGCCTCAGCCCCTGCCGTGCCCGAGGGCCTCGCGCACGGCCTCCTCGCCGCGCGCCACCAGGGCCGTCCCGTCGTCCGCCGTGATGATCGGGCGCTGGATCAGCCGGGGGTGCTCGGCGAGCGCGGTGATCCACCGGTCACGGGCCCGCTCGTCCCGCGGCCAGTCCTTCAGGCCCAGTTCCCGGGCGTCCGCCTCCTGGGTGCGGGTGATGTCCCACGGCTCCAGGCCCAGCCGGCCGAGCACCTCCCTGATCTCGTCCGCGCTCGGCACGTCCTCCAGGTAGCGCCGGACGGTGTACTCGGCGCCCTCGGCGTCGAGCAGGCTGATCGCGCTGCGGCACTTCGAGCAGGCCGGATTGATCCAGATCTCCATGCGGGACACGGTACTCGGCATCCCCTCTGTTCGATTTTCCGCCACCTCGGCAGCCCCATCCTCACCGGCCGTGACGGAGCGCCAAATCCTTATCTCACCTGGGAGTTCGTCACTGTCCGGGGACCCCCGTTTGTCAGTGCCCGCCGGTAGAATGGAAGCAGTGTTCGAGGATGGGCGCCGGGTCTCGCGGCGCTCGTCCTGACCGCGACAGGAGGATGCCCGTGCCCGCTGCCGTCCTGAAGCCGAAGCCTTCGCCGACCCAGTCCACCGCCAAGCGTTCCGTGCTGTTCGACTCGCCCTACGAGCCCGTGGCGAAGAGGCCGCTGCCGGCCGGACGGCCGCGTGAGTGGTACGTCTCGCACAACCGGCGCCTGAAGGCCATGCGCCTCGCCATCGCCCTGCTCGACTCCGGGGTGTACCTGCCGAACCAGGCCCGGAACGAGACGATCCGCGGCACGGCCGAGCGGATCGGGATGCGGCCCCCGTCCGACACCACGTGCCACATGGTGCGGGCGCTGCTGCGCTACTCGCGCTGAGCGGCGGACCGCCGGGCGCCCCGCCGTCCGGGCGGGGCGCCCGGCACCGTCGTGCCGCGGGTGCCCGTGCCGGTGCGGTCATGCCACGGGCACCGGCGCCCACGGTCCGTCCCGGTGCCGGCCGCGGGCGCGGGGCTGCCCGGGGGCGCCGCGGGCATGGGCCGGCCGGGGCCGCCGTTCGGTCACGCCGCCGCCCCGCCCGTTCACTTCACGCGTCTGCCCCCGGGTCTGCGCCCGTACGGCCGCCGGTGCCGCCGGTGGCCGGTGTCCCCGCCGGGGCCGGCCCGTCCAGCAGTGCCGTCACGAACGCCCGCCGGTCCTCGGGGTGGTCGCGGAACCACAGGCCGAGGAAGTGGTCCGCCGCCGGGAGCCCGAAGCGGGTGAACCGGGCCCGGGCCGACAGCGCCTCCTGCACGGCCCCGGTCACCTCCGGCGGGATGACCCGGTCCGTGCCCGGTACCGCCAGCACCGCCCGGCCCCCGTACGACCGGAGCGCCGCCAGGGCGGGGGAGCCCCGCCAGCTGTCCGGGGTGCGGATCAGCTCCGAGAAGCGGCCGTCGCCGTTGCCGAACGGGACCTCCCAGGCCTCGGCCGCGTAGACGGCGGGCGCGCCCAGACCGACCGCCGCCACCCGGCGCCCGTAGTGCCGGACGAGGTCCGCCACCGTCTGCCCGCTCATGCTGAACCCGACCAGGACCAGCGGCTCGTCCGCCGGGACGTGCGCGTCCAGCACCGCCACCGCCTGCTCGTACCGCCGGCGCAGGCTCAGCTCCGCGAGCGCGCCCGTGCTGTCGCCGTGCCCGGAGAAGTCGAACGCCAGCGCCCGGCAGCCCTGGCCCGCGAAGTCGGCGAGGAACGGCAGGAGCCGCTCCTTGCTGCCGTTGCCCGCGCCGTGCAGCAGCACCGCCGTGGCCCGGCCGGGCGGGCCGGCACTCGCGCCGCTGAGCAGCTCGCCGTCGTACGCGTGAGCGAAACCGGTGAGTTCGTCCATGCGGGTCATTCACTCACGGCCGCCCCGGGCCGGGAACCCGCCCGCACCGGCCTCCCCGGTCGTCACAGGCCGGGGGCGCCCCACACCGGGAACCAGCGGCTCAGGTCCTGCTCGATCCGCAGGTCGTCGCCGAGCGCCGCCCTCAGCTGGAGCTCCAGCGGGGTGTCCCGGCGCTCGGCGGCACCCGGCAGCGGGGCGAACGGGTAGAACGTGCCGCGCTTGTAGAGGTACACGAGCGCCAGCTTCCGGCCGGTGCCGTCCGTGAACGCGGCCAGGGAGCACAGCAGCTGCGGTCCGAAGCCGTTGACCTCCAGCGAGCTGTTCACCGCGTGCAGATCGTTGACGAGCTGCGGAAGCTGGTCGGGGGAGCGCCGGGACACCAGCCAGGTGTAGCCGTAGCCGTCCCGGCGCAGCTCCACCGGCGGGCCGGTGCGGTCGGTGTCCGCGTCCAGCAGCGCCTGCACCTCGCGGTGGGTCTGCTCGAACGCCGGCCCCTCCACGGTGGCGAAGCACACCGCACCGTCACCGGTCGGCGTGAAGCCGGCCGCCGCCTCCAGCGTCACCGCCGCCGACGGCAGCGCGAACAGCCGGTCGAGGTCGGGCGTGACCGGCTTGGTGCGGCCCAGCAGGATGTCCAGCAGCCCCACCGGTCACCCCGCCTTTCCGGGCGCGGCGGCCTCGCCCAGCTCCGCCGAGATCCGGCCGAGCTGCTCCAGCCGCTGCTCCAGGCTCGGGTGGGTGGAGAAGAACCGCTCGATGCCGGGCTCCCGGCCGGTCGCCGGGGTGAAGTAGAACGCGTTGAACGCCTGCGCCGTCCGCAGGTCCTTGGTCGGGATCCGGGCGATCTCCCCGGAGACCTTGGTGAGCGCCGCCGCCAGCGCCGAGGGGCGGCCGGTCAGGTGGGCCGCCGCGCGGTCGGCCGCCAGCTCCCGGTACCGGGACAGCGCCCGGATCAGCAGGAAGCTGAGCGCGTACACGGCCACCGAGACACCCAGGACGGCGGCGAAGACGGCGGCGGTGTTCTGGTCCCGGCGGCCCCCGCCGAGCACCTGCGAGTAGAAGGCGAACCGCACGACCAGCCCGGCGATCACCCCGAGGAAGGACGCCACGGTGATCACGGCGACGTCCTTGTGCGCCACGTGCGACAGCTCGTGCGCGAGCACGCCCTCCAGCTCCGCCGGCTCCAGCCGCCGCAGCAGGCCGGTGGTCACGCAGACCACGGCGTGGTCGGGGTTGCGCCCGGTCGCGAACGCGTTCGGCATGTCCAACGTGGACACGGCGACCACCGGCTTGGGCATGTCGGCGATCGCGCACAGCCGGTCCACGACCGCGTGCAGCCCGGGATACTCCTCGCGCTCCACCACCCGGCCGTGCATCGCGAACATGGCGATCCGGTCGGAGAACCAGAACTGCGCCACGAACATCGCCCCGATCAGGACGACGACCAGCAGCCACGACTTCAGCAGCACGATCAGGGCGGCGACGAACCCCACGTACAGCAGCCCGAGCAGGAAGAGCGTGAGACCCATCCGCACGGTCAGCCGCCGATCGCTCCGGAACCGGCTCCGCATCTCGCATCACCCCGCAGTCAGGCACTCGTCCCGCTGTCCAGTGTGCACCTGCCGATTCCCATGGGGCGGTGCCGAACGGCCCCAGGCCAGGCAAAAGGTCCCCGGGCGTGACCGGCGGACCGCCGCCGGCCGGCCCGGCGCGCCCCGCCCGGGGGACGGGGCGACTCCTAGTAGGGGGACCGGAGCTGCGCGTAGCCCAGCAGGACGATCACCACGGCCACGCAGCCCAGCACCACGGCAGTCGACACCCACGACGAGCGGCGCGGGGCGGTGTACTCGGGGTCGGCGCGGAAGGGGGCCGGGTCGGGCGGGTTGTCCCGCCAGCGGGCGGCGAGCATCCGGGCCCGGGCGGAGGGCTCCTTGTGCTCGGCCGCGTTCACCCACGTGTGATCGAACTCGTGCTCGTAGTCGTCCTGTTCCGCCATCCCCGTTCATCCTTCTCTCGTCCGACGAAGTCCGGAGGGATGATCCCCCGACAATAGGAAGTCTGGGAAGCGGGAAAGGTTGCGGGGGTACCGAAACCGGCCGGGCGGTCAGCCGGAGCGGCGGAACCGGCCCCGGTACTCCGTGGGCGTCGTGCCGAGCTTGCGGCGGAAGGCCCGGATGAGGGTGTCGGAGGTGCCGAAGCCGCACGCGGTCGCCACCCGCTCCAGGGTGTCGTCCGAGGTCTCCAGCCGGTTGCGGGCCACCTCGACGCGGGCCGCCTCGATGTAGGCGGCCGGGGTCATGCCGAGTTCCGTCTTGAAGATCCGGGTGAGCTGG
Organism: Streptomyces sp. NPDC025833; assembly: GCF_055558055.1. Classification (NCBI taxonomy): domain Bacteria; kingdom Bacillati; phylum Actinomycetota; class Actinomycetes; order Kitasatosporales; family Streptomycetaceae; genus Streptomyces; species Streptomyces sp. NPDC025833. The sequence goes on from NZ_JBVHNF010000012.1 coordinate 233,757, forward strand.
CGCTCGCTGACGTGGACGTGCCCGGCCAGGTCGGCCACGGTCAGCGGCTCGCCGATGCGCTCGGTGACGAAGTGGCGCAGCTCGGCCATGCGCCGGGTGGTGGACACGGGCTCCACGGGCACGCTGAACTGGCTCTGCCCGCTCGGCCGCTTCAGGTACATGACCAACTGGCGGGCGACCCGCAGGGCGATCGCCTCGCCGTAGTCCTCGGCGACGAGGGCGAGGGACAGGTCCAGGCAGGCGGTGATGCCCGCGCCGGTCCACACCTCGCCGTCCCGGATGAAGATCGGGTCGGCGTCCACCTCCACCTCGGGGTGGTCGGCGGCGAGCTGCTGCGCGGTCGACCAGTGGGTGGTGGCCCGCCTGCCGTCCAGCAGCCCGGCGGCGGCGAGCAGGTGGGCGCCCACGCAGACGGAGGTGACGCGCCGGGTCCGGTCGGCGAGCTGCCGCACCCGGGCGACGACGGCCGGATCGGTCAGGGCGTGCACCCGGCTCTCCTCGTCGACCTCCACCGAGCCGGGCACCAGCAGGGTGTCGATCGCCCTCAGGGACGCCTCGTCGAAGGTGAGGTCGGGCAGCACGCGGACCCCGGCGGCGGTGGTGACCGGGTCCATGGTCTCGGCGGCCAGGGCGACCTCGTACCCGGTGTCCTCCCCGGTCTCCCGCCGGAGCAGGGCGAACACCTCAGGCGGCCCGGTGACGTCCAGCAGGTCGACGCCGTCGAACAGCATCACGACGATGAAGCGGCGGACCCCGCCCATGTGCTTTCCCCCCCGTCCGGCACGGAGCCGGCGCCCCGCACACATCCGGACCCGCAAGCTACACGAGCCCCCACCACCCGGGCCGCCCCACCGGCCGTCCGGGACCCCGCGACGGGCCGAGGCCCCGCCACTCCCGAGGGAGCGGCGGGGCCTCGGCGGCACGCGGGGGCGTCCGTCACACGTCGAAGTACAGCTCGAACTCGTGCGGGTGCGGGCGGAGCTGGAGGGGGGCGATCTCGTTGGTGCGCTTGAAGTCGATCCACGTCTCGATCAGGTCGGTCGTGAACACGTCGCCCTGGAGGAGGAACTCGTGGTCGGCCTCCAGCGCGTCCAGGACGGCGCCGAGCGAGGTCGGGACCTGGGCCACGCCGGCGTGCTCCTCGGGAGCCAGCTCGTAGAGGTCCTTGTCGATCGGCTCGGCCGGCTCGATCTTGTTCTTGATGCCGTCCAGACCCGCCAGGAGCAGGGCGGAGAAGGCCAGGTACGGGTTGCCGGAGGAGTCCGGGGCGCGGAACTCGACGCGCTTGGCCTTCGGGTTCGAGCCGGTGATCGGGATGCGCATCGCGGCCGAGCGGTTGCGCTGCGAGTACACCAGGTTGATCGGCGCCTCGAAGCCCGGCACCAGGCGGTGGTACGAGTTCACCGTCGGGTTGGTGAAGGCCAGCAGCGACGGGGCGTGCTTGAGGATGCCGCCGATGTAGTAGCGGGCGGTGTCCGACAGGCCCGCGTAACCGGCCTCGTCGTAGAACAGCGGGTCGCCGTTGGTCCACAGCGACTGGTGCACGTGCATGCCCGAGCCGTTGTCACCGAAGATCGGCTTCGGCATGAAGGTCGCGGTCTTGCCGTTGCGCCAGGCCACGTTCTTCACGATGTACTTGAAGAGCTGGAGGTCGTCGGCGGCGGCGAGCAGGGTGTTGAACTTGTAGTTGATCTCCGCCTGCCCGGCGGTGCCCACCTCGTGGTGCTGGCGCTCGACCTTCAGGCCCTGCCGGTCCAGCTCCAGGGAGATCTCGGCGCGCAGGTCGGCGAAGTGGTCGACCGGCGGCACCGGGAAGTAGCCGCCCTTGTAGCGGACCTTGTACCCGCGGTTGTTCTCCACGGCGCCGGTGTTCCAGGCGCCCGCCTCGGAGTCGATGTGGTAGAAGGACTCGTTCGCGCCGGTCGAGAAGCGGACCGAGTCGAAGACGTAGAACTCGGCCTCGGGACCGAAGTAGGCGGTGTCGGCGATGCCGGTCGACGCCAGGTACGCCTCGGCCTTCTTCGCCACGTTGCGCGGGTCGCGCGAGTACTGCTCACCCGTGATCGGGTCGTGGATGAAGAAGTTGATGTTGAGCGTCTTGTCCCGGCGGAACGGGTCGATGCGCGCGGTGGACAGGTCGGGGCGCAGGGCCATGTCCGACTCGTGGATGGCCTGGAAACCGCGGATCGACGACCCGTCGAAGGCCTGCTCGTCGTCGGGGTCGAACGCCTCGGCGGGCAACGTGAAGTGCTGCATGACGCCCGGCAGGTCGCAGAAGCGGACGTCGACGAACTTGACGTCCTCGTCCGCGATGTACTTCTTGGCGTCGTCGGCGTTCTGGAACATCCAGCTCCTCCTACTCCCGACCGTCCGCGCCGGGGTGGTAGATCGTTCGTGCGGCCAGTGCGGGGGCACACGCTGGTCCGACCCTAGGTACGGGTGATTTCCCGGGCGTGACCCATTTGTTTCGCAGAAGTTAACCGGTCACCCGTCCACCGTAGCCCGGACGCCCCCCTGCGCGTAGTGCCCGAAACCGGGCGCAGTACCGTGGACGGGTGGACAACAGGCAGGCAATCGGATCGTGGCTCTCCGGACCGCGCGCGGCCATGGAGGAGGCGGGCGCCGACTTCGGCTACCGGGGCGAGCAGCTCGGTCTCCCGCAGGAGGGGCCCCACTCGATCGCCGGGCCCGGACGGCGGCTCGGCGCGCTCGCCGTGGACTGGGCGCTGTGCGTGCTGATCGCCCTCGGCCTGATCACGCACGGCTACAGCCCGGCCACGAGCAACTGGGCGCTGGGCATCTTCTTCCTGCTGAGCGCCCTGACCGTCGGCACGATCGGCTTCACCCCCGGTAAGCGCCTCCTCGGCATCCGGGTGGTGGCCCTGGAGACCGGCACCGTCAGCCCCGGGCGCGCCCTGCTGCGCACCGTCCTGCTGTGCCTCGCGATCCCCGCGCTGGTCTGGGACCGCGACGGCCGCGGGCTGCACGACCGGCTCGCGAAGACGGTCGAGGTCCGCATCTGACGGGCGGACCGCCCGCCGCAGGCCCCGAAGGGCCCCCCGCACCGGCCGGTGCGGGGGGCCCTCGCCGTGTCCGCGCCGCCGCTCAGCTCCGGCGCAGCACCGCCGCCAGCACCTCGCGCAGCCGGGTCTCGGGGTCCGCTGCCGCCCCGGCGGAGCGCCAGGCCACGAACCCGTCCGGCCGTACCAGCACCGCCCCGTCGGCCGTCGTGCCGTGCGCCGCCGCCCAGTCGCCGCCCGCGGGCCCGTCCCCGTCGTAGGTGAGGCAGGCGTCCGCTGCCGTGCCGATCCGGTACGCCTCCAGCGGCACCCCCTCCGTCTCCGCGACCCGCCGGGCTGCCGCGTGCCAGGCCCCGCCCGCGGCCGTACCCGCGTCGCAGAGCAGCACCGGTGCCCGCTCGTAGAGGTCGATCGTGGAGAACCGTTCGCCCGCCCGGCGCAGCCACAGGTGCGGGGCCCGGGTGCCCGGCTCCCCGGTCAGCCGCACGTCGTCGGGTACGACCGGCCGGGCCGGGTCGGCGTCCAGGACGGCGCCTTCCGGATAGCGGTAGCCGAGGACGACCGGGAGGATGCCGCTGCGCGGCCCGCCCCCGACGCCCGGGGTCGGGGCGAAGCCGGGGTGGCTGTGCTCCACGGAGCGGGCCGAGGCGCGGGCGCTGGTGGCCAGGGCGACGGGCCGGCGCTCGGTGTCGTAGGTCTCCAGCAGGCCGGGGCCGGCCCAGCCGTCGAGGACGGCGGCCAGTTTCCAGGCCAGGTTGTGCGCGTCCTGGATGCCGGTGTTGGAGCCGAAGGCCCCGGTCGGGGACATCTCGTGGGCGGAGTCGCCGGCGAGCAGCACCCGGCCGGCCGTGTACCGCTCGGCGACGCGCTCCGCGGCGCGCCACGACGCCTTGCCGGTGATCTCGACGTCGAGGTCGGGGACGCCGACCGCCAGCCGGATGTGCCGCTGGAGCCGTTCCTCGGTGAAGTCCTCCAGCCGCTCGCCGTGTTCGGGGTGCCAGGGGGCGTGGAAGACCCAGTGCTCCTTGTTGTCGACGGGCAGCAGGGCGCCGTCCGCGTCGGGGTCGGTGAGGTAGCAGCAGATGAAGTGCCGGTCGCGGACGGTCTCGGCGAGCAGCTTGGAGCGGAAGGTGACGCTCACGTTGGCGAAGAGGTCGCCGGGGCCGCTCTGCCCGATGCCGAGCCGGCGCCGGACGGGGCTGCGCGGGCCGTCGCAGGCGACCAGGTAGTCCGCCCGGACGGTGTACAGCTCGTCGCCGTCCCGGTCCCGGACGAACGCCGTCACTCCTTCGGGGTCCTGTGCGAAGGACTCCAGCTCGTGGAAGTAGCGCAGGTCGCCGCCGAGCGCGCGGGCCCCCTTCAGAAGCACCGGCTCCAGGTCGTTCTGGCTGCACAGGCACCATCCCGTGGGGCTGAACCTGGCGAGCCCGCCGCCCGGGTCGATGTGCCGGAACAGCCATTCGCCGGCGTCCCCGGCCAGGGTGGGCGTCTGGAGGATGCCGTGGTTGCCGGCGAGCAGCGAGGCCGCCGCCTTGATGTCCGGTTCGAGGCCGGCCACCCGGAACAGCTCCATCGTGCGCAGGTTGTTGCCTCGGCCACGCGGGTGGATCGAGGTACCCGAGTGCCGCTCGACGAGCATGTGCGGTACGCCGAGACGGCCCAGGAACAGGGAGAGGGACAGGCCCACCAGGGAACCGCCCACGACGAGGACGGGTACCTGGTGGTCGGCTTTCTGCTGCATCAGGGCTCCAGGGACAGGGGTGGGGATGCGGGGGCGCATTGCTGTTTGTGTGCCCTCTGGGACGCCTTTCGCGTGCGCAATCACCCACGTGGTTCACGCGAGTCGCGCGCACCGGGGGAAGAGGCACAGGATCAAGAAGCGCTGACGTCGCGTCATTCGGCCGCCGGCGTCCGCCTCTGCCCCCGTGAAGGAGATGTGCGCAGCATGACCACCATGTCGGAAAAGCTCTCGGACCAGTTGACGCGCCAGTCGAAACGGGTCTCCCAGTCCGTGTTCGACGGCTCCCGCCTCCGTGTCGTCCTGCTCGTGGACGTCTACGACGGCGCCCAGCAGCAGTTCCTGGAGGCCTACGAGCAGCTGTGCAACCAGGTGGCGCAGGTGCCCGGTCACGTCAGCGACCAGCTGTGCCAGTCGATCGAGAACCCCTCCCAATGGCTCATCACGAGCGAGTGGGAGAGTGCTCCGCCGTTCCTCACCTGGGTGAACAGCGAGGAACACGTCCACATGGTGGAGCCGCTGCACAACTGCGTCCGGGACACCCGGTCGCTGCGCTTCCACATCGTCCGCGAGACGGGTGGCGGGGAGGCCGCCGCCTCGTCGCGCCGCCGGCTGCAGACGTCCCCCCGGATCGGTGACGGCGTCATCCGGCACGCGCTGACCTTCACGGTGCGGCCGGGCAGCGAGGCGGAGGTGAAGCGGATCCTCGCGGACTACGCCTCGCCCGAGGCGAAGGTCGACGAGACCACCCGGCTCTGCCGTACCTCCCTGTTCATGCACGGCAACCGGGTCGTGCGGGCCATCGAGGTGCGCGGCGACCTGCTCGCGGCGCTCCGGCACGTCGCCCGGCAGCCCGAGGTGCGGGCGGTCGAGGAGGCCATCAACCCGTACCTGGAGCAGGACCGGGACCTCGACGACCAGGAGTCCGCGCGGGTGTTCTTCACCCGGGCGGCGCTGCCCGCCGTGCACCACGTCACCGCGGACGAGCTGACCGAGGGCGAGCGGCTGGCCCTGTGCTACCCGGCCCGGCCCGACGCCGGGATGCGGCTGGCGGAGCTGCTCGCCCAGCAGGACGAGGCGGCGGCGGACGACCCGGACAGCCCGGTCCTGCGCAGCACGATCTTCCACCGCGACGACGTCGTCGTACGGCTGATCGACGTACGCCCCGGCGCGGCCGCCACGCTGCCGGAGCCCGGGCGCCGGGCCGCGCTGGCCTCCCTGCTGGACGGCGAGCCCGTAGGCATGGACCTCGTCACCGACCGCCGCTCGCCCGACGCCTGACCGGCGAGCCCACCAACGGAGGAATGCCGTGACCCTGCACCTTCCCAAGTTCGTGGACCTCAGCGAGGTCCCGCCCAACACCCGGCGCGGCGGTGATCTGCGCGCCATGCTGACCCCGGCGACGGTGGGCTCCACCAGCGGCTTCATGGGCGTCGCCCTCATCCGCCCCGGTGACCGCATCGGGGAGCACTACCACCCGTACTCCGAGGAGTTCGTCTACGCCGTGTGCGGCGACCTGGAGGTCGACCTGGACGGCGAGCCGCACCCGCTGCGGCCGGAGCAGGGGCTGCTGATCCCGATCGGCATGCGCCACCGCTTCCGCAACACCGGCCGGGTGGAGGCGCGGCTCGTCTTCCACCTGGGCCCGCTGGCCCCGCGCCCGGAGCTCGGCCACGTCGACACGGAGGGGACCGAGGAGACGGCGTCCGGCGCCGCCACCGCCGAGCGGGAACAGGTCCGGTCATGAGCCGGCGCGTGGCGGTCACCGGCATAGGCGTCGTCGCTCCGGGCGGCATCGGCGTCCCGGCGTTCTGGGATCTGCTCGCCGAAGGCCGTACCGCGACGCGGGGCATCACGTTCTTCGACCCGGCCGGGCTCCGGTCCCGGATCGCCGCCGAGTGCGACTTCGATCCCGCGGCGTACGGCCTGGACGCCGAGCAGGTCCAGGGGGCGGACCGGTACATCCAGTTCGCCCTGGTCGCGGGGGCGGAGGCGGTGAAGGACTCCGGTCTCGACCTCGCCCGGGAGGACCCCTGGCGGGTCGGCGTCTCCCTGGGCACCGCCGTCGGCGGCACCACCCGCCTGGAGCACGACTACGTCCTCGTCAGCCACCGCGGCCAGCGCTGGGACGTCGACCCCGGCGAGGCCGAGCCGCAGCTGCACCGGGCGTTCTCGCCGAGCACCGTGGCCTCCGCGGTGGCGGAACGTTTCGGCGCCCAGGGGCCGGTGCAGACCGTGTCCACCGGCTGCACCTCGGGCCTGGACGCCGTCGGGTACGCCTTCCACACCGTCCAGGAGGGCCGGGCGGACATATGCATCGCGGGCGCCTCGGACTCCCCGATATCCCCGATCACCATGGCCTGCTTCGACGCGATCAAGGCCACGTCGCCGAACAACGACGACCCCGCCCACGCCTCCCGGCCCTTCGACAACAACCGTGACGGCTTCGTCATGGGCGAGGGCGGCGCGGTGCTCGTGCTGGAGGAGCTGGAGCACGCCCGGGCCCGCGGTGCGCACGTGTACTGCGAGTTCGGCGGCTACGCCACCTTCGGCAACGCCTACCACATGACCGGCCTGACCAAGGAGGGCCTGGAGATGGCGCGAGCCGTCGAGACCGCCCTCGGCCAGGCGCGGCTCGACCCGACGGCGATCGACTACGTCAACGCGCACGGCTCCGGCACCCGGCAGAACGACCGGCACGAGACGGCCGCCGTGAAGCGGGCGCTCGGCCACCACGCCTACGACACCCCGATGAGCTCCATCAAGTCCATGGTGGGGCACTCCCTCGGGGCGATCGGGGCCATCGAACTGGTCGCCTGCGTACTGGCCCTGGTCAAGCAGGTCGTACCGCCGACCGCGAACTACGAGATCCCCGACCCCGAGTGCGACCTGGACTACGTCCCGCGCGTGGCCCGCGAACGGAAGCTGAACAGCGTGCTGTCCGTGGGCAGCGGGTTCGGCGGCTTCCAGTCCGCGGTGATCCTGACCCGGCCGAGGGAGTGAGGACACGATGAGCGAACCGAAGGACCGGCAGGCGGCCGTCACCGGCATCGGGGTGGTCGCGCCCAACGGCACCAGCACCGACACCTTCTGGAAGGCGACCCAGGAGGGCCTCAGCGTCCTCGACCGGGTCACCCGCGAGGGCTGCGAGCACCTTCCCCTCAAGGTGGCCGGTGAGGTCCGCGCCTTCGACCCGGCGGCCACGATCGAGGAGCGCTTCCTCGTCCAGACCGACCGTTTCACCCACTACGCCATGGCAGCGGCCGACTTCGCGCTGGACGACGCCCGGCTGGGGCCGGGCAGCATCCCCGACGCGCCGTACTCCATCGGCGTGGTCACCGCCGCCGGGTCCGGCGGCGGCGAGTTCGGCCAGCGCGAACTGCAGCGGCTGTGGGGCAAGGGCAGCCGGTTCGTCGGGCCGTACCAGTCCATCGCCTGGTTCTACGCCGCGAGCACCGGCCAGGTCTCCATCCGCCGCGGCTTCAAGGGCCCCTGCTCGGTCGTCGCCTCCGACGAGGCCGGCGGCCTGGACGCCCTCGCCCACGCGGCACGGGCGGTGCGGCGCGGTACCGACGTCATCGTCGCCGGCTCCACCGAGGCGCCCCTCGCGCCGTACTCGATGGTCTGCCAGCTCGGTTATGCGGAGCTGAGCCACGAGGAGGACCCGTCCCGGGCCTACCGCCCGTTCACGGAGGGCGCGTGCGGCTTCGTGCCGGCCGAGGGCGGCGCGATGCTCGTCGTGGAGGCGGCGGACGCCGCCCGGGACCGCGGCGCCGACATCCGCGCGGTCGTCGCCGGCCACGCGGCCACCTTCACCGGCGCCTCCCGCTGGGCGGACTCCCGGGAGGGCCTCGCCCACGCCATCGGGCAGGCCCTCGGCGAGGCCGGCTGCGCCCCCGAGGAGGTCGACGTCGTCTTCGCCGACGCCCTCGGGGTGCCGGAGGCGGACCGGGCCGAGGCGCTGGCCCTCGCCGACGCCCTCGGCGGGCACGGCACCCGGGTGCCGGTCACCGCCCCGAAGACCGGGACCGGCCGCGGGTACTGCGCGGCCCCCGTCCTGGACACCGCGGCGGCCGTGCTGGCGATGGAGCACGGCCTGATCCCGCCGACGCCGAACGTCTTCGACGTCTGCCACGACATCGACCTCGTGACGGGCACCGCCCGCGTCGCCGAACTGCGGACGGCACTGGTCCTCAGCCGCGGGCTCATGGGGTCGAACTCGGCGCTGGTGCTGCGACGCGGCGGCGCCGGGTGAACCGGAGGGCGCCGGCAGCGGCGCCCGCGGGTGAACGACAGAAAAGGCGAACGACAGAAAAGGCTGTGAGAACAGCAGAGGAGGAAGGCACATGCCGCAGATCACCGTGGAAGAGCTCGCCGCTCTGATGAAGAAGGCCGCCGGGGTCACCGTCAGCCCGCAGCAGCTCGTGGACAAGCCGGAGACCGGGTTCGACGTCCTCGGCGTCGACTCGCTGGGCCTGCTCGGCATCGTCGGCGAGCTGGAGAACACGCACGGCACCCCGATGCCGGTCGACGCGGAGCGCTGCAAGACGCCGCAGCAGTTCCTCAACCTCGTCAACACCACCCTGATGGCAGGAGCCTGAGATGGCAGGACACACCCAGAACGAGATCACCATCGCCGCCCCGCTGGACCTGGTCTGGGACATGACCAACGACCTGGAGCGCTGGCCGCAGCTCTTCAGCGAGTACGCCTCGGTGGAGATCCTCAAGCGCGAGGGCGACCGGACGACGTTCCGGCTGACCATGCACCCGGACGAGAACGGCACCGTGTGGAGCTGGGTCTCCGAGCGCGAGCCGGACCGCGGCACCCTCACCGTCAGGGCGCGCCGGGTCGAGACCGGGCCCTTCGCCCACATGGACATCCACTGGCGCTACGAGGAGGTCCCCGCCGGCACCCGCATGGTCTGGACGCAGGACTTCGCGATGAAGCCGGACGCCCCCGTCGACGACGACTGGATGACCGACAACATCAACAGGAACTCCAAGGTCCAGCTGGCCCTGATCCGGGACAAGATCGAGCAGGCGGCGGCCGGGCACCGGCCCGCCCCGGCCCTGGCCGACTGAGCCGGACGAGGAGACGACCGTGCACCAGGCCCTGATCGTCGCCCGCATGGCCCCGGGCTCCGCCCCCGGCATCGCCAAGGTGTTCGCGGAGTCCGACCGGGGAGAGCTGCCGCACCTCATCGGGGTCACCCGGCGCAGCCTCTTCCAGTTCGGCGATGTGTACATGCACCTCATCGAGGCCGAGCGCGAGCCCGGCCCGGCCATCGCCCAGGTCACCTCGCACCCCGAGTTCAGGGAGGTGAGCGAGCGGCTGTCGGCGTACGTCAGCGCGTACGACCCGGAGACCTGGCGGTCCCCGAAGGACGCCATGGCACAGCGCTTCTACCTGTGGGAGCGCGAGGCCGGCGCCTGACCCCTCGTCCGGACCACCGGTGCCGGGCCCGCGTGCGACGCGGACCCGGCACCGGTGCGCCGAGAGGGGCGGACTACCCGAGGACGCGGCAGTCGAACGCGTGCAGGTAGGGGTTGACCGGCCGGACGTCGCCGACCTCCAGGCCCGCCGCCCCGAGCCGCTCCGTCATGCTCCGCGTGGTGTGCTTGGCCCCGCCGACGTTCAGCAGCAGCATCAGGTCCATGGCGGTGCTGAACCGCATCGAGGGGGTGTCGTCGACGAGGTTCTCGATGACGACGACCCGGGCGCCGGGCCCGCCCGCCTCGACCACGTTGCGCAGCAGCCGGGCGGTGGACCCGTCGTCCCACTCCAGGATGTTCTTGATGATGTAGACGTCGGCCTCGACCGGGACCGCCTCGCGGATGTCGCCGGGCACGACGGTCGTGCGGCCGGCCAGGTCCCCGCCCTCGCGCAGCCGCGGCAGGGCGTTGCCCACCACGCGCGGCAGGTCGAGCAGGTAGCCCCGCATCGCCGGGTACTTGTCCAGCAGGCTGGCCACCACGTGCCCCTGGCCGCCGCCCAGGTCCGCGACCGAGCCGGCGCCGGACAGGTCCAGCAGGGCGGCGACGTCGCGCGCCGACTGCTCGCTGGAGGTCGTCATCGCCCGGTTGAAGACGTCCGCCGACTCCGGGGCGTCCTCGTTCAAGTAGCCGAAGAACTCCTTGCCGTACAGGTCCTCGACGACGTTGCGGCCGGTGCGCACCGCCTGGTCCAGCCTCGGCCAGGCGTCCCAGGTCCAGGACTCGGTGCACCACAGGGAGATGTCGCGCAGGCTGTCCGGGTCGTCCACGCGCAGCAGCCGGGACATCCCGGTGTGCGCGAACGTCCCGTCGGGCCGCTCGGCGAAGACGCCGTAGCAGGACAGGGTGCGCAGCAGCCGGCGCAGCGGCCCGGGCTCGGCGCGCACCGCGGTCGCGAGGCTCTCCACGGTCATCGGGGCGTCACCGAGCGCGTCGGCGACGCCGAGCCGGGCGGCCGCGCGGACGGCGGCGGCGCAGGCGGCCCCGAACACCAGCTCGCGCAGCCGCATCGACGGCAGGGGGGAGGGGGGTGCGCCCTGCTCCGCCGGAGCCGGGAGCGAGGGGGATGGTGCGGTCATGTGCCGCCTTCCTTCCGTGCGTGGGTCGGTCCGTGCGTGGGTCGGGTTACGGCCGTCCGGTCAGCACAGGCCCGCGGGCCGGGAGGCCCGGCAGGCGTTGCCGTCGAAGGCGTTGCCGTGCTTGGCGGCCTCCTGGTTGACGAGGTCCGCGGGGGAGTTGCCCGCCAGCCGGTTGCCGGTGATCCGGTTCCGGTCGCTGGTGGCGCCCACGAAGCTCTTGAACAGGACGATGCCGCCCGAGAGCGGGGACGCGCCGGAGTGGCCGACGACCGTGTTCCGTGTGACGAGGGAGTTCTCGACGCCGGTCAGGACGATGCCGGAGCCCTGGAGGTAGGGCAGCCGGGCGGTCTTGGGGCAGTACTTGTTGTTGCGCTCGACGAGGTTGCGGCTGACGGTCAGGGCGCCCGCCTTGGGCCTGTTCTCGTCGCCGACGACGAACACGCCCGTGCAGTTGCCGGTGACGTGGTTGCGCGTGACGGAGAGGTCCCGCAGCCGGCGGACGGTCAGGCCGATCCGGTTGGCCTCCAGGTGGTTGCCCGTGACCCGGGTGCCCCGGCTGTCCGCGGCGCCTTCCTCGGCCTTCACGTTGTTGGCGAGGAAGAGGCCCGCGTCCCCGTTGCGCCGGGCGGTGTTGGAGCGGAACACCCCGCGGGTGGAGTGCTCCTGGGCGATGCCCCACTGGCCGTTGCCGTCGGCGGTCACCCGCTTCACGGTCAGCCGGTCGGTGCCCATGGCCCACACGCCCGTCTTGGCGAAGCCGGTGACCAGCAGGTCGGCGACGGTGACGTCGGTGAGCGCCCGGTCCTTCCCGCCGACGACGCAGATGCCGTTGCCCGCCTCACGGCAGGTGGGGACGACGGCCCGGCCGGCAAAGGCCCCGGTGCCGGACGCGGCCTTGGTGCCGGACGCGGCCGTGGTGCCGGGGGGAGGCTGGAGCACGGTCCTCCGCCCCACGCCGCGCAGGGTCAGCCCGGAGGTCTTCACCGTGACGCTCTCGCGGTAGGTGCCGGCCAGCACGATCACGGTGTCGCCGGGCCGGGCGGCGTCCACCGCCTTCTGGATCGACTGGCCCGGACGCACCACGAGGGTGTGGTGGGCGGCCGACGCGGGGGTGGTGCCGAGGAACGCACCGACGAGGGTGGCGGTGCACGCGAGGTACGTAATTTGGCGTTTTGTCACACCGTGAAGGCTAGGAGCGCATGAGCTGATTACCGGCCGGATGCTCCGTCCGGCGGCGTGTCAGCGGGCCCGGAAACGCCGGAGCGCCCCCGTGGGGGCGCTCGGAACGAGTGGGGCGGGCCGGTCAGCGGCCCCGGGGGCCGCCCTTCGGCATCCTCATGCCCTTGGGCATGGGCCCCTTCGGCAACGGCATGTTGCTCATCAGGTCGCCCATGGCCCGCAGCCGGTCGTTGGTGGCGGTCACCTGCGGGCCGGCGAGCACACGGGGGAACTTCAGCATGGTCGTGCGGAGCTTCTTCAGCTCCACCTGGCCCTCGCCGTTGCCGACGATCACGTCGTGCACCGGCACGTCGGCGACGATGCGGTTCATCTTCTTCTTCTCGGCGGCCAGCAGGCTCTTCACCCGGTTCGGGTTGCCCTCGGCGACCAGCACGATGCCGGCCTTGCCGACCGCCCGGTGCACCACGTCCTGGCTGCGGTTCATCGCCACCGCCGGAGTCGTCGTCCAGCCGCGGCCGATGTTGTCCAGTACGGCCGCCGCCGCACCCGGCTGGCCCTCCATCTGGCCGAACGCGGCCCGCTCGGCCCGGCGGCCGAACACGATCGCCGCCGCCAGCAGGGCGATCAGCAGGCCGAAGATCCCCAGGTAGACCGGGTGGCCGATCAGGAAGCCGATCGCGAGGAAGACACCGAGGGTGCCGATGGCGACGGCCGCGAGTACGAGGCCGATCGTCTTGTCGGCCTTCCGGGTCATCTTGTACGTGAGGGCGATCTGCTTCAGTCGCCCGGCATTCGCGGCGTCCGCCGCGGGTTCCTTCCTCGCCATGCCACGAAGTCTACGTGGCCCAGGGAGCGCGGGACGACGGCAGTGCCCGGCGGACGGCCGTCAGGAGCGGGTGGCGGCCCGTTCCAGGACCTGCTGGGCCTCGACCCGGGCCCTCGCGCGGCGGCGGTCCTCCAGGACGGAGTTCCAGGCGTTGCGGCGGGCGGTGCGCTGGCCGCCGCTCATCAGCAGGGACTCGACGGCGCGGAGGGCGGTGGTGAAGGACGGGATGGCGGTGGCGCGTGTGACCTTCGGCGAGACGTCGTAGACGGGCGCGGCCTGCATGATCGGGGTCCCCTCGGAGCGGTGGAGATGCGGGGTGTGACACCAGGGTCACTGATCGGTGTTACCAGGACATGTCGGACCGGTCAAACACGGGTGAAAGCCCGGTGCGCGGCGCCGGAACGCCGACGCGGCCCTGACGGACGCCCTCATCAGCGAGGACGGTCAGGACCGCGTCGAGCCGGCTGTTACCGGCCGGTAGGTTCTTGTGCGGGAATTCACACGTTGGGCTCAGACCGCCTGGGCCGCGACGTACGCGCCGCGCTTCTCGACGGCCATCCGGTACAGGCGCCCGGCGCGGTACGAGGACCGCACCAGCGGGCCGGACATGACACCGGAGAAGCCGATCTGCTCGGCCTCCTCCTTCAGCTCCACGAACTCCTGCGGCTTGACCCAGCGCTCCACCGGGTGGTGCCGCACGGACGGGCGCAGGTACTGGGTGATCGTGACCAGCTCGCAGCCGGCCTCGTGCAGCTGCCGCAGCGCCTCGCCGACCTCCTCGCGGGTCTCGCCCATGCCGAGGATCAGGTTCGACTTGGTCACCAGGCCGAAGTCGCGGGCCTCGGTGATGACCTTCAGGGAGCGCTCGTAGCGGAAGCCGGGGCGGATCCGCTTGAAGATCCGGGGGACCGTCTCGACGTTGTGCGCGAAGACCTCGGGGCGGGACTCGAAGACCTCCGCGAGCTGCTCGGGGACCGCGTTGAAGTCGGGGGCCAGCAGCTCGACCTTGGTACGGCCGTCCGCGCGGTCCGCCGTCTGGGCGTGGATCTGGCGCACCGTCTCGGCGTACAGCCAGGCGCCGCCGTCCGCCAGGTCGTCGCGGGCGACGCCGGTGATGGTGGCGTAGTTCAGGTCCATGGTGGTCACGGACTCGCCCACGCGGCGCGGCTCGTCGCGGTCCAGCGCCTCGGGCTTGCCGGTGTCGATCTGGCAGAAGTCGCAGCGCCGGGTGCACTGGTCGCCGCCGATGAGGAAGGTCGCCTCGCGGTCCTCCCAGCACTCGTAGATGTTCGGGCAGCCGGCTTCCTGGCAGACCGTGTGCAGCCCCTCGCTCTTCACGAGGCTCTGCATCTTCGTGTACTCGGGGCCCATTTTCGCCCGGGTCTTGATCCACTCGGGCTTGCGCTCGATGGGGGTCTGGCTGTTGCGGACCTCCAGGCGCAGCATCTTGCGTCCGTCGGGTGCGACTGCGGACACGACCGGCTCCCTAAGCTCTGATTCCTCGGCGCACACCAGGGTACGCCCGTGCTCTTCGCGCCCTGCCGCCCAGGCCAACCTCGCGGACGCGGGGCGCATTCCCGGACGGCCCGCGGTCAGGCGGTCGCCCTGTCGATCTCCCGCGGCCTCAGGTCCGCGTTCTCCAGGATGTCCGCCAGGTGCCGCTCGACGACCGGCAGGACGTCCTCGATGGTGATGTCCCGGCCCAGCTCGTCGGCGAGGGAGGCCACGCCCGCGTCGCGGATGCCGCACGGGATGATCCGGTCGAACCACTTGGTGTCCGGGTTCACGTTGAGGGCGAAGCCGTGCATGGTGACGCCCTTGGCGACCCGGATGCCGATCGCGGCGATCTTCCGGTCCTCGCGGCGCTGGCCGGCGTTGGAGGGGGCGTACTCGGGGCCGTTGAGGCGGGGGTCGAACTCCTCGTCGGCCAGCCGCGGGTCGAAGTCCAGGGACAGCCCGCCGAGCGCCGGCCGCCGCTCGACCGGGTCGCCGAGCACCCACACCCCGCTGCGGCCCTCGATCCGGGTGGTCTCCAGGCCGAAGTCGGCGCAGGTGCGGATGAGGGCCTCCTCCAGGCGGCGCACGTGCGCGACCACGTCCACCGGGCGGGGCAGCTTCTGGATCGGGTACCCCACGAGCTGGCCCGGGCCGTGCCAGGTGATCTTGCCGCCGCGGTCCACGTCGACGACGGGGGTGCCGTCCAGCGGGCGCTCGCTGTCCGCGGTGCGCCGGCCCGCCGTGTACACCGGCGGGTGCTCCAGCAGGATCACCGTGTCGGGGACCTCGTCGGCGAACCGGGCCGCGTGCACCCGGCGCTGCTCGTCCCAGGCCACCTGGTAGTCCACGGCCTGCGCGCCGAACCCCATGCGGACGAACCGCAACTCACTCACGGCAAGCGCCTCCCTCAGCGAACCGGCGTGTCAGGCGCGTGACGCGCCCACGCCACTGTACGTCCGACCGGCGTACGTCAGCTTCGAGGGCGTTCCTCACACGATCGGATGAATGGTCGGGGAAGCGTGCGATCGTCTGCTCACTCTCCGCTACATTCGCGCCGTTCGTGAGGCCATAAGGGCTGCTCAAAGGCAATCCGGGCACATCAGAGGCCCGGAAGGCAGGAGACCGCACCGCAGATGACGGACCGACCCGCGCAGCGCACCCCCAACCGCCAGCTCGCCGCGCTCATCGCAGAAGCGGGGTTCTCCAACGCGGGTCTGGCCCGTCGCGTCGACCAGCTCGGCCTGGAGCACGGGCTGGACCTCAGATACGACAAGACCTCGGTCACCCGCTGGCTGCGCGGCCAGCAGCCGCGGGGCACGACCCCCGCCCTCATCGCCGAGGTGTTCACCCGCCGGCTCGGGCGCCGGCTCACCGCCCAGGACCTGGGCCTGGACGCCTGCGCACCGGTGTACGCGGGCCTGGAGTTCGCGGCCACCCCGGAGGAGGCCGTCGACATCGTCAGCGGGCTGTGGCGCAAGGACTCCGGCAGCCACGCCGAGCTGCGCAAGATCGCCTTCACCCCGGCCGGGCTGGTCGTGCCCAGCCGGGACTGGCTGATCGGCAAGGCCGACGACCGGGTGGCCCGCGAGCCCGCGCCCCGGGTGCCGCCGCAGGGCCGGCCCGGCGGGGCCAGGTCCCAGCCGCAGCAGGGGCCCGCGCTCGCCGCCCGGGTGCGCGGGAACGCCGGGCGTGCCTCCGGCCACCGGGTGGGCGGCGGGGACATCGCCGCGCTGCGCTCGGTCGGCGAGCTGTTCCGCACCCTCGACGACAGGTTCGGCGGCGGCCACGCCCGCCAGGCGCTGGTGCGCTACCTGGAGCACGAGTGCGAGCCGATGCTCCGCGGCAGCTACGACGAGCAGACCGGCCGCCGGCTGTTCGGAGCCGCCGCCGACCTGACGCGGCTCGCGGGCTGGACGTCGTACGACATCGCCGCGCACGGGCTCGCCCAGCGCTACTTCGTGCAGGCCCTGCGCCTCGCCCAGGCGGCCGGCGACCGGGCGTACGGCTCCTACGTCCTGGTCACCATGAGCCGCCAGGCCGTCTACCTCGGCCACGGCAGGGAGGCCGTCCAGCTCACCCGGGTCGCCCAGCAGGGCGTCGGCACCGGCGCGCCGCCGGTCGTGCAGGCGCTGCTGCACGCCTCCGAGGCCCGGGCGCACGGGGTCCTCGGGGAGGTGCGGGCGTGCACCGCCGCGCTGGTCCGGGCCGAGCGCGCCCTGGACGCGGCCCGGCCCGGCGACGACGTGCCGCACTGGGCCGGGTTCTTCGACGCGGCGCAGCTCGCCGACGAGTTCGGGCACTGCCACCGGGACCTCCACCAGTACCGGGCCGCCGCGCAGCACGCCGAGCGCGCCCTCCAGCTGCGGGGGGCCGGTCACGCCCGCAGCCGGCTGTTCTGCCGGGTCGTCCTCGCCACCGCCCGGCTCGGCCTCGGCGAACTCGACCTGGCGTGCGCGCTGGCCGCGGAGGCCGCCGGACAGGCCGCGGAGATGCGGTCCGCCCGCGCGGTGGAGTACGTGCGGGACTTCGAACGCCGCCTGGAGCCCTACCGGGACGCGGCACCGGTACGGGGGTACCGGGAAAAGGTCGCCGCCCTGGGCTGACCCGTCGTCCACGCCCGCGCCCCGGCTTCCGCCCGCGCCGGTGGTGCCGGGCCGGGGTGCGGGCGCGTCGCGGTTAGGGGCCGGTTCGGGGCCGTCGTGTGTCTGGGCGTGGGCTGGTGGGGCCGGTGCGCGCCAGGGGTGCCGCACGCCCGCCCCGGGCCCGGGTGGTGCGCGACGGCAGCGACCGGCCGGTGTCGCGTCGGGTGCCCGGAGGGTTCTCGTGGTCGGCGGCGCGGTGGGGCCTCGCGCCGCCCGGGGGAGTGTGGGGGCCCGACCGGGTGGCGCGGGGGGTTCACCGTGGCGGCGGTGTGGTGCCGGACGTGGGGCCGTCGGGTGCCCGGAGGACGGTCCTGGCCGGGCGTGTGACGGGGGCTCAGGCCGCTCGGGGCAGGGTGGGGGCCGGGTCCGCGCCGTGCATCGAGCCCGCCGCGCCCAGGTCGGTCAGGATCGCCGCGGCCGCCCGGCGGGCGGAGTGCAGGGCGCCCTGGACCGTGCCGGTGTCCCGGTGGTCGCCGCAGACGTACAGCCCCGCCAGCAGCCGTACCGGCCGGCGCGGGTCGTGCGGCGGGCGCATCACCGGGACCGCCTCCGGGGTGTGGTGCACGGCCAGCGTCTCCCAGCGGCGCGTCGAGGTGCCGTAGAGCCGCGCGAGGTGGATGCGCACGGCGGTGTCGACGCCTTCCGGCGGCCGGCCCAGCACCGTGGAGGAGATCAGCACCCGGCCGGCCGGCACCCGGCTCGGGTCCACGTTGCTGAGCACCGCCGTGTGCGCCACCGGGCCGCCCCGGTCGGCGTCCAGCAGCAGCGAGGTGCCGGTCGGGAAGGCCACCGCGGTGTCGTCGGTGGTGTGGTGCAGGACGGTCACCGGGTGGAAGTCCGGCACCCGCAGCCCCGGCAGCAGTTCCGCCGCCGCCCGCGCGTCGGTGGCCAGCAGCACCGCACGGCAGCGGATCACCCCGTGCTCGGCGGTGGCCACCGAGGTGGTGGACACCGAGGTGACCCGCACCCCGGTGTGCACGGTGCCCGGCGGCAGCGCCCGGGCCAGCAGCTCCGGCAGCATCTCCGCGCCGCCCTCCGGCACGCACAGCCGGCCGCCGGCGAAGGCCCGCAGCGCCAGGTCCGCGCACCGGCTGGACGTGGTCAGCTCCGGGTCGGACAGCAGCGCGGCGAGCAGCGGGCGCAGGAAGCCGTCGACGGTGCGCGCCGGCAGCCCCCGCCGGGCGAGCGCCTGCGCGGCCGGCAGCTCGGGGCGGGCCAGGATCCGCTCGACCGGGGTCGACGCGATCCGGCCGAGCGCGGCGCCGAGCCTGGCCTGGTCCACCGCGCCGCCCACCGGCGCGGCGGTCCGTCCCGGCACGGCCGCCGTGTTTCGCGGGGCGTTCGCGAGGGCGCGCACCACATGCAGTGCGCCGCGTGCGCCCCGTGCGCTCCCGCCCCCCGCCGGGGGGAGCGCACGCTGGGTGCGCCCGTCGCGGTGCAGCAGGACGCCCGGTGCGAACCGGCGCACGCTCAGCGCGTCCAGCCCCGGCGCCGGCCGCAGTTCGGGACGGCACGTGGTCAGCAACTGCCCGATGCGGTCGAGCCGGAAGCCGTCGACCTTCTCGGTCGACATGCGGCCGCCGGTGTACGGGGCGGCCTCCAGGACCGCGGTGGTGACTCCTGCGCTGGTCAGCCGATGGGCCGCCGAGAGGCCGGCGACTCCGGCTCCCACGATGACAACGTCCACCTGGTACGCGGGCTCAAGCACGAGGCCCCTCCTGTGGTTGCGCGGCCGTTGGGGACGTCCCTCCCCGACGGGCCCCAGGGATACCGGAGTTCGGGACGAGAGTAGGGCCGCGATCGGTCAGTAGGGGTCGCGCATCAACAGGGCACGGTCGCATGGAGGTCGCATACGGTCACTTCTGTTCGCCGGTGTTGTCATCCGGCTCACTGTGCCGCACGGATCGCGTCGTCGATGCCCGGGAACGCGAACCGGAACCCCGACTCCAGCAGCCGCTTCGGCACCACCCGCTGGCTGCCCAGCACGTCCCCGGCCATCTCGCCCAGCGCCGCCCGCAGCACCGGCGCCGGGACCGCGAACGGCGCCGGGCGGCGCAGCACCCGCGCCATCGCCGCCGTGATCTCCGCGTTGGTCAGCGGCCGCGGTGCCGTCAGGTTGAACGGCCCGGCGAGGTCGTCCCCGTCGATGAGGTGGCGGATCGCGGCGACCTCGTCGTGCAGCGCGATGTACGACCAGTACTGCCGCCCGTCCCCCAGCCGGCCCCCGAGCCCCGCGCGGAACAGCGGGAACAGCCGCCCCCAAGCCCCGCCGCCCCGCGCCACCACCAGCCCCGTGCGCAGGAACACCGTCCGCACCCCCGCCTCCTGCGCGGGCGCCGCCGCCTCCTCCCACTCCACGCACAGCCCGGGCAGGAAGCCGTCGCCCGGCGGGGCGTCCTCGTCCACCACCCGGTCGCCGGTGTCGCCGTAGAAGCCGATCGCGCTGCCGCTGACGAAGACCCGCGGCGGCTCCGGCAGCGCGGCCACCGCCTCCGCCAGCGCGGCCGTGCCCAGCACCCGGCTGTCCCGCAGCAGCCGCTTGTACGCCGGCGTCCAGCGCCGGTCCCCGATCCCGGCCCCGGCCAGATCGACCACCGCCGCACACCCGGTCAGCCCGGCCGCGTCGACGTACTGCCGCTCCGGGTCCCAGCAGACCTCTCCCGGTCCCTCACTCGCCCGCCGCACCAGCCGTACCACCTCGTGCCCGTCCGCGGTCAGGGACCGCACCAGGGCGCTGCCGATGAGCCCGGACGCGCCGGCCACGGCGATTCGCATACGCTCCATGGCCCCAGCATGCCCCGGCGCGCACCCCGATGGGACGCGCCGGCCGTCCGCCGTAGGGTGATCGTCATGCCGGAGCCGTACATACGCACAGCCGTGGCCGACGACGAGGACGCACTCGCCGCCCTCGACCGGGCCACCTGGTCCACCCTGCACGCCGTGACCCCGCGGCCGGAGCCGCCCTACGGGTCGTTCTTCGACGAGCGCCACCTCCCGCAGGACTACCTGGTCGCCGAAGCGGGCGGCCGGGTCGTCGGCTACGTCCGCCTCGCCCGGCCCACCCCGCTCGCCACCAACGCGCACGTCCTGCAGATCCAGGGCCTCGCCGTCGCCGAGGAGGCGCGCGGGCGGGGAGTCGGGCGCGCGCTGCTCCGGGCCGCCGTCGGGGAGGCCCGGGTCCGCGGGGCACGGCGGCTGACCCTGCGCGTCCTCGGGCACAACGCCCCGGCCCGCGCCCTGTACGAGGCCGAGGGGTTCGCCGTCGAGGGGGTGCAGCCCGGGGAGTTCCTGCTCGACGGCGTCTACGTCGACGACGTGTCCATGGGCCGGCGCGTGTGACCGTCAGGAACTGACCAGCCGGCCGGTGTCCACCGGGGCGGTCGCCGTCTGCGCGCGCCGGGCGTCGCCCGCCACCTCGTCCGCCGTCAGCGCGTACCCCGTCTCGGCGTCCGAGGTGGAGCGGGCGAAGACCACCCCGAACACCCGGCCGTCCGTGGTCAGCAGCGGTCCGCCGGAGTTGCCCGGCCGGACCGTGGACCGGACCGAGTAGATCTCCCGGGTGACCGTGCGGTCGCTGTAGATGTTCTGGCCGGTCGCCCGCACCCGGCTCGCGACCGTCGCCGCCTGGAGGCTCAGGCCGCCGTCCTGCGGATAGCCCGCCACCACCGCCGCGTCCCCGCGCGCCGCGGCCGGGTCGAACCGCAGCACCGGGGCGCGCAGACCGGGCACGTAGAGCACCGCCACGTCCCGGTCCGGGTCGAAGAGCACCACCCGGGCCCCGTACGTCCGCCCGACCCCGCCGACGCGCACCCCCGGCCGGTCGATGCCGGCCACCACGTGGGCGTTGGTCATCACCCGCTCCAGCGCGAAGACGAACCCGCTGCCCTCACGCCCCTCGGTGCCCGCGGCGCCCTCGATCTTCACCGTGCTCAGCCGGGCCGCGTCCGTCGCGGCCGGTGTGACGCTGTCCCCGGCCGGCCGCGCCACCCGCGCCGTCGACTCGTTCTCGAACGGGTTGAACACCTGCGGGAAACCCGCCTCGGTGAGCGCGGACGTGGCCCGCGAGAACCACGCGGGCGTGGTCTGCGGCATCGCGTCCTGCACCGCGCCCAGCAGCGTGGAGTTCCGGATCGCCGTCGTCAGGGGCACCGACGGGGCCGCGGCCAGCACGCTCGCCGCCACCCAGGCCACCACCAGCACCGCGACCGCGTTCGCGGCCGCGCCCCCCACACCGTCCACCACCCGCAGCGGGCCCCGGTCCAGCCCCCCGCGCAGCCGCAGCGCCAGCCGGCCCGCCACCTCGTGCCCCACCGCCGCGGGCAGCAGCACCGTCAGCACCGCGAGCACCGTCGCCGTCGCCGACCCGCGCGCCACCTGGCCCGTCACCCACGGCAGTACCCACACGCCGACGACCGCGCCGCCCACGAACCCGGCCAGCGAGACACAGCCGGCCACCAGGCCGCGCCGGTACCCGGACACCGCGTAGAGGACGATCACCAGCGCCAGCACCAGATCGAGCAGGTCCACGGAGCAGCCTTTCTGTCGGCCCCCTCGGCACGGATCGGTACGGATCGCTGCCGACGGGGCGTCACCGGACGCCGCCGGCCCGCCGGTCACCCGCGCGGGCCGGGCGGCCACCGGACGGCGGATCCGGCCACGCAGGTCTGTATCCCCGGAAACGACCCGGACCGGGACGATGGTTCCACCAGGTGGCACAGCGCACATCGCGGGCGCGGCGGGGCGACCCGAGAGTGGGGTCATGCGTGTCGTCCGTAAAGCCCCGGGGGCCCGGCACACGCGTACCGCACGGACACTCCGCGCGATACGCGTGCCGCTCGGGTACCTGCCGGGAGTACTGGCCGTGGTCGTCCTGGCGCTGTGCGCCCGTGCCGTCGAGGGAGCGGCCGTCGCGCCCCGCCCCGACCGTCCCGCCGCCGCGGCCCGGCCGCCGACGGTCCACCGCGCGGCCCGGCCGCGGATCGTGCCGCGCTCCGTGTGGCTGGGCCGCCCCGGCGGACGCACCCAGCCGCCGCCGCGCTACGACGACCGGGTCGTCGCCGTCTTCCTCCACCACACCGACTCGCCCAACGGCTACCCGTGCGCCGACGCGCCCAGCATCATCCGCCACCTGTACGACGGCCAGACCGGCACCCGGGGCTGGGACGACATCGGCTACAACTTCCTCGTCGACCGCTGCGGCACCATCTACGAGGGCCGCGCCGGGGGCGTCGACCGGGCCGTCATCGGCGCGCACGCCCAGGGCTTCAACCGCCGCACCGCGGGCATCGCCGCCCTCGGCACCTTCACTACCGGCGTCCCCGTGCCCCGGGCCATGACCGACGCGATCGTCGCCCTGACCGCCTGGAAGCTCGGGCTGGGCGACGTCGACCCGCGCGGCCGGACCCGGCTCGTCTCCAGCAGCGGCCTGAGCCGCTACCGGTCGGGCGCCGCCGTCGCCCTGCCCGCCGTCGCCGGCCACCAGGACGGCTTCCGGACGGACTGCCCCGGCGCGGCCCTCCGCGCCCTCCTCCCGGCCATCCGGGAACGGGCCGCCGCCCTCCAGGGCCGTCCCCCCACACGCCTCCGCCCGCCTACGGGGACCCGTCCGCCCACGGGAACCCACCCGCCCACGGGAACCCCGACGGGATCGGGAACCCCGAAGGAATCGGGAACCCCGACGCGATCGGGAGAGCCGTCGGGGGCCCCGACGGGCTCCGGGAAACCCGTGGGCAAGGAGAAGCCGGTGGGCAAGGAGAAGCCGGTGGGCACGGGTACGGCGAGCGGCTCCGGGAAGCCGACGGCCACCGGTTAGCCCCGGGGACCGTCCGAGGGGATCACTCCGTCCTGGGCAGGCACTCGGCGAGCAGGTCGACGACGTCCCGCCAGGCGCGCCGCGCGTGCCGCGGGTGGTGGCCGACGCCGGGGAGCACGGTGTGGTCGACCGGCGGGTGATGGAAGGCGTGCAGGGCGCCGCCGTAGACCGTGAGGCGCCAGTCGACGCCCGCGGCCTGCATCTCCGCGGTGAACGCCTCCCGTTGCGCGGGCGGCATGATCGGGTCCTGCGACCCGACCCCGGCCCACACCGGGCAGTGGATGCGCGCCGTCTCGCCCGGCCGGCCCGTGATCAGTCCGTT
This sequence comes from Streptomyces sp. NPDC025833, assembly GCF_055558055.1. Taxonomy (NCBI): domain Bacteria; kingdom Bacillati; phylum Actinomycetota; class Actinomycetes; order Kitasatosporales; family Streptomycetaceae; genus Streptomyces; species Streptomyces sp. NPDC025833. The sequence continues at coordinate 257,365 of NZ_JBVHNF010000012.1, forward strand.
GACCGTCGCGATCGCGCGCAGGTCGACGCCGTCGCGCCCGAGTTCCAGCGCGATCGCGCCCCCGGTGCCGTAGCCGATGGCGGCGATCCGGGCCGGGTCGGTCCGCGGCTCGGCGCGGAGCACGTCGAGCGCCGCGCGGCCGATGCCCCGCATCCGGTCGGGGTCGGCGAGCAGCGGCAGGCAACGGGCCAGCATCTCCTCGGGGTCGCCCAGATAGCGTCCGCCGTGGAGGTCGAAGGCCAGGGCCACGTACCCCAGTTCGGCGAGCGCGTCGGCCCGGCGGCGCTCGACGTCACTGAGCCCCATCCCCTCGGGCCCGACCAGGACCGCGGGCCGGCGGTCGGCACCGGCCGGGAGCGCGAGGTGCCCGATCATCGTCAGGCCGTCGGCCGCGTATGCGATCGTGCGCGTGGTAACCGTCGTCATGAGCCTGGACTGTAGTGATCGTCGAGCCCGGTCGGGCCGGTGTTCTGCCGCCCGCAGAAGGCAGGCCTCCGGCGTGCTCCGCGACCACCCCGCCGCGGTCCGGCGCGCGGTGCGCGGGCCCGTTCCGGCCGACTTGGCGCAGGCTTGTTGTCGCCGTTCCTCCCCGCGGCCCACACTGTCATCGGCCACCGCCCGGGTGGCCCCGGCAGACCGGACGGAGTGGGGCGATGGCATCCCTGGACGTGTCGAAGATCGATCGCCGCATGCGGGACGAGGTGAAGCGGCGAGGCCTGTTCCTGGTCTCGCCCGACGAGGACGACGTGGAGGTCTACGTCTTCGTGTGCACCGATCCGGACCCGGGGGACTGCGGGTTCACCAGGGTGGGGCAGGTGGTCGGGACCGGGACGTCGGGCGAACTCTGCAACCCCTTCGTGATGGACGGTGTGGACACGGAGCCGCCGGTGTCGCTCACGATGCTCCGGGGGGTCTTCGAGAGCTGGGAGGACGGCATCAGGGCCGTGCTCGTCGCCTACGACAGGTGGCACTGACGCAAGGCGCGTCCCCGCACGCGCCCGGGGCCGGGGTCAGGTTCCGAAGCGCTCCCACAGGCGGGGGAACCGCCGGGCCAGCGCGCGGTCGTCCTCCAGGTCGAGCGCCGTGCCCTCGGGCTCGGCCGGGGCCGGGGGGATGCCCAGGTCGGGCGCGACGGTGCCGGTCAGCTGCTCGTACGCCTCGTCCGCCGCGTACCCCAGCTCCTCGCCGTCGCCGTCGATCTCCTCGTCGAACTCGCCGAGCAGCCCGGCCAGCGCGTCCGGATCGTGCAGCGCGCCCTCGAAGACCTCCCGGCCCTGGCCGATCAGCCAGCACCGGAAGAAGTCGAACGCGTCGTCGCTGCACCCGTCCAGCAGCAGCCAGGCCGCGCCCCACAGGTCCCAGCGGTAGGCGCGGTTGTACCGGGCCTCGAAGTGACGGCCGAAGTCCAGCACCCGCTCCGGGTCCAGCCGCAGGAGCCGGGCCACGAGCACGTCGGCCTGCTCCTCGGGGTCGCCGTCGGCGGCCTCGCGGCTGGCGTCGATCAGCTCCCAGAACTCCGTCTCGTCCATCACGGCTCCAGCATCGGGCCTCGGCCGGTGGGACGCACCCGGAGTGCGGGCCCGACCGTCAGCCCTCCGTACGGCGGTACAGCGCGGCGGTCCGGGCCGCGTCCGCCGCGAACCGCTCCCGCAGCCCGGCCGGCGCCAGCACCTCCGCCTCCGGCCCCAGTGCCGTCAGCTGGGCGTGCGCGACCTCCTCGGACTCCACGGGCAGCGTCACCGTCACCCGGCCCGCCGCGTCCGGCGCGCCCGCCCCGGCCAGCGCCTCCCGCGCGCCGAGCGGGTCGACGGTGTGCGGGAGGCGCCGCACGCCTTCCGGGGAGAGCCGTACGACGACCTCGGCGCGCAGGATCGACCGGGCGAACCGCTCGGCCTGGTCCGCCCAGAACCCGGCCAGGTCGAAGTCCGGGTCGCGGTCGAAGCGCTCCCCGCCGGGGCCGACCGCGGTGAACCGGTCGATGCGGTAGGTACGGAAGGCACCGCTCCCGGCGACCCGCGCGCACAGGTACCAGACGCCCGCCTTCAGCACGAGCCCGTACGGTTCCAGCCGCCGCTCCACCTCGCCGTCCGTGCGCCGGTACCGCGCGGTCACGCACCGGTCGTCCCACACCGCCTCGGCGAGCGCCGGCAGCGGCGCGGGCGTCTCCGGTTCCCGGAACCAGCCGGGCGCGTCCAGGTGGAACCGCCGGGCGGCCGTGTCCGGCGCGTCCCGCAGCGAGGGCAGCAGCGCGGCGGAGACCTTCAGCCGGGCCGCCGACGCCGCGTCCTCCAGGCCCATCTCCCGCAGCGCCCCCGGCACCCCGCTCAGGAACAGCGCCTCGGCCTCACTCCTGGCCAGTCCGGTCAGCCGCGTCCGGTACCCGCCGACCAGCCGGTACCCGCCGGCCCGCCCCCGGTCGGCGTAGACCGGCACCCCCGCCTCCGACAGCGCCTGCGCGTCCCGCGTCACGGTCCGCTCCGATACCTCCAGCTCCCGCGCCAGCTCAGCGGCGGTCATGGCCGGGCGGGACTGGAGGAGGAGCACCATCTTGATCAGGCGGGCGGCACGCATGCCCCTCATCATGCCGGGAGGCACTGCCGGAAGAACCGTCGGGGAAGGTCGGGGAGGGGGGACGGCGGCCGCCGTCCCCCCTCCCCGACTTCTCCGAACCCGGTGACTACAGCCCGTACTTCTCGCGGGCTTCCTTCACCGCCGTCGCCTTGACCTCGCCGCGCCGGGCGAGCTGGGCCAGGGCCGCGACGACGATCGACTGCGCGTCGACGCCGAAGTGGCGGCGGGCGGCCTCACGGGTGTCCGACAGGCCGAAGCCGTCGGCGCCCAGCGAGGACCAGTCCTGCTCGACCCACTGCGCGATCTGGTCCGGGACCTGGCGCATGTAGTCCGAGACCGCGAGGACCGGGCCCTCGGCGCCCTGGAGCGCCTGGCGGACGTAGGGCACCCGCTCCTCGCCGCGCAGCAGCGCCGCGTCGGCCTCCATCGCGTCCCGGCGCAGCTCCGACCAGGAGGTCGCGGACCACACGTCGGCGGCCACACCCCACTCCTCGGCGAGCAGCTTCTGCGCCTCCAGGGTCCAGTGGATCGCCGTGCCGGAGCCCAGGAGCTGGATGCGCGGGGCGTTGGCCGGAGCGCTCACGCCCGCGGACTCGGCCGTGTTGAAGCGGTACAGGCCCTTGACGATGCCCTCGTCGATGCCGAGCCCGGACGGCTTCGCCGGCTGCGGCATCGGCTCGTTGTAGACCGTCAGGTAGTAGAAGACGTTCTGGTCCTCGCCCGGTTTCGCCTCGCCGTACATCCGGCGCAGACCGTCCCGGACGATCACCGCGATCTCGTAGGCGAACGCGGGGTCGTACGTCAGCGCGGCCGGGTTGGTCGCGGCGATGACCGGGGAGTGGCCGTCGGCGTGCTGGAGGCCCTCACCGGTGAGGGTCGTCCGGCCCGCCGTCGCGCCGACGAGGAAGCCGCGGCCGAGCTGGTCGCCGAGCTGCCACATCTGGTCGGCGGTGCGCTGCCAGCCGAACATCGAGTAGAAGATGTAGAACGGGATCATCGCCTCGCCGTGCGTCGCGTACGCGCTGGACGCGGCGATGAAGTCGGCCATGGAACCGGCCTCGGTGATCCCCTCGTTGAGGATCTGGCCGTTCTTGGCCTCCTTGTAGTACATGAGCTGGTCGCGGTCGACCGGCTCGTACGTCTGGCCCTTGGGCGAGTAGATGCCGAGGGACGGGAAGAGGCTCTCCATGCCGAAGGTGCGCGCCTCGTCGGGGACGATCGGCACCCAGCGCTTGCCCGTCTCCTTGTCCCGGACCAGGTCCTTGACCAGACGGACGAAGGCCATCGTGGTGGCCACGTTCTGCGAGCCGGAGCCCTTGTCGAAGGAGGCGAACGCCTTCTCGGCGGGGGCGGGCAGCGCGGGCAGCGGCTGCGTGCGGCGGGCCGGGGCCGGACCGCCGAGGGCCGCGCGGCGCTCCTGGAGGTAGCGGACCTCGGGGGAGTCGGCGCCCGGGTGGCCGTAGGGCACCACGCCGTCGGTGAAGTCGCTGTCCTTGATCGGCAGCTCCAGCAGGTCGCGCATCGTCTTGAACTCGTCCACCGTCAGCTTCTTCATCTGGTGGTTGGCGTTCTTCGACGCGAACCCCTCGCCGAGGGTGTGGCCCTTGACCGTCTGGGCCAGGATCACGGTCGGCGCGCCCTTGTGCTCGACGGCGGCCTTGTACGCGGCGTAGACCTTGCGGGCCTCGTGGCCGCCGCGGGACAGGTGGAAGCACTCGAGGATCTTGTCGTCGCTCAGCAGCTTCGCCATGTCGGCGAGCGCCGGGTCCTTGCCGAAGAAGTCCTCGCGGATGTAGGCGGCACCGCGGGTCTGGTACGTCTGGATCTGCGCGTCCGGTACCTCGCGCAGCCGGCGTACCAGCGCGCCGGTGGTGTCGAGCTGGAACAGCTCGTCCCAGGCCGTGCCCCACAGCGTCTTGATGACGTTCCAGCCGGCGCCGCGGAACTGGGCCTCCAGCTCCTGCACGATCTTGAAGTTGGCGCGGACCGGGCCGTCGAGGCGCTGCAGGTTGCAGTTGATGACGAAGGTGAGGTTGTCCAGCTCCTCACGGGCGGCGAGCGCGAGGGCCGCCGTCGACTCGGGCTCGTCCATCTCGCCGTCGCCGAGGAACGCCCACACGTGGGACGCCGAGACGTCCTTGATGGAGCGGTTGGTGAGGTAGCGGTTGAAGCGCGCCTGGTAGATCGCCGACAGCGGGCCGAGGCCCATGGAGACGGTCGGGAACTCCCAGAGCCAGGGCAGCCGGCGCGGGTGCGGGTACGACGGCAGGCCGTTGCCGCCGGCCTCCTGGCGGAAGTTGTCCAGGTGCGCCTCGTTCAGACGGCCGTCGAGGAAGGCGCGGGCGTAGATGCCGGGGGAGGCGTGGCCCTGGATGTAGAGCTGGTCGCCGGAGCCGTCCCCCTCCTTGCCCTTGAAGAAGTGGTTGAAGCCCGTCTCGTACAGCCAGGCGGCGGAGGCGAAGGTGGCGATGTGGCCGCCGACGCCGTGCTTGCTGCCGCGGGTCACCATGGCCGCCGCGTTCCAGCGGTTCCAGGCGGTGATGCGGGCTTCCATCTCCGGGTCACCGGGCAGGCCGGGCTCGGCGGAGGTGGGGATGGTGTTGACGTAGTCCGTCTCGAGGAGCTTCGGCAGCGCGATGCCGCCCGCCTCGGCGCGCTCCAGCGTCCGCCGCATCAGGTACGCGGCCCGGTGCGGCCCGGCCTCCCTGGCGACGGCGTCGAGGGAGGCCCGCCACTCGGCGGTCTCCTCGGGGTCGCGGTCCGGGAGCTGGTCGAGCGCGCTCGGCTGGATGGCGTTGGGGTCGGTCATGTCGCCGCCTTCCTCAGTCGAAGGGGGTTCCCTCATCGGTAAGGGTTCAGGGGTGCCCTTGTGTCTTTGGCAGGACAGGGCAGCGGACCTCGGTAGGAGTCCGTCGGCGACTGTAACTCCCTGATCGATGATCGATCAAAGGGTTGAGGGGCAAAACCTCTCGATTCCGAGAAAGTCGGCACCGGGTGCCTGGCCGACAGGCACCCGGTGCCGTGAATTTGATCAGCTTTCGCCCTGTTTTCCCAGGTGAGCGAGGGGGCGCTCGACTGGGTCAGGCGCGCGGCGCGCAGCCCAGGACGTGCGCCTTCACCAGCTCGGCGATCCGGGGATCCCGGCGCTTGAACGCCTGCACCAGCTCCTCGTGCTCCTCCGCGTACGACTGCTGGACCGTGCCCAGCCAGCGGATCGACAGCGCCGTGAAGACCTCGATGCCCAGCCCTTCCCAGGTGTGCAGCAGCACCGAGTTGTCGGCCGCCCGGACCAGCTCGCGGTGGAAGCCGACGGTGTGCCGGACCTGGGCGGTGCCGTCGGCGTCGCGGTCGGCCTCGTACAGGGCCGCCACGTGCGGTTCCAGGGCCGAGCAGTCCTCCGCGAGGCGTTCGGCCGCCAGCTCCGCGGCGATGGCCTCCAGGCCCGCCCGGACCGGGTAGCTCTCCTCCAGATCGGCCGCGGTCAGATTGCGAACGCGTACGCCCTTGTTCGGGGCGGACTCGATCAGGCGGAGGGTCTCCAGCTCGCGCAGGGCCTCCCGGACCGGGGTCTGGCTGACCTCCAGTTCGGTGGCGATCCGGCGCTCCACGATGCGCTCACCCGGCTGCCAGCGCCCGCTGACGATTCCCTCCACGATGTGCTCGCGGATCTGCTCGCGCAGCGAGTGGACGACGGGCGCGGTCATGAGGGGCTCCTTAGGGAGGGGCCGGCCTGCGGCCCCCGGGGGCTTTGACGTTTAGACAATACGGCCGGTACGTGGCGCGGGCAGGGCGCATGGGGATGCTTTTGCGCAGGTGAGACGAGCCTTACACGCTCAGTGTGCCGACAAACACGAGCACCCCGCCCGGAATAGCTCCGGACGGGGTGCCGTACTGCCCGATCAGGGGGAAGGTCAGAGGCCGAGCTCGACCTCGAACTCGCCCGCCTCCAGGATCGCCTTGACGGCCGTCAGGTAACGGGCCGCGTCGGCGCCGTCCACCAGACGGTGGTCGTAGGAGAGGGTCAGGTAGGTCATGTCGCGGACGCCGATGACCGTGCCCTCCTCGGTCTCGATGACGGCCGGGCGCTTGACCGTGGCACCGATGCCGAGGATCGCGACCTGACCCGGCGGCACGATGATCGTGTCGAACAGCGCGCCGCGCGAGCCGGTGTTGGAGATCGTGAAGGTCGCGCCGGACAGCTCGTCCGGGGTGATCTTGCTGGCCCGGACCTTGCCCGCCAGCTCCGCCGTGGCCTTGGCGATGCCCGCGATGTTGAGGTCGCCGGCGTGCTTGATGACCGGGGTCATCAGGCCCTTCTCGGAGTCCACCGCGATCCCGACGTTCTCGGAGTCGAAGTAGGTGATCGTGCCCTCGGCCTCGTTGATCTTGGCGTTGATGACCGGGTGGGCCTTCAGCGCCTGCGCGGCGGCCTTGACGAAGAACGGCATCGGGGAGAGCTTGACGCCCTCGCGGGCCGCGAAGGAGTCCTTCGCCCGGGCGCGCAGCTTCATCAGACGGGTGACGTCGACCTCGACGACCGACGACAGCTGCGCCTGCTCGTGCAGCGCCTTGACCATGTTGTCGCCGATGACCTTGCGGATCCGCGGCATCTTGACGGTCTGACCGCGCAGCGGGGAGGCCTCCGGCGCGGGGGCCTTCTTCGCGGCGGCCGGGGCGGCGGCCGGAGCCGGGGCGGCCTTCGCGGCCTCGGCGGCGGCGAGGACGTCCTGCTTGCGGATGCGGCCGCCGACGCCGGTGCCCTTGACGCCGGCCAGGTCGACGCCGTTCTCGGCGGCGAGCTTGCGCACCAGCGGGGTGACGTACGCGCCCTCGTCGGTCGCCTGGGTGGCGGTCGGGGAGGTCGGCGCGGTGGCCGGGGTGACCGGAGCCGGGGCCGGGGCGGGCGCCGGAGCCGGGGCGGGCGCCGGGGCCGGCACTTCGGGCTGGGCCGGGGCGGCGGCAGGCGCGGCGGCGGCCGGAGCCGGGGCCGGAGCCGGGGCCGGAGCAGGCGCGGGAGCCGGGGCCGGGGCGGGAGCCGGGGCCTCGGCGGCCGGGGCCGGAGCGGGCGCCGGAGCCGCGGGGGCCTCGGCGGCCGGAGCCGGGGCGGCGGGGGCGGCCTCGGCGGCCGGGGCGGCACCCGGGGCGCCGATGACGGCGAGCTTGGCGCCGACCTCGGCGGTCTCGTCCTCGCCGACCACGATCTCCAGCAGCACACCCGCGGTGGGCGCCGGGATCTCGGTGTCGACCTTGTCCGTGGAGACCTCGAGCAGCGGCTCGTCGGCCTCGACGGAGTCGCCCACCGACTTCAGCCAGCGGGTGACGGTGCCCTCGGTGACGGACTCGCCGAGCGCGGGCAGGACCACGTCCGTGCCCTCGGCGCCACCGGCCGGGGCGGCCTCGGCGGCGGGCGCCGGAGCCTCGGTGGGGGCCTCGGCGGCGGGGGCCTCGGCGGCAGGCGCGGGGGCCGGCTCGGCGGCCGGGGCCGGCTCGGCGGCCGGAGCGGACTCGGCGGCCGGGGCGGCAGCGGGCGCACCCGTGCCGTCGTCGATGACGGCCAGCTCGGCGCCGACCTCGACGGTCTCGTCCTCGGCGACCTTGATGGAGGCCAGCACACCGGCGGCCGGGGAGGGGATCTCGGTGTCGACCTTGTCGGTCGAGACCTCGAGCAGCGGCTCGTCGGCCTCGACGCGCTCGCCCTCGGCCTTCAGCCAGCGGGTGACAGTGCCCTCGGTGACGCTCTCGCCGAGCGCCGGAAGGGTTACGGAAACCGCCATGGTTTCGGTTGCTCCTAACGAAATTGCGGAAGTCTGTGTCGTCGCGCCCGAAGACGGAAAGCGTCAGTCGTGCATGTGGAGGGGCTTGCCGGCCAGCGCCAGGTGCGCCTCGCCGAGGGCCTCGTTCTGCGTCGGGTGGGCGTGGATGAGCTGGGCCACCTCGGACGGCAGGGCCTCCCAGTTGTAGATCAGCTGAGCCTCGCCGACCTGCTCGCCCATGCGGTCGCCGACCATGTGGACACCGACCACGGCGCCGTCCTTGACCTGGACGAGCTTGATCTCGCCCGCGGTCTTCAGGATCCGGCTCTTGCCGTTGCCGCCGAGCGGGAACTTGACGGAGACGACCTTGTCCGCGCCGTAGACCTCCTTGGCCTTGGCCTCCGTGATGCCGACGGAGGCGACCTCCGGGTGGCAGTACGTCACCCGCGGAACACCGTCGTAGTCGATCGGGACGACCTTCAGGCCGGCCAGGCGCTCCGCGACCAGGATGCCCTCGGCGAAGCCGACGTGCGCGAGCTGGAGGGTCGGGACGAGGTCGCCGACGGCGGAGATGGTCGGGACGTTGGTGCGCATGTACTCGTCGGCCAGGACGTAGCCGCGGTCCATCGCGACGCCCTGCTCCTCGTAGCCCAGGCCCTGCGAGACCGGGCCGCGGCCGACGGCCACGAGCAGGATCTCGGCCTCGAACTCCTTGCCGTCCGCCAGGGTGACCTTGACACCGTCCTGGGTGTACTCGGCCTTCTGGAAGAACGTGCCCAGATTGAACTTGATGCCGCGCTTGCGGAACGCGCGCTCCAGGAGCTTGGAGGAGTTCTCGTCCTCGACCGGGACGAGGTGCTTCAGGCCCTCGATGACCGTGACGTCCGAGCCGAAGGACTTCCACGCGGAGGCGAACTCGACGCCGATGACGCCGCCGCCCAGGATGATCGCGGACTTCGGCACGCGGTCCAGGACGAGGGCGTGGTCGGAGGAGATGATGCGGTCGCCGTCGATCTCCAGGCCCGGCAGCGACTTCGGCACGGAGCCGGTCGCCAGCAGGACGTGGCGGCCCTGGACACGCCGGCCGTCGACGTCGACGGAGGTGGGGGAGGACAGCCGGCCCTCACCCTCGATGTACGTCACCTTGCGGGAGGCGATGAGACCCTGGAGGCCCTTGTACAGGCCCGAGATGACCTCGTCCTTGTACTTGTGGACGGCCGGGACGTCGATGCCCTCCAGGGTGGCCTTGATGCCGAACTGCTCGCTCTCGCGGGCCTGGTCGGCGACCTCCCCGGCGTGGAGCAGGGCCTTGGTGGGGATGCAACCCTTGTGCAGGCAGGTGCCGCCGACCTTGTCCTTCTCGATCAGGGCGACGTCCAGACCCAGCTGCGCCCCGCGCAGGGCCGCGGCGTAACCACCGCTACCACCGCCGAGGATCACTAGGTCGAAAACGGTGCTGGCGTCGTTCGCCACGTCACGTTCCTCCATGCATGTGCGCCGTACGCCGGTCGGCGATGACCGGCTGGCGGCTGGTGTCCGGCCGCTCGATGCTTCGGCCCTTGGGTGGGGGCCCTGTCCTGCCGGGCTCCATCTTTGCACTTGTTCGGGGCGGACGAGACGCCGGGCTGGAGTGTGAGACACCCCACGTTCGCGCCGGAACGGGGGTGCGCGCGGGCCGGGGGCGCGGGGCCGCGGCCGGTCCGCGGCCCGCGGCGCGGGTGCCGCCGACGGCCGGCGCGGGGGCGCGGGGAGCCGTACGAACGGTCCCCGCGCCCCCGCCGACGCCGTGCCGGGGGAGCCGGACGGCTCAGCCCAGGTCGCCCTCGGCGGTCAGCTCGGCCAGCCGGACCAGGGTGCGCACGGCGGTGCCGGTGCCGCCCTTGGGCGTGTAGCCGAACGGGCCGCCCTCGTTGAACGCCGGGCCGGCGATGTCGAGGTGCGCCCAGGTGATGCCCTCGCCCACGAACTCGCGCAGGAACAGGCCGGCGACCAGGCCGCCGCCCCACCGCTCGCCCATGTTCGCGATGTCGGCCACGGACGATTCCATGCCCTTGCGCAGGTGCTCCGGCAGCGGCATCGGCCAGGCCGGCTCGCCGACCTCCTCGGCCGCCTCGTGCAGCGTGGTGCGGAACGCGTCGTCGTTGGCCATGACGCCGAACGTCCGGCTGCCGAGGGCGAGCATCATCGCGCCGGTCAGCGTGGCGACGTCCACGATCGCGTCCGGGTTCTCCTGCGAGGCCGCCCACAGCGCGTCGCCGAGGACCAGCCGGCCCTCGGCGTCGGTGTTGAGGACCTCGACCGTCTTGCCGCTGTACATGCGCAGCACGTCGCCCGGGCGCAAGGCGGAGCCGGACGGCATGTTCTCGGCGAGCGCCAGCCAGCCGGTGACGTTCACCCGCAGGCCGAGGCGGGCGGCGGCGACGACCGCGGCGAACACGGCGGCGGCACCGCTCATGTCGCACTTCATCGTCTCGTTGTGGCCGGCCGGCTTCAGGGAGATGCCGCCCGAGTCGTAGGTGATGCCCTTGCCGACGAACGCCAGGTGCTTGTCCGCCTTCGGGTGCTTGTACGACAGCTTCACCAGGCGGGGGGCGGCCTCGGAGCCGCCGCCGACCCCGAGGATGCCGCCGTAACCGCCCTTGACCAGGGCCTTCTCGTCGAGCACCTGGACCTTGACGCCGTGCTCCTTGGCCGCGGTCTGCGCGATGCCGGCGAAGGCGGCGGGGGTGAGGTCGTTCGGCGGCATGTTGATCAGGTCGCGGGCGCGGTTCAGCTCCTCGCAGACCGCGGCCGCGCGGGCGAGCGCGCCCTTGTGGGCGGCGTCGCGCGGCTTGCCGCCGAGCAGCGCGGCCTCGGCGAGCGGCGCCTTGCCGTTCCCGGCCTTGCCGTTGCCGGCGGCCTCGCCCTTGTAGGCGTCGAAGGAGTACGCGCCGAGCAGGACGCCCTCGCCGATCGCGCCGAGCGCGCCGGAACCGTCCACGGGCAGCGCGAACACCGCCTTCTTGGACCCGGTGAGCGCGCGGGCGGCCAGGCCGGCGGCCTTGCGCAGCGCCTCGGCGTCGTAGCCGCCGTCCTCGTCCGCGTCGGGCACCGGGCCGAGGCCGACGGCGATCACGAGCGGAGCCTTGAACCCGGCGGGCGCGGGCAGCTTCGTCAGTTCGCCCTCGGCACCCGAGGCGCCGAGCGTCTCCAGGGTGCCGGCCAGCTTGCCGTCGTACGCCTTGTCCACGGCTTCGGCGCCCGGCGCGACGACGGGCCCCTGGGCGCCCTTGGCGACACCGATCACGATCGCGTCGGCCCGCAGGCCGGGCGCCGCGGAGGTGCTGAGAGTCAGAGCAGTCACGGTGGTGAGATCTCGCTTCCGATGTGAAGTTGCGGTGGCCGAAATGGGGTGGGTCGACCGGGCCCGAGAGCCGACCCTAGGTCCAGGCCTGGGGACAGGTGGCAACCGGGGCCTTCACCCTGTCGGCGAACCCCCGGGACGAGACTACGCGCGTGCGTCGGTTCGCTCATTCCTTCGGGTGTTCACCCAGGCGTGGCGACGCGGCCATTTCCGGCCCCTGTGCCCGGGCGGCCGGGGGCGCGCCCGCCGGGTTCCGCCGCACCCCGGCCACCGGTTCGCGGGAGGCGCGCGGACCCGTGGGACGGTCCCGGGATGGCCGCGCGGACCCCCGCCGACGGGCCCGGGCCGGTCAGCGGCCGAGCGCCAGCAGGGCGAGCGCGGCGGTCGCGGCGGTCTCCGCCACCGCCCCGAACACATCGCCCGTCACCCCGCCGAACCGCCGCACGCAGCGCCGCAGCAGCAGCTCGGCGACGGCGGCGCCGACGGCCGTCGCGGCGGCCGTCCGCAGCGCGTCGTACCCGCCGAGGCAGGCGCCCGCCGCCCCGGCCGCCGCCACCCCGGCCGCCGTGACGGCCAGCGCGGCCGCCCTCGGCACCACCCCGGCCACGGCCGCCCCCAGCCCCTCCGGGCGGGCGGCCGGCACCCCGGCGCGGGCGGCCAGGGTGAGCGCGATCCGGGCAGCGACCGCCGAGACCACGGCCGCCAGCGCGCCCCGCGCCCACGAGGCGCCGTAGAGCTGCGCCAGCACGGCCGTCTGGGCCAGCAGCACCAGGACGAGGGTGAGTACGCCGAACGGCCCGATGTCCGACTGCTTCATGATCCGCAGGGCGTCCTCGGCGGGCTTGCCGCTGCCCAGCCCGTCGGCGGTGTCGGCGAGCCCGTCGAGGTGCAGCCCGCGGGTGAGCGCGGCGGGCACCGCCACCGAGGCGACCGCGGCGAGCAGCGGGCCGGCGCCGAGGGCGAGCAGCAGCAGGCCGAGCCCGGCCGCGCAGCCGCCGACGGCCAGTCCGGCCACCGGGGCGCTCAGCATTCCGGCGCGCGCGGCCTCCCGGTCCCAGCGGCGCACCCGGACGGGCAGCACGGTGAGCGTGCCGAAGGCGAAGCGGAGACCGTCGGTGGGGGAGGACTTGAGCACCGGCGCAGGTTACCCGGCGGTTCCGGGGCCCCCGCCCGCACCCGGGGATAAGGTGCGCATATGGGGCACTGGTGGCTGCGGAACATCATCGAGCCGGGCAAACTCCCGCTGCTCCTGGCCCTCGGGGCCTTCGTGCTGACCTTCGTCGTCACCCGCGTCATCACCCGGCTGATCCGCGCCGGCCGGGGGCCGTTCGGCAACGTCAGGGCGGGCGGGCTGCACATCCACCACGTCGTCCCCGGGGTCGTCCTCACCGTCGTCGGCGGCTTCGGCGCGGTCGCCAGCGACCGGCACGGCGCCGGCGGTGCCGTCGCGGCCGTGCTCTTCGGCACGGGGGCGGGCCTCGTCCTGGACGAGTTCGCGCTGATCCTGCACCTCGACGACGTCTACTGGAGCGCGGAGGGCCGCAAGAGCGTCGAGGCCGTCGTGCTCACCGCCGCCCTCGTCGGACTGCTGCTGGCCGGCTTCTCGCCGTTCGGCGTCAGCGACCTGACGCAGCAGGAGCTCCAGGACCGCGGCAGCGCCACCGCCACCATCGCCGGGAACTTCGTCTTCGCGCTCGTCGCCCTCGGCAAGGGCAAGACCCGGATCGCGGTCATCGGCGCGATCGTGCCGCTGGTCGCGGCCGTCGGCGCGGTCCGGCTCGCCCGCCCCGGCTCCCCGTGGGCCCGCCGCTTCTACGGCGGCCGCCCCCGCGCCCGCGCCAAGGCGGCCCTGCGCGCCTACCGGCACGACCGCCGCTGGGAACGGCCGCGCCGCGCCGTTCAGGACTGGATCGGCGGCAAGCCCGACCCCCGCCCCGCGCACCTGCCCGACAAGCGCTGAGGGCGGGCGGGGCGCGGCCGGTCCCCGTGCCGGTACCGCAGGGCCGTCCCCAGGCACAGCAGGCCCACGGCCGTCAGCGCGGCCAGGTGCTCCTTGCCCGCCAGGTTCTCCTTCAGCAGCACCTCGACGACCATGGCCGCCGTCACCGCGCCCGCCGTCGCGTAGGCCCCGTACCGCCAGCCCACGAACACCGCGAGCCCGACGACCGCCGCCGACGGGCCGGTGTCCACCACCCACGCGTCGGTCCACGGCAGCCCGAACGGGGCGTGCGGCCCGAGGGAGATCCCGAGGCGCGCGTACAGGGTCCCGGCGAGCGTGGCGGCGTAGGCGACGGCCAGCGTGCGCCACCGGCCCAGGCACACCTCGGCGATCCCGAACACCAGCAGGACCTGCGCCAGCGCGCCCCACACCGGCAGGTCCGGCGCCGGCACGAACAGCGACAGGGGGGTGCGCAGCAGGGCCTGCCACAGCGGATCCGCGGCCCGTACCGTGCCCAGGTCCTGGACGGGCAGGTAACCCCACGGCTGGTTCTGCGCGTACTGCAGGCACGCCGTCAGGGCGACCGCCGCGCACGTCATCGGGGCCGCCGGCAGACCGCGGGCGCGCAGCGGGCCGCGTACGGCGGCGTACAGCGGCCCCCATTCGGCGCGGGCCCAGCGGGCGAGCGTTCCCATCGAGCGTCCCTCGTCCCCGTGCGGTCAGCGATGCGTGTCCAGGTGCCTGCGGTGCAGCCACTTCGGCAGCCCCGGCGCCTCCAGGAACCCCTCCGCGCGGGCCGAGGAGAGGCCGATGCGCGGCAGGTCCGCGCTCTTCTCGAAGAGCAGGAACCGCGGCTCCCAGATGGGCCGGTACTTGGCGTTGGCGCGGTACAGCGACTCGATCTGCCACCAGCGGGAGAAGAAGCTGAGCAGCGACCGCCACAGCCTCAGCACCGGTCCGGCGCCGAGCCGCGCACCGCGTTCGAAGACCGACCTGAACATCGCGAAGTTGAGCGACACCTGCGTGATCCCGATCTCGGGGGCCCGCCGCAGCAGTTCGATGACCATGAACTCCATCAGCCCGTTGTCGGAGTCGCGGTCCCGCCGCATGAGGTCCAGGGACAGTCCGTGCGGGCCCCACGGCACGAAGGACAGCAGCGCCCGCAGCCGCCCCTCGGCGTCCGTGCACTCCAGCATGACGCACCGGCCGTCCCCGGGGTCGCCGAGCCGGCCGAGGGCCATGCTGAAGCCGCGTTCGGTGGCGCCGTCCCGCCAGTCGTCGGCGCGTGCGACGAGGTACGCCATCCGGTCCGCCGGGACGTCCTCGTGGCGCCGGACGCGCACCTCGTACCCGGCCCGGCGCACCCGGTTGTACGCCTGCCGGACGGTGCGCATCGCCCGCCCCTCCAGGGTGAACTCGGCGACCTCCACGATCGCCTCGTCCCCGAGTTCCAGCGCGTCCAGGCCGTGCCGGGCGTACACCGTCCCGGCCTCCTCGCCCGCGCCCATCACCGCCGGGATCCACCCGTGCGCCCGTGCCTCGGCCAGCCAGGGCCCGATCGCCCCCGGCCAGGCCTCGGGGTCGCCGAGCGGGTCGCCGGACGCCAGGCTCACCCCGCCGACGACCCGGTAGGCGACGGCGGCCTTCCCGGTGGGCGACCACACCACGCTCTTCTCCCGGCGCAGCGCGAAGTAGCCGAGCGAGTCGCGGTCGCCGTGCCGCTCCAGCAGTGCCCGCAGCCGCTCCTCGTCGTCGGCGGTGAGCGGGTCGACGGCCCGCCGGGAGCGGAAGGCGGCGTAGAGCACGGCGAGGACGAGGAGCGTGCTGAGCACGTTGACGGCCACGTTGGCCCAGTTGGGCGGGTCGATCCCGGGGAAGCGGGACTCCTCGGCCGCGACGGAGATCAGCCGCAGGGTGCCGTAGTGCCAGCGCTCGGGGAACGTCGAGCGGGACGCGTCCGGCGCCTCGTCGGTGACCGTGACCAGCAGCCCGGCCAGCAGACTGGCCGCCAGGCCGCCGACCACGGCCACCGTGGCCGCGAGGCGGGGGTTGGACCGGTCACCCTTGGCGTAGAACTCCCGGCGGCCGGCGAGCAGCGCGCCCACGAAGGCGGCCGTCAGCGCCAGGGAGATCCAGTTCTGGGGGTACCGGCGGATCTCCGGGAACGCCATGGCGCACGCGAACAGCGCCAGGAACAGGCCGCTCACCACCAGGTTGAGGATCCACGAGGCCCGCTTCCGGCGCCGCATGGTGATCGCCAGGAAGGCCGTGAACACCCCGGAGGCGAAGCCCGCCGTCAGCAGGTACGGCGTGAAGAAGTCGTCCTGGTTGTGCCGCCGGACGTCCTGGCCGAGCGAGACCCACACGGCGCTGAGGAAGTTGACGAAGGCGACGGTGCGCAGGTACCAGACGGCGAAGGCGGCGGCCCGCCGGGAGACCCCGGCGGACCGCCCCGCCCGCTCGTCCGGCCGCCCACCCGTCCCCTCGGCCTCCGCGCGCCGCGCCACCGCAATTCGGGCATCTTCCATGGGGCAGGATCATATGGGCGCGATCCCGGTGAACCACACCTTTCCGCCCCGGCGCCATCGTCCTCCGGCCAACCTCGGCCCCCGGCGCAGGGCCGCGGGTGCCGTCGGTCAGACCGTCTCCTCGGGGCCGGTCCCGGCACCCGGCTCCGGAGCGGCCTCCGGCTCCTCCTCGGCGTCCGGTCGCTCCGGCAGCTCCGCCGCCAGGGCGGCCGCGCTGCGCACCAGCGGCAGTGCCAGCAGCGCGCCCACGCCCTCGCCGACCCGCACCCCCTGCTCCAGCAGCGGTTCGAGGGCCATCCGGTCCAGTGCCTTCGCCTGCCCCGGCTCCCCGCTGTCGTGCCCGGCCAGCCACCAGTCCGGCGCCCGGAACGCGATCCGCTGGGCGACCAGCGCGCACGCGGCCACCACCACCCCGTCGAGCAGCACCGGCAGCTTCCGCACCGAGCACTGGAGCAGGAACCCGGTCATCGCCGCGAGGTCCGCTCCGCCCACCGCCGCCAGCAGCTGCATCTGGTCCCCGAGCACCGGCCGGGCCCGCCGCAGCGCGTCCCGGATCGCCGCGCACTTGCGCATCCAGGTCAGGTCGTCGATCGCCAGCCCGCCCCGCCCGGTCACCACGGACGCGTCGGTGCCGCACAGCGCGGCGATCAGCACCGCCGCCGGGGTGGTCCCGCCCACGCTGATGTCGCCGAGCACCACGAGATCGGTCCCGGAGTCGGCCTCCTCGTCGGCGACCGCCATCCCGGCCAGCAGCGCGGCCTCGGCCTCCTCGGGGGTGAGCGCGTCCTCGACGTCGATGCGGCCGCTGCCCCGCCGCACCCGGTGCCGTACCACGTCCTTCGGGAAGGCCTCCGGCGCGCAGTCCAGGGCCATGTCCACCACCCGCACGGGCACCTCCAGCCGGCGCGCGAGCACCGCCACCGGGCTCGCGCCCTCCAGCACCGCCCGCACCAGCTGCTCCGCACCGCCCGCGGGCCGCGCCGACACGTCCAGCCCGGCGACACCGTGGTCGCCGGCGAACAGCACCACCCGCGGCCGCTCGACCGGCCGCACGGGCACCTCGCCCCGCGCGGCGGCCAGCCATTCGCCCAGTTCGTCGAGGCGGCCCAGCGCCCCGGGCGGCACGATCCGGCGCTCCCGCCAGGCTTCGGCGTCACGGCGCACGCCCCCGTCCGGGCGCTCGATCAGATCGGTGAAGTCGTCCAGATTCAGGCTGCTCATTCGCCGAACAGTACCGCTCGTGAACGAACGCTCCCGCGCCACATCGCCACCCCACACCCACCGCGTCGTTGCACCCCGGACCGGCATCCCATACGTTCCGGTTTGCAGCGGAATGTCGCACAGGGAGCCGCCCATGCCGACCTCGACCCTCACCCCGCAGATCAGCACCGCCCACGACCCCTTCCTGGAACCGCGCCGCGCGACCTGCCCCTGGTGCGGCTCCCGGAACCTGCGGACCCGGATGCGCGCCCCCGACCCGCTGCGGCACCGGCCGGGCACCTTCGCCCTCGACGAGTGCCGCGACTGCGCCCACGCCTTCCAGAACCCCCGGCTCACCGCGGAGGGGTTCGCCTTCTTCCACCGGGACGCCTACGAGAGGCAGTGGGAGGAGTTCACCGTCCAGGTCCGCTCCGCCCGCGCGGTCCGGCGCCGGCAGCGCGCCACCGCACGGCGGCTGTCCGGCCTGCGCGAACCGGAGAGCTGGCTGGACGTCGGCACGGGCCTGGCCGGCTTCCCCGAGGCGGCCAGGGAGTTCTTCCCCTACACCAGCTTCGACGGGCTGGACCCCACGGCCCGGGTCGAGCAGGCCCTCCTGGAGGGCCGCGTGGAGGAGGCGCACCGCGGCTACCTGACGACCCCCGGCACGGCGGCCCGGCTGCGCGCCCGCTACGACGTGGTCACCCTCTTCCACCACCTGGAGCACGCCCCCGACCCGCGCGCCGAACTCCGCGCCGCGCTCACCGTCCTGCGCCCCGGCGGCCACCTGGTCGTCGAAGCACCCGACCCGCGCTGCGCGTTCGCCCGGCTGCTGGGCAGGTGGTGGCTCCCGTACGGCCCGCCGCGCCACCTGCACCTGCCGCCCCCGGCCAACCTGCGGGCGGAACTGGAGGGCCTCGGCTGCACGGTCCTCGTCACCGACCGCACGGCACCGCACGTCCCCTGGGACCTCTCGGCCGCCGTCGCGCTGGCCCTCGCCCACGCCCACCCGCTCGTCCGCTGGGCGGCGACCCCCCTGCTGGACCTGGCCTGGGCCCTGGACCAGCTCCTGGCCCCCCTGCTGCGCCGCACGCCGTTCGCCAACGCCTACCGGATCGTGGCGCGCAAGGACCGCCGCTGACGGCCGTCCCGCACCGCGGCCCGGTCAGCCCCGCAGCACCAGCGCCTGACCCGCCACGACCAGCAGCACCTGCTCGCACTCCCCGGCGAACGCCGCGTTCAGACGGCCGAGTTCGTCCCGGTAGCGGCGGCCGGAGGCGGTCGCCGGGACGATGCCCGACCCCACCTCGTTGGACACGGCCACCACGGTCCGCCGGGTGCCGCGCACCGCCTCCGTCAGCTCCCGCACCCTCTCCCGCAGCGCCTTCTCGCCGCCGCCCGCCCACTCCGCGTCGTCCCACGCCCCCACGGCGTCCATCACGTCCGTCAGCCACAGCGACAGGCAGTCGATCAGCAGCGGCGGGCCGTCCCCGGCCAGCAGCGGCACCAGGTCCGTCGTCTCCGCCGTACGCCACGACCCCGGCCGCCGCTCCCGGTGCACGGCCACCCGGGCGGCCCACTCGGTGTCCCCGCCGCGCGTCCCGCCGGTCGCCACGTACAGCACGTCCGGGAACGTCTCCATGCGCCGCTCGGCCTCCACCGACTTGCCCGAGCGCGCCCCGCCCAGCACCAGCGTCCGGCGCGGCACGTCCGGCACCTCCTCGTACGCCCCCACCACCAGCGTCGTCCCGTCCGGCACCGCCCGCGCCCCGGCCGCGGCCAGCCGGCGCCGCAACTCCGGGCCGGGCGGCACGTCGTGGCCGAGGTGGACGGCGAGGACGTCCGTCGTGGGACCCGCCGAGCCGACCGCGCGGAGCCGGGCGAGCGCGTCGGGGCGGCCCGTGACGTCCGCCAGGACCATGCCGTACGGCTCCGCCGCCGTCTCCTCCAGACCGGCCGGCGCCCCGCCCGGCGGCAGGTACAGCAGCCGCTGCCCGTCCGGCCCGGTCACCGCGTACCCGGTGCCGCCCGCGTCCATCGCCACCGCCCGCACCCGATGCCCCGTCAGCAGCGCCAGCTCCCGACCGTCCGGCACCCGCCCCGGCTGCGGCAGCCCGGCCGGCACCTCCACCGCGGGACCGTCGTGCGGGTGCGACAGCAGCACCTGCCGTACTCCGCCCAGCGATTGCCCGGCGCGCGCCGCCGCGAACGCCGCGCCCGGCGTCAGGTCGAGCAGCAGCGTGCCGTCGACGAGCACCGCGGTGGCGGCCCGCGCGTCCGGCCCGAGCGCGCTCGCGCAGGCGGCGCAGGAACAGTCGGGGCGAGGCAGTCCCGCGGGGGCACCGGTACCGAGCAGAGTGATTTCCACGCACCGATTTTCGCCTGTCCCGGCAGCTCTTGCGCTTCCGGCTAGGCTGCCAGCAGGTGTTGCGTCGAAGGAGGAACCACATGACGGCATGGACGTGGCGGTTCGAGAAGGCCGACGGGACGGAGGTCCAGCCCGCCGTGCAGCCCGAGGAGTTCACCACGCAGGGGGATGCCGAGTCCTGGATCGGGGAGCACTGGAAGGACCTCCAGGAGGGCGGGGCCGACCAGGTGCGCCTGTTCGAGGAGAGCGCCGAGATCTACGGGCCGATGAGCCTGCACGCCGACGCCTGACCGTCCGGGGCGGGGTGAGGAGGGGCTCCCTCCTCACTGCTCGCCCAGGGTCACCTCGACGGTCTTCTCGGTGCCGTCGCGCCGGTACGTCACGGAGGTCCGCCGGCCCGGCCGGTCGCCCGCCAGCGCCTCGGACAGCGAGGTGATGGTGGTGACGGGCCGGCCGCCCATCCCGGTGATGATGTCGCCCGGGCGCAGCCCCGCCTTGTCGGCCGCGCCGCCGTTCTGCACGCTGACCACGGCCACCCCGGCCGGCTGGTAGCCGGCGTCCACGACCGTCCGCCCGGTGATGCCGAGGGCCGCCCGCCCGGAGTCGACGACCTTGCCGGTCCGGACGATCTGGCCGGCGACCGTGCGCACCATCGACGCCGGGATCGCGAAGCCGATGCCGGGCGCCGCGCTGCCCCCGAGGTTCGGGTCGGCCGCGGCGAGCGTCGGGATGCCGATCACCTGCCCGCCGAGGTTCACCAGGGCCCCACCGCTGTTGCCCGGGTTGATCGCGGCCGACGTCTGCACCATGTTCGCGATCGTCGCGCCCGTGCCGCCGCCGCTGCCGCCCTCGCTGACGGTCCGCCCGGTGGCCGACACGATGCCCTGGGTCACGCTGGACGACAGCCCGAGCGGCGACCCCATGGCCAGCACGATGTGGCCGACCTCCACCTTGTCGGAGTCCCCGAACACCGCCGGCTTCAGTCCGCCCGGCACCTTGTCCAGCTTGATCACGGCGAGGTCCTGCTCGGGGTAGGAGTACACCAGGCTCGCGGTGAGCGGCTCCTGCCTGCTGGCCGTGGTCACCCGGAAGGTCTTCTCCGTCCCGACCACGTGCGCGTTGGTGACGATGTGCCCCTTGTCGTCGTACACCACCCCCGAGCCCAGGTCGCGGCTCGCCTCGATCTGCACGACCGACGGCAGGGCCTCCTTGATGACCCGCAGGTACTGGTCCTGGAGATCGGTCGCGGCCCGCGGCGCGACCGCCCGCTCGGTGACCGGGGCGTCCCGCCCGGCGGGTGCGGTGCAGCCCCCGGCGAGGGCCGCGCAGCACAGCAGCGCGGCGGCGGGGACCGCCGTACGGGAAGCGCGGGGGGCAGGAGAGGAAGCGTCCATGCCCCGAGTCTCACCGCGCCGTGATCACCCGGCCCGCGCTGTTGCCCCGAACGGGCTCAGCCGCGTACCCCGCACAGATGCAGCAGCGCGGCCACCCGGCGGTAGGGATCCGTGCGTCCGGCCCGCTCCTCGGCGGCGAGCAGCGCCGCCAGGTCGTCCGGGACCGGCGCGTCGTCCGCGGCCGTCTCCGTGAAGACCCGCACGCCGTACCAGGCGTGCAGCGGGGCGGCGATGCCGTCGAGCGTGGCGGTGAGGGCCGCCAGCCGGTCCGCCCGGACACCGGGGCCGGGGCGGACCGGGGCCCCGCCGTCCGGGTCCGTCCGGGCGTGCGGCAGGCGGACGGTGTCGAAGGCGGCCAGGGCGGCCGCCCAGTCACCGTCGAGGCCCGGCCGCATGGCGAGCGCGTCGCCGTTGCGGACGAGCAGGGAGAGCAGACCGCCCGGCGCCAGCATCCGGGCCAGACCCGCCACCAGCGGGTCGGGCTCCTCGACGTACATCAGGACGCCGTGGCACAGCACGACGTCGAAGCTGCCCGGCAGGAAGTGGACACCGGTGTCCCGCCCGTCGCCCTGCACCAGCCGGACCCGCTCCCGGATGCCCTCGGGCTCCCGGGCCACGGCCTCGCGGGCCGCGTCGACCAGCGCGGTGTCCTGCTCGACCCCGGTCACCTGGTGACCGAGCCGGGCCAGCCGCAGCGCCTGCGTGCCCCGGCCCATGCCCACGTCGAGCACCCGCAGCCGCCGGCCCACCGGGAACCGCCCGGCCATCTGCTCGTCGAGCTGCCGGGTCACCAGCTCCTGCGCCACGACCTCGCGCAGAGCGCCGGCGCAGCCCGTCCGGGCCCCGGCCGCACCCCCGGTGAAAGCGTCTGCGCTCAGGGTCGCTCCCCGCGCTTGACCTGCGGCTTCGGCAGCCGGAGCCGGCGCATCTGGAGCGAGCGCATCAGGGCGTAGGCGACCGCGCCGCGGGTGTTCTCGTTCGGGAAGCGCTCCGCGAGCCGCTTGCGCAGGCGCAGGCCGCTGACCGCCGCGTCCAGCACGATCAGCACGATCACGACCAGCCACAGCAGCAGGGCGATGCTCTGGACCGCCGGCACCCGCACCACGCTGAGCACGAGGATCACGACGGCGAGCGGCAGGAAGAACTCCGCGATGTTGTACCGGGAGTCCACCCAGGCCCGGGCGAACTTGCGGACCGGGCCCTTGTCCCGGGCCGGGAGGTAGCGCTCGTCGCCGCTGGCCAGCGCCTGGCGCTGGCGGGCCATGGCCTGCCGCCGGTCCTCGCGCTGGCGCTTCGCGGCCTCCTTGCGGTTCGTCGGGGTCTGGGCGACGCTGCGGCGCTGGGTCTGGGCCTCACTGCGCTTGGGCGTGGGCCGACCCTTGGGGGCCTGCGGGTCACGGGGCTGCTTGGAGAGGGTCACCTGCGCCTTGTCGGCGGTCGGGGCCTTCTCTTCCTTGGCACGGCTACGGAACACAAAACCCAAGGGTACGGGCTGCACCCGCATGGACCCCAGCCCGGTGGGGAACGATCCGGCAACACCGGGCGTCCCTAGAGGAGGGAAGGGGGGCGCGCACCCACGCCGGGTGGGATCACCTACTCCTCACGCCGGAGCGGTGCGGTCCGCAGTCGTCCTCGGGGATGAGCGCATCACCCCGCGAACAGTGCGGTAATGGAAGCAGGGCCCGTACTGTGGGTCCTGTCGCAGGATCTGTGAGCCGGAGTCCGTCAGAAGGGGGCGCGCGAAGCCCATGAGCGGTGTCATGAAGCGTATGGGGATGATCTTCCGCGCGAAGGCGAACAAGGCCCTTGACCGGGCCGAGGACCCGCGCGAGACCCTCGATTACTCCTACCAGAAGCAGCTGGAGCTGCTGCAGAAGGTGCGCCGCGGTGTCGCCGACGTGGCGACCAGCCGCAAGCGCCTGGAGCTCCAGCTCAACCAGTTGCAGCAGCAGTCCGGCAAGCTGGAGGACCAGGGCCGCAAGGCGCTCGCCCTCGGCCGCGAGGACCTGGCCCGCGAGGCGCTGTCCCGCCGCGCCGCCCTCCAGCAGCAGGTCACCGACCTGGAGACCCAGCACGCGACGCTCCAGGGCGAGGAGGAGAAGCTCACCCTGGCGGCCCAGCGCCTGCAGGCCAAGGTGGACGCCTTCCGCACGAAGAAGGAGACCATCAAGGCCACCTACACCGCCGCCCAGGCCCAGACCCGGATCGGCGAGGCCTTCTCTGGCATCTCCGAGGAGATGGGCGACGTCGGCCTCGCCATCCAGCGCGCCGAGGACAAGACCGCCCAGCTCCAGGCCCGGGCCGGCGCCATCGACGAACTGCTCGCCTCCGGCGCCCTGGACGACCAGTCCGGCATGCACAAGGACGACATCCAGGCCGAGCTGGACCGGCTCTCCGGTGGTACGGATGTGGAGCTGGAACTGCAGCGCATGAAGGCCGAGCTGGCCGGCGGCTCCCCGCAGCAGGCCATCGAGGGCGGCGCCGGTCAGGGGCAGGTCCAGCAGCAGCCGCAGGACACCCCGCGCTTCGACAAGCAGTAGCCGGCGCCGGGGCCCGAGCCGAGGAGGCCGACGTGATCGTACGGATCATGGGGGAGGGCCAGGTGAGGCTGGACGACGCCCACCTCGCCGAGCTGAACAGACTGGACGACGAGCTCATGGCGGAGATGGAGAGCGGCGACGGCGAGGGCTTCCGCCGCACGCTCACCGCTCTCCTCGACGCCGTCCACCGGCTCGGCACCCCGCTGCCGGACGACTCGCTGGAACCCTCCGGGCTGATCCTGCCCTCGCCCGGGGCGACGCTGGAGGAGGTCCGCAGGCTGCTCGGCGACGAGGGGCTGATCCCGGGCTGAGCCCGGCGCCGGTCAGCCCAGCGTGAACCAGGCGCTGCGGGACTTGCGCCACTCCGGGTGCGTGAGGTCCTTGGCCTCGGTGCCGTCGCCGTAGAGGTCGGCGGACCCGTTGTCGGTGATCAGCCGCACCCGGGCGCCGGGGGCGGTCAGGTCGGGCACGGACACCACGGACTCCCAGCCGCCCGCGTCCGCCGTCGGCAGGTCAAGCGCCTTCACCGGCTGGTGCCCGGCGACCCCGTCCCAGGAGTAGAGGGCGTACGGGGCGCTGTTGTCCTCGGCCGCGAAGGACCCGGCCAGGATCAGGTACCGCCCCTGCGCGTCGCGGCGCAGGTCCCGGACGGACAGCCCGCCGAGGTCCAGCTCGACCGGCGTGCCGATGGCCGCCTTCGTACCGCGTGCCACCTGGTCCATGTTCGTGACCGGCACGAGCAGGGCCTTGCCGCCGGCCCGCGGCGGCACCAGCGGGGCGCGGAAGCCGACGTAGGCGGTGGTGGCCGAGCCGGGGGCGAACTCCAGCCCCTCGACGTTGAAGCCGTCGGCCTGCTTCGGGGTCTGCCCGGGAGCCGTCGCGCGGGCGAAACCGTACCGGCCGCCGTTCGCCTCGTCCCAGGCCACCAGGTCGTCGCGCAGCCGGTGCCCGGCGGTGCCGAAGGTGAGCCGGGTGGCGGCGCCGGAACCCGAGACGGTCGTGGTGAACACCGTGTTGCGGTCCGGCTTGTACTCGCCGTCCTTGTTGTTGCCCAGCGAGCCCGTCCAGTAGACCGTGTCCCCGACGCGGGCCGCGCCCTCGATGTCCACCTCCTTGCCGGCGCCGAGCGCCGCGCCCAGGTCCCAGCTCCGCACCGGCGCACCGGAGACGGCGCCGTCGTACAGCCGCAGGGTGTTGTCCTCGTCGTCGGCGACGAGGACGTGGCCGCCGCCGGCGTCGACGGCCGCGGAGGCGTCCGCCGCGCCCGTGAGGTAGCGGGCGTCGGCGCCGTTCAGGACGGCCGGGGACGCCGCGTAGTGCAGGGTCGTGGTGGCCGTTCCGCCGCCGAGCCCGGTCACCTTCAGCGTGAGGTCGGTGTAGCCCCGGGCGTGCGCGGTGACGGCGGCCGTCCGGCTGCCGCCGGTGCCCGTGACCCGCACGTCGGCGGCGCCGGCCACCTCGCCGCGGCTGCTCGCGGTCGCGGCGACCGTCAGCGCGGAGGCGTCGGCGCCGCTCTGCGCGACGGTCACCGTCACGGCCGGGTCGCCGCTGCCGCCGACCGCACCGGACAGGTAGGCGGCCGACAGCCTGATCGTGGGGGTGCCGTAGGAGGCCGCCCGCGCGGGAGCGGCCGCCGCGGCGGCCGACAGGAAGGTGAGGGCGGCGACGGCGCAGAGCGGTGTGCGGTGGCGCATGGGGTGCCTCTCGTCGACGGGACGGTGTCCAGGAGGAGGCTGGGCAGGCCCGGCCAACTGCGTCCGACGGGCGGCGGTCGGTTCGCCGTCGGCGCGCCCAACAGCGCGCGGCGCGGCCGGCCGCGGCCGGGGGAGCGGGCCCCCGCGGCGGGCGTCCGCTGGCCGGCCGCGCGGCCTCCCGCGCCCCCTCGGGGCCCTGCCCGGCACCGCGGGGGCGCCGTACTGTTCCTGGTGTGAGCACTCTCGAACGCGCCCGGTGCCGCCTCAGGGCCCACCCGCTGGCGCTGGACGCGGCCATCGCGGCGGGCGTGCTGGTCTGCATGGTCGCCGGTTCCTTCGCCGTGCCCCGGGACGAGCACGGCGTCAGCTGGGGCATGCACACCCCCGCCGTCCTCAGCCTCCTGCTGATGCTGGCCGGCGCGGCGGCGCTCGTCCCGCGCCGCCGCGCGCCCCGGACGGTCCTCGCCGTCACCGGCACGGTCTCCCTGGTCGAGCTGGTCACCGGCGACCCGCGCGCCCCGGTCGCGATGTGCGCCGTGGTCGCCCTCTACACCGTCGCCGCCACCACCGACCGCCCCACCACCTGGCGGCTCGGCCTGCTCACCATGACCGTGCTGACGGCCGCGGCCATGCTCGCCGGGCCGCTGCCCTGGTACGCCCAGGAGAACCTGGGCCTCCTCGCCTGGACCGGCATCGGCGCCACCGCCGGCGACGCCGTACGCAGCCGCCGCGCGGTCGTCCAGGCCATCCGGGACCGTGCCGAACGCGCCGAACGCACCCGCGAGGAGGAGGCCCGCCGCCGGGTCGCCGAGGAGCGGCTGCGCATCGCCCGCGACCTGCACGACGTCGTCGCCCACCACATCGCCCTGGTGAACGTGCAGGCCGGAGTCGCCGCCCACGTCATGGACCGGCGGCCCGACCAGGCCAAGGAGGCCCTCGCGCACGTCCGCGAGGCCGGCCGCAGCGCGCTGGACGAGCTGCGCGCCACGGTCGGCCTGCTTCGGCAGTCCGGCGACCCGGAGGCCCCGACCGAGCCCGCCCCGGGGCTGAGCCGGCTGGAGGAGCTGGCCGGCACCTTCCGCAGCGCGGGCCTGCCGGTCTCCGTCGCCCGCCCCGACCAGGGCGCCGAGCTGCCCGCCGCCGTCGACCTGGCCGCCTACCGGATCGTCCAGGAGGCGCTGACCAACGTGCGCAAGCACGCGGGCTCCGGGGCCGCGGCCGAGGTGAGCGTGGTGCGCGCCGGAGCGGACGTGGAGATCACCGTCCTGGACGACGGCCCCGGCGGGGCCGGCGGGCCGGAGACCGGCGGCGGCCACGGACTGCTCGGGATGCGCGAGCGGGTCACCGCCCTCGGCGGCACGCTGACCACCGGCCCCCGCTACGGCGGCGGTTTCCGCGTCCATGCGATCCTGCCGGTCAGGACGACGACCGCCCAGGGGGATCCCGTATGACCATCCGTGTCCTGCTCGCCGACGACCAGGCACTGCTGCGCAGCGCGTTCCGGGTGCTGGTCGACTCCGAGTCCGACATGGAGGTGGTGGGCGAGGCGTCCGACGGCGCCGAGGCGGTCCGGCTGGCCGGGGAGCACGTCCCGGACGTCGTCCTCATGGACATCCGGATGCCGGGCACCGACGGTCTCGCCGCCACCCGGCTGATCAGCGCGGACCCCTCCCTCGCGCAGGTCCGCGTGGTCATCCTGACCACCTTCGAGGTGGACGACTACGTGGTCCGGGCACTGCGCGCCGGGGCCTCCGGCTTCCTCGGCAAGGGCAGCGAGCCCGAGGAGCTGCTGAGTGCCATCCGGGTCGCGGCCGGCGGCGAGGCGCTGCTGTCCCCGGCCGCCACCAAGGGCCTGATCGCCCGCTTCCTGGCCCGCGGCGACGACGGCGACGGCCTCGACCCCACCCGCTTCGGACGGCTCGGCGCGCTCACCGGCCGGGAGCGGGAGGTCCTCGTCCAGGTGGCCGGCGGGCACTCCAACGACGAGATCGCCGAACGCCTCGCGGTCAGCCCGCTGACGGTGAAGACGCACGTCAACCGGGCCATGGCCAAGCTGGGCGCGCGGGACCGGGCGCAGCTCGTGGTGATCGCGTACGAGTCGGGGCTGGTACGTCCGAGGATGGAGTGACCTCCACCCGCGTGTACTGCGCGCGCAGTAGCGGGCGGCCGGGAAATGGACCAGGGGGCTACGATCCGGCCGCCCGACATGGCCCAGGGTGGTGGCGTGGGCGCTCACCTGCGTCCCCCGCCGCTGTCGGGGAACGGGAACCGGCCGGCGTCTTACGGCACCGGCCGCACCGAGGCCCGGTCCCCCGCGCGGGGGACCGGGCCTCGGTCGTGCGCCGGGCGCGTTACGGCAGCGCGAGCATCCGCTCCAGGGCCAGCTTGGCGAACGCCTCGGTCTCCTGGTCGACCTCGATCCGGTTGACCAGGGTGCCCTCGGCCAGGGACTCCAGGGTCCAGACCAGGTGGGGCAGGTCGATGCGGTTCATGGTCGAGCAGAAGCAGACCGTCCGGTCGAGGAAGACGATCTCCTTGCCCTCCGGGGCGAAACGGTTCGCCAGACGCCGGACCAGGTTCAGTTCGGTGCCGATGGCCCACTTGGAACCGGCCGGGGCGGCTTCGAGCGCCTTGATGATGTACTCGGTCGAGCCGACCTGGTCCGCCGCGGCCACGACCTCGTGCCGGCACTCGGGGTGCACCAGGACGTTCACGCCGGGGATGCGCGCGCGGACGTCGTTCACCGACTCCAGGCTGAAGCGCCCGTGGACCGAGCAGTGGCCCCGCCACAGGATCATCTTCGCCGCGCGCAGCTCCTCGGCGGTCAGGCCGCCGTTCGGCTTGTGCGGGTTGTAGACCACGCAGTCGTCCAGGGACATGCCCATGTCGCGGACGGCGGTGTTGCGGCCCAGGTGCTGGTCGGGCAGGAAGAGGACCTTCTCGCCCTGCTCGAACGCCCAGTCGAGGGCCCGCTTGGCGTTGGACGAGGTGCAGATGGTGCCCCCGTGCCTGCCGGTGAACGCCTTGATGTCGGCCGAGGAGTTCATGTACGAGACCGGCACGACCTGCTCGGCGATGCCCGCCTCGGTCAGCACGTCCCAGCACTCGGCGACCTGCTCGGCCGTCGCCATGTCGGCCATGGAGCAGCCGGCGGCGAGGTCGGGCAGGACGACCTTCTGGGCGTCGGACGTCAGGATGTCCGCCGACTCGGCCATGAAGTGCACACCGCAGAAGACGATGTACTCGGCCTCCGGGCGCGCGGCGGCGTCCCGGGCCAGCTTGAAGGAGTCACCCGTGACGTCGGCGAACTGGATGACCTCGTCGCGCTGGTAGTGGTGGCCGAGCACGAAGACCTTGTCGCCGAGCTTCTCCTTGGCGGCACGGGCACGCTCGACCAGGTCGGGGTCGGACGGAGACGGCAGGTCACCGGGGCACTCGACGCCCCGCTCGCTCTTCGGGTCGGCCTCGCGGCCGAGCAGCAGCAGGGCGAGCGGAGTCGGCTGCACGTCGAGCTCCGGGGTCTGGGCGGTGGTCACGACACGCACCCTTTCTAGTTTTCGTCTAACTGACGCTATCTATCATATCCGGTTCACGTCACTTTGACGACGGCCATAGCGTCCATGTGACGTGAATCCCGTCGCGGCCCCGCATCGGGTCGCTGTCCGGCCGACCGGGCATGTGCGAGCATGAGGAAGGAAGAAAGAACGCGACCAAGCGAATGCCCGGCGCGGAATGAATCCGCGGACGAGCCGGTTGCACTCGTCGGCAAGCAGTCTCCGTACAACCCGGGAGAGATGTAGATGTCCGTATCGGACGAGACCAGCACCGCCACCGACGGCATCATCCTGAGTGACGCCGCCGCGGCCAAGGTGAAGGCACTGCTCGACCAGGAAGGCCGCGACGACCTCGCGCTGCGCGTCGCCGTTCAGCCCGGTGGCTGCTCCGGCCTGCGTTACCAGCTCTTCTTCGACGAGCGTTCCCTCGACGGCGACGTCGTCAAGGACTTCGGCGGCGTCAAGGTCGTCACCGACCGGATGAGCGCTCCCTACCTGGGCGGCGCGTCCATCGACTTCGTGGACACGATCGAGAAGCAGGGCTTCACGATCGACAACCCGAACGCGACCGGTTCCTGCGCCTGCGGCGACTCCTTCAGCTGACGGGCTCGGCCGGCCGGGCGGACGTCCCGGCGGCCCGAGGATCCGAACGAGGCGGCGGCCCCCTGTCCCGGGGGGCCGCCGCCCTCGTGTGCCCGGGGGTGTCACCGGCCCGGAACGCGGATCAGCGCAGCCGCGCCGACGACTCCGTGAGCCGCGCGCCCGGCTCCGCCTCCGGGACCGCGGCGCCGTCCGCCCCGACCACCGCCCGCCCCGCGAGCGGCGCGTCCAGCCGCACGGTCCTCTCGTACTCCCTGGCGACCAGCACGCACACCCGGTCCGGCCAGGGCGTCTCGGTCACCGTCACGGTCACCCGCCCGCCGCTCTCCCGCGCCGACGCCCGGTAGTCGGCGCACACCCCGCCGGAGAACCCCAGGCGCAGCGTCCGCCCGTCGGCCGCGTACGAGGCCACCGGGACGTCCCGGCCCCGCCCGGGCGCCGCGGAGCCGGAAGGAGCCGGGGCCGGGGGCGCGGACGCCGACGCCAGGTACCGCGGGTCGACCGCCGGGTACGTCACCGTGAACCCCTCCGCCGCCGCGGTCCCGCGCACCCGGAACAGCCAGGACGGCACCAGCGTCTGCCGCCCGCCGACGGACTGCGCGGCCAGCCCGAACACCGCCTCCTCGACCGTGACCGTGTCCCCGGCCGGCTCCGGCGCCGCCTTCGGCGCCCCGGTGTCCGCGCCGCACGGCCGCTCCAGCCGGTCCTTCAGCGGCACCGGGCTCGCGCACCCGCCGATCCCCATCCGGTGCCCGCCCGCCGCCGGCCCGTTCAGCAGCTCCAGCGCCTTCGCGGCGCCCACCACGGGGTACGTGCCGCCCCGCACGGGAGCGCTCAGCAGCCCGTGCCCGCCGACCAGTTCGCCGTCCCGGCCGACGGTCAGCCCCGTCGTCCAGCCGTACGTGGGCAGTCCGCCGACCACCGGATCGGCGTCGACCACGCGCTGGGCGCCCTGGACCCGGCCCGCGTCCACCCGCGCGTCCGCCAGGCCCGCCGCCCGCAGCACCGGCGCCGCCACCCGCTCGGCCTCCGCCGCGCTCACCGGGGCACCGGCCGGAGCGCCCGGGTCCTGGGCGCAGACGGTCACCTTGCGGCAGTTGTCGGTGCCGGGCAGGTACCGGCTGTAGGTCCAGTTCCCCGGCGCGTCCCGGTCGACCAGGAGGCGCGGACCGGAGCCGTCCCGGCCGCCGACCCGCCAGCTCCGGCCCTCGGCGACCGGCGCCGCGTCCAGGCCGAGCGCCTTCGCCAGCCGGGCCACCCGGCCCCGGCCCACCTCGGCCGCGGGCTCGTACACCGGCGCCGAGCCGGGCCCGTCCGGCAGCTCGCCCGCCGCCACGTACCGGGTGCCGTAGGGGTCCGGCTCACCGGGCGCGATGCCGCCGGTGCCGTCCTTCACCCAGCCGTCCAGCGCGAGCGGCGGGGGAGTGGCGCCCCCGCCGGAGGCGGCCGGTCCGCCCGCACCGCCGCCCGGGCCGCCCTCCGCGGCGACGTACGCGCCACCGCCGCCCACCAGCAGGACGGCCGCCGCGACGGCCACGACGGCGGCGGGCGACCGCCGCCGCCCGGTCCGGCCCGCCCGTCCTTCGGATGCCTCCGGAACCTCCGCGTTCCCGGGGTTCCCGGGGTTCCCAGACCGCTCGGTGTTCACCGCATCGCTCCTCGCCGGCTCGGGTCCCGCGGTCCGCGCGCGGGAACGCCGGTGGGACGCGGGAGGGGAGCGCGCGGTTCCCCGCGGACGAGCCCGCGGGTCAGTCGCCGTAGTCGGACATCGCGTCCAGCAGCCGGGCCGACCGCGTCGGCACGCTCACCCCGTGGATGCGCGAGGGCGGCACGGGCCGGGACTCCGCGTTCCGCGGGACCGCCCAGTGCGGGGCCATCCGGGCGCAGTCGCCGCGCAGGGCGGCGAGCCCGCCGTCGGACCCGGCCGGGGCGGAGGGGGCGATCTCGAAGTTCGTCATGCCCGAACCGTAGGCATGGCACCGACTGCGAAGAAAGATCTACTATCGGGTAGTTTTGCCAGCTTCAGCGGCGGGCCCCGAGCGGGTAGCGTGAACTGTCAACCCAGCCTCCCGCAGGAGAATGCCGACGTGCGCATCGCAGTCACGGGCTCCATCGCCACCGATCACCTCATGACCTTTCCCGGCCGTTTCGCCGACCAGTTCGTCGCGGACCAGCTGCACACGGTCTCGCTTTCCTTCCTGGTGGACAATCTGGACGTACGCCGGGGCGGCGTGGGCGCGAACATCGCCTTCGGCATGGGCCAGCTCGGCACCCGGCCCGTCCTGGTCGGCGCCGCCGGCTTCGACTTCGACGAGTACCGCGCCTGGCTCGACCGGCACGGTGTGGACACGGACTCGGTGCGCATCTCCGAGACCCTGCACACCGCCCGCTTCGTGTGCACCACCGACGCCGACCACAACCAGATCGGCTCCTTCTACACGGGCGCGATGAGCGAGGCCCGGCTGATCGAGCTGAAGACCGTCGCCGACCGCGTGGGCGGCCTCGACCTGGTCCTCATCGGCGCCGACGACCCCGAGGCCATGCTCCGCCACACCGAGGAGTGCCGCTCCCGGCGGATCCCGTTCGCCGCCGACTTCTCCCAGCAGATCGCCCGGATGGGCGGCGAGGAGATCCGCCTCCTGCTGGACGGCGCGACGTACCTCTTCTCCAACGAGTACGAGAAGGGCCTGATCGAGACCAAGACCGGCTGGAGCGACGCCGAGATCCTGGACCGGGTCGGCCACCGGGTCACCACGCTCGGCTCGCGGGGCGTGCGCATCGAGCGGACCGGCGAGGACCCGATCGAGGTCGGCTGCGCGCAGGAGGAGCGCAAGGCCGACCCCACGGGCGTCGGCGACGCCTTCCGCGCCGGCTTCCTGTCCGGCCTGGCCTGGGGCGTCCCGCTGGAGCGCGCGGCGCAGGTCGGCTGCATGCTGGCCACGCTGGTCATCGAGACCGTGGGCACGCAGGAGTACCACCTGCGGCGCCGGCACTTCATGGAGCGGTTCGTGAAGGCGTACGGGGACGAGGCCGGCGAGGAGGTCCGCGCCCACATCGGCGGCTGAGGGACCGCCCCGCCCGGGCTCCCTCAGACCACCCGGCGCACCAGGTACGCCGCGCCCCGCTCGGCCGGTTCCTCTCCGACGTACTCCTGCCCCCGCATCTCGCACCAGGCCGGGATGTCCAGGCGGGCCGCACCGTCGTCGGAGAGGACCCGGACGGTCCCGCCCACCGGCACGTCCCCGATCACCTTGGCCAGCTCGATGACCGGGATCGGGCACCGCTTGCCCAGCGAGTCGACGACCAGCGCCGCGGCCCGGACGGCCGCCGCGGGAGCCGGCGCCCCGAGCTTCTCCCGCACCCCGGCCACCGCACCGGGCAGCACCCGCAGGAACCGCTCCACGTCCTCCCCGGCCGCACCAGCGGGCAGGGAGACCCGCACGTTCCCCTCGCTCAGCACCCCCATCGCCTTCAGCACATGGCTGGGCGTCAGCGTGCTGCTGGTGCAGGAGGAACCGGAGGAGACCGAGAAGCCCGCCCGGTCCAGCTCGTGCAGCAGCGCCTCGCCGTCGACGTAGAGGCAGGAGAAGGTGACGATCCCGGGCAGCCGGCGCCCGGCGTCGCCGACCACCTCCGTGTCCGGCACCAGCTCCGGCACCCGCGTCCGGATCCGGTCCGTCAGCTCCCGCAGCCGGGCCGCCTCCTGGGCCGCCCCGGTCCGCACCGCGCGCAGCGAGGCCACGGCCGCCACGATCGCCGGGATGTTCTCGAAGCCGGGCGCCCGGCCCGACTCCCGCTCGTCCAGCGCTCCCCGGGCGGCGAACCGCACCCCCTTGCGGACGGCGAGCAGCCCGACCCCGGAGGGGCCGCCCCACTTGTGCGCGCTCGCCGCCAGCAGCGACCAGCCGCCCTCGACCGGCCCCCAGCCCAGCGACTGCGCCGCGTCCACCAGCAGCGGCACCCCGGCGGCCCGGCACACCTCGGCCACCTCGGCCACCGGCTGCACGGTGCCCACCTCGTGGTTGGCCGACTGGAGGCAGGCCAGCGCGGTCCCCGGGCCGAGCGCGGCCCCGTACGCCGACGGATCGACGGCGCCGGTCCGGTCGACCGGCACCCGGCCGACCGTCCCGCCCTCGGCCTCGAACAGCTCCGCCGAACGGAGTACGGAGGAGTGTTCGACCGCCGACACGATCAGGTGGCGTCCGACCCGGCGCCGCCCGGCCAGCGCCCCCGCGACGCCGGCGTGCACGGCCGCGGTCCCGGACGGGGTGAACACGACCTCGTCGGCCCGGCACCCGACGGCCTCGGCGGCCGCCTCCCGCGCGGCGTCGAGCAGCATCCGGGCCCTACGGCCCTCCCGGTGGAGACGGGCGGGGTCGGCCCACCCCTCGTCCAGGGAGGCCAGGAGCGCCTGACGGGCCACGGGATGGAGGGGGACGGCGGAGGCGGCGTCGAAGTAGGACACACGGCAACGGTAGAACGCCCGGCCCGGTGCCGGAGCCTCGGGAGCGGCGCGACCAGCCACGATGCGGTCCGCGCCGGGGCCCCGAAACCGGACAACCCGAGCTAATCGGCGCCCGCTCCGAGCCCGTTCCCACCCCAACAGGGTGACAGGCGACGCGTATGCCCCCCTCCCCGCGAACCCTCGGAGAGCGTCGGCTAGGGTTTGGTCCGCATAAACATCCAAACCCCTGCCCGACGCAGGGCGGCGACCGACCAGCGAGAAGGCCGCAGCCGACCGCGCGGGCGAGACTCTCGGGAAGGCGCTACGTGAGTCCCAACGGCTCCGACCGCTCGCCGCGGCGCCCGATGCGGCGGAAGCTGCTGCAGGCACTGACCGCGGGCCTGGTCCTGGCGACCGCAACCGGTTGCACATACAAGGACTTCCCCCGCCTTGGCATGCCCACCCCGACCACGGAAGAGGCTCCGCGGATCCTCTCCCTGTGGCAGGGCTCCTGGGCTGCCGCGCTCGCCGTCGGCGTGCTGGTGTGGGGCCTGATCCTGTGGAGTGCTTTCTTCCACCGGCGCAGCCGCACCAAGGTCGAGGTTCCTCCGCAGACCCGGTACAACATGCCGATCGAGGCCCTGTACACGGTGGTCCCGATCATCATCATCTCGGTGCTCTTCTACTTCACGGCCCGGGACGAGTCGAAGCTCCTCAGCCTCACCGACAAGAAGCCCGACGTCACGGTCAACGTGGTCGGCTTCCAGTGGAGCTGGGGCTTCAACTACGTCGAGAGCGTCCCCGGTTCCTCCGGCGACGCGAAGACCGACAAGAACCTGGACGCCATTCCGGACCGGTTCAAGAAGGAGTTCCCGGCGAACGCCGGCGGCGTCTACGACGTCGGCACGCCCGGCACGCGGAACCCGCAGACGGGCAACCCCGGTCCGACGCTCTGGCTCCCCAAGGGCAAGACGGTCCGCTTCGTCCTGACCTCGCGTGACGTCATCCACTCGTTCTGGGTGGTGCCCTTCCTCATGAAGCAGGACGTCATCCCGGGCCACACCAACGCCTTCCAGGTGACCCCCAACAAGGAGGGCACCTTCCTCGGCAAGTGTGCGGAACTCTGCGGCGTCGACCACTCCCGGATGCTGTTCAACGTGAAGGTCGTCTCCCCCGAGCGCTACGAGCAGCACCTCAAGGACCTGGCCAAGAAGGGGCAGACCGGTTACATTCCCGCCGGCATCGCGCAGACGAGCCACGAGAAGAACCGGGAGACGAACAACCTGTGAGCATCCTCAACGAACCCCAGGGTGCTGCGGCAGCTGACGGCTCGTACTCCGGCGAGCTGCCGGTACGGCGCAAGCAGCCCGGCAAGAGCGTGGTGAAGTGGCTGACGACCACCGACCACAAGACGATCGGCACGCTGTATCTGGTCACCTCGTTCGCGTTCTTCCTGATCGGCGGCGTCATGGCGCTGCTGATGCGCGCCGAGCTGGCCCGGCCGGGCCTGCAGGTCATGTCGAACGAGCAGTTCAACCAGGCGTTCACGATGCACGGCACGATCATGCTGCTGATGTTCGCGACGCCGCTGTTCGCCGGCTTCACCAACTGGATCATGCCGCTCCAGATCGGCGCGCCCGACGTGGCGTTCCCGCGGCTGAACATGTTCGCCTACTGGCTCTACCTGTTCGGCTCGACCATCGCGGTCGGCGGCTTCCTCACCCCGCAGGGCGCGGCCGACTTCGGCTGGTTCGCCTACTCCCCGCTGTCGGACGCGGTCCGCTCGCCGGGCATCGGCGCCGACATGTGGATCATGGGTCTGGCCTTCTCCGGCTTCGGCACGATCCTCGGTGCGGTCAACTTCATCACCACGATCATCTGCATGCGCGCGCCCGGCATGACCATGTTCCGCATGCCGATCTTCGTGTGGAACGTGCTGCTGACCGCCGTGCTGGTCCTGCTGGCCTTCCCGGTCCTGGCCGCCGCGCTGTTCGCCCTGGAGGCGGACCGCAAATTCGGTGCCCATGTGTTCGACGCGGCCAACGGCGGCGCGCTCCTGTGGCAACACCTCTTCTGGTTCTTCGGCCATCCAGAGGTGTACATCATCGCGCTGCCGTTCTTCGGCATCATCTCCGAGGTCATCCCGGTCTTCTCCCGCAAGCCGATGTTCGGCTACATGGGTCTGATCGCCGCGACCGTCGCGATCGCCGGTCTGTCCGTGACCGTGTGGGCCCACCACATGTACGTCAC
Source organism: Streptomyces sp. NPDC025833 (assembly GCF_055558055.1). NCBI lineage: Bacteria > Bacillati > Actinomycetota > Actinomycetes > Kitasatosporales > Streptomycetaceae > Streptomyces > Streptomyces sp. NPDC025833. The sequence goes on from NZ_JBVHNF010000012.1 coordinate 293,540, forward strand.
CGGCGGTGTGCTGCTGCCGTTCTTCTCCTTCATGACGTTCCTGATCGCGGTCCCGACCGGCGTGAAGTTCTTCAACTGGATCGGCACGATGTGGAAGGGCTCGCTGTCCTTCGAGACACCGATGCTCTGGGCGGTCGGCTTCCTGATCACCTTCACGTTCGGTGGTCTGACCGGTGTCATCCTGGCCTCGCCGCCGATGGACTTCCACGTCTCGGACTCGTACTTCGTGGTGGCGCACTTCCACTACGTGGTGTTCGGCACGGTCGTGTTCGCGATGTTCTCCGGCTTCCACTTCTGGTGGCCGAAGATGACCGGCAAGATGCTGGACGAGCGGCTCGGCAAGATCACCTTCTGGACGCTGTTCGTCGGCTTCCACGGCACCTTCCTGGTCCAGCACTGGCTGGGCGCCGAGGGCATGCCCCGTCGTTACGCCGACTACCTGGCGGCCGACGGCTTCACCGCCCTGAACACGATCTCGACCATCAGCTCCTTCCTGCTGGGCCTGTCGATCCTGCCGTTCCTCTACAACGTCTGGAAGACGGCCAAGTACGGCAAGCCGGTCGGCGTGGACGACCCGTGGGGCTACGGCCGTTCGCTGGAGTGGGCGACCTCCTGCCCGCCGCCGCGGCACAACTTCCTCACCCTGCCGCGGATCCGCAGCGAATCCCCGGCGTTCGACCTGCACCACCCTGAGATCGCCGCGCTCGAACAGCTCGAGCACGCCGGTCACGGCACCGCCGTCGCGGGCAGCAAGGAGGCCGGCAAGTGAAGATCCAGGGTCGGATGTTCATCTGGCTGAGCGTCTTCATCCTGATCATGGCCATCGTGTATGGCGTGTGGTCGAAGGAGCCGGCCGGCACCACCGCGCTGTTCCTGGCCTTCGGCCTGAGCGTCATGATCGGCTTCTACCTGGGCTTCACCGCCCGGCGGGTCGACGCGGGCGCCCAGGACGACAAGGAGGCCGACGTCGCGGACGAGGCGGGCGAGCTGGGCTTCTTCAGCCCGCACAGCTGGCAGCCGCTCATGCTGGGCTTCGGCGGCGCGATCGCCTTCCTCAGCATCGCGGTCGGCTGGTGGCTGATCTACTTCTCCGCCCCGTTCATCGTGATCGGTCTGTTCGGCTGGGTGTTCGAGTACTACCACGGTGAGAACCGCACCCAGTAGCAGCGCAGCGCACACACCGGGAGCCCGGACCTTCCTGACGGAGGGTCCGGGCTCCCGTCGTCGTACCCGCGGGCACCCCCTGATCCGCCCTCTGCCGGAGCGCCGTTCACTCGTACGAGTTACCCACCGTGCCAGTAGTCTCTCCATCTCATAGCGTGATCATATGAACCACACTGCGCGGACCCGCACCGTCGTCAGCTGCACCCTGCTGGTGACCGCCCTCGGTGCGGGCGTCACCGCTTGCGGTTCGGACGGCAACCCCCTGTCGGCCAGGCCGTACGACGCAGCGGACCTGATCTCCTTCAACGGCCCCGGCGAGGGGAAGCGGGCCGATCCGGACAAGCCCCTGGAGGTCACCGCGAACAGCGGTGAGGGCCGTATCACGGACGTCACCGCCCAGGACTCCACAGGGCGCTACGTGACGGGCGAACTGACCGCGGACGGCAGCCGCTGGCACAGCACCTCCCCGCTGGCCGCCGACGCCCACTACACGCTCACCGTGAGCACCGAGGACGAGGACGGGGCGCCCGGCCGCAAGGTCCTCACGTTCGACACCAGCCGGCCCGGCGGCAAGAAGCGCCTGGGCGTCACGTTCGGGCCGGGCCCGGGCACCTACGGGGTCGGACAGCCTGTCACGGCCCAACTCGCCCAGGGGGTCAAGAGCAAGGCGCAGCGCGCCGTCGTGGAGCGCGCCCTGCGGGTCGACTCCGTGCCGGCCGTGACCGGCTCCTGGTACTGGGTGAGCGACAAGGAGCTGCACTTCCGCCCGAAGGAGTACTGGCCCGCCCACACGACGGTCCGGGTGCACAGCAACCTGAACGGCGTGAAGGTCGGCGACCGGCTCTGGGGCGGCCCGGCCAAGGCCCTGACGTTCACCACGGGCGAGCGGGTCGAGGCGGTCACGGACGCCGCCACGCACCAGCTCACCTACTTCAGGAACGGGCAGGAGGTCGAGCAGATCCCGGTCACCACCGGCAAGCCCGGCTTCGAGACCCGCAACGGCGTCAAGGTGGTGCTGGAGAAGCAGTACTTCGTACGGATGCGCGGCACCACCGTCGGCATCGCCGAGGGCAGCTCCGACTCCTACGACCTGCCGGTCTACTACGCCACCCGGGTCACCTGGTCCGGCGAGTACGTCCACGCCGCCCCCTGGTCCGTCGGGTCCCAGGGCTCGGCGAACGTCAGCCACGGCTGCACCGGCATGAGCACGTCCAACGCCTCGTGGTTCTTCGAGCACATCCGCCCGGGGGACATCGTCAAGGTCGTCAACTCCAACGGCGACCCCATGGAGCCCTTCGGCAACGGGTTCGGCGACTGGAACGTCGGCTGGGCGAAGTGGCGCACCGGCAGCGCCCTGACCGACGTCCCCCCGGACGGCCCCGCGCCGGGGGACGCGCTGAGGATCCAGCCAGCGGCCCTGTGAGCGCGCGCGAGGGGCACGAGGGGAGCGGGGCCGGGGGCGCGGTGCGGCCGCCGTCCGGCGGGCCCCACCGGCCCCAGGGGGCCGGCAGGCGCGCGCGCCCCGGTCCCCTAGGCGCTCAGCAGCCTCTTGCGCCGCAGCAGGGCGGCCAGGGCGGCGGCGAACTCGACCGGGTCGGCCGGCAGCGTCACGGCCGCGTCGGCCCGGCTCCACGTGGCCAGCCAGGCGTCCTGCGGCCGGCCCATCAGCAGGAGCACCGGCGGGCAGCCGAACACCTCGTCCTTGATCTGCCGGCACATGCCCATGCCGCCCATCGGCACGGCCTCGCCGTCCAGCACGCAGACGTCGATACCGCCCTTGTCCAGCTCCCGCAGCACCGCCTCGGGGGTCGCGCACTCCACGAACTCGACCAGGGGCACGTCCGCGGCCGGGCGGCGCCCGGTGGCCAGCCGTACCTGTTCACGGGTGTTGGAGTCGTCGCTGTAGACCAGCACGGTGGCGGTCGGCTGCATTGTTCCTCCGGGACGTCGGCGTCGTACGGACGGGACGGACAAGGCCGTTCGGGCGGATGCTACTCCCATGAAGACCACGTCAGCACCGGTTCGGCGGGGGGCAACACTCCGAACGGCACCCCCCGGAGTGAGCGCGAGATAAGCGACCGACATAATGTCGGTCGTGGCGACAGCAACGACAGTAGATACCGGGCACGCGCACCCGTCGGTCAACCGGCCGAACCTCACCAGCGTCGGAACCATCATCTGGCTGAGTTCCGAGCTGATGTTCTTCGCGGCCCTTTTCGCGATGTACTTCACCCTCCGGTCGGTGACCGGACCGGCTCACTGGAAGGAGATGGCGGAGGCGCTGAATGTGCCGTTCTCCGCCACGAACACCACGATCCTGGTGCTCTCCTCCCTCACCTGCCAGCTCGGCGTGTTCGCGGCCGAGCGCGGCGACGTGAAGAAGCTCCGTGGCTGGTTCATCCTCACCTTCATCATGGGTGCGATCTTCATCGGCGGTCAGATCTACGAGTACACCGAGCTGGTGAAGAAGGACGGCATCTCGCTCTCCTCCGACCCGTACGGCTCGGTGTTCTACCTGACCACCGGCTTCCACGGCCTGCACGTGACGGGCGGCCTCGTCGCCTTCCTGCTGGTCCTCGGCCGTACCTACATGGCCAAGAGGTTCACTCACGAGCAGGCGACCGCCGCCATCGTCGTGTCCTACTACTGGCACTTCGTCGATGTGGTCTGGATCGGCCTCTTCGCCACGATCTACCTGATCAAGTAGCGGGACCGCTCCCGCACATCCAGAAGCACCGACGCAGAAGATCCTGACACCGGGGTAATCCGTGAAAAAGCTCTCCGCACGACGACGCCATCCGCTGGCGGCGGTCGTCGTCCTACTCCTCGCGCTGGCGGCCACTGGGGGGCTGTACGCCGCGTTCGCGCCCGCGGGCAAGGCGCAGGCCGATGAATCCTCCCAGTCCCTGACCATCAAGGAGGGCAAGAAGCTCTACCAGGTCGGCTGCGCCAGCTGCCACGGCACCGGTGGCCAGGGCTCCTCCGACGGCCCGAGCCTGGTCGGTGTCGGCGCCGCCGCGGTCGACTTCCAGGTCGGCACCGGCCGCATGCCGGCGTCCACCTCCCAGATGGCGCAGATCCCGCGCAAGAAGGTCGTCTACACCCAGCCGGAGATCGACCAGCTCGCCGCGTACGTGGCGTCGCTGGGCGCCGGCCCGGCCGTGCCGACCAAGCAGCAGTACGGTCCCGAAGGCGCGGACATCGCCAAGGGTGGCGAGCTGTTCCGCTCCAACTGCGCGCAGTGCCACAACTTCACCGGCAAGGGCGGCGCCCTGACCGAGGGCAAGTACGCGCCGAACCTCGCGGGTGTCGCTCCGAAGCACATCTACGAGGCCATGCAGACGGGCCCGCAGAACATGCCGTCCTTCCCCGACACCACGATGTCGGAGAAGAACAAGAAGGACATCATCGCGTACCTGAACGCGGTCAACGGCGACAAGACGGAGAACCCCGGCGGTCTGGAGCTGGGCGGCCTCGGGCCGGTCAGTGAGGGTCTGTTCGCCTGGATCTTCGGCCTCGGCGCGCTGATCGCGGTCGCCGTCTGGGTCGCCGCTCGGACCGCAAAGGCCAAGAAGTCATGAGTAGCCAAGACATTCCAGAAGAGAACCTGCCCGCTGAGCAGGACCACGCGCACGGCGCGGTGGGCATCGCGGACGAGGAGAACCCGTTCGCGGACCCCGGTCTGCCGCCCCACGAGCACCGGATCCAGGACATCGACGAGCGGGCCGCCAAGCGGTCCGAGCGCATGGTCGCCCTGCTGTTCACGGTGTCGATGCTGGCCACCATCGGCTTCATCGCCGCCTACGTGGCGATCCCGCACGACAAGTCGGTCTTCGTCTTCCCGATCGGTCACATCAACGCGCTGAACTTCGCGCTGGGCCTGACCCTCGGCGTGGCGCTGTTCTGCATCGGCGCGGGCGCGGTCCACTGGGCCCGCACCCTGATGTCCGACGTGGAGGTCGCCGCCGACCGTCACCCGATCGAGGCCTCCCCCGAGGTCCGGGCGAAGGTCCACGCGGACTTCAAGCAGGGCGCCAAGGAGTCGGCGCTCGGCCGCCGCAAGCTGATCCGCAACACGATGTTCGGCGCGCTGGCCCTGGTGCCGCTCTCCGGCGTCATGCTGCTGCGCGACCTCGGCCCGCTGCCCGGCACCTCGCTGCGGCACACGCTGTGGGCCAAGGGCAAGCGCCTGGTCAACATGAACACGAACCAGCCGCTGCGTCCCGAGGACGTCGCCGTCGGCTCCCTCACCTTCGCCATGCCCGACGGCATGGAGGAGACCCAGGAGGACTTCCAGACGGAGATCGCCAAGGCCGCCCTGATGATCGTCCGGCTCCAGCCGGGCAACATCAAGGACAAGCGCGAGCTGGACTGGTCGCACGAGGGCATCGTCGCCTTCTCGAAGATCTGCACCCACGTCGGCTGCCCGATCTCCCTGTACGAGCAGCAGACGCACCACGTGCTCTGCCCGTGCCACCAGTCCACCTTCGACCTCTCCGACGGTGCCCGAGTGATCTTCGGCCCCGCCGGCCACGCCCTGCCGCAGCTGCGCATCGGTGTGGACAGCGAGGGTTACCTCCAGGCGCTCGGCGACTTCGAGGAGCCCGTCGGTCCTGCATTCTGGGAGCGCGGATGAGTACTGCTGCGAACGAGACGTCCCGCTCTCGCGGGAAGGCCCCGGCCGGCGAGCGGATCGCCGACTGGGCCGACGGCCGGCTCGGGATCTACTCCCTGGCCAAGGCCAACATGCGCAAGATCTTCCCCGACCACTGGTCGTTCATGCTGGGCGAAGTGTGCATGTACAGCTTCATCATCATCATCCTGACGGGTGTGTACCTGACGCTGTTCTTCCACCCGTCGATGAACGAGGTGGAGTACCACGGCAGCTACGTCCCGCTCCAGGGACAGCTGATGTCCGAGGCGTTCAGCTCGACCCTGCACATCTCCTTCGACGTGCGCGGTGGTCTGCTGGTCCGGCAGATCCACCACTGGGCCGCGCTGATCTTCCTCGCCGGCATGTTCGTGCACATGATGCGCGTGTTCTTCACCGGCGCGTTCCGCAAGCCGCGTGAGATCAACTGGCTGTTCGGCTTCCTGCTGTTCGCCCTGGGCATGTTCACCGGCTTCACCGGTTACTCGCTCCCGGACGACCTGCTCTCCGGCACCGGTGTCCGCTTCATGGAGGGCGCGATCCTGTCCGTGCCGATCGTCGGCACGTACCTGTCGTTCTTCCTGTTCGGCGGAGAGTTCCCCGGCCACGACTTCGTCGCCCGGTTCTACTCGATCCACATCCTGCTGCTGCCGGGCATCATGCTCGGCCTGATGGTGGCGCACCTGATCCTGGTCTTCTACCACAAGCACACGCAGTTCGCGGGTCCCGGCAAGTCCGAGAAGAACGTCGTCGGCATGCCGCTGCTGCCGGTGTACATGGCGAAGGCCGGAGGCTTCTTCTTCCTGGTCTTCGGTGTGATCGCGGCCATCGCGGCGGTCGCCCAGATCAACCCGATCTGGGCCATCGGCCCCTACCGTCCGGACCAGGTGTCCACCGGCGCCCAGCCCGACTGGTACATGGGCTTCGCCGAGGGTCTGATCCGCTTCATGCCGGGCTGGGAGATCGACTTCTGGGGTCACACGCTGGTCCTCGGCGTGTTCATCCCGCTGGTGCTCTTCCCGCTGGTCCTGGCGGCGATCGCGGTCTACCCGTTCATCGAGTCCTGGATCACCGGCGACAAACGCGAGCACCACATCCTGGACCGCCCGCGCAACGCCCCGACCCGTACCGCGTTCGGTGTCGCCTGGGTGACGATCTACATGATCACCCTGGTCGGCGGCGGCAACGACCTGTGGGCCACGCACTTCCACCTGTCGATCAACGCCGTCACCTGGTTCGTCCGGATCTTCTTCTTCGCCGGACCGGTCATCGCGTTCATCGTCACCAAGCGGATCTGCCTGGGTCTGCAGCGCCGCGACCGCGACAAGGTGCTGCACGGTCGCGAGACCGGCATCATCAAGCGGCTGCCGCACGGTGAGTTCATCGAGGTCCACGAGCCGCTCAGCCAGGAGCAGCTGCACACCCTCACCGCGCACCACCAGTACGAGCCGGCCGAGATCGGCCCCACGGTCGACGAGAACGGTGTCGAGCGCAAGGTGCCGGCCGGCGAGAAGCTGCGGGCCAGGCTGTCCGACGCCTACTACGGCGAGGACAACCAGATCCCGAAGCCGACCGTCGACGAGTACAAGGAGATCACCAGCGGCCACGGCCACCACTGATCACCGCGTCGCCACGCCACGCAGAAGGGCCCCGTCCGTACCCCGGACGGGGCCCTTCCCCGTGCCCCGGTCTGGATAGGGTGGTGTACGACGTTTCAGGACTGTCTACGAGGAGCGGCTGATGAGCGCTGTGACCCCCGCTGGAGGCGACACCGCGGCGGGCCGCTCCTGGCCCGTCCTGCTGAACGGCCTGCTGGAGGGCCGCGACCTGGCCGCCGACGACACCGCCTGGGCGATGGACCTGATCATGCGCGGGGAGGCGACGGACGCGCAGATCGCCGCCTTCATGGTGGCGCTGCGGGCCAAGGGCGAGACGGTCGAGGAGATCAGCGGGCTCGTGCGGACGATGTACGCGCACGCGAACGTGATCGAGGTGCCCGGCCCGGCCGTCGACATCGTCGGCACCGGCGGCGACGGCGCCAAGACGGTGAACATCTCCACCATGTCCTCGATCGTGGTCGCGGGCACGGGCGCGAAGGTCGTCAAGCACGGCAACCGGGCCGCGTCCTCCGCCTCCGGCTCCTCCGACGTCCTGGAGAAGCTCGGGATCAACCTCAGCCTGACCCCCCGGCGGGTCGCCGAGGTCGCCGAGGAGGCCGGCATCACCATCTGCTTCGCTGTGCGGTTCCACCCGTCGCTGCGCCACGTCGCCCCGGCGCGCTCGCAGCTCGGCATCCGGACCACCTTCAACGTGCTCGGTCCGCTGACCAACCCGGCCCGGGTGCGGTCGCAGGCCGTCGGCGTGGCGGACCCCCGGATGGCGCCGATCGTGGCCGGCGTCCTCGCCGAACGCGGCAACTCCTCCCTGGTCTTCCGCGGCGACGACGGCCTGGACGAGCTGACCGTCACCGGCACCTCCCGGGTGTGGGTGGTCCGCGACGGCAAGGTCACGGAGGAGGTCTTCGACCCGCGCGACGTCGGCATCGGCCTCGTCCCCGTGGACGCCCTGCGCGGCGCCGACGCCTCCTACAACGCGGAGGTCGCCCGGCGGCTGCTCGACGGCGAGCAGGGGGCCGTACGGGACGCCGTCCTGCTGAACTCGGCGGCGGCGCTGGTGGCCCTGCGGCCGACGGACGCGCCGCTGGCCGAGCAGCTCCGCGCGGGGATGGCGCTGGCCGCCGAGTCGATCGACTCCGGTGCCGCCCGGCGCACGCTGGACCGCTGGGTGGCGGCCAGCAACGCGTGACGCCGCCGGTCTCCGTCCCGCGATCCGGACACGGGTTGCGGGGCGGCGATCACTTGGCGTAGGTTCCCCTACCAGGTCATGAGTGACAGTCATGAGGCCCCGGCCGACTGTCCGGCAACCCTCCGTCCGTGGCGGGGTGCCCCGGGTGAAGACCAGGCCGTGGACAGCAGGGTCCACGGCAAGCGCGGATCCCTCGCACACTTCTGCAAGTGTGGGGCCAGGGATCCTGGTCATCGAGGAGTCTCCCGTGAGCAAGCGAATGCGTTAGGGCCGCAGAGCCCCGCCTCCGCGCACCCTTTTCCCTTCCGCGCGTCACGCGCGTTCTCGCTTTCCTGTCACGGGAGTTCCGCCATGTCTGTCTCCACCGCTGCCTCCGACCAGTCCGTTTGCACCCCTCTGCCCGTTCTGGGGCGAGATGTCACCGTGCCGCTGGTCACCGGGGGCGAAGTCACCTACGCCGCCCTCGACTACGCGGCCAGCGCCCCCGCCCTCCAGCGCGTCTGGGACGACGTCGCCGCGTACGCCCCCTACTACGGCAGCGTCCACCGCGGGGCCGGCTACCTCTCCCAGCTCTCCACCGACCTGTTCGAGAACGCCCGGCGGACGGTCGCGGAGTTCCTCGGCTGCCGCCCGGCGGACCAGGTGGTCTTCACCCGCTCCACCACCGACTCCCTCAACCTGCTGGCCCGCGCGCTGCCGCAGGGCTGCCGGGTCTTCGTCTTCGAGACCGAGCACCACGCCTCGCTGCTGCCCTGGCAGGACGCGGAGGTCACCTACCTCGACGCCCCGCGCACCCCCGGCCAGGCCGTGCAGACCCTGGAGCGGGCCCTGGCCGCCCGCGACCCGCACGGCCCCGCCCTGGTCTGCGTCACCGGCGCCTCCAACGTCACCGGCGAGCTGTGGCCGGTGCGCGAACTGGCCGCCGCCGCGCACGCGCACGGCGCCCGGATCGTCCTGGACGCCGCCCAGCTCGCCCCGCACCACCCCGTGGACATCCGCGAACTGGACGTCGACTGGGTCGCGTTCTCCGGCCACAAGCTGTACGCCCCCTTCGGCTCCGGCGTCCTCGCCGGCCGGGCCGACTGGCTCCGGGCGGCCGAGCCGTACCTCGCGGGCGGCGGCGCCAGCCGCAGCGTCACCCGGCGGCAGGACGGCGGGGTGGACGTTCAGTGGCACGACAGCGCGGCCCGGCACGAGGCCGGCTCGCCGAACGTCATCGGCGCCTACTCCATCGCGTCGGCCTGCAAGGCGCTCACCGAGGCCGGCTGGGACCGCCTGGTGGGCCGCGAGCGGGAGCTGATCGCCCGGGTGCGGGCCGGCCTGGCGGAGGTGCCGGAGGTGCGCGTGCTGTCCCTGTTCGGCGACGACGCCCCGCGCGTCGGGGTCATCTCCTTCGTCGTCGAGGGCTGGAACAGCTCCCACTTCGCCGCCGCGCTCTCCGCCGAGTACGGCATCGGCGTCCGCGACGGCCTGTTCTGCGCCCACCCGCTGGTCCGCACCCTGCTCGGCAGCGACCCGCAGACCCAGGGCGAGTGCGGTGCCCCCGAGGCGGCGCCCGGCGAGAAGTCCCTCAACGCGATCCGGGTCAGCTTCGGCGCGGGCACCCCCGACGAGCACGTCGAGCGCTTCGTGAGCGCCGTGCGGGAACTGGTCCGGGACGGCGCCAAGTGGCGGTACCGCACGGAGGAGGGCCGCTGCGTCCCGGCGGTCTGAGCACGCGCGGTCCCCGCCGACTTCCCGTGCCGCCGGCCCGTACGGCGGCACGGACGGGCCCCCGGGCCGGGCCGGCCGTCGCGGACCCGGACCCGGACCCGGCCCCGGCCGGGCGGAAGACCCCGGAGGTCGAGCAGACCCTAGTTGTCGAGGCCGATCGCGAACGCGGCCTCCAGGTCGTGCTGCGAGTACGTGCGGAACGCCACGTGGGTGTCGGTGCCCTCGACGCCGGGGATCTTGCTGATGCGGCCCGGGATGACCTCGGCGAGGTCCTCGTGCCGGCGGACCCGGACCATGGCGATGAGGTCGTAGGTGCCCGTGACCGAGAAGACCTCGCTGACGCTCTCCAGCGCGGCGATCCGCTCCGCGATCTCGGGGATCCGGTCCACGCTGGTCTTGATCAGAACGATCGCGGTGATCACGGCTGTCTCTCTCCCTGGGTGACCGGAGCTGGGGCGGCTTTCACTCTAGCCCTCCCGCTCCCCGGCCCCGTCCTGCCGAGGCCGCCCCGCCCCCCGCCGTACCGCGCCCAGGCGTAGCCGAAGCCCAGCCCGAACCCCACCAGGTGGGCCAGGTACGCCACCCCGGGCCCGTCGGAGGCGCGCCCCGCCGCCAGCCACTGCACGGCCGCCCAGAACGGCAGCACCACCCATGCCGGGAAGCGCAGCGGCAGGAAGAACAGGAACGGCAGGAGACTGGTCACGCGTGCGCGGGGGAACAGGTAGAGGAACGCTCCGAGGACCGCCGAGATCGCCCCCGAGGCGCCGACGAGCGACTGCTCGGACGTGGCGTTGGCCGCCGCGTAGCCCAGCAGGGCCAGGTACCCGCAGCCGGCGTAGAACAGGGTGAACTCGACACGGCCCATCCGTTCCTCGGTCATCGCCCCGAAGACGAGGAGGAAGAGCATGTTGCCGAGCAGGTGGACCCAGCTCCCGTGCACGAACAGCGCGGTCGCCGGGGTGAGCGCCGCCCCGGCCGGCCCCTCGAACAGCTCGGCGGGGACCACCCCCCAGTGCCGGAAGTACGCCCGCTGCGCGGCGAGCAGCGCCCCGCCGGAGCCGTACCCGGGGACCAGCCCGGAGGCCGGGCCGAGGGCGAAGACGAGGCAGCACAGGGCGATGAGGCCGTACGTGACGGGCGCCGAGGTGCCCCGGACCGCTCTGAGGGTCCGGCCGGCCGCCGTGCTCCAGGTGCTGATCATGACTACAGAGCATGACGTAACCGGACGCAACCGCACAGACCGCCTCGCCGCCGTGGACGGGCGGGCGGTGAGTACCCGCCAGGCCGTAGGGTTACGAGCCACACGCGTCGGGGAGCGGCGCGGACCGAGACGAGAAGGATGCGGACAGTCACCATGACGGTTCCCCTGCCGACGGCCACGACACGGTGGCGCTGCACCCTGTGCGGCAATCTGACCCGGTTCGACGTCACCCGCTCGTCGAAGGTCGTCGAGTACGTCCACCTCGACCTCGCCGGGGAGCCGACGGTGGAGGAGCGCGAGGTGGTCAGTGAGACCATCGAATCGGTGCGGTGCCGCTGGTGCAACGCGGTGGACCAGGTGGAACTCGTGGACAGGCCGGGCGCCGACTCCTGAGCGGAGCGGCCCCCGGAGAGGCTCTTGGACATTGGGGTGTGACGGATGGTGGAGACCGCAGGCGGGGGGCCGGGCGACGGCACCGCCGAGGTGCTTGACCGTCCGCTGCCCGACGGCGTGCGCCGGCGGGTGGTGCAGATCGTCGCGGACGGCTTCGGCGGCCTGACGTTGGCGGAACTGCCCGCCCAGTTGCGGCAGTACGCCCGGTTCACCCCCACGCGCCGGGCGAAGTTCGCCGGCAACGCGATGGCGGCGGCCCTGGAGACCGAACCGCTGTTCCGGCAGCGGATCGGGGAGAAGTTCAGAGAGGCGCAGCCGGAACTCGCCGGCGCCCTCGACTCCGGCTCCCCGCCCCCGGCCGCGGACCCGCTCGACGTGGCGGCCGCGGCCTACGTACTGCGCCCGGGGGGCTGGGTGAAGCTGGTCGCCGCGGCCGGCGAGGAGGCCCAGCGCGCGGACGCCGAGCGGGCCGACGAGGAGAGCCGGGCGGAGCTGGAGCGGCTGCGCGTCCAGCTCGCGCAGGCCCGCGACCACACCCGCGCCGAGACCGAACGGCTGCGCGGGGAGCTGGAGTCGGCGAAGAGGGAAGCCGAGGCGCTGCACCGGAAACTGCGCGCGGCCCACAGCGACGTCAAGCGCGGCGAGGCCGCGCTGCGCAAGGCGCGGGCGGAGACGGACGCCGTGCGCGCCGAGGCGCAGGCCCAGGTGTCGGCGGCGGAGAGCGAGACCCGGCGGCTCAAGGCCCGCCTCGGCGAGGCCGAGGCCGGCCTCGAGGCCACCCGCCGGGCGGTCCGGGAGGGCCGCAGCGTGGAGGACATGCGGGTGCGCCTGCTGCTCGACACCCTGCTGGACGCGACCCAGGGGCTGCGCCGCGAACTCGCCCTGCCGCCGGTGTCGGTGCGCCCGGCCGAGACGGTGGACGCGGTCGAACCGGGGCGGATGACCCCGAAGGACATCGCGGCGCGCGCCCTGTCGGAGAACGATCCGGCCATCCTCGACCAGCTCCTCGCGCTGCCCCAGGCGCATCTGGTGGTCGACGGCTACAACGTGACCAAGACCGGCTATCCGCAGATGCCGCTGGAGAAGCAGCGGCTCAGACTGCTGGGCCAGCTCTCGGCGCTCGCCGCGCAGACCGGGGCCGAGGTGACGTGCGTCTTCGACGGCGCCGAACTGGCCGCGCCGGTGCTCCTCGCGCCGCCGCGCGGGGTGCGGGTGCTGTTCTCCAAGCCGGGCGTCACGGCCGACGAGCTGATCCGCCAGCTCGTGCGCGCCGAGCCGCCGGGGCGTCCCGTCATCGTCGCCTCCACCGACCGGGAGGTGGCCGACGGGGTCGCCCGGGCCGGGGCCCGGCCGGTGGCCTCCGCGGTGCTGCTGAAGCGGCTGTCCTGAACGTCCGACCGGAGTGGGTATGGCCCGAATCGGCCGGAACGTCACGCAACGTAGCGTCAACCGTGCGTGACCGCTGGTGAGTTGTGTGCAAAGAATGCATTGCGTGACGGGGTTTTTCGCCCGAGGATTTGAACTGATCACAACCGGGTCACTATGGTCTGGGCTCGAACCTCCGAACGGGTGATCACTCACAAGAAGGAGTTCGTCCTCCGTGGCGTCCCATCGTCGACCCAAGCAGCCGAGCCGCACTCGCGTGACCGTGCTCACCACCGCTGCCGCAGCTGCCGTCGCGCTCAGCGCCAACGCCGCCAACGCCGCGCCGAGCGAGAAGCTCGGCAAGGACGAGGTCAAGGCGAAGGTCGACAAGCTCTACGAGCAGGCCGAGCAGGCGACCGAGAAGTACAACGGCGCCAAGGAGAAGCAGCAGAAGCTGCAGAAGGACGTCTCCGCCATCCAGGACAACGTCGCCCGCGGCCAGCAGGAGCTCAACAAGCTCCGCGACGGCCTGGGTTCGCTGGCCACCGCGCAGTACCGCTCCGGCGGGATCGACTCCTCGGTCCAGCTCTTCCTCTCCTCCGACCCGGACGACTTCCTCGACAAGGCCTCCACGCTCGACCAGTTGAGCAGCCAGCAGGTCGACGCGCTGAAGAAGATCCAGGACAAGCAGCGCGAACTCGCCCAGGAGCGGGCCGAGGCGAGCGACAAGCTCAAGGACCTCTCGGCCACCCGGACCGAACTGGGCAACAAGAAGAAGGAAGTCCAGGGCAAGCTCGCCGAGGCGCAGCGGCTCCTGAACACCCTGACGGCCAAGGAGAAGCAGCAGCTCGCCGAGGAGCAGCAGCGCGCCAGCCGCTCCTCCACCGAGCGCGTCGAGCTGCACGAGAACGGGAGCGGGAACGGGAGCGGCAGCGAGACGACGCCGACGCCCGACGCGCCGCCCGCCTCCGGCCGCGCCTCGGCGGCGTTCTCCGCCGCCCAGACCAAGATCGGCTCGCCGTACGTCTACGGCGCCACCGGGCCCTCGTCCTACGACTGCTCGGGCCTGACCTCGTGGGCCTACGCCCAGGCCGGAGTCTCGATACCGCGCACCTCCGAGTCGCAGGCGAACATCGGCACGCGGATCTACAACCAGGGCGACCTCAAGGTCGGCGACCTGGTCTTCTTCTTCAACGACCTGCACCACGTCGGCCTCTACGCGGGCAACGGCCAGATCCTGCACGCCCCGCGCACCGGCACGGTCGTCCGGTACGAGTCGATGACCACGATCGGTGGCCCGTTCATGTTCGGCGTCCGGGTCTGAGGACCCGCGGCACCCGGACCCGGTAAGCGCCCGAACGGGTGAATCACCGGATGCGGAACCGACCCCACGCCCCGCCGGTGACCTGCGTCAGCGGCGGGGCGTCAGCGTGTGTTGACTCCCGCGTCTTTGGCCCGGACCCGTCCGCACGGCTACTGTCTGCCGCGTTTCCCCGGCGCCGGCGCCTCCCCGCCCCCGGCGTGCCGGGGAAACGGTCTGTGTCCGCCAGCAGAAGGACTGCCGTGGGGTCCCATCGCCGCCTTGCACCGTCCGGATTCGACCGCGGCGCCGCAGCCGCCCTCAGCGTGCTGTCGGCCGCGGCGGCCGCGCTCGGCGCCGTACCCGCGCAGGCCGCGCCGGGCACCGGCGGCCGGGCCGAGGTGGACCGCCTGTACGTGGAGGCCGAGAAGGCGACCCAGGCGTACGACCGGGCCGCGGAGCGCGCCGGCGTGCTGCGCCGGGAGGTCCGCGCGGCCCAGGAGCACCTCGCCCGGCAGCAGCAACGCGTCAACGACCTGCGCGGACAACTGGGTTCGCTGGCCGGCGCCCAGTACCGCGCCGGCGGCATCGACCCGGCGGTCGCCCTGCTGTTCGCCGCCGACCCCGAGGACTACCTCGACAAGGCGTCCACCCTCGACCGCATCGGCGAGCGGCAGGCCGGCCGGCTCCGCGAGCTGGAGTCCGCGCTGCGCGACCTGGCCCAGGAGCGCGCGGAGGCGGCCGGGAAGCTCACCGAACTGGAGCGCAGCCGCAGGGCCGTGGCCGCCCACAAGCGGACCGTGGAGCGCAAGCTCGCCCGGGCCCGGCAGCTCGTCGAGGCGCTGTCCGCCGCCGAACGCGCCGCGTACGAGCGGGCCTCCCGCGGCAGCCGCCCCGCACTGGCCGGCCCGGACGGCGCCGACGCACCCCGGGGACGCGCCGCCGCGGCCCTGGCGGCCGCCCGTGCCGCGCTCGGCCGCCCGTACGTGTGGGGGGCCAGCGGCCCCTCCGGCTTCGACTGCTCGGGCCTGATGCAGTGGGCGTACGCGCGGGCCGGCGTCCACCTGCCGCGCACCTCGCAGGAGCAGCGGTTCGCCGGCCGGCGGGTCCCGCTCTCCCAGGCCCGCCCCGGCGACCTGGTGGTCTACCGCGCCGACGCCAGCCACGTCGCGATGTACGCCGGGCACGGCCAGGTCATCCACGCGCCCTACCCCGGCGCTCCGGTCCGCTACGACCCGGTCGGCATGATGCCGGTCTCCGCGGTCACCCGGCCCTGACCCCGCCGCTCGCCGTACGATCGGGAAGTGGCTGGTCGCAGACGGGTGTGGAGCATCGGGGCGGTGGGACTGTGCCTGCTCCTGCCCCTCGCCGGCTGCGGCGGCGGGGCCGCGGGCGACCCGGCCCGCACCGAGGTGCAGCACGTGCTCGACCAGCGCTCGGCGGCCCTGCTCGGCCACGACGAGACGGCGTACGGCGCGACGGGCACCCGCACCGAGTACGTCCGGCTGCGCGCCCTCCCGCTGGCCGCCTGGAGATACCGCGTCACCGCCGTGCGCCGCACCTCCTCGGGGGCCACCGCCGACGCCGACCTGCGCTACCGCGTCGCCGGCTACGACCGGGCGCCCGTCGACGCCCGCCGCACCCTGACCCTCGGCCGCACCGCCGACGGCCGCTGGTACGTCACCGCCGACCGGCCCGCGAGGAAGGCCGGGCAGCAGCTCTGGGACCAGGGCACGGTCACCGCGGTCCGGGGCGCGCACAGCCTGGTGCTGGGCGCCGGCGGGTCCGCCGCCGGGCTCAGGGAGTTCGCCCGGCTGGCCGACGGCGCGGTCCCGGCCGTCTCCCGGGCGTGGGGCACGGACTGGAGCCGCCGGGTCGTCGTCCTCGTCCCGGGCACCCTGGCGGGCATGGCGGCCCTGCTCGGCTCGCCCGCCGCCGAGTACCGGGGCATCGCGGCCGTCACCACGGGGGAGGCGGGCGGTCCGGGCCGGGCGCCCGCGGACCGGGTGGTGGTCAACCCGGAGGCGTACGCCGTGCTCGGGGACGTCGGCAAGCAGGTCGTCGTCACCCACGAGACCACGCATGTCGCGACCCGGCGCGACACCACCGCCGCCACCCCGCTGTGGCTGTCCGAGGGGTACGCCGACTGGATCGGCTACCTCGGCACCGGCCGGAGCGCGCAGGAGGTTGCGCCGGAGCTCGGCCGCGCCGTGCGGGACGGCGAGGTGCCCGGGGAACTCCCCGCGGACGCGGACTTCGGCTTCACCGGCGAGCCGGGGAAGCTGGCGCGGGCCTACGAGAGCGGCTGGCTGGCCTGCCGGATGATCGCCGACGAGTGGGGCCCGGCCCGCCTCGGCGCCTTCTACCGGGCCGTCGGCGCCCACGGCGGGCGCGCGGGCGCGGTCGCGGCGGCGCTGGAGAAGGTGCTCGGGACGACCCCGCAGGAGTTCACCGCCCGCTGGCGGGAGTACGTCACGCGGCAGCTCGGCTGACGGGTCAGGAGGAGACCGGCGTCTCCTCGGTCCGGGTGGAGCGCGGCGGGAAGGGCGCGGAGGCGGCCGGCGCGACGGTCGAGCGCCACAGCCGGCGGGCCGCCGTGACCGTGGCCGCGACCAGCAGGCCGTTGCGCAGGGCCAGCAACGTGATGCCGTACCAGTCGCTGGCCACCACGTGCGAGAAGCCGACCGGGAACTCCAGGACCGTCAGCAGGGACGCGAGCACGATCATCAGCGCGGGTGCGGTCATGCGGCTCGCCCGGTGCGTGAGGCAGACGGCCGCGACGCCGATCAGCCACACCAGGTACTGCGGGCTGAGCACCCGGCTGGTCACCGTGAACAGCAGCACCGCGGTGAGCGCCGCGTCGGCGAGGACGTGCGGGGCCGGGCGGCCCGCCAGCAGCCGCCAGAACAGCAGCCAGCCGAACGCCACCCCGGTCAGCGCCAGCGCGACCGTGCCGGCCCGGTCCACCCCCGGGCCCAGGAACTCGATCGAGCCGTAGTTCAGCAGCACCTGGCCCTCCCAGCCGAAGTGCCGGGCCACGTGGAAGACCAGGGCGCCCAGCGACTCCACCTCGGTGCCCCGGTCCCGCTGGAAGGTCAGGAACGCGAAGGCGCCCGGCATGGACACCGCGAACAGCAGCACGACACCGGCCGCGGTCACCGCCGCCGACGCCCAGGCCCGCCGCCGCACGGCGCCGGCCAGCAGCAGCGCCGGCCAGACCTTCAGGAGCGCCCCGAACGCGGCCAGCGCGCCCATCACCCGCGGGTGCCGGGCCCCCGCCAGCAGCGCGGCGACGGCCACCGCGGTCACCAGCACGTCGTAGCGGGCGTACACGGTCGGCCCGAGCAGCGGTACGCCCGCCACCCACAGCCAGGCCCCGCGCGGCGACCGTCCGGCGCCGCGCCCGGCGTACCGCAGCAGGGCCAGCACGACGGCGTCGGCCAGGCAGGCCAGCACGAAGAAGGCGTGCGCGTACGACAGGAACGGCAGGGCGGCGGGGGAGAGGACCGCGAGGGCGGCGGCGGGCGGGTACTGCCAGGTCACGTCGTCCAGCGGAAACGTTCCCTGGCGCAGCACCTCGTACCAGCCGCGGTAGATCACCGACACGTCCGAGGTGACGTCCGGGCCCGGGAAGGCGTACACCCGGAACACGAACAGCAGCAGCGGCACGCGGGTGACGGCCCAGGCCGCGAGCAGCGCTGTCGGAGGCCGCCTGGTGGCCTTCGTCTCCACGTGGTCCCCCTGCCGTCCGACGCCCGTGCCGTTCGAATCCGCTTCGAGCGACCATATTGTCCTGCGGCCCGCCACGCATGCCACGGACCCGGCCGCGCCCGGCCGGGTAAGGGCCCGTTCGGTAGGGTCGGCGGCAAATGCACAAGACCCTCATCGTCACCAACGACTTCCCGCCCCGGCCGGGCGGCATCCAGGCGTTCCTGCACAACATGGCCCTCCGCCTGGACCCCGGCAGGCTGGTCGTCTACGCCTCCACCTGGAAGCGCGGCCGGGAGGGTGCCGAGGCCACCGCGGCCTTCGACGCCGAGCAGCCCTTCCCCGTGGTGCGCGACCGCACGACCATGCTGCTGCCCACCCCGCAGGCCACCCGGCGGGCGGCCGGACTGCTGCGCGAGCACGGCTGCACCTCGGTGTGGTTCGGCGCGGCGGCCCCCCTCGGCCTGATGGCGCCCGCGCTGCGCCGGGCCGGCGCCGGCCGGCTGGTGGCCACCACCCACGGGCACGAGGCCGGCTGGGCCCAGCTCCCCGCCGCCCGGGGGCTGCTGCGCCGGATCGGCGAGTCCACGGACACGATCACCTACCTCGGCGAGTACACCCGCTCCCGGATCGCCGGCGTCCTGCCCCCGGCGGTGGCCGCCCGCATGGTGCAGCTCCCGCCCGGCGTCGACGAGAAGACCTTCCACCCCGGCTCCGGCGGCGCCGAGGTCCGCGAGCGGCTCGGCCTCACCGACCGGCCGGTCGTGGTCTGCGTCTCCCGCCTGGTGCCGCGCAAGGGCCAGGACACCCTGATCCGGGCCATGCCCCGCATCCTCGCCGCCGAGCCCGACGCCGTGCTGCTGATCGTCGGCGGCGGCCCCTACGAACCGGACCTGCGCCGCCTCGCCCGCGAGACGGGGGTCGCCCGCTCGGTCCGCTTCACCGGTGCCGTGCCCTGGTCCGAGCTGCCGTCGCACTACGGCGCGGGGGACGTCTTCGCCATGCCCTGCCGGACCCGGCGCGGCGGCCTGGACGTGGAGGGGCTCGGCATCGTCTACCTGGAGGCGTCGGCCACCGGCCTGCCGGTCGTCGCGGGCGACTCCGGCGGCGCGCCGGACGCGGTGCTGGACGGGGAGACCGGCTGGGTGGTCCGCGGCGGCGAGCCGGCGGAGGCAGCCGACCGCATCACGGCCCTCCTCGGCGACGCCGGGCTGCGCCGGCGCATGGGCGAGCGCGGCCGCGAGTGGGTCGAGGAGAAGTGGCGCTGGGACCTGCTGGCGGAGAAGCTGGAGACCCTCCTCTGAACTCCGGCTCCCCCGCCGGCCGGAAGCGGGGCGTCTGCCCGTGCCGCCCCCGAGGCGGCCGGGTCACCTCGCGTAGAGCGCCTCGATCTCGTCCGCGTAGTCCTTCGCCACCACGTTCCGCTTGAGCTTGAGCGACGGCGTGAGGTGGCCCGACTCCTCCGTGAACTGGGAGGACAGGATGCGGAACTTCCGCACCGATTCCGCCTTGGACACCGCGGCGTTGCCGTCGTCCACGGCCGTCTGGACCGCCGTGCGCAGGTCCGGGTCGTCCCGCAGAGACGCCGCGGTGGAGCCCGCCGGCTTGCCGTGCTCGGCGGCCCACCGGCCCAGGAACTCCTCGTCGAGGGTGACCAGCGCGCCCACGAACGGCCGCCCGTCGCCCACCACCATGCACTCCGCGACCAGCGCGTGCGCCCGGATCCGGTCCTCGATCACGGCCGGGGCGACGTTCTTGCCGCCCGCCGTGACGATGAGCTCCTTCTTCCGGCCGGTGATCCGCAGGTAGCCGTCCTCGTCGAGGGTGCCGATGTCACCGGTGTGGAACCAGCCGTCGGCCAGCGCCTCCGCCGTCGCGCCCGGGTTGTTCCAGTACTCCTTGAACAGGTGCTCGCCGTGCAGCAGCACCTCGCCGTCGTCCGCGATCCGCACCACCGAGCCGGGCAGCGGCTGCCCGACCGTGCCGATCTTCTGCCGGTCCCAGGGGTTGAACGCGGTCGCCGCACAGGACTCGGTCAGGCCGTAGCCCTCCAGCACCGTGAAGCCGATGCCGCGGAAGAAGTGGCCGAGCCGCTCGCCCAGCGGGGCGCCGCCCGAGATGGCGTACTCGCCCCGGCCGCCGAGGACCGCGCGCAGCTTGCCGTAGACCAGCCTGTCGAAGATCCGGTGCTTGACCTTCAGGCCGAACGACGGGCCCGAGGGGCTGTCCAGTGCCTTGCTGTAGGCGATCGCGGTGTCCGCCGCCCGGTCGAAGATCCGGCCCTTGCCGTCCGCCTGAGCCTTCGCCCGCGCCGAGTTGTAGACCTTCTCGAAGACCCGGGGCACGCCGAGGACCAGGGTCGGCCGGAACGAGGCCAGTTCGTCCGTGAGGTTCTTGATGTCCGGGACGCAGCCCAGCTTGATCGGCGCCATCATCGGCGCGATCTGCACCAGCCGCCCGAAGACGTGCGCGAGCGGCAGGAAGAGCAGCACCGAGCACTCGCCCGTGCGGAACAGCGGGCGCAGCCGCTCCACGATGTTGCCGCACTCGGCGAAGAAGCTGCGGTGGGTGAGCACGCAGCCCTTGGGCCGCCCGGTCGTGCCGCTCGTGTACACGATGGTCGCCGGATCGTCGGCCCGGGCGAGCGAACCGCGCTCCTCCACCGTCTCGTCCGGCACGTCCCGGCCGAGCCGGTCCAGTTCGGCCAGGCCCCCGGCCTCGATCTGCCAGACGTGCTCCAGCGCGGGCAGCGACTCGCGCACCGACTCCACGGCCGCCGCGTGCGTGTCCAGCTCCACCACGCAGGCGGTCGCGCCCGAGTCGGACAGGATCCACTGCACCTGCTCCGGGGAACTGGTCTCGTACACCGGCACGGTGACCGCGCCCGCGCTCCAGATCGCGAAGTCGAGGAGCGTCCACTCGTAGCGCGTGCGGGACATCAGACCCACCCGGTCGCCCGGCCGCACCCCGGTGGCGATGAGGCCCTTGGCGGCGGCGCGGACCTCGGCCAGGAACTCCCGGGCCGTCACATCCAGCCAGGCACCGCCCGACTTGCGGGCGATGACGGCGACGTCGGGGTGCTGCGCGGCGTTTCTCCGGACGATGTCGGTCAGGTTGCCGTCCGCGGGGACCTCGTACAAAGCCGGAAGGCTGAACTCGCGCAAGACTGCTGCTCCTCATAGGGCGCCGGCGCCACGACGTTGTGCGATGCGACGGTGCGGTCCAAGGCTCGGGCAAGTGCTCGGGTACTTCGGTGGCTGAAATCCAGAGCACGACTGGACTGCCCGGACGTTACCCGCCGGTATGGCGTCTACGACAGGGGGTCCCGGTCAGATGTTCGCTGCGTCACATGCGTGGGCTCTCCTTCGCGCACAGTAGTCCACGGCCGAACGGACCGGCCAGTAACCGCAGGTCCGACCGGCACTGTTCACCCTGGTCGCACACGCCTACCCTTGATCGCCATGGCATCCTCACGCGCCGCCGGACGGCGGACCCGGGTACACGTGGTCAGCGACGTGCACGGCAACGCCCGTGACCTGGCCCGGGCCGGCGAGGGCGCCGACGCGCTGATCTGCCTGGGCGACCTCGTCCTCTTCCTCGACTACGCCGACCACTCCCGCGGCATCTTCCCGGACCTCTTCGGCACGGAGAACGCCGACCGCATCGTGGAACTGCGCACCGCCCGGCGCTTCGCCGAGGCCCGCGAGTTCGGCGCCCGGCTGTGGGCGGGGATCGGCGCCGACCGGGCCACGGCCGTGGAGCGGGCGGTGCGCAGGCAGTACGCCGAGCTGTTCGCCGCCTTCCCCGCACCGACGTACGCCACCTACGGCAACGTCGACATGCCGGCGCTGTGGCCGGAGTACGCCCGCCCCGGCACCACGGTCCTCGACGGCCGGCGGGTGGAGATCGGCGGGTGGACCTTCGGCTTCGTCGGCGGCGGCCTGCGCACCCCGATGCGCACGCCGTACGAGATCGACGACGAGGAGTACGCGGCGAAGATCGAGGCCGTCGGCGAGGTCGACGTGCTGTGCACCCACATCCCGCCGGAGGTGCCCGAACTGGTCTACGACACCGTGGCCCGCCGCTTCGAGCGGGGCAGCCTGGCCCTGCTCGACGCCATCCGCCGCACCCGGCCGCGCTACGCCCTGTTCGGGCACGTGCACCAGCCGCTGGCGCGCCGGATGCGGATCGGCGCCACCGAGTGCGTGAACGTGGGCCACTTCGCCGCCACCGGCACCCCCTGGCGGCTCGAATGGTGAGGCCCCGCGGACGGGGTGAAGGCGGCAGGTCGGCGGCGCGGTAGCCTTCACGCTGCACACACGTGCGCAGCCCGGCGCGCACGGACCTCGCAACACGGCCGCATCCGGAGGAGCCACGGCGATGGCGGAACACACCAGTTCGAGCATCACGATCGAGGCGGCCCCGGCCGACGTCATGGCGGTGATCGCCGACTTCGGGCGCTACCCGGACTGGACCGGCGAGGTGAAGGAGGCGGAGGTCCTCGCCGCCGACGAGCGGGGCCGCGCCGAGCGGGTCCGCCTCGTCATGGACGCCGGCGCCATCAAGGACGACCAGACCCTCGCCTACACCTGGACCGGCGAGCGCGAGGTCTCCTGGACCCTCGTCAAGTCCCAGATGCTCCGCTCCCTGGACGGCTCCTACCTCCTGGAGCCGGTGGGCGCGGGCGGGACGCGGGTCACCTACTCCCTCACCGTCGACGTCAAGATCCCCATGCTCGGCATGATCAAGCGCAAGGCGGAGAAGGTCGTCATCGACCGGGCGCTGGCCGGCCTGAAGAAGAGGGTCGAGACGGGCGGGAAGTAACCGCCCCCGGCCCGCCCTCCCCGCGCGGCGGTAGCGTTCACCGTCATGCGCACCATCCTGATCACGGGCCCGGGCGGCAGCGGACGAACCACGATCGCCGCCGCCACCGCACAGCGCGCCGCGGCCGACGGCGCCCGCACTCTCCTCCTCAGCGCCGACCGCACCGACACCCCGGGCGCGGCACTGGGCACCGGAACAGGACCGGCCCCGGCCGAGGCCGCCCCCCGCCTCACGGTCTGGCGGCCCGACGCCACCGAGCGCTTCCGGCAGGACCTCACCGCCTTCCAGGACCGCGCCGCGAGCGTGCTCGACCTGCTCGGCGCCGCACGGCTGGACGCCGAGGAGGTCACCCCGTTGCCCGGCGCCGAGGAACTCTCCCTCCTGCGCGCGCTGCGGGACGCGGCCCTCTGCGACCGGTACGACCTCCTCGTCGTCGACCTGCCGCCCCTCCCGCAGGCCCTCGCCCTGCTCGGCCTGCCCGAAGAGCTCCGCCGCTACCTGCGCCGCCTCCTGCCGCCCGAACGGCAGGCGGCCCGCGCCCTGCGCCCGGTGCTCGGCCGGCTGGCCGGCGTCCCCATGCCCGCCGACTGGCTCTACGAGACCGCGGCCCGCTGGGACGTCGAACTGGCCGCCGTGGAGGCCGTCCTCACCGACCGGGGCACCGCCGTGCGCCTGGTGGCCGAACCCGGCCCGGCCGGCGCCGACGCCGTCCGCAGCGCCGCCCTCGGCCTGGCCCTGCGCGGCCTGCGCACCGAGGCCCTGATCGCCAACCGGACCCTGCCCGAGGCCGCCCCCGACGGCTGGCTGGCCGGGCTCCTCGCCCAGCAGCGCAAGACGCTCGCCGACTGGGAGGAGTCCCACGGCGTCCACCCCGTCCCGCATCTCGGCCGGGACCCGCACGGGCCCGACGACCTCACCGCCCTCGCCGTGCCCGCCGTCGATCCGGCGCCCGGCCCGGTCGAGTGGCCCGTCACCGACCGCATCGCCGAGGACGGCGTGCTGGTCTGGCACCTGCCGCTGCCCGGCGCCACCCGGGACGGACTGGACCTCGTCCGGCGCGGCGACGAGCTCCTGATCACGGCGGGCCCGTTCCGCCGGATCGTTCCGCTGCCCTCCGTCCTGCGCCGCTGCACCGTCGCAGGCGCCGGACTGCGCGAGGGCGAACTGCGCGTCCGCTTCGCCCCGGACCCGGACCTGTGGCCCGGCGCCGGACGGTGAACGGAAGACCCCCGTTCGGGTACCGTCGTAAAGGCGAACCGTAGTCAGGAGCCCGCCATGAGCGAAGAGCGTCCCGCACCCGAACCGGACGAGGCGCGGGCGGCCGACTCCGACGCCTGGGCCACGGCCTGCGCCGAGGACCTCGCCGCCGAGAAGGCCCGCCGGCACACCGAGCACGGCCCGCCGCCCGGCTCGGCGGCGGAGGAACTGAGAAGGCTGATGGACACGGTGGCCGACAAGCTGTCCGGCCTGCGGTCACCGCTCCTCGGGGGCCTCGCCGGACCCGCCGCCGAGCAGGTGGTGCGGCAGGTCGTCCAGCAGGCGAAGGCCGTCGTGGAGCCGGTCGTGGAGCGCAACCCGGACGTCTTCGACCACCTGGCCGCGGCCGGCGGCGAACTGCTCGCCGCCTACCGCTCCGCCGTCCAGGGCCAGGAGCAGCGCTGGACCGCCCGCACGGCCGACCCGGAGGCCGGCCGGCCCGACCGGCCCGACGGCGGCGAGGGCACCGGTCCCGGGGAACGCATCGACCTGGACTGAAGCCCTCGCCCGGCGGGGCCTCCGGTACGGTGGGCCGTATCGGAGCTCGACCGAACTGAGGGATTCATGGGACTCACCATCGGCGTCGACATCGGCGGCACGAAGATCGCGGCCGGCGTGGTCGACGAGGAAGGCAACATCCTCTCGACCTTCAAGGTGCCGACTCCCACGACGCCCGAGGCCATCGTAGACGCCATCGCCTCTGCGGTGGCGGGCGCGCGTGCGGGGCACGAGATCGTCGGGGTGGGCATCGGCGCCGCCGGTTACGTCAACCGGCAGCGCTCCACGGTGTACTTCGCGCCCAACATCGACTGGCGCAACGAGCCGCTCAAGGAGAAGGTCGAGGCCCGTACCGGCCTGCCGGTGGTGGTCGAGAACGACGCCAACGCGGCCGCGTGGGGCGAGTACCGGTTCGGTGCGGGCAAGGGGCACCGCAACGTCATCTGCATCACGCTCGGCACCGGCCTCGGCGGCGGCATCATCATCGGCAACAAGCTGCGCCGCGGTCACTTCGGCGTGGCCGCGGAGTTCGGCCACATCCGGATGGTCCCGGACGGCCTGCTGTGCGGCTGCGGCTCGCAGGGCTGCTGGGAGCAGTACGCCTCGGGCCGCGCCCTCGTCCGCTACGCGAAGCAGCGCGCCAACGCCACCCCCGAGCGCGCCGAGGTGCTGCTCGGGCTCGGCGACGGCACCCCCGACGGCATCGAGGGCAAGCACATCTCCATGGCCGCCCGCCAGGGCTGCCCGGTGGCCGTCGACTCCTACCGCGAGCTGGCCCGCTGGGCCGGCGCCGGCCTCGCCGACCTGGCCTCCCTCTTCGACCCGTCGGCGTTCATCGTCGGCGGCGGGCTCTCCGACGAGGGCGACCTGGTCCTCGACCCGATCCGCAAGTCGTACAAGCGCTGGCTGGTGGGCGGCAACTGGCGCCCGGTGGCCGACGTGATCGCGGCCCGGCTCGGCAACAAGGCCGGCCTGGTGGGCGCGGCGGACCTGGCCCGGGAGCCGGACCCGATCATGTGACGTCCGCTCCCCGGGCCGCGCCGCACCGGCCGCCCGGGGAGCGGGGAGCCGCGCGACCGGCCGCGGCGCACCGCCGGCCGCGCACCCGCCGCGCGGCCCGAGCGGCGGGGCGTACATTGATCCACATGGCGCTGCTCCCCAACTCCACGACAGAACCCGACGGTTCGGCCGTCATCCGGGTGCTGAGCTACAACATCCGCTCGATGCGGGACGACACGGACGCCCTGGCCCGCGTCATCACCGCCTGCGCCCCCGATCTGGTGCTGCTCCAGGAGGCCCCGCGGTTCTTCCGCTGGCGCAAGAGACTCGCCCGGCTCGCCGCCGCCTCCGGCCAGGTGATCCTCACCGGTGGCGGTACGGCGGCCGGACCGGCCGTCCTGTGCGGGCTGCGCGCCACCGTCGAACGCACGGAGGACGTGCTCCTCCCGCTCACCCCCGGCCTGCACCGCCGCGGCCTCGCCACCGCGGTGGTCCGCTTCGGCGCCGCCCGGCTCGGTGTGGTGAGCTGCCACCTCGGCCTGGAGGGGAACGAGCGCCACGCGCAGGGCGGCCTGCTCCTGGACCGGCTCGCGGGACTCGGCGTCCGGCACGCCGTCGTCGGCGGCGACCTGAACGAACGCCCCGACGGGCGCACCTTCCGCCGCCTCGCCACCGAGCTCCAGGACTGCCGGGCCACCGCGCCCTGGGGCGGCGAGTTCACCTCCACCCCGGCCGACCCCCGTCAGCGGATCGACGCGATCTTCGCCACCCAGGGCATCGAGGTGCTCGGCTGCGGCGTCCCCCCGGCCCTCCCGGACCCGTCCGGGCGCAAGGACGGCGGGGACCGGCCGGGAGTCGCCCGGGCCGACCTGATCGCGGCCACGGACCACCTCCCGGTGCTGGCGGCCCTGCGCGTCCCGGCCGCCTGAGCGGTGCGGTGGCGCGGACCCCGGGGGACCCCCGCGGGGCCCGGACCGCGCCTGTCGTCAGACCACGGCCCCGCGGCCCGGGTCGCCGTCCTCGTCGTCCGTCCGCATCCGCGTCACCAGCGTCACGAAGCCGCCGAGGAAGCCGCCGATGCCGGCGGTCGCCAGCCACCACGTCATCTCCCAGCCGAACACGACCGCGAGCAGGAGCAGCACGGGACCGCCGACCACCCCGAGCCAGGCGAACCTGGCGGTCGTGTCCGCGGCCGGCAGCGGCGGCGGCTCCGGCGGTACGAAGTGGCCCTCGTCGCTCTCGTCGAAGTCGTCGTCTGAGGGCTCGGCGAGCGAGAAGTCGCGCGGGCCGACACCGGGCGCGAAGGAGACCGAACCGCCCAGCGGGCTGGGGGGCCGCCGGCCGGCGGAGTCGTCCTGATCGCGCCGCGACTCGTCCTCCTGGTCCTTCACCGCGTCCTTCACCGTCTCCTTCGCGGGCTCCGGTTCCGGCAGGGCGAGGTCCTCCACCGACCGGAACGGCCGGGCACCCGGCGGATCCGGCGGCTCCTGGCCGTACCCGGCGACGATGGCCCGCCAGGCGGCGTCCTCGTCGAACGGCACCTCCTGCTTGTCCGGCTCGCGTCCCTCGCGGTCCTCGCGATGGTCCTCGCGGTCGGAGTCGTGCTCAGCCAACTGCGGCCGTCCCTTCCTTGCCGACACCGGGTGCGAGCCGGCCGATGAAGGCGAGGCTCTCCTCGAAGACCCGGTCCGCGTCCACGTCCAACGTCGCGACGTGGTAGCTGTGTTCCAGCACGATCTCCGTGACGTCCGAGGACGACACGCGGCTCAGCACCCGCGCCGAGTCGGCCGCCGGGACGACGTGGTCCCGGGCGCTGCGCAGCAGCAGCAAGGGCTGGGTGACCCGGGGCAGCTCGCCGTCCAGCCGGCGCAGGAAGCTCCGCAGCGAGTGGGCCGCGTGCAGCGGCACCCGGTCGTACCCCAGCTCCTCCGCGTCCTTGCGCGCGATGTCGCTGGTGATCCCCCGCGTCGAGGGGACGAGGTGCCGGACGACCGGAAGGGCGTACGCGGACAGGCCGTGCACCTTGTTCGCCGGATTGACCACCACCGTGCCCGCGACCCGCTCGCCGTGCCGGGCGGCCAGCCGCAGGGCCAGCGCCCCGCCCATCGACAGGCCCGCGACGAACACCCGGGAACAGCGCGCGGTCAGCGCCCGCAGCTCCCGGTCCACCTCGGCGTACCAGTCCTGCCAGGTCGTGAGCTGCATATCTTCCCAGCGGGTGCCGTGCCCGGGCAGCAGCGGCAGGGAGACGCTCAGGCCGTGCGCCGCGTGGTGCTCCGCCCAGGGGCGCAGCGACTGGGGAGAGCCGGTGAAGCCGTGACAGAGGAGGACCCCCACCTCTACGCCCTCGTGGCGGTACGGCTCTGCTCCGGGGAGAACTGGCATGTGCTTCACCGTACGCGACCGCACGGACACCGACCAGGGCCGTCGGGCTCATTGACGGTCCTGCGGGTTAAGGTCTCCTCGACGCAATCAGGAGGCACACGGGTGTTGTACGGCACGATGAAGGTCGCCATCGGCGGACCGCTGAAGGTCGCTTTCCGGCCCTGGGTGGAGGGCCTGGAGAACATTCCGGCCACCGGCCCGGCCATCCTGGCCAGCAACCACCTGTCCTTCTCGGACTCGTTCTTCCTCCCGACGATGCTGGACCGCAAGGTCACCTTCATCGCCAAGGCCGAGTACTTCACCACCCCCGGCGTGAAGGGCCGCCTCACCGCGGCCTTCTTCAAGGGCGTCGGCCAGCTCCCGGTGGACCGCTCGGGGGCGCGCGGTGCCGGTGAGGCGGCGGTGAAGAGCGGCATAGAGGTGCTGGAACGCGGCGAGCTGTTCGGCATCTACCCGGAGGGCACCCGCTCGCCCGACGGCCGGCTGTACCGGGGCAAGCCCGGCGGCCTGGCGCGCGTGGCGCTCGCCACCGGCGCGCCGGTCATCCCGGTCGCCATGATCGACACGGAGAAGATCCAGCCGCCCGGCAAGGTGATGCCGAAGCTGATGCGGCCCGGCATCCGCATCGGCAAGCCCCTGGACTTCAGCCGCTACCAGGGCATGGAGCACGACCGGTTCGTGCTGCGGGCCCTGACCGACGAGGTCATGTACGAGATCATGAAGCTCTCCGGCCAGGAGTACGTCGACATGTACGCCACCGCGGCCAAGCGGCAGCTCACGGACGCGGCCAAGGCGGCCAGGGAAGCCGAGAAGGCGGAGAAGGCCGAGCGGGCGGAGCGGTCCGGGAAGAAGCAGGCCGGCTCCTAGGCGGGACCGAGGACCGGGAGGACCGGGGGGCCGGGGGACATGCCCAAGCGCGAGCGCGTCATGCGGATGTCGGTCGAGCTGCCGCTGTGGCGCGCGCTCGCCGCCTACCGCGTCCTGACCATGCTGTACGCGATCGGCCTGTGCGCCACCGCGTACGACCACTTCGTGCGGCCCTGGGTCGCCGTCGGCTACTACGCCGTCCTCGCCGTGTGGACCCTCGCCACCCTGCCCAGGCTCGCGGGCGCGGCGAGCTGCACCCGGCGCTTCCTGGCCGCCGACCTGACGGTCGCCCTCGCCGGCATCCTGCTCACGCCGGTCGCCGACAACCCCGCGCGGATCGCGGGCGGCGGCCCCACCCTGCCGTCGATATGGACCGCCGGCGCGGTGCTGGCCTACGCCCTCAAGGGCGGCTGGCGCTGGGCGGCGGTCGCCTCCACGGCCGTGGCCGTGGTCAACCTGGTCGAGCGCGGCCACCCCGCGCGGGACACCGTGCACAACGTGCTCCTCGTCTGGGTCGCCTCCATCGCCATCGGCTACGTCGTGGAGGTGGCCCGTGCCTCCGAGCGCACGCTCGCCCGCGCGCTGGAGATCGAGGCCGCGACCCGGGAGCGGGAGCGGCTGGCCCGGGACATCCACGACGGCGTGCTCCAGGTGCTGGCGATGGTGAAGCGCCGGGGCACGGCCCTCGGCGGGGAGGCGGCCGAGCTGGGCCGGCTCGCCGGGGAGCAGGAAGTGGCCCTGCGGACGCTGGTGTCGGGCGGCCTGGTGCCGGTGTCCCGGCTCTCGGAGGACCTGGCCGAGGGCGCCGTCGTGCGGATGGTGGAGGAGCCGGCCGAGGACGGGGAGGGCGCTCCCGTCGACCTGCGCGCGCTGCTCGCCCCCTGCGCCGGCGCCCGGGTCAGCCTGGCCGAGCCCGGCGCCCCGGTGCTGCTGCCGCCGGCCGCGGCCCGCGAGGTGGCCGCCGCGGTCGGGGCCGCCCTGGACAACGTGCGCCGGCACGCGGGGGAGGGGGCCCGCGCCTGGATCCTGGTGGAGGACGAGCCGGACGGGATCGTCGTCACCGTCCGGGACGACGGCCCCGGCATCCCCGAGGGCCGGCTCGCGCAGGCCGAGGGCGAGGGCCGGCTCGGGGTGGCCCTGTCGATCCGGGGCCGGCTGCGCGACCTCGGGGGCAGCGCCGAGATCGTCTCGGTGCCGGGGCAGGGCACGGAAGTCGAACTGTCGGTACCCAGGGGCGCCGAGCGGGCGCGGGGGAGGAAGGCGGAGCAGCGATGACACAGCAGCAGGAGCCGATCCGGGTCATGGTGGTGGACGACCACCCCATGTGGCGTGACGCGGTCGCCCGCGACCTGGCGGAGGCCGGCTTCGAGGTGGTCGCCACCGCCGGCGACGGCGAGCAGGCGGTCCGCCGCGCCCGGGCCGCCGCGCCCGATGTCCTCGTGCTGGACCTCAACCTGCCCGCCAAGCCCGGTGTCCAGGTCTGCAAGGAACTGGTCGGCCACAACCCGGCGTTGCGCGTGCTCGTCCTCTCGGCGAGCGGTGAGCACGCGGACGTGCTGGAGGCCGTGAAGTCGGGCGCGACCGGCTACCTGCTGAAGTCGGCCTCCACCGGGGAACTCCTGGACGCGGTGCGCCGGACCGCCGTCGGCGACGCGGTGTTCACGCCCGGCCTCGCCGGGCTCGTCCTCGGCGAGTACCGGCGGCTGGCCGCCGAGCCCGCGCCCGCCCCGGACGCCGGGGAGCCGGGCGCGCCCCGGCTGACGGACCGGGAGACCGAGGTGCTGCGGCTGGTGGCGAAGGGCCTGAGCTACAAGCAGATCGCCGAACGCCTCGTCATCTCCCACCGCACGGTGCAGAACCACGTCCAGAACACCCTGGGCAAGCTCCAGCTCCACAACCGGGTGGAACTGGTGCGGTACGCGATCGAACGCGGACTCGACGACGAGTAGTCCGGATTACGGCAGCGCGCCCGATTCACCCTTCCTGCCCCTCCCGGTGTGACGCGCATCACCATTAGCGTGACCAGGCGTCAGACAAGCGCGGCGAAGGGACGTTTCATGCGAGTCGGAGTACTGACCGGAGGCGGCGACTGCCCCGGGCTCAACGCCGTCATCCGGGGCATCGTGCGCAAGGGCGTGCAGGAGTACGGCTACGACTTCGTCGGCTTCCGGGACGGCTGGCGGGGTCCACTGGAGAACGACACGGTCCGCCTCGACATCCCGGCGGTGCGCGGCATCCTGCCGCGCGGCGGCACCGTCCTCGGTTCCTCGCGGACCAACCCGCTCAAGGTGGAGGGCGGAATCCGCCGCATCAAGGACAACCTCGCCAAGCAGGAGGTCGAGGCCCTCGTCGCGATCGGCGGCGAGGACACGCTGGGGGTCGCCGCGCGTCTGTCCGGCGAGTACGGCGTGCCCTGCGTCGGCGTGCCGAAGACCATCGACAACGACCTGTCCGCCACCGACTACACCTTCGGCTTCGACACGGCCGTCAACATCGCCACCGAGGCCATCGACCGGCTGCACACCACCGCCGAGTCCCACATGCGGGTGCTGGTCTGCGAGGTGATGGGGCGGCACGCCGGCTGGATCGCGCTGCACTCCGGGCTCGCGGGCGGCGCCAACGTCATCCTCGTCCCCGAGCAGCGCTTCGACCTCGACCAGGTGTGCGCCTGGGTCACCTCGCGCTTCAGGGCGTCGTACGCCCCGATCGTCGTCGTCGCCGAGGGCGCCATGCCCAAGGACGGCGAGGTGGTGCTCAAGGACCAGTCGCAGGACTCCTTCGGGCACGTGCGGCTGTCCGGGGTCGGCGAGTGGCTCGCCAAGGAGATCGAGAGGCGCACCGGCAAGGAGGCCCGCACCACCGTCCTCGGGCACATCCAGCGCGGCGGCACCCCCAGCGCCTTCGACCGCTGGCTCGCCACCCGCTTCGGCCTGCACGCCGTCGACTGCGTCCACGACGGCGACTTCGGCAAGATGGTCGCCCTGCGCGGCACCGACATCGTGCGCGTCCCGATCGCGGAGGCCACGGCGAAGCTGAAGACGGTGGACCCGAAGCTGTACGAGGAGGCCGGGGTGTTCTTCGGCTGACCCCGGCCCGGGCCCGGGGACCGCGCGGTCCCCGGGCCCCCGCCTCACCGCACCGTGTCCGCCCCGCGCAGCCCGCCGATCAGCTCCCCCACGACGGCCGCGCCGTTCAGGGTGAGGACCGACTCCGGATGGAACTGCACGCCCGCGAAGCCGGGCCCGCGCAGCGCGTGCACCTCGCCGTTCTCCGCGCGGCTCACCTCGACGCCGTGCGCGGCCAGTTCCCGCGCCGCCTCGTCGTCGCAGCGGGCGGCGAAGCTGTTGTAGAAGCCGACGGTCTCCCGGCGCCCGAACAGGTCGATCCCGGTCTGCGCGCCCTGGTACGGCACGTCCTTGCGCACGATCTCCAGGCCCAGCTCCGCCGCGATCAGCTCGTGCCCGAGGCAGACGCCGAGCACACCGTGCCGGTGCGCCCCGAGCACCTCCGCGGTCAGGCCCCGCAGCCCCCGCATCCGGGCGTCGGCGAGGTCGCCGGGGTCGCCCGGCCCGGGCCCGAGGACCAGCGGCCCCTCGTGCGCGAGCACCGCCTCGCGCAGCCCCGGCTCGTCGAACCGCCGGACGGTCACGTCGAGCCCGGCCGAACGCAGCACGTGGGCGAGCATCGCGGTGAAGGTGTCCTCGGCGTCGACGACGAGGGCGTGGCCGGTGAGGGAGCCGGACCGCTCCTGCATCCGCAGCCAGAACGGCGCGAGCGCGGCGCGCCGGCCGTCCAGGGCGGCCCGCACCCGCGGGTCGTCGGCCAGCCGGGGCCGGTCCCGCTCCCGGCGCGGCCGGGCCGGCCGCACCCCGAGGGCGGCCAGCACGCCGGCCGCCTTCGCGTGGGTCTCCGCCACCTCACCCGCCGGGTCGGAGCCGCGCACCAGGGTCGCCCCGACCGGAACGCGCAGCCGGCCGTCGGCGCCGATGTCGGCGGTGCGGATCAGGATGGGGGAGTCCAGGGTCTGCGCGCCGCCGGGGTCCCGCCCGAGCAGGGCGAGCGCGCCGGCGTAGTAGCCGCGCCCCCCGGACTCGTGCCGCTCGATCACCCGGCACGCGTTCTGCACCGGCGATCCGGTCACCGTCGCCGCGAACATGGTCTCCCGCAGCACCTCCCGCACGTCCAGCGAGGACTTCCCGCGCAGCTCGTACTCGGTGTGCGCGAGGTGCGCCATCTCCTTCAGCCGCGGCCCGACGACGACCCCGCCCATGTCGCCGACGGTGCACATCATCTTCAGCTCCTCGTCGACGACCATCGACAGCTCCTCGATCTCCTTGCCGTCGGCCAGGAAGGAGAGCAGGTGCTCGGGGGTCGGCCCCTCGGCGGGATAGCGGTACGTCCCGCTGATCGGGTTCATCACGACGGTGCCGCCGGACATCCGCACGTGCACCTCGGGACTGGCGCCCACCAGCGTCCGGTCCCCGGTGTGCACCACGAACGTCCAGTAGGCGCCCCGCTCGCCCGCCAGCAGCCGGCGGAACAGCGCCAGCGCGTCGGCGCGGCCGAACCCGGGGATCGCGCCCTCGTAGGTGCGCCGGATCACGAAGTTCGCGCCCTCGCCCCGGCCGATCTCCTCGCGCAGCACCCGGCCGACGATCTCGCCGTACTCCTCGTCGCCGACGTCGAAGCCGCCGCC
This sequence comes from Streptomyces sp. NPDC025833, assembly GCF_055558055.1. Lineage (NCBI taxonomy): Bacteria > Bacillati > Actinomycetota > Actinomycetes > Kitasatosporales > Streptomycetaceae > Streptomyces > Streptomyces sp. NPDC025833. The sequence goes on from NZ_JBVHNF010000012.1 coordinate 327,366, forward strand.
CTCCACCCGCACCTCGTGCGCCGGCAGCGCGGCGAGCGCGGTGTCGAGCGGGACCTCGTACGACTCCTCGGGGGTCAGCACCAGCAGCGGGGTGCCGTCGTCGCGGACGTCGAAGCCGCGCTCGCGCAGCTGCCGGAACGGCACGAGGGCGAGCCCCTCGCCGGGCAGGTCGGCGAGCCGCTCCCGGCTGGTCACCGGGCCGATCAGCACCTCCACCGGGTGCTCCTCGCGGCCCGGGGCGCGACGGCGGAGCAGGGCGAAGGGGCGGGGGTCGTGCAGCAGTCGTGCCAGGTCCATGGTTCCTCTTCCGATGCGGAGGAACGACCCCGGAAAACACCGAAGGCCGCCCCTCGGGCGGCCTTCGCGAAGTCTTGGTACGCGCGATCAGCGGGCCGCCGGAGAAGCGGTCCACCACCAGTTACGGGTCGAAAGCGCGAACATGCCGGGAACCCTACCGCACCCGCATGTCGTCCACCCGTCAATCACCCCGTCTCACCCTTCGAGCCGGAGGGAAAAACATTCGACACGACCCCGTAGTGTTTACGGGGTGACCGTGAACGCTAAGACCAGCGCGAGCGCTGGCAACACCTGGCGAGACCTGCCCGCGGCGCAGCAGCCCGAGTACCCCGACCCCGAGGCTCTGCGCGCAGTGATCGCGGACCTCGAGTCGTATCCGCCGCTCGTCTTCGCGGGCGAGTGCGACCAGCTGCGCGCCCGGTTGGCGGCCGTCGCCAAGGGAGAGGCGTTCCTCCTCCAGGGCGGCGACTGCGCCGAGGCGTTCGACGGGGTGTCCGCGGACCACATCCGCAACAAGCTGAAGACGCTGCTCCAGATGGGCGCCGTCCTGACCTACGCGGCCTCCGTGCCCGTGGTGAAGGTCGGCCGGATCGCCGGGCAGTACTCCAAGCCCCGCTCCAAGCCGACCGAGACCCGCGACGGCGTGACGCTCCCGGTGTACCGGGGCGACTCCGTCAACGGCTTCGACTTCACCGAGTCCAGCCGCATCCCGAACCCCGAGCGCCTGAAGCGCATGTACCACGCGTCGGCGTCCACGCTGAACCTGGTGCGCGCCTTCACCACCGGCGGCTACGCGGACCTGCGCCAGGTGCACGCCTGGAACCAGGACTTCGTGAAGACCTCGCCGTCGGGCCAGCGCTACGAGCAGCTCGCGCGGGAGATCGACAACGCGCTGAACTTCATGCGGGCCTGCGGGACGGACCCGGAGGAGTTCAAGACCGTCGAGTTCTTCGCCTCCCACGAGGCGCTGCTGCTGGACTACGAGTCCGCCCTGACCCGGGTCGACTCCCGCACCGGCAAGCTGTACGACGTCTCCGGGCACATGGTGTGGATCGGTGAGCGCACCCGGCAGCTCGACCACGCGCACATCGAGTTCGCCTCGCGGATCAGCAACCCGATCGGCATCAAGCTCGGCCCGACCACCACGGCCGAGGAGGCGCTGCGCTACGTCGACCGCCTCGACCCCGAGCGGGAGCCGGGCCGGCTGACCTTCATCGTCCGGATGGGCGCCGACAAGATCCGCGACCGGCTTCCCGAGCTGGTCGAGAAGGTGACGGCGTCCGGCGCCACGGTCGCCTGGGTGACCGACCCGATGCACGGCAACACCTTCGAGGCGGCCTCCGGGCACAAGACCCGCCGCTTCGACGACGTGCTCGACGAGGTCAAGGGCTTCTTCGAGGTCCACAAGGAGCTCGGCACCCACCCGGGCGGCATCCACGTGGAGCTGACCGGCGACGACGTCACCGAGTGCGTGGGTGGCGGCGACGAGATCTTCGTCGACGACCTGCACCAGCGCTACGAGACGGCCTGCGACCCGCGGCTGAACCGCAGCCAGTCGCTGGACCTCGCGTTCCTCGTGGCGGAGATGTACCGGGACCAGTGACCCGGAACGGGTGAACACCTGGGGCGCGGATCACATCGGATCCGCGCCCCCGGCCTTTCACGGGAGCGGCGGGGTAGGTAAGGTTAGGTTTGCCTCACCGAGAAACCGGGACGGCACCACAGCGATCCCGTCGGGAGGTGAACCGCGTGTACGTCTGCAGTTGCTTCGGAATCACCGAGCAGCAGGTCCTGCAGCATGCGGAGAACGGCGCCGGCACCCCGCGCCAGATCGCCGGCGCCTGCAAGGCCGGAACCGACTGCGGCTCGTGCGTGCGCCGCATCCAGGCCGTGCTCGGCCGGGGCGCCTGCCCCCGCCGGGAGCTGATCGAGCGGCGCGCCCCGGCGCTCACACCGCTGGACGACGCCGCCTAGCGTCCGGGGCCGCTCAGTGGGTCGAGAAGCCGCCGGTGCCCGGTCCCGAGGCGTCCGGCTGGCTCTGCTCGATCACGGTCGACAGGTAGAGCGCCTCGCCCAGTTTCTCCACGAGCTCCAGCTGGGTGTCGAGGTAGTCGATGTGGTGCTCCTCGTCGGCCAGGATCGCCTCGAAGACGTTCGCCGACGTGATGTCGTCCTTCTCGCGCATCACCTGGACGCCCCGGCGCAGCCGGTCGATGGCCTCGGCCTCGATCTGCCGGTCGGCCTGGAACATCTCGGTCACGCTCTGCCCGAGCCGGAGGTGGCCCAGCCGCTGGTAGTTCGGCAGGCCGTCCAGGAGCAGGATGCGGTCGGTGAGCAGCTCGGCGTGGCGCATCTCGTCGAACGACTCGGCCCGGGTGTACTCGGCGAGCTTCGTCCATCCCCGGTGGTCCTGGAGCTTGGAGTGCAGGAAGTACTGGTTGATCGCGGTCAGCTCGGCGGTCAGCTGTTCGTTCAGCAGTTCGATGACCTCGGGGTCGCCTTGCATGCGTCGGGCTCCTTCCGGACAACTGTGGCAGTCGATAGCGCCGCATGATGGCACTGCCAGCGAAGATCGTCCAGTAAGTACATACTTAGTGCACAAGCGGCTTATGTTGCCGTATATCCCATTCGCCGGATGGTGGTCGGGGGCACCGCCCGGGGTCTGTCAGGATGGATACATGGGTCATCCGGTGGAGCGAGGGACGGGGGCGGGGGCGGGCGCCGAGCTTCCGCCGGGTCAGCGGCTCCAGCGCGGCTGGCCGGTCACGCACTACGGGCCCGTCCCGAAGTTCCGGCCCGAGCGCTGGGGGTTCCGGGTCTTCGGCGCCACCGCCGACGGCGGCAAGCGCACCTGGGACCACGACGGGTTCACCGCCCTGCCGTACACCACCGTGGTGGCCGATCTGCACTGCGTGACCAAGTTCAGCATGGTCGGCGCGGAGTGGGGTGGCGTGCCGGCCCGCGCCGTCCTGGACCTGGCCCCGCCGGCGCCGGACGTCACCCATGTGATGGTCTGGGCGGAGTACGGCTTCAGCTCGAACCTGCGGCTGTCGGACTTCTCCTCCGACCGGGCGATCTTCGCCACCCACAAGGACGGGGAACTGCTCACCGCCGAGCACGGCTTCCCGGTCCGGCTGGTCGTGCCGCACCTGTACGCCTGGAAGGGCCCCAAGTGGGTCCGGGGCGTGGAGTACATGACCGCCGACCGCCGCGGCTTCTGGGAGGAGCGCGGCTACCACAACGTCGGCGACCCCTGGAAGGAGCAGCGCTACTCCTACCAGGAGGAGCCCGGGGAGGGCCCCGAGCTCTGATCCCCGGCCGGTTCAGTGGTGGTAGGCGTGCACCACCGCGTGGCCCTTGCCCCGGCCGATCATCCACTTGTTGACCGGGGTGGTCAGCACGAAGGCGAGCACGAGCGAGATCGCCAGCGAGATCCAGAACAGCGGGTCGCCGAGCGTGGCGTCCATGGCGGACGGCCAGACGGCGATCACCCCGTTGTCGATCAGCTCCATCACGGCGATGGACAGGGTGTCGGCGGCCAGGGCCACCCGGAAGGCCGTGCGGAAGCCGACGCCGGCGCGCAGGACCCCGCGCAGGGTGAGCGAGTAGCCGAAGACGAAGGCCAGGGCGATCGCCAGCACCATCGTCGGCAGGTTGCCCCAGTCGAGGGCCGTGCCCACGATCATGCCGAGCACCTCGCCGATGGCGCAGCCGGTGAGGCAGTGCAGGGTGGCCTGGGCGGCCGCCTGCCAGGTGGCCGCGGGCGCGTGGCCGTGGTGCCGCCCGTGTCCGCCGTGCGTCTCGTGGTGCCCGTGCGCCTCGTGGTGCTCATGGGTGTGCGCGGAGTGGTCCATGGTCTTCCCCCATGCCGAGTGGCGGTTCCTGTCGTCCACAGGAACCGTATACCCCCTGGGGGTATTCCTCAACGGGTCAGGAAGCGCGCAGTGCCTTCAGCCGCGCCACGTCCGCCGCGTGCCCCTCCTTGCCGCCGGGCGTCTCGATGACCAGCGGGACGCCCTCGGTCGCGGGGTGGGTCATGAGTGCCCGGAACGCGTCCTCGCCGATGTGGCCGGAGCCGATGTTCTCGTGCCGGTCCTTGTGCGCGCCCACCACGTCCTTGGAGTCGTTGGCGTGGATCAGCTTGAGCCGCCCCGCACCCACGGTGTCCACCAGCAGGTCCAGGGTCTCGTGCATGCCGCCCGGCCCGGCCAGGTCGTGCCCCGCGGCGAAGATGTGGCAGGTGTCCAGGCACACGCCCAGCCTCGGATGGGCGTCCAGCGCCTCGAAGTACGGCCCGAAGTCCCAGGTGCGCGAGCACAGCGAGGCACCCTGGCCGGCCGTCGACTCCAGCAGCAGGAACGGATCGTCGTCGTGGGTCAGCTCGTCCAGCAGCGGCAGCAGGTGCTCGCGCACCTGCTTCAGCGCCACCTCCCGGGGGCGGCCGCCGGTCGCGCTCCCGGTGTGCACCACCACACCCAGCGCGCCGATCTCCCGGCCCCGCCGCAGCGAGTGCCGCAGCGACCCGACCGACCGCTCCACGGTCGCCTCGGTGTGCGAGCCGAAGTTGATCAGGTACGGGGCGTGCACGTACGCCGGGACCGACTCCTCGGCGCAGGCCGCGCGGAACGCCTCGTCCTGCCGCGGGTTCCCGGCGGGCGTGGCCCAGCCGCGCGGGTTGGCGACGAAGACCTGCACGGTCTCCGCCTTCAGTTCCCGGGCATAGGACAGCCCGACGGAGTGCAGACCGCCGGCCACGGGCACATGGCCGCCGACGGGATTGCGGGGGAGGGGGGACTGGACGGAACTCACCCGTTCAGGGTGTCACGCCCGCCCCCGCGCCCGGACCGCGGTCCCCGGTGACCCCGGTCACCGGATGGTGATCTTGATCGTGGACCCCTTGGGCGCCTCGTCGCCGCCGTCCACCGACTGCTTCTTCACGGTGTCGCCGAACAGCCCGAGCAGTCCGCGGTCCTCGTCCACGTCGAAGCCCGCGTCCTCCAGCGCCTGGTGCGCGTCGTCCACGCTGTCCCCGACCACGTCCGGGACCTCGACCATCTCCGGGCCCTTGGACACCGTCAGCGTCACGGTGTCGCCCTCGGCGGCCCGGCCGCCCTCGCCCGGGGCCTGCACGGCGACCCGGCCCGCGTCGAACTCCGAGTTGACCCGCCGGCCGGCGACCCGCACCTTCAGCCCGAGGTCCGTCAGCTCCGCCTTCGCGTCCGCCAGGTCGTCACCGGTGACGTCCGGCAGGTCGATGGGGCTGCCCTTGCCGACGACCAGGGCGATCGCCGAGCCGGCGTGCCGCCGGGTGCCCGCGTCCGGCGCCGTGCGGATCACCGCGCCCCGCTCGACGTCGTCGCTGAACTCGCGGGTGACCATGCCCGGCTCCAGCCCGTCCGCCTTCAGCCGTGCCCGCGCCTCGGCGAGCGGCCGGCCCTCGACGTTCGGCACGTTCACCGTCTCCGGCCCCAGCGACACCGTCAGCGTCACCGAGTCGTGGCCGCGGATGCGGGCGCCCGGCGCCGGGTCGCTGCCGATCACCGTGCCCCGTTCGACGGTGTCGCTGTAGGCGCGCCTGACCCGGCCGACGTCGAGACCCGCCGACTTCAGCCGGTCCCGCGCCTGCGCCTCGGTCTTCGTCAGCAGCGGCGGGACCTTGGTGAACTGGCCGGAGTTGATGTACCAGATCCCGGTGCCCACACCGAGGACCACCAGCACGGCCGTGATCAGCGCCAGCAGCGCGTGCCGGGGCCGGGCCGGCCTGTAGCGCGGCGGCACGGGCGGGCTCCCGAAGCGGGCCGTGCGGTCGATGCCGTCCCCGGCGCCGCCCCCGGGCACGTCCTCGTGCACCGGCAGCGGCCGGGGCACGGTCAGCGCGCGCGGGATCACGCTCGTGCGGTCCTCGGCGTTGTCGTGCGCCGCGGTCAGGGACCGCGGCGGCAGCGCGTCCAACTGCGCGTCGGTCAGCGTGGCGCGGGCCCCGCGGGTCAGGGCGAGGAGCGCCACGGCGTCGCGCGGCCGGTCGTCCGGGACGCGCGCGGCGGCGGACGCGACCAGCCCGTCCAGCTCCGGGGCCAGCCCGGGCACGAGGTCCGAGGGCGGCGGCACGTCCTCGTGGAGGTGCTTGTAGAGCACCTGGGCCGGGGAGTCCCCGGAGTGCGGCTTCGCGCCCGTGAGCATCTCGTACAGGACCACACCGCACGCGTACACGTCGACGCGCGGGTCCGTGGTGCCCTGCTCTATCTGCTCGGGCGCGAGATAGGAGACGGTCCCGAGCACCGCGCCGGTCGTGCTGGTCACCGAGTCCACGGAGCGCACCAGCCCGAAGTCGGCGACCTTGACCCGGCCGTCGTCGCCGATCAGCACGTTCTCCGGCTTCATGTCGCGGTGCACGAACCCCGCCCGGTGCGCGGCGCCCAGCGCGGCGAGCACCGGCTCCAGGACGTCCAGCGCGGCCCGCGGCTGCACGGCGCCGCGCTCGCGCAGCACGTCCCGCAGGGTGCACCCGGCTATGTACTCCATCGCCAGGTAGACGTACGACCCGTCGGTGCCCTGGTCGAAGACCTGCACCACGTTCGGGTGGTCGAGCCGGGCGACGGACTTCGCCTCCCGGATGAACCGGTCGACGAAGCCCCCGTCGGACGCGAGCGCCGGGTGCATCACCTTCAGCGCGAGCACACGGTCCAGGCGGGTGTCCAGGGCCCGGTAGACCGTGGCCATCCCGCCGGCCGCGATCCGCGCGTCGACGCGGTACCGGCCGTCGAGCACCTGCCCGACGAGGGGGTCCTGAAGGGTCGTATCCACGAGAGGCGAGTCTACGAGGGGGCGCCGCCGGGCCGGCCCCGCCCACCGGCATCGGGGCAGGACTGAAGCCGACCTGTGACGCGGCACACGCCGCCCCCGCCCGCGGGCGGGGGCGCCGCCGGTCAGAACGCGGGCCGCTCCGGGTCCAGCGCGGCCAGGCCCGCCGCGGGGGACGACGCCTGCGCGAGGTACCGCCGCGGGATGCGCCCCGCCAGCCGGGCCAGCCGGCCCCCCTCCACGGCGAGCCGCATCGCCGCCGCCATCCGCTCCGGCTCCTGCGCCCGCGTCACCGCCGACGCCAGCATCACCCCCGCGCAGCCCAGCTCCATCGCCAGCGCCGCGTCGGAGGCCGTACCGGCCCCCGCGTCCAGGATCACCGGCACGCGGGCCTGCTCCACGATCAGCTGGAAGTTGTGCGGGTTGCGGATGCCGAGCCCGGAGCCGATCGGCGAGCCCAGCGGCATGACCGCCGCGCAGCCGACGTCCTCCAGTCGCCGTGCCAGCACGGGATCGTCACTGGTGTACGGCAGCACCGTGAACCCGTCGTCGACCAGCGTCTCCGCCGCCTCCAGCAGCTCCACCGGATCCGGCAGCAGGGTCCGCTCGTCCGCGATGACCTCCAGCTTGACCAGGTCCGTGCCCAGCGCCTCCCGGGCCAGCCGGGCGGTCAGCACGGCCTCGCCCGCGGTGAAGCAGCCCGCGGTGTTCGGCAGCACCCGGATCCCGAGCCGCTCCAGCACCGACAGCACCGAGCCGTGCACGGAGGGGTCCGTCCGGCGCATGGCCACGGTCGTCAGCTCCGTGCCGGACGCGATCAGCGACCGCTCCAGCACCTCCAGGCTGGGCGCCCCGCCGGTGCCCATGATCAGCCGGGACGCGAGGGTCAGTCCACCGAGGACCAGGGGATCGTCGGCCATGGCTCAGCCCCCCTGCACGGCGGTGAGGACCTCGACGCGGTCGCCTTCGGCGAGGGCGGTCGCCGCCCACTGCGCGCGCGGGACGACGGTCTCGTTGACGGCGGCGGCCACTCCGCGCGGCGCCGCGGTGAGCGTCCGCACCAGGGTGTCCAGCGCGGTGCCGGCGGCGACCCGGCGAGGCGCGCCGTTGACGGAGATCGTGACGGAAGGGTTCATGCGGGCTGCTCCAGCGGTGCCATCGGCGCGCGGCCGAACCGGCGCGGGGTGAACGGGCGGGCCTCCTCGGGCAGCTCCCCGGAGGCCAGGGTGTGTGCCAGCACGTCCCCGGTGACCGGGGTGAGCAGGACACCGTTGCGGTGGTGGCCGGTGGCCAGCAGCAGCCCGGGCAGGCCGGACGGCCCGAGCAGCGGCGCGTTGTCCGGGGAGCAGGGGCGCAGCCCGGCCCGGGTCTCGGTGAGCGGCAGCTCGGTGATGCCGGGCACCAGCTCGTGGGCGTCGCGCAGCAGCTCGTACACCCCGCCGGCCGTCACCGTGGTGTCCCAGCCCAGTTCCTCGCTGGTGGCGCCGACGACCAGCTCCCCGTTCTCCCGGGGCACCAGGTAGACGTGGCCGCCGCGCACCACGGCGCGCACGGTCCGGCTCAGGAACGGCGCGTACCGGCGCGGCACGGTCAGCCGCAACACCTGCCCCTTGACCGGCCGCACCGGGGGCAGCAGTTCCTCCGGCACACCGGCGAGGCGTCCGCTCAGGCTGCCGGCGGCGAGCACCACCTGCTCCGCCCGCAGCACCGTGCCGTCCGCCGCGGTGACCCCCGCGGCCCGGTCCCGCACCACGTCCAGCCGCTCGGCCCAGCCGCGGTGGAGGACCACGCCGGCCCGCTCGCACGCGGCCACCAGGGCCGCCGCCAGCCGCCGCGGGTCGATCTGGTGGTCGCCGTCGACCCGCAGCCCCCCGCGCACCCCGGAGGCGAGCATCGGCTCCAGCCGCCGGCACTCCCGCCCGCTCAGCCACTCGGCCGCCAGGCCCGAGCGCTGCTGGAGCGCGTGCAGCTCGCGCAGGTGGGCGCGGTCATCGGCGTCGAGCGCGACCGCCAGGGTGCCGCAGCGGCGGTAGCCGAGGTCGTGCCCGGTCAGCTCGGTCAGCTCGGCGGCGAACGCCGGGTAGCGGCGGGCCGACTCCAGGTTCAGGGCGAGCAGGGTCTCCTCGCCGTAGTGCAGTTCGGTGACCGCGGCCAGCATCCCGGCCGCCACCTGCGCGGCACCGCCCCCGGGCTCGGGGTCCAGCACGGTCGTGGCGAGCCCGCGCTGCGCCGCGCGCCAGGCCGTGACCAGGCCGATGATCCCGCCCCCGATGACGAGGACGTCGGACGTACGTGACGACATGGGCGTCCAGCCCCTCCCTTCGCCGGCATGACCCGGATCAGGTTCGTACGGTCGGAGGCCGCCAGCCTCCCTCTCAGCCCGGTGCGTCCGGGCTCCCGCGAGTGCTTGTACGGTGGCCACCCTAGCCCGGACCCCTCCTCACCCGTAAGGGAGCCCCACCGCATGACCCGGTCGCTCGACGGACTGCACTTCGCCCCCGTGTCGGACCAGGCCCCGGGCCAGGTGGGCACCGGCACCCGGTTCGTCTACCACGAGGAGGCCGGCGCCGTCTGGGCCGAGTACGCGGGCGGCGACGTCGTGCGCGGCCATCTGGTGGGCACCCGCGAGGGCGACCGGCTGGACTTCCGGTACGTGCAGCTCAGGACCGACGGGACGACCGCCTCGGGGCACTGCGTGTCCACGGTCGAGGAGCTGCCGGACGGGCGGGTGCGGCTGGCGGAGAGCTGGGAGTGGGAGTCCGGGCCGGGCTCCGGCACGAGCGTTGTGGAGCAGGTCACCGAGCCCGCCCCCTGACTGACGGAACGTCATGTGTCTAAGGTGATCCGGTGAGCGAGCAGACAGCGGAAGAGCGCACGTCACCAGGGCGGCACGTGGTCGTCGTCGGCGCGGGCGTGGCCGGGGTGCAGACCGCGGTCGCCCTGCGGGAACAGGGCTTCGACGGCCGCGTGACCGTCATCGGCGCCGAGCCGCACCAGCCCTACGACCGGCCGCCGCTGTCGAAGGCGGTCCTGCTCGGCAAGGCCGAGGGATCCGCCTTCGACGTGGACTTCGAGTCCCTCCGGGTCGAGCTGCGGCTCGGCTGCGAGGTGCGGGCCCTGCGGGCCGGGGCGCGCGAACTGGACACCGAGGCGGGCCCGGTGTCCTACGACGTCCTGGTCGTCGCCACCGGCGCCGAACCCGTCACCCTGCCCGGCACCGAGGGCGTGCCCGGGGTGCACCTGCTGCGCACCCTGGACGACGCGGAGCGGCTGCGGCCGGTGCTCGCCCGGCAGCACGACATCGTGGTCGTCGGCGCCGGCTGGATCGGCGCCGAGTTCGCCACCGCCGCCCGCGAGGCCGGCTGCGCGGTGACCGTCGTGGAGGCCGCGGACCGGCCGCTGGCCGGCGCCCTGCCCGCCGAGGTCGCCGCGCCCATGGCCGCCTGGTACGCCGACAGCGGCACGGAACTGCTCACCGGCGCGCGCGTGGAGCGCGTCGAGCCCGGCGCGGTCGTGCTCGCCGACGGCACCCGGCTGCCCGCGGGCGCGGTCGTCGTCGGCATCGGCGCCCGTCCCGCCACCGGCTGGCTGGCGGGTTCCGGCATCGAGCTGGGCGCGCACGGCGAGGTGCTCGCCGACGCCCGGCTGCGCACGTCCCTGCCGGACGTGTACGCCGTCGGCGACTGCGCGTCCTTCCCCTCGGCCCGCTACGGCGAACGGCTCGTCGTCCACCACTGGGACAACGCCCTCCAGGGGCCGCGCACGGTCGCGGCGAACATCCTCGGCGAGACCCCGGCCCGCTACGACCCGGTGCCGTACTTCTGGTCCGAGCAGTTCGGCCGGTTCGTGCAGTACGCCGGGCACCACCGCGCGGCCGACCGCACGGTGTGGCGCGGCGACCCGGCGGGCCCCGCCTGGTCGGTGTGCTGGCTGCGCGGGCCCCGCCTGGTCGCCCTGCTGGCCGTCGGCCGCCCGCGCGACCTGACCCAGGGGCGCCGCCTGATCGAGGCGGGCCGGCACCTGGACCCCGAGGCCCTGGCGGACCCCGCGCGCCCCCTCAAGGACGCCACCACCGACTAGCTTGTCCTCCCAGGTGGACCCGCCTGGCTTCCGACTGCCGGTGGGGGATGGCAGGCTTGTTCCCGTGACCGAGATTGACGCAAAGATCGATGCTCTCGTCCCCGCCTGGCTCACCCTCCCCGACATCGCCGAACAGTTCGGCGTCGAGGTGACACGTGTGCGGCAGCTGGTCAAGGACGGCCAGCTCATCGCCGTACGCCGTGGTGAGAACCGGGCGCTGCACGTCCCCGCCGCCTTCATCGACGGGGACAAGGTCGTCAAGGGCCTGTCCGGCACCCTGACGCTCCTGCGGGACGACGGCTTCACGGATGAAGAGATGATCGAGTGGCTCTTCACCGCCGACCCGACCCTGCCGGGCACGCCCGCGCAGGCCCTGAGCGAGAATCGCGGCACGGAGGTGAAGCGCCGGGCCCAGGCGCTCGCCGTCTGAGCCGATCCGCGGCAGGGGGTGGCGGGGGGGGCGCGCCCCCCCCCCCCCCCCCCCCCCACCCCCCCGGCCCCCCCCCCCCCGGGGGCCCCCCCCCCCCCCCACCCCCCCCCCCCCCCACCACACCCCCCCCCCCAAACACTGCCC
>NZ_JBVHNF010000013.1:0-253430 GCF_055558055.1 Streptomyces sp. NPDC025833
CGTCGCGGTCGACGGTCAGGTCATCGGCGAAGTGCCGGTCGCCAGTGGCGTCGGGCACGTACTTCACAGTGACAACGATCCTCAAGCTCACGCCGTTACCTTCTCTTCTCGCTGCTTCGTCTGTGTCAGGCCCAGCTCGCGGGCGAGCCTGTTCCGGTGCCGGGCGGGCGTCCCGAAGAGCTGGGCGGACCCGTGCGCGCGTTTGAAATAGCGGTGCGCCGGGTGCTCCCACGTGATGCCGGTGCCGCCGTGCAACTGGATCATCTCGCCCGCCACCGAGGAGAACGCCTCGGAAGCCGCGGAGGCGGCCGCCGACACGTAGGCGCCGAACGCCGGGGAGCCGGCCTCGAACGCGGCGCCCAGTGCCGCCGAGCGCGCCGCCTCCACCAGGACGTAGGCGTCCGCCAGCCGGTGCTTGACCGCCTGGAAGGAACCGATGGGCCGGCCGAACTGGACGCGCTCACCGACGTACGCGATCGTCAGCTCCAGACACCTCTGCGCGGCCCCCACCTGCTCGGCCGCCAGGGCCGCGCGGGCGAGGTCCACGGCACGGGCCAGGACGCGGGCGCCGTCGCCGTCCGTGCCGATGGGCCGCCCCTCGGCCCCCTCGAACGTCAGCCGGGCAAGGGAGCGCGTCCCGTCCATGGCCACGCGGGCGTCACCGTGGACGCCCGGGTCGTCGGGGGCCACCTCGTAGAGGGAGACCCCGCGGTCGGTACGGGCGGCCACCACCAGTACGTCCGCCCCGACGCCGTGGAGCACGTACTGCTTGGCGCCGTGGATCCGCCGGCCGCCACCGGCGCCGCGCACGGCCGTGGCGTGGATCCGGGCCGGATCCCAGGAGCCGTCCTCCGCCCAGGCCAGGGCCGCGACGCCGCCGTCGGCGATGCCGGGCAGCAGCCGCGCGCACGCGGCGCGGTCCCCGGTGGCGAGGACCGCCTGCGCGGTGAGTACGGCCGAGCCCAGCAGCGGGACGGGGCTCAGCACCCGGCCCAGCTCCTCCATCACCACGTGCACGTCCACGGCCCCGCAGCCGGCACCCCCGTACTCCTCGGGCACGGCGAGCCCGGCGACGCCCACCTGCTCGGTCAGCGGCCGCCAGGCGCTCGCCCCCTCGTGCCGGGCGAGCAGCGACCGGACGGCGGAGCGCAGGTCCTCCTGCTCACGTGTCAGCCTCATACGCCCGCCGCCTCGGGTGCGAGCGCGGGCGGGGTGCCGAGTCCGGCGAGGACGTCGGCCCGGCACGCGGCGGGCGTTCCCCACGCGTCCCGCAGCGGCCGTGCCTTGCGGATCCACAGGGAGAGGTCGAGTTCGTCGGTGTAGCCGAGGGCGCCGTGCAGGTGCAGGGCGGTCAGCGCCGCGTCGTGGGCCGCCTTCCCGGCCGCGGCCTTCGCCGCGGCGATCTCGCGGCCGGCCGACGGGTCGTCCGCGGCCAGGGCGAGAGCGGCGGAGTGGACGAGCGGCCCGGCGAACTCCAACGCGATGAGGTCATTGGCCAGTTGGTGCTTGACCGCCTGGAAGGAGCCGATGGCCACCCCGAACTGGGTGCGCTGTGCGACGTAGGCGACGGTGTGCGCGAGCAGGGCGTGACCGAGACCGAGGCACTGCGCCGCGGTCACCAGCCGGGCCACACGTGCGGCGTGTGCGGCCGCGGCCGTCACTTCCGGGCCCCGGGCGAGGACGGCACCGCCGAGCGGACGGGCGAGCCTGCGGGCCGGGTCGGCGGACTGCTGGACGTCGCCCGCCGATTCCGTGAGGCGGACGGTGTCGCCCTCGACGGCGAACACCCCGGTGGCCGTGGCGGCGTCCAGCGCGTACGGCGCGTCGGGGGAGAGCAGCGCGAAGGAGACGGCCGCCGCGCCCGAGGCGATGTCCGGGAGCCAGGCGGCGCACGCCGTCTCGTCGCCGAGCCGGTCCAGGAAGGCGGCCGCTGCCACCGTCTCGACCAGCGGACCCGGCACCGCGTGCCGGCCCAGTTCGGTGAAGGCGAGGGCCAGTTCGAGCGGGAGCGGCCCGAGCCCCTCGTGCCGTTCGGGCACGGCGAGGGCGAAGACCCCCGCGTCGGCCAGCTTCGACCACAGCGCCCGTCCCGGCCCGGTGTCACCCGCGCCCCAGGCCCGTACGGCGGCCGGGGTCCCGGCCGCCGCCAGCATGCCGTCCAGCGAGCGGACGAACTCCCGCTGCTCGTCGGTCAGGAGGAACCGCATCACCGGCGTCCCTTCGGCAGGCCGAGCAGCCGCTCGGCGATGATGTCCCGCTGGATCTCGTTGGTGCCCGCGTAGATGGGGCCGGCGAGGGAGAACGTGTACCCCTCGGCCCAGCCGCCGTGCGCGGGCGCGTCGGCGGCGCCGTCGGACAGCTCGCCGCGGGTCCCGAGCAGGTCGAGGGCGGTCTCGTGCAGCGCGATGTCCAGTTCCGACCAGAACACCTTGTTCAGGCTCGACTCGGCGCCGATCGAGTCGCCCGCCGCGATCCGCGAGACGTTCCGGTAGGCGAACAACTGGTAGGCGCGGGCCGCGACGACCGCGTCGGCCACGCGGTCGCGCAGGGCCGTGTCCGACGGGTCGGCGGCGGAGCGCCACAGGGCGGTGAGCCGGTCGGCGGCGGCCGTGAACCGGCCCGGACTGCGCAGGGTCAGCCCGCGTTCGCTGCCGGCCGTGCTCATCGCGACCCGCCAGCCCTGGCCGGGCTCGCCGATCACGTCCTCGTCGGGGACGAACACCTCGTCGAGGAAGAGTTCAGCGAACGCCGGCTTGCCGTCGAGCCGGCCGATGGGCCGTACGGTCACACCGTCCGCGTCCAGTGGGAACATCACGTACGTCAGACCGCGGTGCGGCCGGTCCGCCGCCGGGTCGCTGCGGAACAGGCCGAAGGCGCGGTCGGCGAAGGCGGCCCGGGACGACCAGGTCTTCTGGCCGCTGAGCAGCCAGCCGCCCTCGGTCCGCACGGCCACGGAGCGCAGCGAGGCCAGGTCGGAGCCCGACTCCGGCTCGGACCAGGCCTGCGCCCAGATCTCCTCGCCGCTCGCCATGGTCGGCAGGATCCGGGCGCGCTGCTCCTCGGTGCCGTGCTCGAAGAGGGTGGGGGCGAGGAGGTTGATGCCGTTCTGGCCGACCCGGCCCGGAGCGCCGGCCGCGTAGTACTCCTCCTCGAAGATCAGCCACTGGAGCAGCGAGCAGCCCCGCCCGCCGTACTTCTCCGGCCAGGAGACCACCGACCAGCGCGCGGCGGACAGCGTGCGCTCCCAGTCCCGGTGGGCGGCGAAACCCTCCGCCGTCTCCAGGGAGGGCAGCGGCTCCGCGGGGGCATGGGCGCGCAGCCAGGCGCGGGCCTCGTCGCGGAAGGCGTCCTGGGCGGTGGTGAAGTCGAGATCCATCAGGCCGGCCCCTCCTTCATGGCACGGATGTCCATGCCGCCGAGCGGGTCGGCGGCGGTCTCGGCATTGTGCGCGTGCGCCAGGTGGTGCAGTCCGAAGACCGAGTCCATGCCGGTGTGCAGGCCCTGGAGGTCCTCGGCCTGGTTCACCGCGCGCTTGGTCAACGCCAGCCCCATACGCGGCATCTCCGCGATGCGCAGAGCCAACTCCTGTGTCCGATTCGTGAGTTCGGCG
This sequence comes from Streptomyces sp. NPDC025833, assembly GCF_055558055.1. Classification (NCBI taxonomy): domain Bacteria; kingdom Bacillati; phylum Actinomycetota; class Actinomycetes; order Kitasatosporales; family Streptomycetaceae; genus Streptomyces; species Streptomyces sp. NPDC025833. The sequence goes on from NZ_JBVHNF010000013.1 coordinate 3,611, forward strand.
CGCGGAACCACGCGGTTGACCATGCCGACCTGGTGGGCGCGCTGCGCGGTCATCCGCTCGCCGGTGAACAGGAACTCCTTGGCGATCCGCGGCGGCATCACCCAGGGATGGGCGAAGTACTCGACGCCGGGGATGCCCATGCGGACCACCGGGTCGGCGAAGAACGCGTCGTCGGAGGCGACGATGAGGTCGCACACCCAGGCCAGCATCAGGCCGCCGGCGACGCAGGCGCCCTGCACCGAGGCGACGACGGGTTTGGGCAGCTCGCGCCAGCGGCGGCACATGCCGAGGTAGACCTCCGACTCACGGGCGAAACGGCTCTCCGCGCCCGCCTTGTCCGAGTGGTCCCACCACAGCCCCGCCTTCCGCTCGAAGGGCAGGTGGGCGTCGCGCTCCGGGGTGCCGATGTCGTGGCCGGCCGAGAAGTGCTTCCCCGCCCCGGCGAGGACGACGACCTTGACCTCGTCGTCCTCGGCGGCCCGGTAGAAGGCCCGGTCCAGGGCGTACGTCATCGCGGAGTTCTGCGCGTTGCGGTACTCGGGCCGGTTCATGGTGATCGTCGCGACCGGTCCCCGCCGGTCGTACAGCACCGGGCCGTCCTGCGGCCGCGGGTCCTCGGCTTGTTCGTGGGCAGCGGACATCCGCCCCTCCTTCCCTAACAAGTGTTTGGTAGGTTAACGTACGTCCATGACCAGCGTCGAGGAGTTCCGCACCGAGGTCCGCAGTTGGTTGCGGGCCAACCTCACCGGTGAGTTCGCCGCCCTGCGCGGACGCGGCGGACCCGGCCGCGAGCACGAGGCGTTCTCCGACCGGCTCGCCTGGGAGCGCCACATGGCCGCCGCCGGCTGGACCTGTGTGGGCTGGCCGCTGGAGTACGGCGGCCGGGGTGCCACCCTCGAACAGCAGGTCGCCTTCCACGAGGAGTACGCCCTCGCCGACGCCCCCGCCCGCGTCAACCACATCGGCGAGCAGCTCCTCGGCCCGACCCTCATCGCCTTCGGCACGCCCGAGCAGCGCGCCCGCTTCCTGCCGCCGATCGTCGCGGCGCGGGAGCTGTGGTGCCAGGGCTACAGCGAGCCGGACGCCGGTTCGGACCTGGCGAACGTCCGCACCAGGGCCGAACGCGACGGCGACTCATGGGTGGTGACCGGCCAGAAGACCTGGACCTCACTCGCCCACGAGTCCGACTGGTGCTTCGTCGTGGCGCGCACCGAGCCCGGCTCCGTGCGCCACCAGGGCCTGTCCTACCTCCTGGTCCCGCTCGACCAGGCAGGCGTCGACGTCCGCCCCATCACCCAGCTCACCGGCACCAGCGAGTTCAACGAGGTCTTCTTCGACGAGGCCCGCACCCACGCCTCCCACATCGTCGGAGCGCCCGGCGACGGCTGGAGGATCGCGATGGCCACGCTCGGCTTCGAACGGGGCGTGTCCACCCTCGGCCAGCAGGTCGGCTTCCGCCGTGAACTGGCCGCCCTGATCGACCTGGCCCGCCGCAACGGCAGCGCCGAGGACCCCCTCGTCCGCGACCGGCTCGTCCGCGCCTGGATCGGAGTGGAGACCATCCGGTTCAACGCGCTGCGCATGCTGGACGGACTGGCCGCCGGAGCACCCGGCCCGGAGGCGTCCATCGGGAAGATCTACTGGGCCACCTGGCACCGGGAGCTGGGCGAACTCGCCATGGAGGTGTGCGGCGCCGACGGGATGCTCGCCGCCGGCGAGCCCTACGACCTCGACGACTGGCAGCGGCTGTTCCTGTTCTCCCGCTCCGACACCATCTACGCCGGCTCCAACGAGATCCAGCGCAACATCATCGCCGAACGCGTGCTCGGCCTGCCCAGAGAGGCCCGCCCATGACAGAGAGGGTCCACCCGTGACCACCGACCCCGCCTACGTCCCCGGCCACGGCCTGCTCAACGGCCGTACCGCCGTCGTCACCGCCGCCGCGGGCGCCGGCATCGGCGGCGCCACCGCCCGGCGGCTGCTGGAAGAGGGCGCCGACGTGCTCGTCTCCGACGCCCACGCCCGCCGCCTGGAGGAGACGCGGGCGGCCCTCGCCGACGAGTTCGGCGCCGACCGGGTCACGGCGCTCCCCTGCGACGTCACCGACGAGAACCAGGTCGGCGCGCTCCTCGACCTGGCCGGGGAGCGGCACGGCCGCCTGGACATCGTCGTCAACAACGCCGGACTCGGCGGCACCGCCTCCCTCGTCGACATGACCGACGAGCAGTGGGGGAAGGTCCTCGACATCACCCTGGGCGGGACCTTCCGCTGCACCCGCGCCGCGCTGCGCCGGATGAAGGCGGCGGGCAGCGGCGGCGTGATCGTCAACAACTCCTCGGTGATCGGCTGGCGGGCGCAGAAGGGGCAGGCCCACTACGCCGCCGCCAAGGCCGGCGTGATGGCGCTCACCCGCTGCGCCGCCCTGGAGGCCGCAGAGTACGGGGTACGGGTCAACGCCGTGGCGCCGAGCCTGGCCATGCACCCGCACCTGGTGAAGGTCACCACGCCCGAGCTGCTGGCCGAGCTGACCTCGCGTGAGGCGTTCGGCCGGTACGCCGAGCCCTGGGAGGTGGCCAACGCGATCGTCTTCCTCGCCAGCGGCTACTCGTCGTACCTGACGGGCGAGGTCCTGTCCGTCAGCAGTCAGCACGCCTGAGCGGGGACGAGCGGGTGCCGAAAGCCGACAGCAGCAAGAAGAAGACGGCGCCACCGGCGCCCGAGCGGCGCGAGGAGATACTCGCCACCGCCGCCGAGGTGTTCGCCGCGCAGGGCTACACCGCCACCACCGTACGCAGGATCGCGGACGAGGCGGGCATGCTCGCCGGCAGTCTCTACTACCATTTCGACTCCAAGGAGTCGATGGTCGACGAGATCCTCTCCACCTTCCTGGACGAACTCTGGGAACGCTACGACGCCATCCTCGCCTCCGGGCTGGGACCGCGGGAGACCATCGCGGCCCTCGTCACCGCGTCCTTCCGGGGGATCGACCGGCACCGCGCCGCCGTCGCCATCTTCCAGAAGGAGTCCAGGCACCTGCAGAGGCAGCCGCGTTTCGCCTACCTCGCCGACTCCCGGCAGAGGTTCGAGAAGGCCTGGCTCGGAACGCTGGAACGCGGGGTGGCCACCCACACTTTCCGCGCCGACCTCGACGTACGGCTCACCTACCGGTTCGTGCGCGACACCGTGTGGGTCGCCGCCTCGTGGTACCGGCCGGACGGACAGCACAGCCCCGAGGAGATCGCCCGCCAGTACCTGTCGATGGTGCTGGAAGGCCTCGCCGTACGGGCATGACACGGCACACGTCACAGAAGGAGCAGCAGGCATGGCCGAGGCATACATCGTCGAAGCGGTCCGTACACCGGTCGGCCGCCGGAACGGCGGACTGTCCGCCGTCCACCCGGCCGACCTGGGCGCACACGTCCTCAAGGAACTCATGCGGCGCTCCGGCGCCGACCCGGCCGCCGTGGAGGACGTCGTCTTCGGCTGCCTGGACAACGTGGGACCGCAGGCCGGCGACATCGCGCGCACCTGCTGGCTGGCCGCGGGCCTGCCGGAGGAGGTGCCCGGCGTGACCGTGGACCGGCAGTGCGGCTCGTCCCAGCAGGCGCTGCACTTCGCCGCCCAGGGGGTGCTCTCCGGCACCCAGGACCTGGTGGTCGCGGGCGGGGTGCAGAACATGTCGATGATCCCCATCGCGTTCGCCACCCGGCAGGCCGCCGAACCGCTGGGACTCGTCCAGGGCCCCTACGCCGGTTCCGAGGGCTGGCGGGCCCGCTACGGGGACCAGCCGGTCAACCAGTTCGCCGGCGCCGAGATGATCGCCGAGAAGTGGGGCATCTCCCGCGAGGACATGGAGGAGTTCGCGCTGCGCTCGCACCAGCGGGCCGCCCGCGCCATCGACGAGGGCCGCTTCGACCGCGAAACCGTCGCCTACGGTGACGTGCGCACCGACGAGGGCCCGCGCCGCGACACCACGCTGGAGAAGATGGCCTCCCTCAAGCCCGTCGTCGAGGGCGGCCGGCTGACCGCGGCGGTCTCCTCGCAGGTGTCCGACGGCGCCTCGGCGATACTCATCGCCTCCGAGCGGGCCGTGCGCGAGCACGGGCTCACCCCGCGGGCCCGCGTCCACCACCTCTCGGCGCGCGGCGAGGACCCGATCCGGATGCTGTCGGCACCGATCCCGGCCACGGCGTACGCGCTGAAGAAGGCCGGCATGTCGCTCGACGACATCGACCTGGTCGAGATCAACGAGGCGTTCGCCTCCGTCGTCCTGGCCTGGCTGAAGGAGACCGGAGCCGACCCGGAGAGGGTCAACGCCAACGGCGGCGCCATCGCCCTCGGCCACCCGCTCGGCGCCACCGGCACCAAGCTGACGACCACGCTCCTGCACGAACTGGAGCGCACGGGCGGCCGCTACGGCCTGCAGACGATGTGCGAGGGCGGCGGCCAGGCCAACGTCACCATCATCGAACGCCTCTGAGGACATCTCCGAGCGGACCGCGCCCCGGGCGACGCCCGGGGTTCGGTCCGCTCGGCCGCCGCCCGAGCCGAACGCCTTCGGCGGCAGCGTCAACGCCGGCCGGTGATCCTGTCGGTCGAGCCCGCTGCCCCGGGGCCGCTCGATATCGGATCGCGCAAGACGGACTCGGGCTGGCACGCTGCCCCCATGGATCACGGGGAAGTGCTGCTGATCGGCGGACGGGCCGGAGTCGGCAAGACGACGGTGGGCTGGGAGGTCTCGGCGTTGCTGCGGGCCGCGGCGGTCCCGCACGCGGTCATCGACGGTGACTTCATGGGGCAGGTGCATCCGGCCCCGGAAGGGGATCCGCACCGCTCGGAGATCACCGAGGCCAACCTCGCCGCCGTGTGGGCCAACTTCGCCCGGCGCGGCTACCGCCGGCTGGTCTACACGAACACGCTCAGTGTGCTGCCCGAGGAGACCGGCATGTTCCAGCGGGCCATGGGGACGGATGTCCGGATCACGCGGGTCCTCCTCACCGCCACCGATGCCACCGCCCGCGAGCGGCTGACGCGCCGGGAGCTCGGCTCGGAACTGGAGCAGGAGCTGCGCGGCAGTGCCCGCAAGGCACGGCTCCTGGACCAGCGCGTTCCTGCGGGGACCGTGCGGGTGGTGACGGACGGGAGGGCCGTCGTGGACATCGCGGGTGAGGTCGTGGCGGCCACGGGCTGGTCGGGACAGCACTCCGCGCCCCGGCCGTGACCGACTCGTATGACGCCGGGATCGTCGAAACCCGCATCCCGGCCATGAAGGTCGTACGTCGCAAGGTCCCGTAGTGCCGCGCCGGGGGCCTCTCAGGGCGAGGTGAGGCGTACGAGATGCCCGCTCACGGGCGGTCCGCGCAGCGGTGGGACTTCAGTCGCCGAGTTTGCGGCGCAGTTCGGTGGTGGCGGGGTGGCCGATCTCGTCGGCGATCTCCAGGGCCTGACGCCAGGCATGCCGGGCCGCCCGGGGATCGCCGACGGCGAGATGTGTGTCGCCGAGGTGGTGCAGTATCTCCGTCTCGCCGTACCGGTCGCCGAAGCTGCGATCCAGTTCGAGGGCCCGCCGGTAGCAGTCGAGGGCGTCCGCGTAGGCACCGAGGTGGTGATGGGCGTAGCCGAGACTGTCCCACGCCCCTGCCTCGCCGTGCCGGTCGGCGATCGCCTGGTTGAGGGCCACCGCCTGGGCGCAGTACGTCAGGGCGGTCCGGTGGTCGCCGAGCGCGATGTTGAGCCAACCGACGTTGTTCAGCGCCTTGGCCTGGCCGGTCCGGTGGCCGGTCTGCCGGTACAGGGCCAGGGCCTGCTCGGCGTGGTCGAGTGCGTCCCGCTGGCGTCCTTGCTGGTTGCACACCCAGCCCAGGCCCCGGTGGGTGTGGGCCTGGCTGTCCAGGTCCCCCAGAGCACCGTAGAGGTCCAGGGCGTGCCGGAAGTGGGTGTGTCCTTCGTCGAGCCGTCCGATCTGGGTGTACACGTTGCCGAGGCTGCGGTGCGCCGCGGCCTTCCAGGAGGTGTTGCCGAGCCGTTGTGCCGTGTCGAGCGCGATGTGCTGGCTGACGGTCCAGTCGTGCCAGTGACCGCGGTGGTCGAGGAACGTCTCGGCGGCCCGGGCCAGTTGCCAGGCGTACGCGTCGTGCCGCGTGCGCACGGCCAGCTCGATGGCGCTGAGCACCACGGGGTGTTCGACGGTGAACCAGGCCAGGGCGGCATCGTGGTCCGCCGGAGCCAGCGGAGTCACGCCGGGCCGGACAGCCCCCGGGTGGATGTCGTCCTGGTGCGGGTCCAGCCGCTGGGCCGCCGTGCAGGCCGTATGGAGGTAGAAATCCAGCACGCGCAGGAGCGTTTCGTCGCTCTCGTCGGCCCGTTCCGCCGTCGCGCGCTCGACCGCGTAGAGGCGGGCGAGGTCGTGCAGGCGGTAGCGGCCGGGCTCGGGTTGCTGGATCAGGTGTGCGTTCTCCAGTTCCCGCAGCGTCGCCGCCAGGACAGGGGCCGGCCAGGCGACCACGCCGGCGATGGCGGCCTGCCCGATCTCGGGGCCCGGGGCCAGCCCCGCCAACTGGAAGACGTCCGCGGCCCTGCGCGTCAGCGCGTTGTACGACACCGTGAAGGCGGCGCGCACGTTCGCCGTCAGATCGCCCGCGTCCAGGGCGTCCAGCCGCGCCGACTCGTCCCTGAGCTCCTCGGCCAGCACCGCGAGCGGAAAGGCCGGGTGGGTCGCCGCGCGGGCGCCGACCACGCTGATCGCCAGGGGCAGCCCCGCGCAGTGCTCCAGCAGAGCGGCGACGGCTTCCGGCTCGGCCGCCGCCCGGTCGTGCCCGACATGGCGTGCCAGCAGTTCCCCTGCCTCGGGGACGCTCAGCACGTCGAGCGTCAGGAGCCGGGCCCCGTAGGTGCTCACCAGGCCGGCCAGCCGCCGGCGGCTGGTGATGAGGACCGTGCAGGCGGCACTGCCCGGGAGCAGCGCGGCCACCTGCTCGGCGTCGGCGGCGTTGTCCAGGACGAGCAGCATGCGCCGTCCCTGGACCAGGCTCCGGTAAAGCCCGACCTGCGCCTGTACGTCCGGCGGGACGGACTGGGCAGCCACGCCCAGGGCGTCGAGGAAGCCGCGGACAGCGACGGCGGGTGCGACGGGCGGCTCACCCGACGGGTCGAAGCCTCGCAGGTCGACGTACAACTGCCCGTCCGGGAAGCGGTCGAGGTTCCGGTGCGACCAGTGCAGGACCAAGCGGGTCTTGCCGATTCCGCCGATGCCTCCGATCGTGAAGATCGCCACCGACCGGTCCGGTGGGTCCACCACGTCCAGTGCCTTGTCGAGCTCCGCGAGCTGCTGCTCCCGGCCGGTGAACCAGCGTGGGCAGGCGGGCAGTTGGCGAGGTGTCGGGACCTCCGGACCGGCGGGGAGGGCCGGCTGCGGGGCGGCGAGGGCGAGTACCGGATCGGAGGTGAGGATCCGCTGGTGCAGCCGGTGCAGGGACGCTCCGGGATCGACCCCCAACTTCTCGGCGAGCCGCTCCCGCACGCGCCGGTAGTGCGACAGCGCGTCCGCGGACCGTCCGCCGCGGTACAGGGCGAGCATGAACTGGCCGGCCACCCGCTCGTCCAGCGGATGCCGCTCGGCTCGCGTGAGCAGGGCGGGCAGGCACTCGCCGTGGCGGCCGGTCCGCAGCAGGGCGTCCGTCCGGTCCAGTTCCGCGGCCCATCGCTCGTCCCGCAACTGCTCGCGCACGGTGTGCAGCCACGGGGAGTCCGGCCCGGCCAGCGGCTCGCCCCGCCACAGTGCCAGCGCCTCCTCGAACAGAGGCAGGGCGGAGACGTCGTCCGCGGCCTCGCGAGCCGACCCGATCAGGTCGCGGAAGCGGTGCAGGTCCACCGCGGCCCCGCCGGCGTCGAGCAGGTAGCCGTCGGACCGGCGCAGCAGCCGGGCGCCGTGCGGCTCCAGCACACGGCGCAGGCGGGAGAGGTAGGCGTAGAGGGTTTCCCGCCCCCGGCGGGGCAGGCGGTCGTCCCACACGCGGTGCAGCAGCCGGTCGGCAGACACGGGACGGCCGACGTCGATCAGCAGCACCGCCAGCACACACTGCTGCCGCGCATGCCCCAGGGCCACCGGGCGCCCCCCGGCCCATGCCTCGAATGTGCCCAGTAGCCGGAACTCCAGCACGCCGTGCTCCCCCCGTTCACGCCGGTACCGACCCCGGCAGGCCTCACTGTGACCTGCCGCGCAAGGGTGCTCGCAAGGTTTCTCGCAAGGTCGGCCGTACATCATTGCTGACGTGTCCGAATCCGGGCGGCCCGTCGCCCGGAACGGTTCGGGCAGTGCACGTGTCGCACGAGTGGCGGGAGCGGACGGTCCGCTCGTGCCTCGGAGGATCTTCGTCGGGGAGGAACATCCATGAGCAAGCACCTGCGCATCGGGCTGCCGTGTCTGGCGGCGGTGGCGATGACGCTGGTTCCGAGCGGGGCGGGAGCGCTGGCAGCTCCGGCCGGGGGCGAGGACGTCACCGTGTACGTCGGCTCCGGCGGAACCTCGCTCGCCGGGCTTTCGGGGAAGTCGCTGCTGAGGGCGGCGGGGGAGGCCGGCCTGACCGCGCAGAATCCGGTGGGCTCCCTGCGTGACGCCCAGGCCGTGCTCAAGGCCAGGAACACGAAGAACGCGACGATCATGCTCCGCGGCGGCACCTACACCGACGCCGGGGTGGAGTGGGGCCCGGGCATCGCCGGCGGTACGGTCACGGTCACCGCTCAGCCGGGGACGGGCCCCGTCACCTTCGACGGACGCACGGCCAGGGCCGGGTACTGGACGAAGGTCGGTCCGAGGTCACCCAAGCTGAGGTTCCAGGGGCCGTACACCGTGCAGCGCTACGGCGACGGCGGGATCAAGGCCACCGGGACCAGGGAGGACGGCCCGGTCAAGGGACTCGTGGTCAACGGGATCACCTTCAAGCAGATCGGCAACGCCTGGGTCAAGGGCGGCAAGGGTTACGCTGGCGTGCACCTGAACTACGTCTCGAAGGCGGTGATCACCAAGAACTCGTTCATCAATCTGGAGAACAGGAAGGACGCGGGCCCGGGGAACACCCACGGTGTCTACCTCGCCTTCAACCAGACGGACGGGACCTCCGGGAGCAACGGGAACGTGGTGCGGGGGAACACGTTCCAGGTCATCTCGGGCGACCCGGTCCGCGCCAGCGACGGCAGCAGCGGCAACAAGGTCCAGCTCAACACCTTCAAGAAGGGCCGCGACTACAAGGGGAAGACCCGGGGGAACGGCAACTACGGCATGTTCACCTACTGGGCGTTCCCGAGGGCCGACACCTGCGGCAAGGGCGGGAACACGTTCTCGGGCAACACGTACACCGTGAACTACTACGGCAAGAAGGCACCGGCCGTCCGCTCGGGCCCCACCGGCCGTCACTGCAAGTCCGTCAAGGCGACGGGCACCAACCGCTACAGGCGCTGACCTCGGCCTTGAGTGACGGTCCGCCGACCGCGGTCGGCGGACCGTCAGCCGCTCTCGACGACTTTCCCCTCACCCGGCACCGACCGCTCCACCAGGTCCGTCCTGCCCGGCCCGCCGCTGAATCGCGTTGACGAGTGCGCCCGGATCGTCGGCGTGGAAGCGGATGGTGTGGGCTTCCTCCGTCACGCCGAGCGGGCGGGTGCAGGGCAGCGGCCGGTCACCACGGCCGTGATTCGGCGGAATATGGCGCAGTCATGACACTGAGTCGGTTGTTAGTTTCGGGCGTCCGCCGAACCAACCAGTCAGAAGGTGATGACATGCGCAGGTATCGATCGGGGATCGTGGCCCTCGCCGGCGTGGCGCTGGCGATGACCGGCGTCTCGGCCTCACACGCGGCAACCCTCACCAGCACGAAGGCTCCCAACGCCTGCACGCTCAGCAGGTTCACCGTGGTGTGGGACAAGGCGGGTGTCTACGACCGCCCCAACGGCAACGTGAAGTGGACCAAGGACTACGGCAATTCCGTCACCGGCCCCACCGGAGGCACAAGCGGCGGCTGGACGGCGGTGTACCAGGGCGGTACCGGCGACATCTACTACATGAAGGACGCCGCGCTGCGATACGACAGCTGTTCCTGAGCTCGTTCCTCCCTCCGCCCGGAGCACCACGACGATGATGCGGAACGCGTGCCCCTTGGGCGCCCGGTAGGTGCGGAGGCATTCTTCGTCGTCGGCTCCCGCTCGGCTCCGGTCGCCGAGCGGGCTGTGCCGGCGGTGATCTTCCAGCGATCGGCGCCGGGCGGTTGTCGCGTCGGGGTCCTCGACGGTTGTGGACCGAAGCTACCTCGGCGCCATGTCCGTTGCTACTTACCGGTGTTACTGTCGCGCGATGTCCAAGATCGAGATTGACGCCGTTACCGCAGAGTTCTTCGGAGCCTTCGACAACCGCGGCGGCAAGGCCGCGGACGTGGCCCGGATCCGCCGGCTGGTCATTCCGGGTGGCGTGATCGTGCTGACCGGGCCGGAGTACACGGTCTACACCGTGGACGAGTTCATCGAGCCTCGCGAACGCCTCCTCTCGGACGGCCGATTGGTCGAGTTCTCGGAGTGGGAGACCTCCGAGCGGACCGAGATCGCGGGCGACATCGCGTCGCGCTTCGGCGAGTACCGCAAGGCCGGCGTCCTGGACGGCAAGCCGTTCGAGGGCGGCGGGACCAAGGCCTTCCAGTTCGTCCGCACCCCGGAGGGCTGGCGGATCGCGGCGTTCTCCTGGTACGACCCGTCCTGAGCGCAGCAGCCCTCGGGGCACCGGTCGGCGTCGGCGCCGAAGGGTGCGTCACCCGTTCGTGATGGTGCTGCCGGTTGCCGCCTCGGCGGTTGTCGCCGGCGCACGCTCGTACACGGTCATCGGCCAGTGGCCCGCGAACGTGTGGCAGCATGCCCTGGCCCGCCTGGGTGCCCGGGGCGTGGGAGCCTTCAGCGTGCGCGTCGGGCCGAGTGCCGCCACCATTCGGCGGGTTATCGGCCGGGTCCGCCCTCGTGCCCTGGCCGCCGATCTAACCGGCGCTCCGCCTGCCGGTTCGGACTCGGTGGCGATCCACGGCAAGGCCGCCCGCGGCTCTCGGCACGGCCAGACGCCCGCCGCCCATCTGCCGACCGCGATGACCGGCGACGGCCGAACCGTCACCCGGCTATCGCCGCCGACATCCGGCAGGCCTCCCACGAGCCCTTCACCCGCCCGCTCGACCGACTGGGCATCGCCTGACCAGACTCTGCCACGGCCCTGCTGATTCGAGTGGGACTCGTAACTCCCACTCGAATCAGCAGAACGGCCGGAACTCCTCGAAACTGGGCGTCGGAGGCGGATCGGGCAGCCGGTAGGCACCAGTCCGTGGCCGACCGCTGGCCGGGTCGGTGGTCCCGCGGGCCAGAGCGCCCGGTATCGGACGCCACCCCAGATTGCTCTCGAAGTACGCCACGGCAGCGCCGACCGATGGCCACCAGACGTCGTCGAGCAGCACTATGCCCCACTGGCGATCTGCGAGGCGCTGCTGCGCGCCGGTTCACGGAACCCGCGGCATGTGGTGATCGACCCGTTCCAGTACACGGCGTACGACGGTATCGGGTGGGAGCTGCTGCGTAGCGCCGGCCTGGACGACATCGCCGAGCTGGTGACCGAACCGTCGCAGCGCTTCCTTGCCCGGTTGGCCGACGAGGGTTTCACCGCGGACGCGGCGTTCGTCGACGGCAGCCACCACTTCCACAACGTGTTCGTCGACCTCCACTTCCTGGGCGATATCGTCCGGCCTGGCAGCGTGACGGTGGCGAAGTCCGGACCGCCATCGGGTCTCCGCGGCGGCCCGTGTCTGACGAGGTCCCGGCGCACGGCGGCCACTCGATCCGGCCACTCGCCTCCGACTTCATCCGGCTGCGTGATCGAGTTCACCAGGCGCACTCCTTCTGCCTGCGGGCACGGTACGTGGTCAACTGTGACACTCGGAGCGGCCGCCTGAAGGGTTCAGTCACAGTGTCCGTGACTGAGCTGATCGGGGGGCGACTCGTCGGCGAGCTGGTTGCTTCGGTCGATCTCCGGCATGTGCGTCTCGGCCCAGACGCGTAGGGCGGAGAGCGGTACTTCGAGGGACAGGCCGAGCTCGGTGAGCCGGTAGTGGACGGCGGGCGGCACGGTGGGTTCCACGCGGCGCGCGACGAGACCATCGCGGACCAGGCTGTGCAGGGTGACGGACAGCATCTTCTGCGAGATGCCCGGGATGCGGCGGCGCAGTTCCGCGAAACGAAGCTCACCCGGAGCCTCCTCGGCCAGCACCTTGACCGTCATCGACGTCCATTTGGTGCCGATGCGGTCGAGCAACTGGCGGGTCGGGCAGCGCGGATCCAGCAGGTCGCCCCGCTCACCGGGTCGCTGGTCACGTCCGCCGGGCCTCGACGTGGTCACCTGGGGCTCACCACCTGAAGGGAAAGTGCCGTCTTGGGCGGACCAGCGTAGTTCCTTAGCGTGACCTGGTCACCATCACTCACCAAGTACCTGGAGTCCCCTCATGCCCGAGCTGCGACGCGTCCTCGCCAACGGTGTCGAACTGAACGTCGCCCTCTCCGGGTCGGGCCCGGCCGTCCTGCTGCTGCACGGCTTCCCGCACACCTGGGAGCTGTGGACGGACGTCATGGCCGATCTGTCCGGCCGCTACCGCGTCATCGCCCCGGACCTGCGCGGGTTCGGCGCGAGCAGCCGGGCCGCCTCCGGGTACGACGCGGGCACCCTGGCCGAGGACGCCGCGGCGCTCCTCACCGCGCTCGGCGTGTCCTCGGCCGCGGTGGTGGGCATCGACGCGGGCACCGCGCCGGCTTTCCTCCTCGCCCTGCGCCGCCCTGGTCTCGTCCGGCGCCTGGTCGTCATGGAGTCCCTTCTGGGCAGGCTGCCTGGCGCCGAGGACTTCCTCGCCGACGGGCCGCCGTGGTGGTTCGGCTTCCACTCCGCCGCGCCCAGCCTCGCCGAGACCGTGGTGGAGGGCCACGAGGCCGCCTACGTCGACTGGTTCCTGAGCGCCGGCACGCTCGGCGACGGTGTGCGCCCCGCCCTCCGGGACGCGTTCGTCCGCGCATACACCGGCCGCCAGGCGTTGAGCTGCGCGTTCTCGTACTACCGGGCCCTGCCCGAGAGCGCAGTACAGATCGAGCAGGCGGTCGCCACTGCCCGCCTGACGGTACCCACGATGGCGGTGGGCGCCCGGCCCGTCGGTCCTGCGCTGGAACGCCAGCTCCGCCCGGTCACCGACGATCTCACCGGACACGTCATCGAAGACTGCGGCCACATCATCCCGCTGCACCGGCCGCACGCCCTGCTCAAGCTGCTGCGTCCGTTCCTGGCCGGTGAGGACGGGAAAGCAGCGTGACCGGGGGCGTGGCGACTCGATGGCCACCCGCAGCGATCCGACCGGGTGATCTACCGCCGACGCAACACCGTCGAAAGTCGATCTCGGTGTCACGATCGAAGCGTCGCACCTGCTTCGCGAACCAGCCTTCCAGTGAAACCGGCTACATCGACGGCCGGCACCGGGTCCAGGCCCGGCTGGGGCGTGGACGCACGCCGCATCGGCGTCCTACACATGTCGATGAGACGTGGCCTCCGTGCTGCCCGGTTTCCGCATCCCGGTCCGGGCACCGGCTGCTTCCTCACGAGCTTTGACCTTCGCTACTCGCTGGGCGTGTTGGCCTGCGTCCGAGACGTCGATGCTCTGCGGGACAGGCGGGCGAGCAGCTGACCCGTGCCGACGACAACGTAGAGCACGACCAGCACCCCGAGTACCAGGTCGAGCCAGTCGTAGGCCGTGCCTCTGCCGAGTGCGGTCCACGCTCGGGCACCTGCGATGGATCCGGCGACCACCAGCAGGACCGACGCCACGGCATGCAGCACCTTCGCGGCCCCGGGCCGCCGCTCTTTGAGCAGGTCACCGCCCGCGCCGAGCGCGATCAGCGCGGGGAAGGCATCGTGCGGCTCCAGATGCCCCGTCCCGATCGCGTCCGTGATGTCGATCAGGACGCCGATCGAGCCGACGACCAGTGCACCTTGGGCTATACGGCGGCTCATCAACTCTCGCTTGCAGTCGAACTTCGTCGGGCGTCCTCCGCAGGACGCCGAACGGGGAGCGTAGCCCGACCGGGGCGTACGGCGTTCAGCAGGACGGGACCAAGGCGCCGACGCGGAGCGGGCCGCGCGCGGACTTCGGCCCACGAAAGGTCGTATCTGGCGGACAACCGGGCGGCGAGCGGCGGCCATTGGCGCCACGCCCCGTGAATGGGCCGGACCGGCCGTGACGCGACAACGGAACAGGTCGGGCGCCCCGATTTCCGGCTGCTCGGTCCGTCAGGCCAGCGACCGCTGACTTGCCGCCCTTTCGGCTTCCACCAGGATGACGCCCCCCACGGCCCCGCGGTGCCTGGCCGAACTCCACCTCAGCCCCCATCAGGCAATCGTGGGACCGGCCTGCTTCGTTGGCATGCGCGTGCCTCCCAGGATCCGAGCAAGCGGTACGTCACCTCGCGCAGCACTTCGGCGGTGGTGGGTCTGTGGAGGTCCGGTGTGACGCCGGCCGGCGGTCGTGGGGCGGCCAGTGCTGTGCGGGTTCGGGCGCGGTGTCCGGCTTCGATGTCGCAGCCGGAGTCGCCGATCATCCAGGATCGGGTGAGGTCGAGGCCAAGGTCGTGAGCCGCCTGGCGCAGCATTCCCGGCTCCGGCTTGCGGGAGGGGCAGGCGGCCTTCAGGGCGGTCACCGTGGCGTCCGGGTGGTGGGGGCAGGCGTAGATGCCGTCGAGCCGGACGTCGTGTTCGGCCAGCAGTTCTCGGAGCCTGCCGTGCATCGCGATCAGGCCGTCCTCGTTCAGCAGGCCGCGGGCCAGCGCACTTTGGTTCGTGACGACGACCAGGGCGACATCGGCGTGCTGGAGCGCCCGCAGTGGTGGCCCGATGCCGGGTTGCAGGACGAGGTCGTCCGGGCGGGTCGGGTAGTGGCGCGGTCGGGTGAGGGTGCCGTCGCGGTCGAGGAGGACCGCGCGCCGCCGCCCCGGTCCGGGGTCTGTCGGGGCGGGCGGGTTGCGTGGGCAGGTCATCCGTCCGCCGGCGGGTGTCGCGCCCGGGCAGGAGGTCCGGCCGCGTCGTTGCCGGGTGCCTCGTCGTGTGGGCTCATCGGGCGTGGCTGGTGTGGTGGAGTCGCTCGATGCGGGAGGTGGTGGAGTGGCCGTCCAGGTAGGGGACGACCACGACCTGTCCTCCCCAGCTCTCCACGAGCGTGGTTTCCGGGATGTGCCGGCCCGCGTAGTCGCTGCCCTTGACCCATACGTCGGGCCTGAGTTCGTTCAGCACTCGTTCGGGGGTGTCCTCCGCGAAGAGGAGTACACCGTCCACGCAGTCCAGGGCCTGGAGCAGTTGAGCCCGCTCGCGTTCGCCGACGATGGGGCGGTCTCCTCCTTTCAGGCGGCGGACGGAGTTGTCGCTGTTGACGCACACGACCAGGATGTCGCCCAGGCTCCGGGCCTGGCGCAGGAGGGAGAGGTGTCCGGCGTGCAGCAGGTCGAAGCAGCCGCCCGTACCCACGACGACCCCGCCGCGTTCGCGTACGCGTGCCGCACTGCTCAGCGCCCCGAGCCGGTCGTCGGGCCGGGGGCGGGCGGTGAGGCCGGCGGGGCCCCCGGCGTGGACGTAGGCCGATGCGGCTTCCACAGCGGTGGCCACCGCCTGGGAGGGCAGCCGTCCGGCGCCGAGCATCAGCGCAGCGGTGACCGCCAGTTGGTCGCCCGCCCCGCATGCGTCGGCCGCGCCCGCCGAGTCAGCCGGGACGACCAGTGGGGGTCCGTCGGTGTCGGACATCAGGACCGCGCCCAGGTGGCCGCGGGTCACGGCCACCTGTTTCACCGGCCACTGCCTCAGGAGCCGGGTGCCGCGGTCGACGTCGCCGCCGAGGCCGCTGCGGCCGGCAGTCGCGCCGGTCAGCACCGCGGCTTCGTCCGCACTGGGAACAGCCATGGTGGTTCCCGCGACCGGCGCGCTACCGGCCGGGTGGGGGTCCCACACCAGGGGGCAGCGACGGGCTGCCTTCTCCAGTTCCCCACGGAGCTGGGTGTGTCCGGTGACGCCGCGACCGTAGTCGGCCACTACGACGGCGTCGGCCGAGGCCAGCCGGGCGCGTGCTTCATCACCGAGCGGGCCGAGCCGCGGGGGCGTATGGGCCTCGTCGAAACGCAGCAGAGTACGGCCGGCGGCACGGACGCGGGTCTTGACCGGGGTGTCGCCGCCTGTGGCGATGTCGATGACCTCGACGTCCGCCTGGTGCAGCAGCTCGCGCAACCGGGACCCCGGTGGACCCGAGCCGATGCCGCACACCAGGCTCACGCGCCAGCCCGCCTCCCGGGCCGCCAGGACTGCGGCGAGTCCGGCTCCGCCCGGCCGCTCGGTGGTACGGGCCCGCGTGATCACGGGTACGGGGGCCTCCGGCGAGAGTCTGTCGGCGGTCCCGGTGATGTCGCGGTCGAGCAGCGCGTCGCCGACGACCACCACGTGCCGGCCCGGCTCGGCGTGCTCGGCGTTCGTGTTGCCAACCGGGTCCTCGGCGCGGGGAGCAGCCGGGTGTGCCGGGAGACAGGCGTCGACGGCGGCGCACAGGAGGTGAATGGCGATGAGGTGGCACTCCTGGACGGTGGCGGTCGACTCGGCCGCGACGCACACTGCCTCGTCGCACACCTGGACCAGTGGGTTGGCGCCTTGACCGGTCAGGGCCCAGGTGCGCAGGCCGCACTCCCGCCCGGCGCGGGCGGCGGCGAGGATGTTCGGGCTGCGCCCGGAGGTGGAGATCAGCAGCAGGATGTCACCGGGGCGCCCGTGGGCGCGGACCTGCCGGGCGAAGACCTCCTCCGCGCCGTAGTCGTTGGCGATGGCTGTCACCGAGGAGGTGTCGGCGTGGAGCGCGATCGCGGACAGCGGTGCCCGTTCGCGGTGGTAGCGGCCCACCAGCTCGGAGGTGAGGTGCTGGGCTTCGGCCGCCGAGCCGCCGTTGCCCGCGACCAGGAGGCGTCCCCCGGCGGGCAGTGAGGTGGCCAGGTCACGGCCCCACGACTCCAGGCGGTCGGTGTCGAGTCGAGGCAGGGCGTCGCAGAGGGCGCGGAGGTGCGCCTGGACCGACGTGGTCACGGTGGACTCCATGAGGTGAGGGGCGAAAGGGGCGGCGAGGTGCCTTGATCGCCGAGCGCCGTACGGTCGCCGTGTGCCGTACGGCTGCCGTGCGCCGTAACGGTTGCCGTGCGCCGTACTCAGACAGGTTCCGGTGCGGCACCGGCATGGAGCCGACGCTCCCAGAACCGCAAGAGGAGACAGGTGGCGAGCAGCCAGAGCACTGCCACGGCGGCCTCGTGGAGAGCCGCGGACGCCAGGTGCCCGGTGCCGCCCGCGCGGAGGGCCGACAGGCCGGCACCCAGGGGCAGTGCCTGCCCGAACGGATGGAGGACGCTTCCGGAGCCGACGGGGACGACCGCGCCGCTGCAGAGCAGGATCAGATAGCCGAAGGAGTTGACGACCAGTCCCTCGTCCAGGCCGAGGAGCACCAGCGCGCAGCAGAACAGCCCCACGCAGAGGCAGCCGAGCGTGGTGAGCACCACGATGGGCAGCGCGGCCGCGACGCGGAGCGTTGCCGCGGAGCCGAGCATGGCCGGCCCGAGCAGGCAGAGTGCCAGACCGGAGGCCAGCAGGCCTTCGACGAGGTGGACCCAGGAACGCAGCACCATGATCGCGAGCAGAGGGACGGATCCCAGGCGCAGCCGGTACATGGTGCCTTGGGGGACCTCCGCGGAGATGACAGCGGGGAGGTGGCTGACCACCGCGGAAACCGGAGCGAAGGCCACGGCGCCGACGAACGCGTAGGTCTTGCCGCTGCTGCCGTGGGCGAGTTGCCCGACGTAGGTGAAGAAGGCCACCTGGAAGACGACGCGGATCGCGGTGCTGACCAGCGCCGCGGTGCCGGCCGACGTGACCCGGTACTCCTTCCAGGACAGACGGCAGATCCTCCACGCGGTGGACAGCCAGGGTGGCAGACGGTCAGGCAAGCTCAACGGTTCCCCTTGCTCGGCCGCGCCGCAGCACGGTGTCGAACGCCCACACCGCGCCCGCCAGGTAGAGCGCGGTCAGCAGCGTCGCGCCCGCGAGATGGGCGGGGGCCGGTGACTGCCCCCGGGCGGCGTCGTGCATCATGCTCGTGACGTGGTAGAGGCTGATGGCGTGGGCGGGCCAGCGCAGTTGGGCGGGCAGCATCTGCAACGGGATGAGAAGGCCACCGAGTACGAAGACCGGGTAGCCGAGGGCCTCGATGATGCGCAGGCCCGCACGGGAGAGGAACACCACGCAGCTCAGCAGGAGCCCCATGGCCGCCGCGGAGACCCAGGCCCCGGTGAGGACGGCCAGAACGACGATCGGGTCCGGGACGTCTGGACGCAGCCCCAGAACGGGGGCGGCGATGGCCACCGCGGCGAGTGCGCGGGCCAGTCCCACCGCTGCGATCCCGAGCGTCTTGCCCATCAGGACCGCCAGCAGGGAGACCGGGCGGACCAGTAGCGCCGCGAGGGTTCCCTGCGCCGCCTCACGGCGCAGCAGGGTCCCCGCGCCCCAGACGGTGGACGACCACAGGGCGATCGTCACGCAGCCGAGGACGACCTCCGTCGATTGCCGGGGGTCGGCGGAGGGACCTGTGCGGGAGGCGACCGCCAGGAAGACGACGGGTTGGATCACCGAGATGACCACGGCTGTCTTGACCCGGAGCGTTTCGCGTGCTTGCAGGGCAGCCGCACGCCACATGGTCCAGCCCTGGAATGCGATCGCACGCGGCCACTCACGCATGGCTGTGCACCAGTCTGCGCAGTACGGCTTCGATGCCGGGCGAAGCGACGTCGATGCCCGTCACCGGGTGCTGACGCACCACGTCGGACAGTTGGGTGAGCAGTGCGGCGTCCCAGGTCTCGACATGGAAGGCCAGTGTCCAGCCGTCCGTGCCCTGGTGGATCCGCACGGAAGGACCACTCAGGAGGGGGCTGGGTCCACGAGGGGCCGTTCCGGGGCCGCACAGGCGGACTTCGGCGGCGAAGCCCGCCTGCTGCCGGAATTCGGCGATGGGCAGGTCGTGCGACACGCGGCCGGAGTCGAGCAGGACGACTCTGCTCGCCAGTCGGTCGATGTCGGTCGGGTAGTGGCTGGTGAGGAGGACCGCCGTGCCGGTCTCGGCCACCTGGGCCACCGTGCTGCGTATCCGCTCGGCCTCCATGAGGTCCAGCCCCACGGTGGGCTCGTCCAGCATGAGCAGCCGAGGCCGGTTCAAGAGCCCGATCGCCAGGTGCAGCCGCTGTTTCATGCCCTTGGAGAAGGTCTCGACCCGGCTCCCCGCGCGCTCTGCCAGACCGACTTCTGCCAGGGCCGTGAGCGCACGGGAGCGCAGATGGCGACGCACTCCGCAGAGACCGCCGAAGAACATGGCGTTGTCCAGAGCGGACAGGCGCGGATACAGTCCCCGCTCCCCGCCGAATATCACGCTGATGTGGCGTCGCGCGCGGCGGCTTTCCTCGGCCACGTCGTCACCGCAGACAGTCGCCCGCCCTGACGACGGCAGCAGCAGGGTCGAAAGGATCTTCAACAGAGTGGTCTTTCCCGCACCGTTCCCGCCCAGGAGACCGACGATCTCGCCCTGCTTCACGGTGAAACTGACCCCGAGCAGCGCCTCGACGGGCGGAGGGCCGGGAAACGTCCTGCGGATGTTCCGCACGTCCAATACCGTCTCGCCCCGTTCGTACACTTCCCCACCTGGATATCTGCCACACAGCCCCTGGTCTGCGGGGCTCTTGGTGTTTGATCGGTCTGCCCGGGGCCGGTGAGACACCGGCCCCGGTGTCGGACTACACGGACGGATGCCTAGATGACACCGTCAGCGCGCAGGAACTGCTGAATCCGCGCGATGCGCTCTTCCTTGGTCATGCTCTCCACCTCCCCCCTCGACGGAATTCCCCTCGCCCGCCGTGGCTCAGGGAGTCTCGGACGCCGTGGACGCGGCGAGAGCGTCGGGCAGAAGGCTCACGAAATCGACGGCCTTGCGCCGGCCGCTGTCGAGAAAGGAGACGTCGTCAACGATCTCCACTCGGCCTTCCAGCTCCGCACCCAGCAGATCGTTCAGGTTTCGCGCCAGTTCTTCCTTGCTCGCCGGGGTGAAGCCGGCAGCCGGCGCGACCAGCACAGACACCGAGAAATCGGCCTGCTGAACGATCTGATAGCGCCGAACCGGGCAGAGCCGGGCCGCACGCGCCACCCACAGAACGGGCAATGTGGTCCCGTCCGGCCGTCGGATCACGCCAGGATTGCGGCCCTCCACCAGGCTCATCGCCTTGTGCGGGAGACCGCAGGCACATGCCGCGGGTGCCAGGGAACCGAAGTCACCCGTGCGGTAGCGGATCAACGGCATCGCCCTGTTCGTGAGGTCGGTGACCACGATCTCGCCGACCTGCCCGTCCGGCAGCGGGGAGCCGCTGTCGTCGACCACCTCGACCCGGAGTCTCTCCGATTCGATGTGGTAGACGCCTTTCTCGCATTCCACGGCTATGGTGCCCGTCTCCTTCATGGCATACATATCGCGTACCGGCGTACCGAAGAAGTCGGAGATCGTTTCCCGGACGGCGGGTACGAGCAACTCGCCACAGGTGACGACAGACCGTACCGATGGAACCCTCATGCCGAACGTTTTCATCAGACTCACGAAGTCCGCGAGGTTGCGCGGAGATCCCGTCAGGACGTCCGGGCGGAATTCCGTGGCCCGGGTCGCGTACGCGGCACGCTGGTCCTGCCCGGACGCGGTGATGCCGAACTGTGCGACTCGCGAAAATCCCATCCCGGGGGAGGTGTACTCAAACCAGTGGTCGAGGCGTGCGAGGCACGGCATCAGTACCTTCCGGTCGAACGCGAGCCCTTGCCGCTTGTTCCTGACGAGCGCGGTCGCCCACTCGTGCACCAACGCATCGTCGTGATGGATCATGCGCAGCGGGATCCCGCTGGTCCCCGATGTCTCCAGGACGCGGCACGTCGTGGGATCGAGGTCGTCATCGCAGTAGTCGATCAGTCGCGAGGCCAGCTGCCGCTTCGACACCATCGGGAAGGCTGCGAGCAGCGCGTAGGGGTCCCAGGTCCCGCGCACCACGGCCCCCAGGCTCCGGTATGCCGGGACAGCGGAGGTCGCGTGTCCGAGGATGGCTTCCAGCCGGACGCGCTGAGCGTCCTTGACCGCCTGACCGTCGTCCACCGTCTCGGCATAGCGCTGGAACGCACGGTAGATCTTCGGAAAAAGCAGTGCCTCGTGCAGCATTTGGGCTTGCCACTGCTGCGCATCTTCTTGCGCCAGCGCGTTGAACCGTTTCCGCATCACCGTATCGACCCCGGCTCCCTCACCTGCTTCAGGAAGCGCGGTGAATTTCGATGTGAAGAAAACGCGGTAACTCCGCAGGGGGAGTGACGGATCCACCGGTCGTGTCCGGCCGCGCGTCCCCCGACCTCAAGTCAATCCGACGGAGCAGGAGGCGGACCAGGCAGTTTCATCGGCGGAAGTAGTGTCTTGCGCACTTCTGCCGGGGGGTGTGGACTCGGGTCACAAGGTGCCGAAGTAGAAGGCTCAGGCCCAAGGCGGCCGCACCCACGGCGCGAGGCGCTCCCCGGCGGCCGGCTCGCGCCAGTATCGGAAGACGGTGCCCTGGACGATGTCGAGCTGCCCGGCGGCGATCAGGCAGGATGCCCGGCCCGAGCCACCGGCGTCCGCTTCGAAGGCGAGGACGACAGGCGGCGTCTCACCGACCTGATCGGCGATCAGCCGCACCTCGTCCGGCGCCGGTGCGCGGAAGGCCGGATCGCGGAACGCGGCGGGGCACATGACGAAGACGGGATCGGCGAAGACCAGTTCCAAGTGGTGGGCGTACGAGATGTCGTGACCGCTGCCCAGGCGTAGTCGTGCCGCGTTCCACTCCACGACGTCCCAGTCCCACCAGGACCCCTCCGGGAGCTGGATTCTCATGTGGCTACCTCCTCGTGACCCACCGCCGTCGCCGGACATTCTGCGCCCCGACGGTTCGGTTCGGTCCCGGCTGTCTGCCGGACCGGCACTGGTGGGGTGGCCAGCCGGTGAGTCCCGAGCAGCGAGGACAGAGCCCGCTGGTCGGCGTCGGTGAGCCGGCAGGGTGTTGACGTGCGTCAGTGCGAACTGGAGCAGGCGTATACCTAGGTGGCCTGGCCCGAATCGTCGGTCAGAGCCGCCGCGGTCGCAGTGAGGTGCTGGACCAGGACCGCGGCTGCGGTGCCGGTGTCGCGGGCGCCGGGGGCGGACTCGCACTGAACCGGCCTCCGGGGGCCCGGCTCGACGGCCCAGCCATCCTGACGTGAGGGATGCGGACCAGGCGGTTCCACCGGCAGGACCGTCTGCGTCAGCGGTTCCAGCGTCGACACCGACGGCCACGACTCCTCCCGGGAGGGGGTCGAGGGCCTCACAGCTTGCCGAAGACGACTCCCCGCCAGGTCCAGCCGGATGCGAGGACGGTGTCGCGCAGCGGCTCGCGCATCCGTGCGCTGTCGAAACGGAAGGTCTCCGTCGCCTCGAGGCCACCGTCCGCCCCGCGTCCGAGGGACCACTGGCGGCTGACGGTTCGACTGGGCCCACGCGAGTACGTGGCGGTCGCCTCAAGCCTCGTCGGGGTCGCGACCCGGCTGAGTTCCCACTGCTCCTCAAGGGCGCGGACCTCGTGTGCCTTGTGGTCAAGCCGCATCCGGATCCGCACGGCGTGACTGAGCCGGGACCGGATGAAAACCTGCTGCCAGGCGGGCTCCGTGAGCCGCCACTCCGCCAGCAGGTCGCACTGCGCGCCGGCGCCGTAACGGATCGTGTACGGGACCTCGGGTCGGTTGAGGCCGAGCAGCGCCGCCCGCAGTTCCTCCCTTGGCACCGGCGACACCCCCTCTGTCGGGTGCCGGGTGCCGGTCAGCTTGTCGAAGAGGCCCATGAGGGCCAAGTTACGAAGGACGGACCCTGCGGCACAAGCCCGCCGGTTTCCAAGCGCCCGCCAAGGCGTTGTGCTCTCGTCCGGGCGGGGACGGTGCGGATCCCGGGGCCGTCGGTACGTGCGGGTGCCGTCGGGTGATGGCGAAGGCGTCAGGGCCGTCGTCACCCGAGGGCTTGGCCCAGGGGATGCGGCCCGTCCGAGGCAGCGACAGGGCCATCCCGCCGGCCGGCCGGCCTCATGTGTCGCGCTGTGCCCGGAAGACGAGGCAGGAGCCCCGTCTTGACCTTGACCCATGGGTCAGGGCTTAGCGTCCGGCCATGAACACGACTCACCGCTTCGTACGTCTGACCCGGCGCCCTGTTGGATTGCCGACCCCGGACGACTTCACCGTGGCGCACGCTCCCGTCCCGACGCGCGAGGCTGGCCAAGTGCTCGTCCACAACACGCACTTCCTCGTCTTCCCGGGTCTGCGCACCCTCATCGGGGGCGAGACCCGCGATGTGCCGCTGCCGCCGCTCGGCCCCGGCGACACCCTTTTCGGGCCTGCCATCGGCGAGGTGGTCGACGGGCCGATGAAGAAGGGGCAACTGGTGCTGCACCTTCAGGGCTGGCGGGACTACGCGGCACTCGCGAGCGATGAGTGCAGGCCGCTGGAGGGCGCCCTGCCCGACCCGGTGGCCCACCTCGCCCAGGGCTCCGCGGCCTACGGCGCACTGACCCGCCTGGCCGAGGTGCGAGAGGGCGACACTGTGTTCGTGACCGGCGCCGCCGGCGCGGTGGGCACCTTGGCGGGCCAGATCGCCCGGCTGCTGGGCGCCGCGCGGGTGATCGGCAGCACCGGCTCACCGGAGAAGGCCAGGCGGCTGGAGCGCGAACTCGGCTACGATGCCACGGTGTTGCGCCAAGCGGACCCGATCGGCTCGCAGCTCGCCGAGGCGGCGCCGGACGGAATCGACGTCGTCCTGGACACCGTGGGCGGCGAACAGTTGACGGCCGCCGTGCACGCGGCGAACCGGGGCGCCAGGTTCGCCCTGGTGGGCGCGCTGGACGGTCAGCTGTCCCCGGACCGGGCGGGCGGGAGCGCGCCGACTGTGCTCGACACGTACCGGTTGCTGACCAAGGGCATCAGGATCGCCGGCTACAGCGGCATGGACCACCCGGACGTCGAGGCGGAGTGGGAGGCCCGCTTCGGGGACTGGCTGCGGGCGGGCGACATCCGGTTCCCGTACACCGCGGTTCGCGGAATGGAGCGGGCCCCGGAGGCGTTGCCCCGACTGATCGCGGGACGCTCCTTCGGCGCGGCGATCGTGGAACTGTAGGACACAGGGGGAGCGGGGATGCGGATCGGTGAGGCAGCGGCGGCGGCCGGCACCACACCGCGCGCGCTGCGCTTGTACGAGGCCCGCGGCCTGCTCCGGCCCCCGCCACGGACCCCGTCCGGGCAACGCGAGTACGGCCCCACCGAAGTGGCCCGCGTCCGCGTGATCCGCGACCTGCAGGCTCTGGGCCTCACCCTGGAGGACATCCGCCGTCGCGCCCACCGCCTGGACTTGCTCGTCCAGAACCCGGCGGAGGCCTGTGACAGCCGCCCCGGCGAGTTCCAAGGCGTCGTGGCCGACCGCCTGGCAGCCCTGGACGCGGAGATCGCACGCCTCACCCGCCTGCGGCAGCGCCTCGCCTCAGCGGCGGGCGCCCCGGAAGGCGAGCCAGACCTGCCGGCCAGTTCCAGCGGAAGGAGTCCCCACGCCGGGAAGCCGGGAGTTGTTGTTGACCAGGTGTGAACTCTGCTGGCTCTACTCGTTGTCGACGTTGTGTCTGCATACCTCTTCAATCGGCGTGATCGCCTTGCTGACGAGGGAGGCAGCGTGTTCACGCCGATTGAAGAAGTTGTCGGCAATGCTCGGTTGGGTGCGAAGGCCGCACGTTTCGGTTCTGGCTCAGCTTCTGTGGTGGAGCTCCGCTGAGTGAGCGGATCGGTTCGCGGGTGACCCGTTCCTGTGGCGAGAAAGGGCTGGTGGTCAGGGCTCTGCCTCGGCTGCCGGCCCCTCACTGAGGAACTGCTTCGCGGCCTCAACCGCTTCCCTGTTGAGTTCCTCGATGGAGACTTCCCAGCTCTCCTCCCAGCCGTCCAGGTCATGCGCACAATGCACGAGGGGTTCCAGCTCTGGGGGGTAGCCGAGGTCATAGGCAACGTCTACCCAGATGTGGTGGGTTCCGACGGAGGGATCCAGGGATCCGTCGGAGATCTGACCGGCGATCCAGTAGGCCATGGCCCACTTCGCGGCCCGAGGATCAGCGGGTGGGTGGAAGAGCAGTCCCAACTCGTCGAGTACCTGGTCGAAGAGTTGCGGGGCCTCGGGCTCTTCGCTCCGGAGGAGGCCGGCCAGCAGGGCGAGGGAGGGACTCTCGACTCCCGCGATCAGCGCGTCCAGGCCGGCCTGGATGAGCCGGTCGGACCCGACGTGCCTGCCGAATGCCCTCTCACGTGCGATGCGGCTGAATTGCTTGAGAGCGTCGTCGCGGGTCATCGCATTCTTCTCGATCGACATCTGGGAAAGGAGATTCGCACATCTCCAGGCGGTTCTGCCATCGAGTTCCTCTTGTGTGTTCGATGCTCGGGACGTGAGCCGACCCAACCGCCAGCCATCACTCAGCGTGCACGGAGCATAGAAGTTGAGTCAGAACCCGCGTTGCGACAGCGGATGTACGCGGCCTTGAGCAGCGCCTCGGCGTGGCGGTGTTCGATGGCCATGGGTAACACCAGCACCTGCCGACTCTTGGCTGCTGTAGCCAGGTGGGCTGCGGACCCGGGCGGCCGGTGACGATGGCCCGACGGCGCTCGCGGAGGAGAATCGGTTCATGCGCATTCTGATCATCACCGCTGGTTCGCGCGGAGACGTCGCGCCCTTCACGGGGCTCGGGCGGCGTCTGTCCGATGCGGGCCATCAGGTCGCCGTGGCCGCTCACCCGTCCTTCGCCGCGCTCGTCGGCAGGTGCGGACTCGACCACCGGCCGGTGCCGGGAGACCCGCAGGCGCTGATCCGTGACTGGGCCCGAGCGGCGTCGCGGGAAGAGGCTCAGGCGCTGACGAGGGCGTACGCAGACGGGCTCGCCGACGGGGTGGCGGAGGCCGTGGCGGGCGGAGCCGACCTACTGCTCACCGCCTTCGGCCCGGCACCGCTCAGCCGGACGGCCGGCGAAGCATTCGGCGTCCCCGTCATCGGCACCTACCTCGCACCGTCCTTCGCCACCGGACGGTTCCCGCTGCCCAACGCACGGAGCGCCGATGACCTGGGGCCCGAGGGAAACCTCGCCGCGGGCCGGGACGTGCTGAAACGCGCGGACTCGGTCTTCGCGGGCGCCGTTACCCTACTGCGTGCCCGCCTCGGACTGCCCGTCGGCACGCCCTCGGCACCGGCGGACGTCCGGCCGGTCTTCCACGGCTTCAGCCCGCTGGTGGTGCCGCGCCCCGACGACTGGCCGTCCTGGGCCGAAGTGGCCGGCTACTGGTGGCCAGCGCGGCCGGCCGGCTGGCAGCCCCCTGCCGAACTGGTCGACTTTCTGCACGCCGGTCCGCCCCCGGTGTTCATCGGATTCGGCAGTATGGCGGAGGGACAGGAAGAACGGCTCGGTGAGCTGGTGGCTGCGGCGGTGAAACGGTCAGGCGTGCGGGCGGTGCTCCAGGTGGGGCGGGACGGTTCCGGCGGCTACGGCGACGACGTCCTGGCCGTCGGCGACGTCCCGCACGATTGGCTGCTCCCTCGCACCGCCGCCGTCGTCCACCATGCCGGGGCAGGTACCACCGCGGCCGGACTGCGGGCCGGCGTGCCCGCCGTGCCCGTTCCCGTCATGGCCGACCAGCCGTTCTGGGCGTCTCGGCTGTACGCGCTGGGGGTTTCCCCGCGGCCCATGCCGTTCCGGGCGCTCACGGGCGAAGCCCTTGGCGACGCGATCACGGCCTGCCTGTCCGAGCCGTCCCACCGTCGCCGCGCGGCCGAACTCGCCCGCGGGATCGCCGCGGAGGACGGCACCGCTTCCCTGCTCGCCCACATCGGCTCGGCGAACACCGGGTGAAGCCGCATCGCCGCGCTGCTGAGCCAGGCGGCCCGAGGCACTACGCCGCATCCGTGCTGATCGGACGCGCGGACATCCCCAACGCCGCCACGCTCTGCACGCCGCCCAACGCCATGAGCCAATGCTGCCGGAAGTCGTGGACGTGGCCGGTGTCCGCTTCTACCGCGCCGGTGCCGCCAGGCGGAAGCCCACGCCGATCGCCGCGAGATCCGGCTCGTAGGCGCCGTGCCGACGGGCGCACCGGGCCAGGTCCCGGTCGTGGCGGAACGCGCCGCCCCGGGTGATGTGCCGGTCGAAGGCCCAGTCCTCGGTCCCCGGCACCTCGGCGGGTGCGCCGGGGTAGGGGGCGTAGAGGGTGGAGGTCCACTCGTCGGCGTTGCCCGCCATGTCCAGCACTCCGAACGGGCTGGCGCCCTCGGGGAAGGAGCCGACCGGCGTCGTGGTGCCGATGCCGAGGTCCACCAGATTGGCCAGGCCGGTGCGGTACTCCTCACCCCACGGGAACTCCCGGCCGTCGTCTCCCCGCGCGGCGCGCTCCCACTCGTCCTCCGTGGGCAGCCGTACATCGAGGCCGAGCCGTTCGGCGAGCCACCGGCAGTAGGCCGTCGCCGCCTCCCAGGGGACCCCGATGACCGGATGGTCCGCCGGCGCCCCCCGGACCGGTCGGCCGGTGGCCGCGGCGAAGAGCGCCCACTGGCCGACCGTGACCGGTGTACGGGCGATCCGGAACGCCGGGACGTGGATCTCCGCGCGCGGGACTTCCTTCATGTACCACTCCACCGGCACCCCGGTGTCCGCGTAACGGCGGGCCAACGCCGGTACTTCGTCGAGCGGCGTGCCCCTCCGCAGCAACCCCGCCGGGATGTCGACCCAGCCCACCTGTTCCACCCGCATGGCTCCTCCCGGCTCGAACGGACAACCCCAATGATCGCCACGACGGCCGGGGCACGCGTCGGCCCATGGGCCCATTTCCACAACGACCTTGGACCCAGGACATCGGGTCACGGGCCGCCCCACGGCGCCGCCCGAGCGAGACGGGGACGGGCCCGTCTCACCAATCGGCGGGTTGGGCGCATGCGTTCCTCTGGCCGCTGCCTCATCGCGTTCCTCCGCACGATCGACGGCTGACCGAACGAGTTGCCGTCGCCGAGGGGGCCGGCAGGGCTGTGGCGAGATCGACGTCCCCCGGGGCCGGGGCTGGTGCGTCCGAACCGCAGGCCGCCGTCTCAGGTGCCGGTCCCGGCGTCGCTGTCGGACTCCGCTGATATACGTGAGCCATGGCCACCTTCCGTGATTTCTACTTCAAGCTCGTTGTCGTCGAGAAGCTCATGTACCGGGACAAGACCCTGACTCCCGCGTTCAGCCTTGCGCAGCACATGCGGGAGCGCGGCGTCGAGGACCTGGACGACTACATGGAGGAGAACGAACTCGACTTCACGATCCTCGACGAGGCCAGGGCCTACTTCGAGGCGTTGGAGATACCCGAGGCGCTCCTCGCCACGGTGGACGAGCTGACCTTCGACGGCGGGCTTCGGGTCTACATCGAGTGCGCCCCGGTCTGGGACGGCGAGGACGACCTGTTCGACGTACGCTCCCTGGATGATCTGGACCTGCTGCCGAACCTCGAACTCGTCACGGGCGCCCGCAGCTTGGAGCACATGTGCCCGGGGGCAACGGACATCCTCGCCGCCCGGGGCATCACGGGACGCTGTTAGCGGCGTGTTCAGGCATCCGTCGCCGTCGGCCGAGCACGCGACCGATGACGACCTGCGCGGGTGGCGGTCGGGCCGGTGGCGCCCCCATCGCGTATCTCCGGCCCGCCGTGCCGCGGGGCCGACCGCACCGCCTCGCCTGTGGGCCCCGCTCCCCGCTTCGTACACTGCGGGTGTGGCTGAGAACAGGACGAGTGGCGTGGAGAGCGGCGACGAGCGGCCGGCCCTGCCGGCGACGAGCTGGGCAGTTCTGGGGCTGCTCTCCTTCGGTGAGGAACTGTCCGGTTACGACCTGAAGAAGTGGGCGGACTGGTCGCTGCGCTTCTTCTACTGGAGCCCGTCGTTCAGCCAGATCTACGGCGAGCTCAAACGGCTGGAGAAGGCCGGGTACGCCACCTCCCGGATGGTCGCCCAGGAGACCGGCAGCCGCGGCAAGCGTGTCTACCGGATCACCGACGCGGGGATGGAGGCGGTCCGCACCTGGGCGCGCGAGGCGCCGGTGGAGCCGCCCATCCTCAAGCACGGCGTCATGCTCCGGATGTGGCTCGGGCACCTGCTGGAGCCCGAGCAGATGCACGAGGTGCTCGGTCGGCACCGGGCCTACGCGGAGTCCATGCGCCGGCGCGCCGCGGCCGACGTCGAGGGCGCCCGCGACGAGGAGGCCTGGGCCTACCCCGCGCTCACCCTCAAGTGGGCCGAGCGCCACTACGCCGCCGAGCGTGACCTGGCCGACGCCATGCTGGCCGACATCGAGGAACTCCACCGCAGACAGTCCTAGGCCCTGCTGCGGCGGTTCAGCAGGGGACCGGTGCCAGAGGCCCTCGGCCCAGGACGGTGACCCGGTCCGGAACGATCGCGTGGTCGTCGCCGCTCCCCGGCCAGGACCGGACCGTCGACGCCCGCGCCGTCAGGACCCGTCGCGGCACGTACCCCCCGTCATCCGACCAGCCGGGCCCGGAGCCGGGCCAGTTCACTGCGGCTCAGTCCGAGGCCCCGCGTGAGGTAGCCGTGCAGGCTCCCGTAGTCCTGCCGGGCCTGGTCGAGCGCCGCGTCGAGATAGTCCGGGCGGACCTCCTGCAGCGGGACGAGCAGGTCCGGATCCTGCATCAGACCGAGCTGCTTCAGTACCTCACGGACGCGGAGGTCGGAGGCCGCGCGGAAGTCGTTGGAGAGCAGGTAGTCCCTCTCGGCGGCGGCGGCGGGGACGCCGACGGCCCGCAGCAGGACGTAACTCAGCCAGCCGGTGCGGTCCTTGCCGGAGGTGCAGTGGTACAGCAGCGGGGTCCGCCCGTGGTGCGCGATGTCCCGGAGCGTCTCGGCGAACGCGCGGCGGTCGCCCGGGTCGGTGACGAGGGCGCGGTAGAGGGACCGCATCAGCCGCGCCGCCTTGCCGTCGCCGAGTGCGTCCTGCTGCTTCACCGGGTCCCCGGAGCCGATCACCTCCGTGGTCATGGCGTGGAGACCGAGGTCCTGCACCGGCCGGGAGGTCACGGCGGTCCCCGCCGGCAGGCGGTCGGCGCCGTCGCTCCGCACCTCCTGCGGGACCCGGAAGTCCACGACGGTGCGCAGCCCCAGACCGGACAGCCGTGCCACGTCCGAGTCGGTCAGCCTGCCGAGCGCGTCGGAGCGGAAGACCTGGCCGTAGCGGACGTGGCGGCCCTGTGCGGTGCGGTAGCCGCCGAGGTCGCGGACGTTGATCGCGCCCTGGAGGGCGATGTGGCGGACCGGGGCGGTGGTGTCGTACGAGGCCGTGGCGCGGGGGCGCGGTGCGGTGTGGGCCACGGCGAGGGCGGGCGGGCAGCCGACGGCCATGACGGCGATCAGCACTGCGGTGGACCGGAGGAGACGGGTAGCACGCATCGGATCGACTCCCTGGGGAGAGGGAAAGTTCCCGGGCCGGGTGGGGAAGGAGGGCCGGATCTCAGCCGGCCGGAGTGGGCGCCCGCGGCCCCGCGCGAAGCGGCACCGTGTTCCCGTCGACGAGCCCGACGGGGGGAGACGCTCATAGGCATCAGCTACTACCAAACATTCGGTGGGGCGAGAATGTAGCAGCGGAGTGCCCGCTGCGGGAGGTGCTGCGCGACGGCGATCCTCGATCCCACCGGATGCGTGGCGGTCGTCACCGGCGGGCCCCGGGGCGCCGGCGTCGGCACCGCCCGGGTGATTTCGGCAGCCGGCGCGGACGTCGTGACCTGCGCGCGCCGTCCCCCGGACCGGCCCGTGGAGGCGGCCGGCCGCACCGCTCGCCTCCTCCTCGTCGATCCGCGCGGCCCCGAGGCCGCCGACGCGTTCTTCGGCCGGATCCGGCACGAGTACGGGCGCCTCGGCACCTTGATCGACAACACCGCAGGCTCCCCTTCCGGATGCCCCGCGAGGGCGGAGCCGTCCGGTACGCCCGGGTCGTCGGACTGCACCCCCTCGTATCGCTGACGGCCTCCCTCGCCGCGTACGAGACGACGCGCGGCCAGGGTGGCGGCGGGTCCATCCTGATGTCCGGCGGCGTCAGCGGGGACGGCCCGCCGCCGGGGACCCCGGCGTACGGCACGGCCAAGGCGGGACTTGACCACCTCGCCCGTGCGATGGCGGTGGAACGGGCGCCGCGGGTCCGGGTCAACACGGTCGTCCCCGGCATGGTCCGGACCGCACCGTCGCACCTGCTCCGCGGCGACGAGGACGGTATCGCCGCCGACCGGCCGCACCGTGCCGCTCGGCCGGTCGGCCACGCCCGCCGACACCGGCGACGCCTGCCTCTCCACCGTGCCGCTCGGCCGCCTGGCCATGCTCGCCGACACCGGTGACGCCTGCCTCTTCTCCGTGCCGCTCGGCCGCCTGGCCACGCCCGCCGACATCGGCGACGCCTGCGTCTTCCCGGTGTCCGACCGCGCCGCGCGCCGCCTACATGAGCGGGGCGAGCCTGCGCGTCCACGGCGGAGGGGAACACCCCGTCTTCCTCGACGCGGCCGAGGTCAACAAGCGAGCGAAGCGACTCACCCGTGAGGCACCGGGCGACCGACCCCGCCGTCCCGAACCCGCCCGCCCCGTCCGTGTCTTTCCCGGTCAGCGGGAATTCCCGCTCCCCGTGCGGAACGGCTCTCGCCTAGCCTCCCGGAACACCCGACGCCCCGCAGAGGACCCCCATGCTCACGGACTCCGCAAGACGGCAGGCGGCGCGGATCCTGCGCTCCGCCGAGCACAGCGTCACGCCGGTCGCCCCGCTGACCGAGACCTTCCCCGGCATCGACACCGAGGACGCCTACGAGATCCAGCTCGTCAACATCCGCCGCCGGCTCGACGCCGGGGCCCGGGTGCGCGGTCACAAGGTCGGCCTGTCGTCCCCGGTCATGCAGCAGATGATGGGCGTGGACGAACCGGACTACGGCCACCTGCTCGACGACATGGAGCTGAGCGCCGACCGGCCCGTGCCCGTCGCCCGCTACTGCTTCCCCCGGATCGAGGTCGAGGTCGGGTTCGTCCTCGGCGCCGACCTCCCGGGCGAGGACTGCACCCCGGCGGACGTGCTGGCCGCCACCGAACGCGTCGTCCCCGCCCTGGAGTTGATCGACAGCAGGATCGGCGACTGGCGGATCTCGATCGCCGACACCATCGCCGACAACGCCTCCTCCGCCGGATTCGTCATCGGCGAGGGACGGGACCCGCGCGGGCTGGACCTCAAAGCCGTCGAAGCGCGACTGACCGAAGGCGGCCGGGTGCTGGCCGAGGGCCGCGGCGACGCCGTGCTCGGCGATCCCGCCCTCTCCGTCGCCTGGCTCGCCCGTACCGTCGCCCGCTTCGGTGTGCCCCTGAAGAAGGGGCACGTGGTGCTGCCCGGCTCCTGCACCCGGGCCGTCGACGTGACCGCGGGAGCCACCTTCACCGCCGACTTCACCGGGCTGGGCCCGGTCTCCCTCTCGTTCACCTGAGGTGATGCACCCCCATGACACCCACCACCCGGACCAAGGCGACCGCGGCGATCGTCGGGTCCGGCAACATCGGCACCGACCTGCTGTACAAGCTGCGGCGCTCCGAACTCCTCGAACCGCGCTGGATGATCGGCGTGGATCCGGACAGCGAGGGCCTGGCCCGCGCCCGCCGGGCCGGCCTCGATGCCAGCCACGAGGGCGTCGGCTGGCTGCTCGCGCGGGACGAACTGCCCGACATCGTCTTCGAGGCGACGTCCGCCCACGTCCACCGTGCCAACGCCCCCCGCTACGCCGAACTCGGCATCAAGGCGGTCGACCTGACCCCGGCCGCCGTCGGTCCCGCCGTCGTCCCGCCCGCCAACCTGCGCGAGCACCTCGTCGAACCCAACGTCAACATGATCACGTGCGGCGGACAGGCCACCATCCCCATGGTCCACGCGGTCTCCCGCGTCGTCCCCGTGGCGTACGCGGAGATCGTCGCGTCCGTCGCCTCCCTCTCCGCCGGTCCCGGCACCCGCGCCAACATCGACGAGTTCACCCGCACCACCGCCCGCGGCATCGAGACCATCGGCGGCGCCGGACGCGGCAAGGCGATCATCATCCTCAATCCGGCCGAGCCGCCCGTCATCATGCGCGACACCGTCTTCTGCGCCATCCCCGAGGACGCCGACCGGGACGCGATCACCCAGTCCGTCAAGGAGATCGCCGAGCAGGTCGCCGCGTACGTGCCCGGCTACCGGCTGCGCAGCGAGCCGCAGTTCGACGACCCCCGCCAGGAGAACGGCGGCATGGCGCGCGTCGCGGTCTTCCTGGAGGTCGAGGGCGCGGGCGACTACCTGCCGCCGTACGCCGGAAACCTCGACATTATGACCGCCGCCGCCACCAGGGTGGGCGAGGAGTTCGCCCGGCGGATCACCGCCGGCCAGTCCCACGGGGAGTCCTGAGATGCCCTACTCCGACACGCTCGACATCCGCGTGACCGACTCCTCGCTGCGCGACGGCTCGCACGCCAAACGGCACCGGTTCACCGCCGACGACGTACGGTCCGTCGTCGCCGCCCTCGACGGCGCGGGCGTCCCGGTGATCGAGGTGGCGCACGGCGACGGGCTCGGCGGCTCGTCGTTCACCTACGGCTTCTCCAGGACCCCCGAGCAGCAGCTCATCAAGGTCGCGGTGGACACCGCCCGGCGGGCGAGGATCGCCTTCCTGATGCTGCCCGGACTCGGTGTGAAGGACGACATCCGCGCCGCCCACGCGAGCGGCGCGAGCGTCTGCCGCATCGCGACCCACTGCACCGAGGCGGACATCGCCGTCCAGCACTTCGGGCTCGCCCGCGAGATGGGCCTGGAGACGGTGGGCTTCCTGATGATGGCCCACTCCACGACCCCCGAGACGCTGGCCCGGCAGGGCCGCGTCATGGCCGACGCGGGCTGCCAGTGCGTGTACGTGGTCGACTCGGCCGGGGCCATGGTCATGGACGACGTCACCGACCGTGTGGCCGCCCTGGTCGCCGAACTCGGTGACGACGCCCAGGTCGGCTTCCACGGCCACGAGAACCTCGCCCTGGGCACCGGCAATTCGATCGCCGCCGTCAAGGCCGGCGCCCTGCAGATCGACGGCTCCACCCGCCGCCTCGGCGCGGGCGCGGGCAACACCGCCGTCGAGGCGCTGGTCGCGGTCTGCGCCAAGATGGGCATCCGCACCGGCATCGACGTCCTGAAGATCATCGACGCGGCCGAGGACGTGGTCCGCCCGGTCATGGACGAGGAGTGCCGGCTCGACCGGCTCGCCCTGCTGATGGGTCACGCCGGCGTCTACTCCAGCTTCCTCAAGCACGCCTACCGCCAGGCCGAGCGCTACGGCGTCTCCGGTGCCGAGATCCTGCTGCGCGCGGGTGAACGCCGCCTGGTCGGCGGCCAGGAGGACCAGCTCATCGACATCGCCGTGGAACTCGCCGCACGCGACTGAGCCGTACCGCAGGCGGAGCCCGCGGACCCAGCCGCAGGGACGACAGACAGGGCCGCAGGTCCGAAAGACACATCGGAGGGACGAGATGACTGCGCTCAACGAAGGGGTCCGGGTCATCGAGGCGGGCACGCCACCGACCCGCTTCGCCCGGGGCTGGCACTGCCTGGGCCTCGCCGACGCGTTCAGGGACGGACGACCGCACCAGATCAAGGCGTTCGGCACCGAACTGGTCGTCTTCCAGGGCGAGAACGACGGACGCCTGCACGTCCTGAACGCCTACTGCCCGCACATGGGCGGCAACCTCGCCCAGGGCAGCGTCAAGGGGGACACGGTCGCCTGCCCGTTCCACGACTGGCGCTGGTCCGGCAACGGCCGCTGCGCCGGCATCCCGTACGCCCGCCGGGTCCCGCCACGCGCCAAGACCCGCTCCTGGCTCACCCTGGAACGCAACAAGCAGCTCTTCGTCTGGCACGACCCGCAGGGCAACCCGCCGCCGCCCGAGGTCACCGTCCCGGAGATCGCCGGCGTCCACGGCCCCGAAGCCGACCGGTGGAGCGACTGGACCTGGAAGACGCTCCTGGTGGAAGGCGCCAACTGCCGCGAGATCGTGGACAACGTCGTCGACATGGCGCACTTCTACTACGTCCACTACGCCTTCCCCGAGTACTTCAAGAACGTCTTCGACGGGCACATCGCCACCCAGTACATGGAGAGCAGCCCGCGCGGCGACATGGAACTGGGCACCCTGAGCGCCGGACGCCTGCGCTCCGACGCCTCCTACTACGGCCCCTCCTACATGATCGACCAGCTCTACACCGACGCCGGCGGCGGCACCGAGATGGAGATCGTCCTCATCAACTGCCACTATCCGATCACCGCCGACAGCTTCATGCTGCAGTACGGGGCGATCGTCAAGCGGCTGCCCGGGATGACCGACGAGCAGGCCGCCGAGGCGGCACGGCTCACCGCCGAGGGCGCGACCCTCGGTTTCGAGCAGGACGTGCGGATCTGGCGGAACAAGACCCGGATCGACAACCCGCTGCTGACCGAGGAGGACGGCCCGGTCTACCAACTGCGCCGCTGGTACGAGCAGTTCTACGTCGACGTCGACGACGTCAAGGACGAGATGGTCCGCCGGTTCGAGTTCGAGGTCGACACCGAGCGGGCCAACACGGCCTGGCGCGCGGAGGTCGCCGAGAACCTGGCCCGCCGGTCCGCACGGACGGGGACCGAGGTCTGACATGCAGCCGGTGGAGTGCGCGACCTGCGGTCATCAGGTCCTGTGCGAGAAGTTCAGCATCGCCCACACCTCCGTGCAGTGGACCGCGGAAGCGGCCGTGGTCTGCGCGGAGTTCCGCGGCCGGGTGACCGAGGGGCGGACCACCGCCCGCATCCGGACCTGCCGGGCGCTGTGCGACAGCATCGACCGCGCGGTCGAGGACGGCACGCTGGAGGTCGCCGATGTCTGAACCGATGCCCGGCCGGGCGTCACCGGCGGCGCGGGACGCGGGCGCCGGGCCGCGCACGCACCGCCTGCGCGTCACCGAGGTGATCACCGAGACGGCCGACACGCACTCCCTCGTGCTCCAGGCGCCCCCGGAGAGCGCGGACCGCTTCGCCTACCGCCCCGGGCAGTTCCTGACCCTGAAGCTGCCCGGGACCGGCGGGGGGCCGCTGGCCCGCTGCTACTCCCTCGCCAGCTCTCCGCACACCGGCGAACCCATGAAGGTCACCGTCAAGCGCGTGGCCGGCGGGCACGGCTCCAACTGGGTGTGCGACGCCGTGGGGCCGGGGGACGAGCTGGAGGTGCTGCCACCGGCCGGTACCTTCACCCCCGGCTCCCTCGACGCCGACCTGCTGCTCGTCGCCGGGGGCAGCGGCATCACCCCGCTGCTGTCCATCGCCAAGTCGGTGCTGGCGGCCGGGCGCGGCAGGCTCGCGCTCCTCTACGCCAACCGCGACCAGTCCTCCGTCATCTTCCGCGACGAGCTGCGCCAGCTGGCGCGGGACCACCCGGACCGGCTCGTACCGATCCACTGGCTGGAGTCGCTCCAGGGCCTCCCCACGGCACAGGGCCTGGGCGCCGTCCTCGCGCCGTACGCGGACCGCGAGGCGTACCTCTGCGGCCCCGCGCCGATGACGGACGCCGTCGAGCAGGGCCTGCGCGCCCTCGGCACGCCGGGCGCCCGCATCCACCGGGAGCGGTTCTTCTCCCTCGGCGCGGACGTCTTCGACGTACCGGTCCTCCCCGGGGCCGCGTCCGCGGAGGGGGCCGGCACCGTGCGGGTGGAACTCGACGGCGAGACCCGCACGGTCGCCTGGCCGCAGGGGACACCCCTCCTCGACGTCCTCCTGGCCGCGGGCGTCGACGCGCCGTACTCCTGCCGGGAGGGCGGCTGCAGCGCCTGTACCTGCCGGGTCGTCTCGGGCGAGGTGAAGATGGTCCGCAACGACGTCCTGGACGACGAGGACATCGAGGAGGGCTACGTCCTGGCCTGCCAGGCGGTGCCGCTGACCGAGCGGGTCGAGATCAGCTACTCGTGATCCGCCGCAGAGCGCGTCCGGCGCCCACGGCCCCGCCCACGGGCCACCCGACCACCCGACCCCGCTTCCAAGGGAGCAGACCATGCCCCGGACCCACCTCGTCACCGGAGCGGCCTCCGGCATCGGCCGTGCCACCGCGGCGCTCCTGCGCGCGCGGGGACACACCGTCATCGGCGCCGACCTCGCGGACGGCGACATCCGCGCCGACCTCTCCACGCGCGAGGGACGCGCCGAACTCGTCGCCCGCGCGGCGGAGCTGACCGGCGGCAGCCTCGACGCCGTCATCTGCTGCGCAGGCATCGCGCGATTCCGTCCGCTCACCGTCAGGGTCAACCACTTCGGCGCCGTGGCCACGCTGGAGGGACTGCGCCCGCTGCTGGCCGCCGGCACCGACCCGCGTGCCGTGGTCATCGGCTCGATCGACTCCGTGCACCCGGTTGACCCCGAGATCGTGGACGCGGCGCTCGCCGACGACGAGGAGGCGGCGGTGGCCGCGGCCGGGGCGGCCGTCGACCGGGGCGAGGGGCACCTCGTCTACTCCTCCTCCAAGGCCGCCGTCTCCCGCTGGGTGCGCCGCGCGGCGGTCACCGCCGAGTGGGCGGGTGCGGGAATCCCGCTCAACGCGGTCGCGCCCGGCGTCGTCCTCACCCCCCTGACCCGCCCCCTGCTGGACGATCCCGCGATGCGCCGGCTCGTCGAGCGCAGCGTGCCGATGCCGCTGCACGGCCACGCCCGCCCCGAGCAGATCGCCCCGCTGGTGGCCTGGCTGGCCTCGTCCGAGAACACCCATGTGACCGGCCAGGTCGTCTTCGCCGACGGCGGCGCCGACGCCGTCCTGCGCGGCGACGTCACCTGGTGAGCACACCCGGGAAGGAGACCTGGTGAACGCACCCCTGAAGGACACGGACCCCGCCGGAGCCGCGGCAGGCCCGCGCACGCTGCGGCGGTCCACCGTGCTCCCGGCCGCCCCCGCCGAGGTGTGGGCGGCCGTCGGCGCCTTCGGCGGCCTCGCCGACTGGCACCCGCTCGTGCCGCCCTCCGCCACCGAGGGCGGCTCCGACCCGGAAGTCCCCGGCGCGGTCCGGGTCTTCACCGTCGACGGCCGGGTGGTCGCCCGCGAACGGCTGCTGGAGCGCGACACCGAGGCCCGCCGGTACCGCTACACCCTCCTGGACCCGGTGCCGCTGCCGGTGACGGACTACGTGGCCACCCTCGCGGTGCACCCGCACCCGGAGGGCGCCGAGGTCGTCTGGTCCGCCGCGTACCGGAGCGCCGACGCTGTCGCGGCGCGGACGGAGGCGTTCTTCGGCGACGGCACCTACGAGGCCGGTCTCGCGGCCCTGCGGGCGCGTTTCGCGCGGGGCTGACGCGACCGCTGTCGGTGCCGCCGCCACGAAGTCCCAACCGCGGTCACATCCACTCGCTGAACCGCAGCCAGGACAACATGTCGTCCATCGCGGGCGGCGGCACGGCGGGCCCGGGCCGCGCCGTCCGCTCCGGCCGCGCCCGGTTCCTGGTACGCCGGCCCGGCCCGAACATGTCCCGCCACACCGACCTGGCGCAGCCGAGCACGGAGGGGGCGATCCGTTCCAGCTCCCGGTGGGCGCCGTTGCCGCACACCGAGATCGCGGCGACGGCCCGGCCGGCCCCGCGCAGCGGTGCCGCCACGCAGGACACGCCCCGGAACCCCTCCTCGTGGTCGAAGGCGATGCCGCGCTCGCGCACCGCCGCCAGTTCCCTGCGGAACGACTCGGGACGGGTGATGGTGCGCGGCGTGCGCGCCCGCAGCCCGCCGTGGATCACCTGCTCCACCAGGGCGGAGTCGCCGAAGGCCAGGAGTGCCTTGCCCGCCGCCGTGCAGTGCGCGGGCTGCCGCCCGCCCACCCGCGACGGCACGCCCCCGTCGTCCGAACCGCCGATCCGCTCCAGGTAGACCACCTCCGCGCCGTCGAGCACGGTCAGGTGCACCAGGTGGCCGGTGGACTCGTGCAGCGCGTGCAGGTGGGGCAGCGCCGCCCGCCGCAGCCGGTTGTGATGGGCGGCCAGGGCGCCCAGCTCCAGCATGCCCATGCCCAGCCGGTAGTCGTGGCCCTCGCGCTCCAGCCAGCGCAGCTGCACCAGTTGGTCCAGGATGCGGTGCGCGGAGGACCGGGGGATCCCCGAACGCCGCACGACCTGGGTCAGGGTGAGCCGCGGCTCGGCGCTCTGGAAGGTGCTCAGCACCTTCGCGGCCTTCTCCAGCAGGGACAGTGGCGGAAACCCGGTCGTGGCGGCCTGCGTCGTCATCGGCACCTCACCTCACACGGACGGCCGGCAGCCCCGGGCCCCGGCCGTGATCTCCGGTATTGCGGGGAGACTGCCAGCCGATCCCACCTGCTGGGAAGTGGCTGTTTCGTTTCGGAACAGTAACGCGTAGCTTCCCTCGCGTCAGCCCCCACGACCGGGCGGAGACCGAAGGCGGGCCGGCGACCGGTCCGGACGGCCACGGCGGCCGGCCGGACTCCGGAACCGGAGGCACGGGCCCGCGGCCGGCACGACGGATGGCCGGCCGGAGGACCGCGACGGACGTCCGGGTGGGTCGGACGAGGCCCGGTTCGTACGGCGCGCGGCCGGCCCGGACCGTCCGCACGACCTGGGAGGGACGCGCATGTGCGACGAGGTGCCGGGAGCGGTCTGCCGACGCGCCACCACCCGGCGGGCCCGGGCCCCCGGCACGGCAGGCCGCGCCCCCGGGCCCGCGCCCGGGGAACGCGACGGCACCGGCGCGCACACCGCCGGCCGACGGACCCCGGGCCGCGCACGGACCACCGCGGCCGCCGCCCGCCCCGCACGTGCGCCGCTCACTGGTCGCTCCCGGAAGACGCATGCCGCCCGGCACCCCCGTCCCGAACCACGGAAAGAGGCATGACCAGCGTGTTCAACGACCTGTCAGGGACACACACCCCGGCCCCCGCCACCCTCGCGCAGCTCGCCGACTTCGCCGCGGACGCCTACGGCCGGCAGGAGGCGCTCGTCGACGGTGAGGTGCGCTGGACCTTCACCCGGCTGCGGGACGAGATCGCGGCCTGCGCGCGGGCCGCCCTCGCCCAGGGCGTCCGTCCCGGTGACCGGGTGGCCGTCTGGGCGCCCAACACCCGCCAGTGGATCACCGCCGTGCTCGGCGCGGTGTCCGTCGGCGCCGTCCTCGTCCCGCTCAACACCCGCTATAAGGCCGGTGAGGCCGCCGACGTCATCCGCCGCAGCGGGGCCCGGCTGCTCCTCACCGAACGCGGCTTCCTCGGCATCGACTACGTGGCCATGTTGCGCGAGGCGGGCGAGGACCTCGGACGGCTGAGCGGCACGGTGGTGCTGCGCGGGGAGCCGGCGGAGGGGACGATCGGCTGGGCCGACTACCTGGCGGCGGGCGAGCGGGTGCCGGAGTCCGAACGGGCCGCCCGCAGCGCCGCCGTCCGCCCCGGCGACCTCTGCGACATCCTGTTCACCTCGGGCACCACCGGACGCTCCAAGGGCGTGCTGACCACGCACGGCCACACCGTGCGGGTCTTCCGGGAGTGGTCCCGCGCGGTCACCCTGCGCACCGGGGACCGCTACCTGCTCGTCAATCCGTTCTTCCACGTCTTCGGCTACAAGGCCGGCATCGTCGCGTGCCTGCTGAAGGGCGTCACCATGGTCCCCGAGGAGGTCTTCGACCTGGAGCGGATCCTGCCCCGCGTGGCCGAGGAGCGGATCAGCGTCCTGATGGGCACGCCGACCGTCTTCCACAGCCTGCTCGACCACCCCCGGCGCGCCGGGCACGACCTGACGGCGCTGCGCCTGGCCGGTGTGGGAGGCAGCGGCGTCGGACCGGAACTGGTCGAGCGGATGCGCACGCAACTCGGCGTCCAGGCCGTCTTCAGCGCCTACGGCCTCACCGAGTCCACGGGAGTGGTGTGCGTGTGCCCGCCGGACGAGGACGCCCGGACCGTGGCGACGACCGCCGGACCGGCGCTGCCCGGGACCGAGGTCCGGGTGGTGGACGCCGACGGCGCGCCCCTGCCGCCCGGTGAGCCCGGTGAGGTGGTGGTGCGCGGCTACAACGTGATGTGCGGCTACCTGGACGACCCCGAGGCGACCGCCGGGACCGTCGACGCGGACGGCTGGCTGCACACCGGTGACATCGGCGTGCTCGACGAGCGCGGCTACCTGTCCATCACCGACCGCCTCAAGGACGTGTACATCGTCGGCGGCTTCAACGCCTATCCGGCCGAGGTGGAGAACGTCCTGCGCGGCCACGCCCGGATAGCCGACGTCGCGGTCGTCGGCGCCCCCGACCCGCGACTCGGGGAGGTCGGAGTCGCCTTCTACGTCGCCGCCCCGGGGGCGGAACCCGACCCCGCGGAGCTGACCGCCTGGGCGCGCGAACGGCTCGCCAACTTCAAGGTCCCGCGCCGCTTCCACCCCGTACCGCACCTGCCGCGCAACGCCGCCGGAAAGATCCTCAAAGCCGAGCTGCGCCGCACGGCGGGGGCGCCGGCGGCGCCCTGACCGCCCGCACCCGCGGACCCACCGCGCCCGGGCGCGTACGGCAGCCGGCGTCACCGCCCGCGCTCCCGTCCCGGCGCCCCGCCCGCACGACGAACCCGGCCGGGGGACGACTTCACCCGGGGCCCCAACCCCTGCCTGGTCCCGATCGGGAACGGCCCCCTCCACGCCGTCCAGATGGTCCTCGGCGACCTCGGCGACCTCGACACCAGGGGCGGCGTACGCGCCGACACCCACGCCCGCGTGCTGCGCGAGGACGGCACCCCCGTCCCGGGGCTGGACGCGCCCGGCAGCACCACCGCCTCCGTCTCCGGGCCCGCCCACCCGGGCCCGGGCGCACGGATCGGCTCCGCCATGGTCTTCGCCCACCTCGCCGCCGCGCACCTCGCGCGGTAGCCGCGGGCGGGCCCCCGCCCGGGGCCGCGACGCCTTCCCGCTCAGCGGGAGCCAGGTATTTCGTTTCGGAACAACGGAGCGTACGGTCCTGGCACTTCCGCCACCACGACCACCCGAGAGGGGATGTTCATGGCCGAAGACGTACTGGCAGCGATCCGCGCCCTCGCACCGGCCCTGCGCGAGCGCGCGGCCGAGGCCGAGACCCTGCGCCGCGTGCCGGAGACCTCCATCGAGGAGATCGAGCAGACCGGTTTCTTCCAACTGCTCCAACCCAAGCCGTTCGGCGGCCGGGCCGCCGACCCGGCCGTGTTCTACGCCGCGGTCAAGGAGATCGCCAAGGCGTGCGGCTCCACCGGCTGGGTCGCCTCGGTGGTCGGCATCCACCCCTGGCACGTCGCCCTGTTCGACCCGCGCGCCCAGCAGGAGGTGTGGGGCGAGAACCCCAGGACCCGCATCTGCTCCTCCTACGCCCCCACCGGCGAGGTGACCGTGGTCGACGGAGGCTTCCGGCTGACCGGCCGCTGGCACTTCTCCTCCGGCTGCGGCCACACCGACTGGGCGCTGCTCGGCTGCCTCGTCCCGGACGCCGACGGCGCCCTGGTCGACATGCGCACCTTCCTGGTCCCCCGCACGCAGTACCGCATCGACGACGTGTGGGACACCGTCGGCCTGCGCGGCACCGGCAGCAACGACATCGTCGTCGAGGACGTCTTCGTCCCCGAGCACCGCGCGCTCAGCTTCGGCCCGGTCACCGCCCTGCGGGTGCCCGGCCACGAACTCAACCTCGAGCCGGTGTACCGGCTGCCCTACGCCGCCGTGTTCACCACCACCATCTCCACCCCGATCGTCGGCATCGCCGAGGGCGCCTACGAGTCCTACCTGGAGGCCACCCGGAAGCGGATCCGCGTCTCCTACGGGCAGAAGGTGGCCGAGGACCCGTTCGCGCAGGTCCGCATCGCCCGCGCCGCCAGCGACATCGACGCGGGCTGGCTGCAGATGTCCCGCAACATCGCCGAGATGTACGACCTCGCCGCGCGCGGCGAGGAACTCCCCATGGCCCTGCGCACCCGCGCCCGCCGCGACCAGGTGATCGCCACCGAACGCTCCGTCGCCGCCCTCGACCTGCTGATGGAGAACTCCGGCGGCAACGCCATGCGCACGGGCCCCGGCCCCGTCCAGCGCGCCTGGCGCGACGCCCACACCGGCCGCGGCCACGCCGCCAACGACCCCGAGCGGGCGCTGGTGATGTTCGGGCAGGCCGCGCTCGGCCTGGACATACACGACTCGATGGCCTGAGAGGTGCCCCCATGGCAGAGGACCTGACCCGGGAATCGACCTCCCGCACCGTGCGGGCGGCGGGACTCACCCTGCACTACCACGAGGCGGGCCCCCGGACGAGGACGCCGGCGGCCGGCGCCGCCGACCCGGTCGTCATCATGCTGCACGGCGGCGGCCCCGGCGCCTCCGCCTGGTCCAACTTCGGCCGCAACCTTCCCGTCTTCGCCGAACGCTTCCGCACCCTCCTCGTCGACCAGCCCTGCTTCGGCCGCTCGGACAAGCCCGAGCTCGACAAGGACTACTTCAGCTACAGCGCCGACGCCGTCGCCGCCCTGATGGACGAACTCGGCATCACCCGCGCCCACTTCATCGGCAACTCCCTGGGCGGCGGCACCAGCGTCCGGATGTCCCTCAACC
The DNA here is from genome assembly GCF_055558055.1 of Streptomyces sp. NPDC025833. Taxonomy (NCBI): domain Bacteria; kingdom Bacillati; phylum Actinomycetota; class Actinomycetes; order Kitasatosporales; family Streptomycetaceae; genus Streptomyces; species Streptomyces sp. NPDC025833. Next base: position 47,469 of record NZ_JBVHNF010000013.1, read on the forward strand.
ACCCGGACAAGGTCGGCAAGCTGGTCCTGATGGGCCCCGGCGGCGTCTCCGTCAACCTCTTCGCCCCCGACCCCACCGAAGGCATCAAGCGGCTCTTCGAGTTCAACACCGCACCACAGCCGACCAAGGAGCGGCTGCGGGCCTTCCTCGGCGTGATGGCGTACGACCAGTCGCTCGTCACCGACGAACTGGTCGAGGAGCGCTGGGCCTCGGCCACCGACCCCGACACCCGGCTCGGCAACGCCCGCATGGGGGCCGCCTTCGCCAACCCCGCCTGGGCCGAGGACTGGATGCTCTGGCGCAAGGCCCACCGCATCACCCACCCCGTGCTGCTCACCTGGGGCCGCGAGGACCGCGTCAACCCCCTGGACGGCGCGCTGGTCGCCCTGAAGACCATCCCCGACGCACGCCTGCACGTCTTCCCGCACTGCGGCCACTGGGCGCAGGCCGAGCAGGCCGACGAGTTCAACCGCCTCGCCCTCGACTTTCTCTCGCACTGACCCCTGAAAGGTGACCCATGGACATCCGTGCTCTCGGCTACCTGCGCCTGGAGACCACCAGGCTCGCGGAATGGCGCACCTACGCGCTCGACCTGCTCGGCATGGTGGAGGCGGTGGGCACCACCGAGGACACCCTCCGCCTGCGCATGGACGACCGCGTCCAGCGCCTCGTCGTGCGGGCCGGCGCCGGCGACCGGCTGCTGGCGGCCGGCTGGGAGGTGGCGAACGCCCGCGCCCTCGACGAGGCGGCCCGGGAGCTGGAGGAGGCCGGCTTCCCCGTCAAGCAGGCCGACGCCGCCGAACTCGCCGAGCGGCGCGTACGCGGCCTGATCCACGTCACCGACCCCTGCGGCAACCCGCTGGAGATCTACTGGGGCCAGGCCCAGGACCACACCCCGCTCGGCACCCCCTACGGCAACCGCTTCGTCACCGGCGACCTCGGCCTCGGCCACGTGGTCCTGCCCGTGCCGGACGTCGGCGCCGCGCTGGACTTCTACGAGAACGTGCTCGGCTTCCAGCTGCGCGACTCGATGAAGCTGCCCCCGCAGGCCGTCCCGACCGCCGCCGAGCGGCGCGACTTCCACTGGATGCACTTCCTGAGCCCCAACCGCCGCCACCACAGCCTGGGCCTGTACCCCGGCGTGCTGCCGCCCGGCATCGTGCACTTCATGGTGGAGTTGGAGACCCTGGACGACGTCGGCCACGGCCTGGACCGCATGAACGCGGCCGGCATCCCGATCGCCTCCAGCCTCGGCCGGCACACCAACGACCACATGGTCTCCTTCTACGCGCAGGCGCCCGGCGGCTTCCAGGTGGAGTACGGCTGGGACGGCCTGATCGTCGACCCCGCCACCTGGGTGGCCAAGGAGATCACCGCCGACAGCTTCTGGGGCCACCAGTGGAACGGCTGAACGGACCGCGCATCGACCCGGCCGTCTTCCGGGACGTCCTCGGCCGCTTCGCCAGCGGCATCACGGTGGTCGCGGGACTGGACGGCGGGGAGCCCGTCGGCTTCGCCTGCCAGTCCTTCGCCTCCCTCTCCCTCGACCCGCCGCTGGTCATGCTGGCCGTCGGCAGGTCGTCCACGAGCTGGCCGAGGATCGAGCGCGCGGGCCGCTTCTGCGTGAACATCCTCGCCGAGGACCAGCAGGCCGCCTGCGCCGCACTGGGCCGCAGCGGCCCCGACAAGTTCACCGACGTGCCCTGGAGCGTCACCGAGTACGGCACCGTCCGCCTCGACGGCGCCCTGGCCAGCGTGGACTGCCGCCTGGCCGACGTCCACGCGGCCGGCGACCACCACATCGTCACCGGCGAGGTCCTCGATCTCACCGCCCGGGAGGGCGGTCGCCCGCTGCTGTACTTCCGCAGCCGCTACGCCACCGGCACGTTCTCGAACTGAGCACGGCCCCGAACCGAGCACGGCCGCGAACCGGACGACGAGCCGGCACCGCCGCCGGCCGAGCGCGAAGGAACCCGTCCCATGCCGATCGACGCCGACCAGGCCACCTCGGCCCCGCCCGTGCGCGCCGCGCTGGTCTGGGACGACCGCGATGTGCGCCTGTACCACCTGGCACTGGGCGCGGGCGTCCCCGAGACCGACCCGGGCGAACTCCGGTACGTCCACGAAGGACACGAGCAGGGCCTGCGGGTGCTGCCCACCTTCGGCGTGGTGGCCGGCGGCACCGGGGGAGTGGGCTTCCAGGTCTTCGACACCCCGGGCGTGGACATCGACCTGGCCGCCGTGCTGCACGGCGGCCAGGAGATCATCGTGCACCGCCCCCTGCCCGCCGCGGCCCGTGCGACCACGCTCACCCGCGTTCCGGCCGTGTACGACAAGGGCGGGGCCGCCGTCGTCGTCCAGGAGTCCGTCCTCCTCGGCGAGGACGGCCGGCCGCTGCTCACCCAGCGCAACCAGATCTTCGTCCGCGGCGCGGGCGGCTTCGGCGGCGCCCGCGGCCCCTCCGACCGCCTGCCCGCACCGGACCGCGATCCCGACCTGGTGCTGGACATCCCGTCACTGCGTCAGCAGGCCCTGCTCTACCGCCTCACCGGGGACTGGAACCCGCTCCACGCCGACCCGGCCACCGCCCGCCGCGCCGGCTTCGACCGCCCCGTCCTGCACGGGCTCTGCACCTTCGGCATGGCGGTCAAGGCCGTCACCGACCACCTGCTCGGCGGCGACACCACCCGGGTGGCACAGTGCCGCACCCGCTTCGCCGGCGTCTTCTTCCCCGGCGAGACGCTGCGGCTGCGCGTGTGGGACACCCCCGACGGGTACCGGCTCACGGCGAGCGCGGCGGACCGCGGCGACGCGCCGGTCCTCACCGACGCCCGCGTCACCGCCCACTGAAACCCCCGCCCACGAAAGAGGACCGCATGAGCAGCGAGTGGGACCACACCTACGACGTGGTGGTGGCCGGCTCCGGCGCCGCCGGCATGGCCGCCGCCCTCACCGCACGGCTGCGCGGACTGACCGCCCTGGTGGTGGAGAAGACCGACCGCTACGGCGGCACGACCGCCCTGTCCGGCGGCGCGATCTGGGTGCCGAACAACCTCCACCTGGACGCCGCCGGCCTCGCCGACACCCCAGAGAAGGCCCGCGCCTACCTCGACGCCACCGTCGGCGACCGCGTCCCCGCCGAACGCAAGGACGCCTACCTCACCCACGGGCCGCGCATGGTCCGGGAGTTCCACGACCGCACCGCCGTACGGTTCGTCCACACCCCCGGCTACAGCGACTACTACCCGGAACGGCTCGGCGGTGCCCCGCAGGGCCGTTCCGTCGAACCGCGGATCTTCGACCTCAAGCGGCTGCCGCCCGAACAGCGCGCGACCATGCGCCGCGCCGGGCTGCCCACCCGCGGGCTCACCATCACCTCCAGGGACTTCCGGCACCTGAACATGGTCGCCCGCACCTGGGCCGGGAAGCGCACCTCCCTGAAGGTCGGCGTCCGCGCCGTGGGCGCCCTGGCCACCGGCCGCACCCTGCTCGCGCTCGGCGAGGCGCTGGTCGCCCGGATGCGGTACTCGCTCGACCGGCTCGGCGGCGAACTGTGGCTGAACGCCCCGCTGACCGGCCTGGTCCAGGACGGCGGCCGGATCACGGGCGTCCGCGTCCTGCGCGACGGCCACGAGATCACCGTACGGGCCCGGGGAGGAGTGGTCCTCGCCTCCGGCGGCTTCTCGCGCACGCAGCGCCTGCGCGAGAAGCACCTGCCGTCGCCGACCGCCGCCGAGTGGAGTTCGGCCCCCGAGGGACAGACCGGCGACGGCCTGGAACTGGGCATCGCCGCCGGCGCGGCCGTCGACCTCATGGACAAGGTGTGGGGCGCGCCCTCCGTGGTGCCGCCCGGCGGCAGCCCCTTCTTCCTGGTCGCCGACCGCGGGATCCCGGGCATGGTGATCGTGAACGCGGCGGGCGAACGCTACGCCAACGAGGCCGCGCCCTACCACGAGTTCGTCGACGCCATGTACGCGGCCGACCGGCCCGGCGCGTCCACCGTACCGTCCTGGCTGATCCTCGACGCCGCCGCCAAGGCCCGCTACCTCTTCCTCGGTCTCTTCCCCGGGCAGCCGTTCCCCGGGGCATGGCGGCGGAGCGGCTTCGTCAAGCAGGCCGCCTCCGTCGAGGAGCTGGCCGGGCTCATCGGCGCGCCCCCCGAGCGGCTGCGCGCGACCGTGGACCGCTTCAACGGCTTCGCCCGCGCCGGCCGCGACGAGGACTTCCACCGCGGCGACAGCGTCTACGACCGCTACTACGGCGACCCCACCCTGCCCAACCCCAACCTCGCGCCCTTGCTGAAGGTCCCGTTCTCCGCCGTCCCGGTCCACCCCGGCGACATCGGCACCAAGGGCGGCCTGGTCACCGACGCCACCGCGCGGGTGCTGCGGGAGGACGGCACGGTGATCGAGGGCCTGTACGCCTCCGGCAACGTCTCCGCCGCCGTCATGGGCGAGACCTACCCCGGTCCCGGCGCGACCATCGGGCCCGCCATGACGTTCGGCTGGCTGGCGGCCGACCACATCGCACGCTCATGACCCGGTGAACCCGAGTGGCCGGGGGGTGCCGGGCGCGGTACGTGCCCGGCACCCCCCGGCCGCGGTGCGCGCGGCTCACCCGCCGGGCCGCCCCAGCGCCGCCCGCAGGTCGCGCGCCGCCTGGGCGAGCGCCCGGTCCGCCTCCGGCAGCAGCCCGCCCAGACCGAGGAAGCCGTGGAACGTGCCGGGCCACACCCGCACCCGGGGCGCGGCGCCCGCCGCCTCCAGGCGCCCCGCGTAGCGAAGGCCGTCGTCGCGCAGCGGATCGCACTCCGGCAGCACCAGCACCGCCGGAGGCAGCCCGGCCAGGTCCGGGGCGAGACCGGGGGAGGCGTACGGGTGCGCTCCGTCACCGTCCTCTCCCAGGTACTGCTCCCAGTACCAGCGCATGTGGGCGGTCGTGTGGAAGAAGCCCGTCGCGTAGGCGCGGTAGGACCCCGTGATCATCCGGTGGTCCAGGACCGGGTACATCAGCAGTTGCGCCGCCAAGGCCGGGTCGCCGCGGTCCCGTGCCATCAGGGCCACCGCCGCCGCCAGGTTGCCGCCGCTGCTGTCGCCCGCGACGGCCAGCCGCGCGGGGTCCCAGCCCAGCCGGGCCGCGTGGGCCGCCACCCAGGAGGTGGCGGCCCAGGCGTCCTCGGCGGCGGACGGGAAACGGTGCTCCGGGGCGAGGCGGTAGTCCACCGAGACCACCACCGCGCCCGTGCGGGCGGCCAGTTCACGGCAGAGACCGTCGTGCGTGTCCAGGTCGCACAGCACCCAGCCGCCGCCGTGGAGGAAGACCACCACGGGCGGCGCGGCGGCCGGGTCGGCCACCGGTTCGTAGATCCGCACCGGCACCTCGGGCGCCCCCGCCGGCCCTGGGACGAGCCGGTCGGTGACGCGGGGCAGTCCGCGGACCGGCCGCGCACCGGCGCCGGCTCGCGCGGCCCGCCGGATCGCGGCCGGGTCGATGGATCCCCGTGCGGGATCGGGGAACCCGGCCGACATGGCGTCGGCGAGCTCCCGGGCACGAACGGACAGGGGGTCGGCCGCCGCACGCGGGCCGAGGTGGCCGGTCACTTGGCCGTCAGCCCGCCGTCGACGGTGAACTCGGCGCCGGTGACGTACGACGAGGCGTCCGAGACCAGGAACAGCACCAGCTCCGCCACCTCCTCCGGGCGGCCCATGCGCCGCAGCGGCACGTTCGGCCACTCACGCCGCCCGGCGTCCGGGCCGAGCGCGCCCGCGACCATGGGTGTGTCGATGGCGCCGGGGTGGACGGAGTTGACCCGGACGCCGTGCGGGGCCAGGTCCAGGGCGGCGGACCTGGTCAGTCCGCGCAGGCCGAACTTCGTGGCGCCGTAGGACGCGTGGCCCTCGATGCCGACCAGGCCCGCGGTGGAGGAGATGTTGACGACGGACCCGCCGCCGGCTTCGCGCATCGCCGGGACGACGGCCCGTATGCCGAGGAACGGCCCGACGAGGTTCACGTCCACCAGGCGCCGGAGGTTCTCCTCGGTGTCCTCCTCGATCGGGGCGGTGCGCCACAGGGCCGCGTTGTTGACCAGGGCGTCGATCCGGCCGAAGGCGTCGAGAGCGGCCCGGACGACGCGGTGCCAGCCGGCCGCGTCGGACACGTCGTGGGTGACGAACAGCCCCCGGTCGCCCAGTTCCTCCGCGACCGCACGGCCTTCCGCCTCGCGTACGTCCGTGACCACGACCCGTGCGCCTTCCCGCCCGAACAGCCGTGCCTCGGCGGCTCCCTGACCGCGCCCGGCGCCGGTGACGACGACGGTCCGGCCCTCCAGCCGCCCCGTCATGCCGCCGACTCCTTGGCCAGGTCACGGAAGTGGGGAATGACCTTCTCGCCCCACTGGCGGATGGTCTCCGCGCACGCCTCCTGGGGCACGGTGCCCATCTGGACCAGGCACATGACCTCGTCCACACCGATCCGGCGCAGCTGGTCGACGTAGGCGATGGCGGTCTCGGCGGTGCCGTACGCGTGCTTCGCGTTGAACTGGCCCGTGTCGGCCGGGCGGACGGGGACGTTCGCCTCGTGCAGCTTGGCGACCAGGACCTCGCGGTCCCGCTCCATGGCGGCCACGTGGTCCTCGCCCTCGTCGAACGCGGTGGGCGCGGGGCCGTTGCCGTACCAGTGGGCGATGGCCTCGGCGAAGAACCGCTGCCCGCGGGTTCCGATGCGGTACGCCCGTTCGGCGTCGTCCAGCACGATCGTCGGGCACAGCGCGGAGAAGTGGTCGTTCACCTCGGTGGAGACGAACCGGTCGCCGCTGCGTCCGGCGATGGCCTCGTCGTAGATCGCGCGCATCTCCCGGATGTCGTCGGCCCCGGCGAACCCCAGCACCAGCGCGCCGATGCCGAGTTCCGCGGCGAGCCTGAGGGTGTCGTGCTTGCTGCAGGCCATGAACAGCGGCGGGTGCGGGTCCTGCACCGGGCGGGGCAGGATGGCCCCCGGGCCGATGTCGACCGACCCGTGCCACTCGAACCGCTCCTCGCGCCAGGCGCTGCTGAAGATCCGCAGGGCCTCCTCCATCTGCGGGTAGGTGTCCTCGGGCCGCACCCCGTACATGGACATCTCCTGCCGGGTGGCGCCGCGGCCGGCGCCGATGTCGACCCGGCCGCCCGACAGGACGTCCAGCATGGCGGCGCGCTCGGCTACCCGCACCGGGTGCTGGTAGCCGAAGGGCATGGTGACCACGCCGTGGCCGATGCGGATGCGGGACGTCTTCGCCGCGACCCAGGAGAGGAACACCTCGGACGCGCTCATGTGCGCGTACTGCGTCAGCGAGTGGTGCTCGACCGCCCAGATCCGGTCGAAGCCCATCTCCTCGGCCAGGACGGCCTGTTCGACGCAGTCGTGGATGACCTGGCGCTCCCGCTCGGGGGTCGGGTCCGCGATCTGCGCCTCGAAGATCATGGAGAACTTCATGACGACTCCTCCCTCACTGTTTCTGTTCGGTATATGCCTAACAGTCATATCCGCAGCGAAGGGGGGAGTACAGCGACCGTTCCCGCTCAGCGGGAGGACCGGCTTCCGCGCCCGGCCGGGGGCGCATACCGTCCTTGCGCCGTGGGCGTGCGGACGTGCGGACGGGTGGAACGGACAGGGGAGAGGCGTATGGCGGACCTCCGGGGCAGAACGGTGATCGTCACCGGCGGGGCACGGGGACTCGGCGCCGAGACGGCGCGGGCGGCGGTCGAGGCCGGTGCCCGGGTGGTCCTCACCGACGTGCTGCCGGACGAGGGCCACGGCGTCGCGGCCGAACTCGGCGACGCCGCCCGGTTCGTCGCGCACGACGTCACCTCCGAGGCCGAGTGGCGGAGAGTGGCGCAGTACACGGCCGCCGAGTTCGGCAGGGTCGACGGCCTCGTCAACAACGCGGGGATCTCGGGCGGTTCGCACCTGATCGAAGAGCAGTCGGTCGACGACTTCCGCCGGGTCCTGGACATCGACCTCACCGGCGTCTTCATCGGCATGCGCACCGTGGTCCCGTTCATGAGGCGGGGCGCGGGCGGCTCGATCGTCAACATCTCCTCGGCGGCGGGCCTGACGGGCCTGGCCAGGACCGCCGGCTACGGAGCCGCCAAGTGGGGGGTGCGGGGACTGACCAAGGTGGCCGCCGTGGAACTGGCCACCGCACGGATCCGCGTCAACTCCGTCCACCCCGGCATGACCTACACCCCGATGACCGCCCACGTCGGTATCGAGCAGGGCGAGGGGAAGTACCCGCACGCTCCCATGGGCCGGGTCGGCGAGGCCCCGGAGATCGCGGCGGCCGTCGTCTTCCTGCTGTCGGACGCGGCGTCGTACATCACCGGCGCCGAACTGGCCGTCGACGGAGGGTGGACCACGGGACCGACGCTGCGGCAACTCGCCGGACAGTGACCCGTACGGGCCCGGCCCGCAGGCGGCCGGGACCAGCGGAACGACCGCACGGACGCTCCTCGCGGACCCGGCGGACGGCGGACGCCTGGATGCCCCGTTCCCGTACCGCCGCCCGGGGACGCCGTACGGGCCCCCTCTCAAAGTCGCACAGTCGTCCCCGACATGCCTGAGTCGGACGGTGTGCACTCGGTTCCCGCGGCGCGGCCCTGACGTGGTCTGAGCCGGCGCCGAGGAGGGCGATGGCGTCCCGGTGGCGGGACCCGTCCCCGGTGAAACGGCGGGGTCCCCACTGCCAGTCCTCCGCGAAGGGCCGAGAACTGCCGTTCCTACGACCTCTGGTCGGCCGCGCCCGCGTGCAGACCGAGGCACAGCCGGTCGAAAGCGCGGAGCGCTGCCGGGGCGACCGCGTCGCGGGCACGTGCCGGTGACTCGCCGGACATGATGCGGCGTTGCAGCTCGCGCAGGGCTGCCCGGTGCGTCCCGGCGATGGCGCCCGCGAGGAACGCGGGCATCGACGGGTCGGTGTCGTCCGGTCCCGTGGCGGTGGCCGCGGGGTGCTCGGCCAGAGCCACGGCCAGGGCGGCCTCGGCGCGTTCGCCGATCTCGCGTTCGCGTGCGCGCAGTGCGGGGCTGTCGTGGATGGCCTGCCAGAACGTGAGTGCGCCGGGGTGGAGCCCGATCATGGGCTCGTTCTGCCGCAGGGCGGTCAGCAGGTCGTCCCGGACGGCCTCCACCGGGCAGGTGCCGGGCGCCCGGTCGCGCACCAGCGTGGCGAGACGGCTCTCAGCCTCGGCCTGGCGGTCGAAGAAGAGGTCCTCCTTGGTGGAGAAGTAGTTGAACACGGTGTTGGTGGACACGCCGGCGTGCCGTGCCACATCGGCGACCGTGACCTGGTCGAAGCCGTGCTCCAGGAACAGTGCCAGTGCCGCGTCGGCGATCGCCGTGCGGGTCCGTTGCTTCTTGGTCTCTCGAAGTCCCACGGTGGAATGGTACTGTCACACCAAAATTGTAGTGACACCAAGTTTTTTGGGGGACGGTCATGACCCTGACCTTCGGCATCTATCCGGGCGGGCTCTTGGGTGACGACAAGGGAATCGTTCACCCGGTCCGGCCGGACCTGCCGGACCGCATCACCGACGCACTCGACACGCTGCAGGGTGACACCCCCACGCTGTCGGTCCGCGCCTACCGTTCGTTCGCCACCACCGTGACACCGCCGGAACCGCCCACGCCCGCCGATCCGCAGGCCTACCTGCGGCGCGGGCGCAAACTCGACCTCGTGCTGCAGTTCCGCGAGCCGTCGGGACGACTGGACGGGTGGCCGGAGTTCGTCCGCGAAAGCGTCCGGACCTACGGACCCCACCTGGCATCCCTGCAGATCTGCGAGGAGCCGAACGTCGACCTGCCCGCCCTCGACGGCAGCATCCCCAACGTCCTGGACGCCCTCGTCCAAGGCGTCGTCGCGGCCAAACAGGAGGCCCGCGCCCTGGGTCACACTCCGGCGGTCGGCTTCAACGCCGTGCCGACCTTCGATCCGGCCGACACCTTCTGGCCCGAGCTCGCCGCCCGGGCCGACGCGCGCTTCCTGGCCGGCCTGGACTACGTCGGCCTGGACTTCTTCCCCGACGTCTTCCATCCCGTCCCCGCCGACCGAATGGCGGAAGCGGTCACCGCGGTCCTCACCGCCTTCCGGCGCACCCATCTGCCCAGGGCCGGCGTCCCCGCCACCGTCCCCATCCGTGTCTGCGAGAACGGCTGGCCCACCGGCCCCGACCGCTCCGAGCAGCGACAGGCCGCGGTCCTCGAGACCGTCGTTCGGACCGTGGCCGCCCGCGCGGCCGACCTGAACATCGACGGCTACTCGTTCTTCGCCCTGCGTGACGCCGACAGCGGCGCCGACGGGCTCTTCCACCGCTTCGGCCTCCTGCACGACGACTACACCCCCAAGCCGGCCTTTGAGACGTACCGCCGACTCATTACCGAACTGGCGAACAGGTAAGGCCCGGCCACACAGGCGTCCGGCGGCCTCCTCGCCGGAGCCGTCGGCGGCCTGAAGCAGACCGCGACGGACATCGGCCCGACCCTCGGCATCGCCGTCGCTACCAGCACAAGCGTCGCCGCCTCCGTGCGAACCACCCTGCTGCTCATGGCCGCGGTCGGCGATCCTCGGCCTGCACACGGCCCGTGGAGATGAGGCGACTTCAAGGGACACCGGGGCATGAACCGCGCGCCTGGACGCCCACTTCCTGGCCGGATCGGCCTCGGTGGGGGCATGCCGGACCTATTCTGCGGTTTCCGGTGACCCGACGCCGGAATCACCGGACAGGAGGCGATGGTGTTCGCACGGGGCACGCGGTTGTTCGCGGGGGCTGTGATCGTGGTCTGTATAGCGCTGGTCGGCCCCAGCGGGCCGAGCGGTGCCCTTCTGGCCAGGGCACTGCCTGCCGATGCCCCCGAGGACGTCGTACCGAACCGCGTCATGACGTGGAACATCTGCAACCCCTGCGGGAAGAGCAACGCCGACCGGGCGGCACAGATCGCCACCTACGCGCCTCAGGTCATCGGTCTGCAGGAAGCGTGCGTGCGCGACGTCGAGAGGTTGCGCGGCTACCTGAGGATCTTCTACGGGCTGCACTACCACGTCGAGTACGGGACGGTGCTGCGGAACTGGGGCCGCTGCGGTGGTAAGCCATGGAGCCCGGGCGCCTTCGGCCAGGCGGTCCTCTCCGCCGCACCGATGACCGACCCGGTCAGCGTGGAGTACCCCGACGGAGGATCGGAGGACCGCGGGTACATGGCGGTCACCACCCGGGTGGACGGACGGCCCGTCCGGGTCTTCAACACCCACCTCGCACAGTGGAGCCAGCAAGCGGTCCGGACGGAACAGGTCGGAGTGCTCACCGCGGAGATCGCCCGCTACGACCGCGCCATCGTTCTCGGCGACTTCAACGCCGTGCCGCAAGCCGACGAACTGACCCGGCTGTGGAGCCTGGCTGCGGAGGCTGATCCGCGGTGCCGTCCCGGGCCCGCCGACGCCTGCGAACCGACCACCGACTGGCATCTCAAGTTCGACTACGTCTTCCTGCGCGGCATCACGCCCACCGGACACCGCGTCCGCCCCACCGCGTACTCGGACCACCACCTGCTGTACGCCGACCTTGACCTGACCACCTGAGCGGGGCGGTCGGGCTCGCCCGCCGCGTGCCATGCTGCCGGGCTCCGGGCCCCGGCTCACGTCCGCTTCGTCAGTCGCGCAAGTGCCGCGTCGTACCGTGCCTGGAGTCCCGCGTCCGCCGATACCCGCAGCAGCACGCCGAGTGCCCGTACCGCGCCGTCCTCGTAGCCGGACGACTCCGCCTCCCGGGCCGCCAGGTCGAGTTGGCGGATGCCCTCGGCCTCGTCCCCGAGCCCCAGCAGCGCCTCTCCCCTCACCATGAGCAGCAGTACCCGAGGCACGTCGGCCGTGGCCGACCGCTCGTCGAAGGCCAGGGCCTCGGTCGTCATGTCGAGGGCCTGGCGCCATTTCCCGGCGTCGGCCCAATGCCGGGCGAGGTGCTGCATGGCCAGTCTCTCGATGGTCCGGTCGCCCGCCTTGCGGGCCAGCTCCACCGCCCGCTCGCATCCGTCCGCGGCCTCGTCCAGGCCGCCGAGCGCCGCTTGCGCCACGGCCAGAACGATCAGGGCGTTCGCCTCGGCCACCGCGTCACCCGACCGGGAGGCGAGCGCGGACGCGGCCCCCAGGCGAGTCAGCGCCTCCGCGATGCGCCCTTCCTCGGTCAGCACCCATCCGAGCACATTCAGCACGCGTGACTCGCCGTGCTGATCGGCGTCGGCCCGTGCCGCCTCGAGCGCGGTCTCCAGGAGCGGGACCCAGCCGTCCCTTACGCGCCACACGATCAGCGGCCACAGCGCCAGGACGATCCGCCAGGCCCTGCCGTGCAGTCCGGCGGCGCGAGCCGCGGCCACCGCCAGCGTGAGGTCGTCCCTCTCGGCGGCGTACCAGGCCACGGCGGCGGACCGGTCGCCGAACTCCCGCACGGCGGCGGGCGGCAGGTAGTCCGCCGGCATCGGGAAGCACTCCTCGTTGCCGGGCTCGGCCGCCGCCATGGCCGCGAGAGCCGTGGTGATGTAGTGGTCGAGCACGCGCTTGAGCGCATCGGGCCCGGCGTCCAGGCTACGTGCGTAGAGCCGCACGAGATCGTGCATCGTCCAGCGGCCGGGCGCCGTCTCCGTGACGAGGTGCGCGACGGCCAGCCGCTCCATGGAGGTCTCGGCGGCTGCCGGGTCCGTGTCCGCCAGGGCCGCCGCCGCGTACCGGTCGACGTGCGTACCGGGGTGGCAGCCGAGATGGGCGAACTGATGCGAGACCTGCCACGGGAGCTGTTGCAGCGTCACGCGCAGCGCCGCTCGCACGCCCGTGTCCTCCACGTCCAGCAGGCTCAGCCGACGCGTCTCGTCGGACAGTTCGGCGGCCATCGCGCCCAGCGACCAGCCGGGCCGCTGCGCCAGCCGGGCGGCTGTCACCCGCAGCGCGAGGGGCAGCCCGCCGCACAGCTCGGCCAGCCGGCGCGCGGCCACCGGCTCCGCGGCCACCCGTTCCCGGCCGAGCACCCCGGCCAGGAGCATCGTGCCGTCCTCGGGCCCGAGGACGTCCACGGCGACGGGCCGGGCGCTGTCGGTGATGATCAGCCCCGGCAGCCGGTGCCTGCTGGTGACGACGGTGACGCAGCGGCGCCCGCCCGGCAGGAGCGGCCTGACCTGCTCGGAGTCACGCGCGTTGTCGAGTACCACGAGGAACCGGCGGTCGGCGGCGAGCGACCGGAACAGCGCGGCCGCGCCGTTCTCCGACTCCGGTACCCGGCCGCGCGGCACCCCGAGCGCCGGCAGGAACTCGCGCAGCACCTCCAGGAGGGCCGGCTCACCCGTGTCGGCGAAGCCGCGCAGGTCGGCGTAGAGCAGCCCGTCGGGGAATCTGGCACGGCCGTGGTGGGCCCAATGCAGCACGAGGGCCGTCTTCCCGACCCCGGCGGGCCCGATGACCACACAGACGGGCGCCTCGCCCGTGGCAGCGCGGGACAGAGCGGCGAGTTCCGCCGCCCGCCCGTGAAAGCCGCGCGGCGCGCGCGGCAGCAGATCGGGCGCGCCGGTCCGCGCGATGACATCCGGTACGGCGGCGGGGAGCGGGACGTCCGTCGCGGGGGCCCGTCGGGGACGCCCCAGGCTCGCGATGTGCTCCAACTCGCAGGCACCGGCCGTGTCCAGGCCCAGGGCCGCGGCCAGCGCCTGCACGGTACGTCGCTGCGGTCCCCGGGAGTGACCGCGCTCCATGTCCGACAGCGCCCGCACGCTCACTCCCGCGGCATGCGCCAGTGCCTCCTGACTCAGCCCGGCCCGCGTCCGCAGCCCGTGCAGAAGCGCGCCGAAGCCGCCGGTGGCCGGTGTACCGGTGCCCATGTCTGGATGTCCCCTGGTCAGTGCGGCCCAGCCGGAACGCCGTACCTCGCCCGCAAAAAGTATGCACGACATTATGCAGGTGAAAGGTATGGTCCTAGCCCGCTGCCACGGCGTTGGCCAGGGACGACACCGCCCCGGAGCCGGACCCACCGGTCCGGCCCGATCCGTCAGCTCCTCGTTCAGGGTGCACATCGGGAGACGTCCCCGGCGGGTCTGTCAGGGTCGGCGGCTGCCGTGCGGGGCGGGGAAAGGGGGCGATCCGCGGGCGGGGGCTGCCGGGCGGCGCGCGGCGGTCGAGTCGCCGCGGTGGCCGGGGTTCTGGAGGAGCGGGGCCGCGGGCGGTCCACCCGCGGGACGGGGTCGTGGGCGCCCTGCCCCGGGCTGCGGGCTCCCCGGCGTCGCTCAGCCCGAGTACGCCCCGGCCGATCGGGCGACCAGTGCCTCGGCGTTGCCCGAGAGCCAGGCGGTGACCACGTCGTCCGGCAGCGGGAGCGCGGCCAGCTCGTCGGCCAGCGGCCTGGTCGGCCCGGGATTGACCCAGGTCGAGGTGCCGAACAGGACCCGGTCGCGGGCCAGTCCGCGGGCGTGGTGGAGCAGCGGCTCCCAGCCCGAGCCGGGCTTGGGCATGTGCCGGGGCCGGTGCGAGGAGAACTCCAGGTAGACCCCGGGGTGCCGGGCGGCGGTGAGCAGTGTCTCCCGCACATCGGGCCAGCCGGCGTGCCCGGCGACGAGCAGCAGCTCGCGGTGGCGGCCCGCCAGCGCCTCGACCGTACGCCAGCTCCCGAGGCCGCTGGGGTGGCTCCGGGCGAAATGGTGGCCGGTGTGCAGCCAGACCGGCAGCCGTGCCGACGCCGCCGCGTCCCAGACCGGGGCGAACCGCGGATCGGCCGCGTCGGTGCCGTCCAGGAAGGGGATCACGCACAGCCCCGTCGCCCCCGCCGCCAGGGACCGCTCCAGCTCCCGCAGTGCGTCGGCCGGGTCGCGCAGGGAGATCCCGGCCCAGACGTGGACCCGGTCGCGTACGTCCCGGACGGTCTCCAGCAGCCACGCGTTCACGGTCCGGCCGTCCGGCAGCCGCTCCGCCGAGCCCATGGCGAACTCTCGCGTCACGCCCTGCCGTCGCCGGTCCGCGAGATACGCGGCCAGGTCGAAGGGCGGTCGGTCCGGCGGCAGGAGCACGTCCACCGCGTCCTGCCAGCGCACGGCCAGCGCGTCGCGGTACGCGGGGTGCGGGGCGCCGAAGTACCGGCAGAACGAGGCCGAGAAGACGTCCAGGTACTCGGGGGCGTTCTCGCCCAGCCGGTGCAGGTACACCCGCCAGCCCGCGTCGTCGTACACCAGCGAGCAGGCGTCCACGACCGGCGGGCGGGCCGGGGCGGCGGGGTCCGCCACGGCGCTGGCCGCCGCTGTTCCGTTGCTCGGCACGAGGCCGCACGAGACGTTCACGATCACTCCGTCGGAAGTCGGAAGGGAGAAGCGGCCGGGTCGACGGGCGCACGCCGTCAGGACCCGGGGCGTGCCGGCTCAGGAGGCGGAGCGGCGGGCCTCCCACTCGGCCACCAGCGCCTCGGTCTGCTCCACGTACCCGCCGAACAGCCCGGCCAGCGAGGCCAGCCGGTCCCGGGCCTCCCCGCGGGCCACCGGGATGCCCGAGCTGAGCGTCTCGGTGAACTTGCGCATGTAGGCGTTGTTCACCCGCAGCAGGTGCTGGAGGTCGCCCACCGCCTCGTAGTCGATCCGCCTGCTGCCGGGCCGGGTGGAGCGCCGCACCAGGGTCCACGCCTCCAACTGGCGGGCGGCCACGCTCAGTCCGCTCTTGGCCTGGCCCAGCTCGCGGGTCATGGTGTCGAGGTCCACCGGCTTGTTGCGCAGCAGGAGGTAGCCGAAGAGGCGGCCGGTGGCCTGCGGGAGGCCCCAGCGCTCCATCAGTGAGCCCATCTCGCTGATGAAGGACGCCTCCGCGTCGCTGAACCCCTCGGAGCCGGAGGCCGGGCGGGGCCCCGCGTCGGATGTGCAGTCGTGGTCAGTCATGGTCTCGTCGGGGTCTCAGGCCTTCAGGAAGGCGACGGTCAGCCGGTTGACCTCGTCGGGACGGTCCAGGTTGGCGACGTGTCCGGCACCGGGGATCACATGGAACTCGCTGTGGGGATCGCGTTCGCTCCACCGCTCCATCGCCGAGCGGATGTTACCCGTGCCGTCGTGTTCACCACAGATCAGTAGCTCGGGCTTCTCGACGCGGTAGCCGGGGGAGGGGTCGATCGCGTGGGTCATGCCGTCCCAGGTGGTGAGCAGGGAGCGCCGCCCGTTCGCCGCGAACACCTCGCGCAGGTACTCCCGGGCCCCGGGGTCATCGGCCGATGCCCGCGCCATCGACCGGGTCAGCCGGCGGTAGGGGACCAGTCGCATGAGGAGGCGCGAGAGGGCCAGGTCGAACCGTTCGAGCCGGGTGATGGGCAGGGTGTTGGACGTGGAGCCGATCACGACGAGCGCCGAGACCTCGTCGGGCCGCCGGCGCAGGTACTCCTGCGCGATGTTGCCGCCCATCGACTGGCCCAGCAGCACCACGGGCCGGGGCATCCCGGCCGCGTCCAGCAGCGCCGCCAGGTCGTCCGCCGCGTAGGCCGTGCGGAACCTGCCGGTGCCGGAGGCGGACGCCCCGTGGTAGCGCACGTCCCAGCGCAGGGTGCGGTAGCCCGCGTCCACCAGGGCCGGGATCTGCGGGTCGAACATGCGGTGGTCGGTCCCGGCACCGTGGGTGAGGACGATCCCCGGGCGGTCCGCCGCACCGGCCGTCCAGTAGTGCAGCCGGGCGCCGGAGACGTCGAGGCTGTGCGCGGTCTCCTCGACCCGGGACCCGGCGGGGGTCCGGCTCTCGGGGCCGGTCACCATACGGACTCCTCGTCGTGGTCGGCGGCGAGGCCGCCGGGCGGGGGCTGGGGCGCGGGCGGGGGAGGGGGCGGCGAGGCCGCCGGGAGGTGGTGCCGCGCTTTATTCATCAGATTCAGAATACTCCCTCCGTCGTGGCCGCGAAGGCGGACGGCTCCGCCGGGCCCGTCGGCGGCCCCGCCGCGGACAGGCCCGGGAGCCAGTCAGCCGCCGGTGAAGCGGGGCGGCCGCTTCTCCGTGAAGGCGGCCATCCCCTCGCGGGCGTCGGCCACCGTGGCGTGCGTCTTCAGGTGGTACGCGTCCTGGAGCCGCAGCCCGTACTCCGCCGGCTGCCCCCAGCTCCGTTCCCGCAACTCCTTGAACAGACCCACCGACGCGGTCGGCAGCGCGGCGAACCGGCCGGCCAGCTCGGCCAGTTCGCGGTCGAAGTCCTCCGGGGCGCAGAGCCGGTCGAACAGGCCCAGGCGCACCGCCTCGTCCCCCGACACCATCCGCCCGGTGAGGTAGATCTCCGTCGCCCGCGCCGGACCGGTCAGCCGGGACATCAGGACCACGTTCCCCACATGGCCGACCCCGGCCAGGCAACTGCCGATCGAGGCACGGGTGTCCGCCAGCCGGAAGTCGGCCGCACAGGCGATCTCCGCCCCCGCGCCCGCCGCCGCACCGGTCAGCGCCGCGATCACCGGCTTCGGCAGGTGCAGGATCGCCTCGCAGACCCGGAGGTAGTGCGCGTCCGAGGTGACCGGGTCGAAGGGGGTGTCCACCCGGTCGCCCAGCCGCCACCGCCGTACGCTCCCCACGTCGTCGCCCGCGCAGAACGCCCCGCCGCTCCCGGTGATCACGACCGTACGCACCCGGCGGTCGTCGCCCGCGGACATCAGGCCGAGCAGGAGATGCCGGGAGAGCGTCAGATCGAGGCTGTTGCGGCGGCGCGGCCGGTCCAAGGTCAGCGTGGCGACCCCGTCCGCCAGCGAGGCCCGCAGCGGTACGTCCTCCTTGCCGTCCACCCGGTCGGCGAAGTCCGCGAACGACTCGGTCGCCGCCCCCGCCCACTCGGCCGCGAGCTCCTGGCCCGCGTCGATCGCTTCCTGGTTCATACGATCTTCTCCCTGCGTATGCGGATACCGGCGGCCTCGCGGTCCCATGTCCCCGCCACCACGCCCTCGGCGCGCAGCGTGTGCTTGGTCGGCTTGCCGGTGGGGGTCTTCGGGAGCTCCGGCAGCACCCGGATGTAGCGCGGCAGCATGAAGTGGGCCAGCCGCTCCCGGAGGAACGCCAGCAGGTTCGCCGGGTCGACCGGGGCCGCCGGGTCGCGGAACGCCACCACCAGCAGCACCTCGTCCTCGCCCTCGTCGCCGGGGACGGCCACCGCCATCGCCTCCAGCACCCCCGGGTGGGCCACCGCCTGCGCCTCCACCTCGAAGGACGAGATGTTCTCGCCGCGCCGGCGGATCGCGTCCTTCTTGCGGTCCACGAACAGCAGCCCGCCGTCCGGGGCGCGCCGGAAGGTGTCCCCGGTGTGGAACCAGCCGTTGCGCCAGACCGCGGCCGTCTCGGCCGGCCGCCCCAGGTAGCCGGTCAGGAACGACCACGGCCGGTCCGCCCGCAGCACCAGTTCGCCCGCCTCGCCGTCCGGCACCTCGCGGTCGTGGTCGTCGACGACCCGGGCGGTGACGCCCGGCCGGGGCTGCCCGCAGTGCATCGGGACATCCGGGTGCCGGTCCGGCGCGGAGAGCACCGGGCACGACGCCTCGGTCATGTTGAACAGCGCGCGGACCGAGACCCCGAACCGCTTGGAGAACTCCGTCGCGCCCTCGGTGAACGGGATGACGTAGGCCGCCCGCAGCGGATGCCCGGTGTCCTGCGGCAGCGGCGGTGCCTTGAGCAGATAGGTCGCCATCACGCCGAGCAGCGTGCACAGGGTCGTTCCCGTACGGCGGATCAGCGGCCAGAACTCACCGGTGGTGAAGGCGGGCACGACCGTCACCGAAGCTCCGTACACCAGCATCCCGTACGCCCCGATGGTGCCGCCCGCGTGGAACAGCGGCAGTTGGAGCAGATAGCGGTCCTCCGGTCCGGCCATGCCGTGGAAGGCGGCGGTGCAACTGCTGTACAGGTGCGCGTAGGACGAGACGACCCCCTTGGAGGGGCCGGTCGTCCCGGAGGTGTAGACGACGGTCTGCGGGTCCCACGGCCGCGGCGCGGGCACCGGCTCCGTGAACTCCGCCCGGTCCGCCCGCAGCCCGGTCTCCACCCGGTAGCGCACGGAGAGCCGCGCGGCGAGCGCCGCCACCTCCTCCGGCACGTCCTCGGGGCCCGGCAGCAGCACCACCGTGCGCACCGACCCGGCACGTTCGTCCGTCTCCTCCAGCCGGGCCGCCAGCGACGGCCGGCAGACCAGCACCTCGGCCCCGCTGTCGGCGATCACCTGGCGCAGGATCGCGCCCCGGTAGGCGACGTTCAGGGGCACCAGGACCGCGCCCGCCAGGTTGACCCCGTACCAGACGCGCAGCGCGTCCGGTCCGTTGGGCAGCCAGCTCAGCACCAGCTCGCCCCGGGCGACGCCCAGCGCCTGGAGCGCGGCGGCCGCCTCCTCGGTCTCCCGGAGCGTGCGCGCGTACGTCCAGGTGTCGCCGTCCGGCATCAGCGCGTACGGAGCCGTCGGCGTGGCGGCGGCGCGGCGGCGGAGCAGGGGGCCGAGGACGCACTGCTCGGCCGTCGGCACGGCGGCGGACGCCGGATCGAGTACGTCCTCGCTCACGCGCTCTCCCCGGCGCTCTCGGCGTGCAGGACCTGCAGCCGCAGCACACTCTCGTACGGGCCGCCGTACCAGACCGTCTGCCGTGCGGGACGCGAGTGCTCCGCCTCGCCGATCGGACCCGGGATGTTCGGATGCCGGTCCAGGTGGGGGAAGTTGCTGCTGGTGACGTGGACGCGCAGCCGGTGTCCGGGGGCGAAGCGCCATGCGGTGTCCCCGAGCAGCAGATCGGCGTCGTACGGCTCGTCGGGCGGGGCGCCCTCCTCGCGCTCCAGCCGGAGGCTGGCCTCGGCCACCAGCAGCGAGCGGCCGTCCGGGTGCACGTCGGTGAGCTTGGCGACCACGGCGGTGGCGGGCGCGTCGGAGCCGAAGTGGAGCCGCAGCCGCTGCCGGCCGACGACGTCCAGCGCCTCGGTGAGCGGCTCGGAGGTGTAGAGGAGCACGTCCGGCCTGCTCTCCAGGTGCGCCTGGTTGAGCGGACCCGCCGCCAGCCGGCCGAGCTGGAGCACCCGTCCGCCGTGCGAGGGCACCGGGTTCTCCGGGTCGTAGGTGAACGCGTCCTGTCCCGGGCCCCCTTGAGGAGGTTCGGGCAGCAGTCGGCCGTCCTCCTCGCCGCCCTCCGGACCCGCCAGGTACCAGGAGGCGTCCACCGCCTCGGGCGGCGGCCAGCTCTCGGCCCGGTGCCAGGTGTCGTCGCCGAAGAGGAAGTACCGGACGCCACCGCCCGCCGCCGGCCCGGCGTCGTCCCCGGCCGGTCGCAGATGGCGGTCGAAGAAGTCCAGATGCAGATCGCCCAGCCGCGCGCCCTGCGCCGAACCGTACGGGCCCGTGTTCACCTCGCCCTGCACCTGCGGCAGTTGACCGGAGTGCACCCAGGGCCCGACGACCAGCTCGTGCCGCCCCGCCACCGGGTCCTGGGCGCGCATGGCACGGTGCAGCTCGATCGTGCCGTAGGAGAACACGTCGTACCAGCCGCCCACCGAGAAGGTGGGCACGCCGACCTCGCCGAGACGGTAGTCGGCCACCGTCGCCACCTTCCCCGCGAAGATGTCCCGCAGCCGGCCGGGGAACCCCTCGAAGTCGAGGACGGCCGCCAACGGCCAGCGGCGCAGCGGTACTTCGGGGGTGGTGAGGAGCTGCACGGCCTCGGCGACGACCGCCGCGTCCACCGGGTCGCCCGCCGCGGCCCGGCGCTGCACCCACTCCAGCGCCGTCAGACCGAGCCAGCTCGTGAGGTGGTCCAGCCGCAGGGAGCCGCCCAGCTGCTCGGCGTCGAAGGGCGCGGAGGTGGACATCGCGGGCGCGATGGCCCGAAGGTGGGGCGGCTTCTCCATGGCGGCCAGCCACTGGACGATCGCCTGGTACGAGGTGCCCGCCATGGCCACGTTCCCGTCGCACCACGGCTGCCGCGCCGTCCACTCGACGGTGTCGTACCCGTCCGGGCCCTCCCGCGACCAGTCCAGCGGGGCCCACTCGCCCTCCGAGGCGAACCGGCCCCGGCTGTCCTGCACGACCGCCGCGTACCCCCGGTCCACGCACTGGGCCGGGGTCAGCGTGGCAAGTCCCAGCGTGGACTTGCCGTACGGGGTGCGGAAGAGGACGGCGGGCGAGGGCGGTCCTTCGGCGGGCCGCCACACATCGGCCCGCAGCACCGTTCCGTCGCGCATCTCCACCGGTACGTCGTGCTCGACGAGGGTGGTCCTGCCCATCAGCGGTTCTCCTCGGCAACCGGCCCGGCGCCCTCGGCGCGGGAACGGTTCAGATGGCGGGTCATGGCATCACCGGCGGCGGCCCGGCTCGCCGAGGGCTCGACGCGGACCAGGGGGCCCACGCTCATCCGGGCCGGCCGGTCCAGCAGCCACGCGACGGTGTCCGCGATGTCCTCCGCGTCCAGCACCTCGTCCTCGGGGACCCCGAGGTCGGAGGGCCGGGCCGCGAGCCGGGTGGAGACCCAGCCCGGGGCGACGGTGACCGCGCGGACGCCGAGGTCGCGGTTCTCCTCATGGATCAGCTCGGTCAGCCGGTGCACGGCGTGCTTGCTGACGCCGTAGCCGCCGCTGCCCGGCACCACCTCCGAGCCCACGCCCGAGCCGATGTTCACGATCCAGCCGTACCCGCGCTCCCGCATCCCCGGCAGCACCTCGCGGGCCAGCAGGAACGGCACGGTGAGGTTCACCCGCAACTGCCGTTCCCAGTGCCGCTCCTCGGTCTCGTGGACGGCGGCCAGCCGGATGGCGCCCGCGCTGCACACGAGCAGCCCGACCGGCCCCAGCACGGCGGCGGTGGCGGCGGCCGCCTCGGCGGGGGCGCCCGGCTCGGCCAGGTCCAGGGCGAGCGTCAGCGCGGTCCCCCCGGCCTCGCGGATCGACTCCGCGACCTCCTTCAGCTCGGCCTCCCGCCGCCCGACCAGCGCTACCACGCTGCCGCGCGCGGCCAGGCGGCGCGCGACGGCGGCCCCGATGCCGGAGGAGGCGCCGGCGACGAGGGCGACCGGAGGGCCGCCCGTCACTTCCGCGGCGCTCACCGCTGCTCCCCCTCCGCCGCGTCCGACGAGGCGGGCTGCGAGAGCGCCGGCTCCGGGTAGCCCGGCCGCAGCGGCGCCACGTCCCCGAGGCCGAAGCCGCCGTCCGCGCGCAGCACCGCACCGGTCACCCGGGCGGCCGATCCGCTGAGCAGATGGCCGAGGACGGCCGCCACCTCGCGCGGGTCGCCGACCCGCCCGGCCGGTATCCGGCTGATCCAGCCGCGCCGGTGCTCGGGGCCCGCCGCGTCGCCCATCGGCGTCTCGATGATGCCGGGGGCCACGCAGTTGGCGCGGATGCCGTGGCGGGCCACCGAGACCGCGAGGCACCGGATGTACTGCGCCATCGCCGCCTTGCTCGCCCCGTAGTACTCCAGCCCCGCGACCGGGCTGAGCGTGGAGCTGACCGAGGAGACCCCGACCACCGCGCCCGCCGTCCCCTCGTCCCGCCAGCGGGCCACCAGGTACTCGGTGACCGCGACGAAGCTGTGCAGGTTCACGGCGAAGGTCCGGGCGGCGGAGGCCGGGTCGCCGCCGACCGCGCTGAAGCCCAGGTGCCCGGCCGCGTACAGCAGGGAGGTGACGCCGCCGGCGGTCTTCCAGGCGCGTTCGCCGAGCGATGCGGCGTCCTCGGGGTCGGAGAGGTCGCAGCGAAGGATCCACCCCCGGCGGCCCCCGGCCTCGATCTCGGCGGCGACCTCCTCCAGCGCCTGCGTCCGGCGCGCCGCCAGCACCACGTCCGCCCCGCGCCCCGCCAGATGCAGGGCGGCGGCCCGGCCGATGCCGCTGCTGGCCCCCGCCACCAGGACCGTCTGGCCCAGGAGGTCCTGGCCGGTGACCGGCTCCGGAGCCGGCTGCTCGGCCGCGGCGCTGCGCCGCGGCGCGGGGGCGGCGGGCGGTCCCGCGGGCAGCGGCGGGATCTGGCCGAGCCCCGCGCCCCCGTCGACCGGCAGCGTCTCCCCGACCAGGTACGAGCACCCCTCGGAGACCAGGAAGGCCACGGTGGCGGCCACGTCGGCGGCCGTGGTGGCCCGGCGCTGCACGAGATAGCGCAGCAGCCCGGCCTCGGCCACGGGGGAGAGGCGGTGGCCCAGGTCGGGGGAGTAGCCGGTGGCCACGGTGTTGCCGATGACGCCGCGCCCGGCGACCTCGGTGACCAGGTGCTGCCACCAGGCCCGGTCGGCGGCGAGCCGGGCGTGCCGGTCGGGGTCGGTCCCGGCGTGCGTCTCGCCCGTCGCGTCGGTCACCAGGACCAGGCGGCCCCGGCCCGCCGCCGCCATCGCCAGGGCGGCGGCCCGGACGCGGGCCCGGTCCAGGCCCGGCGAGCGCTCCGCGCCGTACGCCTCCTCGCCGAGCAGCAGCGCGCAGTAGGCGGCCGGGGCGGGTTCCGCGGTGCCGGCGCGGCCGGTGCCCGGAGTCCCGGGAGCCCCGGGGCCTTCGGGGGCCTCGGGGTCGAGGCCGAGCGCGCCGAGCGCGCCGGTGAGGGCGTCGACCGGAGTGCCCGGGGCCCCGGCGGCGTCGACGACCAGGCGGGCGCCGACCGGCGCCCGCAGCGGGTCCCCTCCCACGGCCGTCCCGGGCCGTGTCGCCGTGCTGTGTACATGGGTCATGGCAAGTCGCCGCCTTCGTATTCGATGACCATGCTGGTGGCGTCGCCGCCCGCCCCGGAGGCGAGCACCAGCGCGCTGTCGCCCCCGGTCGCCAGACCGCCCGCGAGCACCGGATCGCCCGGCAGACCCGCGTACGGCGTCAGGGTGTTGGCGCTGGGGGCGATCCGGCCGTGGCGCAGCATGAGGAGGCTGCCGAGGAGTTTGACCAGGCCGCCGGTACCGGCGACGTGCCCGAAGACCGCCTCCTGGTTGGTCAGCAGCAGCTCGCCGTCGTACCCGGCCGCCTCCCGTACCCCGGCCAGCGCCTGGCACAGGTGGTCCTCGACGAACCGGTTGCCGTCCGCGTAGTCGTTGACGAACGCCAGATCGCCCAGCCCGCGCCCGGCGGACGCCAGGGTGGCCAGCACGTCGCCCACCACGTTGGCGGGCGGGCCGGTGGCGACGGTGGAGGGGCCGTTGGAGCGTGAGGTGCGCAGATGCGCGCGGTGCAGCAGCCCCGGGCGGTCCCCGGTCGCCGCCGGGTCCTCCAGGACGACGGCGAGCGCGCCCTCCCCGGTGGCGTTGCCGGTCTGGATCTCGTCGTGCGGCCGGACGTCGGCGGGGTCGGCGGAGAGCGAGGAGGCGCGGTAACCGCTGCGCCCGGTGTGGCTTGTGCCGGCCACGAACACCGGGTCCACGGTGGTGTCCACGCCGACGACGACGGCCCGGTCGATGTCCCCGCACCGGAACATCTGCTGGACCAGGTGGAGCGTCCGCAGCGCCACATTGCAGGAGCCGGCCACGCTCAGCGTCTGGCAGGGGAGCTGGAGCCCGGAGGCCACGGTGCCGATCACGCTGGGCGGCGTGCCGTTGAGCCAGTACTCCATGCCGAGGGCGGCGACCCCCTTGTCCCGGGCCAGCTCGTAGTAGCGCTCGGTCTCCGGGAAGGCGAACTGGAGCGAGCAGGCGACGAGCGCGGTGCGCTCCGGGTCGAGGTCGGCGGCGCTCAGCCCGGCCTGCTCCAGGGCCCGGTGCACCGCGCCCGTGGCCATCAGCCCGGCGCGTGAAGAGCGTCGTATCTGCCGCTCGGAAAGCGGGAGTTCGGCCTGCGGGTCCCAGCCGTCGACCGTTCCGGCGATCCGGAGGGGAAGCTCGGGATGGGCGTACGGGGAGAGGCAGCTCGTCCCGTCGCGCACCACCCGCCAGAAGGTGTCCGGGTCGGTGCAGGCGCGGCCGTCCGGCCCCGGCAGGACGAACCCGGCGCCGGCGAGCCGCAGCAGAGGTGTCTCAGCAGGCATCGCCACCGCCCAGCAGCAGCGCGCTGTTGACCCCGCCCACCTGGTAGTTGAAGCTCAGCGCCCGGTCGAACTCCAGCGCACGCGTCTTCGTTCCCGGCACCGGGTCGAACGAGCAGACCGGGGACGGGGTCGCGCAGTTGGCGGTGGGGCAGACCTCCCCCTCGCGCATCATCATCAGCGTCAGTGCCGTGCCCAGATTGCCGAGTGGCGCGCCGCTGTGCCCGAAGCAGGCCTCCTGCGAACTCACCAGCACCTGACCGGACTTCTCGCCCCACAGCGTGCGGACGGCGTTGGCCTCGATCCGGGTGAACAGCGCGTCGCCCTCCCCGCCCCCGTTGACGTACGGGACCTGCTCCAGCGAGGTGTGGTCGTCCAGCGCGCGGCGGGCCGCCTCGGCCAGCCCCGTGCCGCTGGTGTCGATGGCGACCGCGCTGTTCAGCCCGGAGCGCGTGGTGGCCTGGCCGAGGACCGCCCCGTGCGCCCGGGCACCGCGTGCGGCGGCGTGTGCACGGCTCTCCAGGATCAGGGTCACCGAGCCGTCGCCGTAGTTCATGCAGTCGCCCGCGGCGTCGTACGGGCGCATCGGCCGGTCGTGGCGTGGCGCGGCCGGCGGATCGTCGTTGTGCCGCACGGTGACGGCTTCGCGCTCGACGACCTCCCGCAACCGGTGCCCGTGCAGCACCCGTTCGGTGTCGAAGCGGTCCACCCCGGTGACGACGACGAGGTCGCTCTGGCCCGTGGCGATCATCGTGCGGGCGAGGCCGAGCAGTACCGAGGAGGAGGCGCAGCCGCAGCTCACCGTGTAGTTGGCGCCGGTGGAACCGAGCAACGCGGCCTGGACCGGGCCGACATCGCTGGAGGTGCCCGCCACCAGGAGCCGTACGAACAGGGACTTGGCGTCCTTCGGGCTGACCGTCGCCGGATCGGCGTCGTGCCAGGCGCGGTAGCTGTCGTAGTTGCTGTCCACCCCCGCTCGCGCGGTCAGCACGTCCGCGCCGCGCAACTCGCCCGCCGTGTGGTCGAGTCCGGCGTCCCGGCAGGCTTCGACCAGCGAGACCATCCCGTAGAGGTGGACGTCGGCGTAGCTGCGCAGGTAGCGGGTCGGGATGTCCGGCAGCAGCTCCCCGAACGCCTCCCGGGCCCCGCGCACGGTCCCGTGGTGGAAGCCGTCGCGTTCGACGTGGCTCGTCCCGGTGGATGCCGTCGCCCAGACCTGCTCGGCCGTGCGCACCGGCTCGTCCCCCGCGCCGGGCAGACAGAAGCCCATGCCGGTGACCAGCGCGTCCCGGGGGCCGGCGGCCCAGGGGCGCGCCGCCGGGGCGGGCAGGTGCCCCGGCGGCGGCTCGCCCCCCGCCCGGCCGTACTCCTCGCTCACAGAGCCCCCGCGTCCACGTTGACGGCCTGCCCGGTCATCCCGCCGGAGAGGTCGGAGAGCAGGAACAGCACCTGGGCGGCGATCTCCTCGGGGCGCACCAGACGGCGCAGGATGGTGCTGTTGACCGCCCGCTTGAGGTACCGCTCCCAGGTCAGGTCCGGGGGGCCGTGGTGCTTGGCGATGGCGGCCATGAACGGGTCGCCGTACCGTTCGCCGTCCGTGGCGGCCGGGCTGTCGGTGAGCCCGGGGCAGACCGCGTTGACCCGCACGCCGAAGGCGCCCAGCTCGGAGGCGAGTGCCTGCGTCATGCCGTTGAGCCCGAACTTCGACGCGCAGTACGAGGTGTTGGCGGGCAGCCCGCGCTTTCCGGCGATGGAGGAGACCATCACGATGTTGCCCTCGCGGCGCTCCATCATCCCCGGCACGATCGCACGGGCGACCCGGAAGGCCCCCAGCAGATTGATGTCGAGGGTGGCCATCCACTGGTCCTCGTCCTGGTCGCACAGGAACGCCTGGTTGCGGGCCTCGCCCGCGCAGTGCACCAGCCGGTCGATCGGGCCGAGCCGCTCCTCGGCCTCGCGGACGGAGGCGCGCACGCTGTCGGCGTCGGTGAGGTCGCCGGGGACCGCCACCGCCCGCCCGCCGTCCGCCTCGATCCGCTCGGCCAGCAGTCGCAGCTCCTTCTCGCTGCGGGCCATGAGCGCCACCCGGGAGCCGTGGGCGGCGAGCATCGTCGCCAGTACGGCGCCGATGCCGCTGCTGGCGCCGGTCAGGAAGGTGGTCCTGCCCTCAAGCAGGGTGGGTGCGAAGCCGCTGGTCATGCTGTGTTCTCCGCTTTCTCGGGGAAGTCCGCCGTCGCGGCCGCCGTGCTCGTTGCGGGTGCCCGGTCGGCCGGGGGCAGGACGCGGGCGGGCAGCCCGCCCGCGTCGACCTCCAGTACCGTGCCGGTCACCGAGGGGTTGTCGGCGGCGAAGGCGACCGCCTCCGCCACGTCCTTCTCGTCGCACCAGCGGCGCAGCGGCACGTGGCGCCGCAGGTCGGCCATGTAGGCCGCGTGCCGCTCGCTCGCCGCCGAGCGGCGGCGCAGCGCCTCGCCGTCGATGACTCCGGGCGCCACCGCGCTGACCCGGATGCCGTACTCGCCCAGCTCGGTCGCCCAGGTGCGGGTCAGCGCCTCCACGCCGGACTTGGCCGCGCAGTACGCCGACTGCCCGTACGCGCCGTTGCGCACGGTGGAGGAGATGTTGACGATGGCCCCGGGTGTGCCGGCGGCCAGCATCGTCTGCGCCGCGTGGCGGCCGACCAGGAAGGTGCCGGTGAGCAGGGAGGTCACCACCCGCTCGAAGTCCTCCAGCGGATGCGGGGAGAGCTGGGGCGGCCGGTCGGGCCGTTCCCTGACGCTCACCAGGCGGCGGGAGAAGTTGTTGCCCGCGTTGTTGACGCAGAGCCCGAGCGGCGGGGCGTTCTCGGCCAGCCGCTCGAAGAGGGCGGCCACCGACCGCTCGTCGGTGACGTCCGCCCGCACGGCGTGCAGGGCGAGCCCGTCGTCGGCCGCCGCCTTCACGGCGGCGTCCAGGCTCTCCGGGTCGCGCCCGCAGATCACGGTGTGCCAGCCCACGGAGGCCAGATGGCGGGCGATGGCCGCGCCGAGGCCCCGGCTGCCGCCGGTGACCAGGGCGGTGCCGCGAACACCGGACTGCTGTAGGGAAGGTGATGGCTGCTCAGACACGGAAGAGAAGCCCCCCGTAGTACCAGCCGGAGCCCACCGTGGGCGTGTAGCAGAGGTCACCGGGCTTCAGCCGGCCGTCACGGAACATCTCGGACAGCACGATCGGCACCGAGGCGCTGCCGGTGTTCGCCCGGGTCTCGTAGTTGGTGACGAAGCGCTCCTCCGGGATGGAGAGGCGTTCCCGTACGGCGGTGTGCAGTTGACCCGTGCCGGGGTGCGGTACGACCCAGTCGATCTCGTCCATCTCGGTGCCCGAGCGGGCCAGCATCCGGGTGGCCAGGTCGGCGTGGGAGTCGGCCGCGACGGAGACCAGTTCGCGGCTGCTCTTGATCCAGCCGTTGGGCGGGTAGACGGTGACCGTCTCCCGGCCGGAGCCGTCGCTGATCAGCAGCGAGTCCCACAGCCCCGCGTCCAGCTCCGCGCCGCGCGAGAGCACGACCGCGCCGGCCGCGTCGCCCACGATCAGCTCGCCCTTGCTGCCGGGGCGCACCCGGCGCGAGAACCGCTCGCTGGAGACGACCAGCGCGTGCCGCCAGTCGGCGTGTGTGCCGAAGAACGCCGCCGCCGTCTGGACCCCGTGCACGAACCCCGTACAGGCACCGCACACGTCGAAGGCCAGCGCCCGGTCCGCTCCCAGCAGATGGGCGGTGTACGGGGCCCACTCGGGGACGAACTCGCGGTCCGTCCAGTTGCTGAGGACCACCAGGTCCACCTCGTCGGGCGTGACGCCGGCCTGCTCCAGAGCCGCGCGGGCGGCGCGCACCCCCATGTACGCGGGGGTCTCCTCCTCGTCCGCCACATGGCGGCTGCGGACGTCGAGCCGGCCGATGACGGCCTCGTCCACCGCGTTGCCCGCGGGCTCCTCGGCGCTCTCGTTCTCGACCAGGAGGCGTGGGTAGTAGTGTCCGAACCCGGACAGGCGCAGTCCGCTCTCGCGCCACAGGGAGGTCTCGTCGTGCATCTCTCGTCTTCCCGTACTGTGCGGTGGTGCCGGATCCGGCCCGGCGGAGGGGGAGTCGTCCGGGCTCACGGAACGCGCAGGAGCATCGCGCCCCAGCTGAAGCCGCGGCCGATGCCGATCGTCGCGACGAGATCGCCGGAGCGGATCTTCCCGGCGCGCAGGTTCTCCGAGAGGCAGCTCGGGATGGAGACGCTGGAGGTGTTGCCCCGCTCCTGGATGTTGGTGAGGAGCTTCTCGCGGGGGATCTCCAGCGTCCGGCACACCTGATTGATCATGTTCAGGTTGCCCTGGTGCGGCACGAACCAGTCGACGTCGTCCACCGTCAGGTTGTTGCGCTCCAGGATCTCCTGGCCCACGTGGGAGAGCAGCTTCGGGCCGACCGCGCCGACCTCCCGGCCGCGCATCAGCATCTTGTCGTTCTCGTCGATGTCGAAGGCGTCGAAGTACGAGCCGTCCGCGTGCAGCGCCACGTCCAGCAGCCCGCGCTCCGTGGTGTCCGCCGACCAGACCGCCGCGGCGGCCCCCGCCCCGAACAGCGCCGAGTAGCGGTAGTCGAAGTTCAGGATCGGGCGGGGGTTCTCCGCGCAGACGACCAGCGCGTTGCGCATGCCGAGCGCCGGGAGCATCGAGGCGGCCGTCGCGGTGCCGTACATGAAGCCGGCGCAGGCCACCGAGGTGACGTCGAAGCAGGTGGCGTGGCGCAGCCCGACCTGCTTCTGCAGCGGCAGCGAGATGTCCATGTAGTTGTTGGTGGCGCTGGAGGGGTTGGTGCGCGGCCGGGTCGTCGAGGTCGTGCCGATGACGAGGTCGATGTCGTCGGGCTCCAGGCCGGCGGCGCTCAACGCGTCGTCCACCGCCTTGGCCGCCATCTCCACCGCGCGCTCCTTCTCGTCGGCCGGCCAGTGGCGGCTGACGATCCCGGTGTTCTCACGGATCCAGGCGTCGTCGATGCCGAGCGCGTCGAGCTGCTCGAAGTGGGCGTTGGTGATCGGCTCGCCGGGGAAGTAGTGGCCGATCCCGGCGAGCCGCACGGGGGCGATCGCGGTGGGCGGCAGGGGGCGGAGATGGGCCGTCACCGGGTCGGGGACGGTCTCGGCGGTGGTGGTCATCGGTAGCAGCCTTCCGGGTCCATGGTGCGCAGGAGCGAGAGTTCTTGGGTGGTGACGGCCTTCTCGTCGGTCAGGAACGCGCCGACCCCCGTGGAGCCGTCGGGGAAGTCCCAGCCGGTGAGGTCGCGGACCGCCGCCTCGGGCCCGTCGGGCAGGTCCGCCTCGGTACGGCCCCGGCCGGGCACCGGCGGCAGCCAGCTCGTCAGCTCGAAGGCGTCGCCGGCTCCCGCACGGGTGAAGCGCCCGAACTGGCTGATCACGTCGCGGACCCGCAGGCCCGGACTGGTGAGGTGCGTCAGCCGCGGCACGTAGCGGCGGGCCGAGGCGACCGCGATCACCACGCAGTCCACGGACGAGGCGATGTCGTTGGCCCCGCCGGATCCGGTGATCCAGCGGCCGTCCGGCAGCAGCGTCGTGTTGATGTTGGCGCGCGGGTCGATCTCCGCCGCCGACAGCACGCCCAGGCAGCGCGGGTTGGCGGCGACCGCGCCGCCCAGCGTCTCCGCGACGCCCGCCAGCATCTGCGAGCGCTCGGCGTGCCGCTGGCTGAAGAGGAAGACGTCGCCGGGCTCGGGGTCCATCGACTGGAGGCCCAGCTCGGCGGCCACCTGCACCTGGACGCCGTCGTCCGCCAGCAGCCGGGCCGCCAGCCACGCCGACATGTGCGAGGTGCCGATCCCGGCGAGCAGCGTGTCGTAGCCGCGCTCCCGGACCAGGTCGGCGACGGCGCGGGCGCCGAGCACGATGAGCTGCTCCTGCTCGGTGGGCGCGGTGGTCGCATCCACCGGGGCGGGGGTCTTCCCCGCGGCGGCGGGGCCGCCCGGGGGAGCGGGGAAGACCAGTCCGGTGCGGCGCCGCTCGCCCAGCTTCGCCAGGTACTCGGCGTGCCCCGACACCCCGCCGACCCACTCCTCGTACCAGGCGGCGGCGGTCTCCGGGGTCTTGCAGGCGGCGACGATGCCGGTGAGGAAGTCGTAGTCGTCCAGGTAGCCGTCGACTCCGGCGAGCCCGCCCGTGCGCAGCGACTGCGGATGGGCGCCGAGCGGGGCCTCGCACAGGCCGAGGACGCGGGCGGCGGGGATCACCACCCGGTCCGGCATCGCCGCGATCACCTCGTCGTCGACGATCGCCTCCACGGAGGCGAGGACGCCGTCGGTGGCGGCGTACGCGGCCCAGGGCCCCTCACCCAGCGGGGGACAGGCCACGACGTTGCCCCGGCGGTCCGCGACGACGCCGTGGAAGAGGGTGAGGCGCGGACGCAGCGGGCTGAGCAGGGTGACGGTGCGCTCCGGGTCCTCGGGGTGCGGCACCAGGTGGAGGCTGCCCTCCTTGCCGTTGCGGAGGTCGGTCTCGGCGAGCATCGAGCCGGTGGTGGCGAAGGGCTGGCCGAGCGCCCCGGCAATCAGCCGCTGGGTGTAGCTCAGCAGCGACCACATCTCCACCTCGAACGGCCGGCCCTCGGCCAGGTCGCGGTAGAGGCGGTTGGGGCGCGGCGAGGGGTAGGTGTCCCCGACGAAGCCGGTGATCACCTTCCGTACGGCGCCGGAAAGGGCCAGCGCGTGGGCGCTGGAGTGCACGGCGGTCGTGCTCACGGTCAGGCTGCGGCTTCCGGCGAAGGCCCGGCAGACCGCGTTCAGCAGGGCGTTGGGCCGCGACATCGTCGCCGCCGCGTGTACGTGGTCGCCCTCGCGGACGAAGCGGCGTACCAGGTCGTCGGGGTCGGCGGCCAGAAGGGGGCCGGTCCGGCGGCTGGCGGCGGAAGGGCGGTCGAGCGCTGTGGTCATGCGTGCTCCAGGGCCATGACGGACGTCTGCGAGCCGAAGGCGAAGGACAGCGAGACCGCGAGGTCGAACTCGGTGTCGCGCGGCCCCTCGGCGACGTGGTCGTGGTCGCACTCGGGGTCCGGTGTGCGGTGGTTGGCGGTCGGCGCCAGCCGCTGGTGGTGGAGCATCAGCGAGGTGGCGGCGACGTTGATGATTCCGGCCATGCCGAAGGTGTGGCCGTAGATGGGCTTGTTGGAGCCGTGCGGCGGCAGGTCGGCGTCGTCGTGGTGCGGCAGCAGCCGGCGCAGGGCCCGGCTCTCGGCGAGGTCGTTGTACCGGGTGGCGGTGCCGTGGCCGCAGACGTAGCCGAGCTCCTCCGGCTTGCGCCCGGCGTCGTCGAGCACCCCCGCGACGACCGAGGCGGTGACATCGCCGACCAGGTCCATGCTGGTGGCGTGGTTGGCCTCGTTGAGCGCGCGGTGGCCCAGGACGCGTGCGTAGATCCGGGCGCCGCGCTCCCGGGCGGAGGACTCGCGCTCCAGGCAGAGCGTCATCGCGCCCTCGCCCAGGGCGAATCCGCGCCGGTCGCGGTCGTAGGGGCGCACGGCGGAGGCGGGGTCCTCCTTCTCCGGCGAGAGCACGCCGTCCCCGAGGCCGAGGTAGCAGCGGGC
Organism: Streptomyces sp. NPDC025833; assembly: GCF_055558055.1. NCBI lineage: Bacteria > Bacillati > Actinomycetota > Actinomycetes > Kitasatosporales > Streptomycetaceae > Streptomyces > Streptomyces sp. NPDC025833. The sequence continues at coordinate 80,010 of NZ_JBVHNF010000013.1, forward strand.
GACCTCGGGGGTGATGGGGAACTCGTGGCCCCCGGCGAGGACCACGTCGGCGCTGCCCGAACGCAGCTCGCGCAGCGCGAGGCCGATCGCGTGGTGACCGCCGACGCAGGCGCTGCTGACCGTGGTGACCAGGCCCTTCGCTCCGACGGCGATGGCGGCCAGGGTGGCCGGGCAGCCGGCGAGACCGCGGAACATGGCCGTCGCCTTGCCGCCGTACGGGTCCTGGTCCGGGTCCGCCGTGATGGTCTCGGCCCACCAGGACAGCGGGCCGCGGGACGAGGACTGGATGATGCTCAGCCGCTCCGGGGTGATCTGGCCCCGGGCGATCCCGGCGTCCGCGAGCGCGTCGCCCACGGCGGCCATGGTGGCCAGGATGTCGCGGTTGTACTTCGCGGTGTGCGCCGGCGCGAGGTCCGGCAGCCGGGCCGCGGTGTCGAACGCACCGAGCTGCGCGGCCGCGTGGACCGGCAGGCCCGCGGCGGCGAACGCCGGCCTCTCCAGCCGGGTCACCTGCGGGGTCCCGGTGGAGACGTGGCGCCAGAAGGCATGGACATCGGGGGTGCCGGGCAGCACGCACCCGATGCCGGTCAGCACGATGGGATCGGAAGGGTCCGGGTGATGGGCTCGGCTGCTGTCCATGGATCGAAGCTAACTGCCTTTACATGAGCCTCGATATGGCCGTCAAGTACTCATGCACGTTTAGTTTGATGACTGTCAGTACTCTGTTTTCGACCCGGTACGTCAACGCCGTGCGGTAGGCGCGCCCGTACGCACGGAAGCGGCCCGGCGCCTCCGCGAGGGGAGGGACCGGGCCGCTTCGGGCTGCCGGTTCAGGCGTTCTTGACGTCCCGTCGGCCGACCGCGTACGTACCGGCGGCGACGATCACGACCGAGAGGACCACCAGCGGCGCGACCCCGCCCCGGGGAACGCCGTTGAGCAGCGGGTCGCTGCCCAGCGCCCATTCCCACGGGGAGATGCTCGACAGCGGCTCCGGGGTGCCGGACTTCGGTGCGATGGCCTGCGGCGGATATCCGACGACGAGCACACCGGCCGCCACGCCCAGTGCGGGACCGCGTCCGGGGGGAGGCCCATGAGCATGCACGGACATCACCAAGGGCAACGGAGCGCCTGCCTCCCGTGGCCCGAAGCGCTCAGGCCGCAGGAGGGTCAGGAGTGGCGGTCCGAGGGCGCAGACGGGCCCCGGTTCGCGGCGGAAGCCGCCTGCCACCAGTAGCCGTTCTCCACCCCGAGCGCCGCCGTGCGGTCCAGGTGCCCGGAGTCCCGCAGCAGCCGGACCCCCGCCTCAAGGAGCGCCGGATCACCGGCGGCCACCGACTCCGCCAGCGCCCGCGCCTCGGCGAGCGCCCCGCCGTCGGGCACCGCGCGCTCCACCGCGCCCAGCCGGACCAGCTCGTCCGCCCGCACGCGCTCGCCGGGGATCAGCAGCATCCGCGCGGCCACCCCGCGTCCCGCCCGGCGGAGCAGCGAGTGGACCGCACCACCGCCCGGGACCGCGCCCACCCCCAGCTCCGGAAGGCCGAACAGGGCCCCCTCGCCGGCCACCACCAGGTCGCAGGCCAGGGCCAGTTCGAGCCCGCCTCCGAGTGCGTACCCCTCGACGGCCGATATCACGGGGAAGGGGGCCTCGTGCAACGCCCTGAACACCGTACGGAAATGGGCCCGCCGCACCGCGCGGCGTGACAGATCGCGCCAGTCGGGCTCACGGGTGTCCGCGCCGCTGGAGAAGGTCCCACCGGCGCCGGTGAGCACCAGCGCACCCGGCACCGGCCCCCTTCGATCGGTCAACCCGGTCAGTTCGGCTGCCAGTTGCTCCAGCATCGCGGTGGACATCGCATTGCGGCGGTGCGGCCGGTGCAGCGTGAGGGTGACCACCCGCCCGTTCCGCTCGACGAGCAGAGGGCTCTGCGCCGCTCCGAGCGCCGTCTGTGACGGGGTCATCCGTGGTGCCTCAGCATTCTGAACAGCTCCTTGCGCCCGGACACGCCCACCTTGTGGAAGACCCGGCTCGCGTAGTTCTTGACGGTCTGCTGGGTGAGGCAGAGCTCCTGGGCGATCTCCTCGTTGGAGCGCCGGCGAAGTAAGAGCCCGAGGATCTCCTCCTCGCGCCCGCTCAGCTTCCACTTGCCGCGCATGCCGGTGTTCCGGGCCGACGGCGGGGGCTCGTCGGCGCCCAGGTGCCAGAAGCTCCGCCCGCTCAGCACGTCGTGCAGCCCCTTGACGATGGACTCGGGCGGGCACGACTCGTGCACGAACCCGGCGGCCCCGCCCCTGATGCAGTCCACCACGCTGCGGGGCGCGTTGTCCCTGCTGTAGAGGATGACGCGGGTTCCGCTGAAGTACGCCAGGTTCCCGAGGACCTCCTGCCACTGCTCGTACTCCACGAGCGCGACGTCGGGCCGGCCGCCGGGGAGGCTGTCGACGGCGGTCGGGTGTGGACAGCCGCCCAGTACGGTGACTTTCGGATCGCCCCGGAACAGATCGAGAATCGCTTTGCGTATCAAAGGTGACGAGTGGAGGACCATCAGCCCGCGTCCGCCCTTCTCGGTCATACCAGAACCCCTCGTGCTCCAAGAGCGACGGCTGACGTCGCCTGGCCGTTCAGTATGTTGTGAATGTGTTGAACCCTACTCGCGGGATGACGCCCACCCCGCCGGAGGGAAGTCCGCTCCGGTGCGGCTTCGAGGCGGTGTGCGAGCGGCCGGCGATGACACTCGCGGGCACGCGACGTACTCCCACAGGGATACTGCCGGGTAATTAGATGGAGGAAAATTCCGGGTCGAGATGCATTACTGGCACGTAGGCAACCTGTGTGGAAATGGGAATCTCTCTGTAAGACGCTTCTGTTCCGCGGTCGGTTCCACTCTCGCGGACCTTTGGTTCGAGTTTTTGGTGCGGATGTTAAAGCTCCGTGACATCCTCGGGAACAGTGGACCCGGCGTGTGCGCGCGGCGTTGCGGCAGGTGGAGCCGGTCCGGGTCGCGATGTTCCGGCGAGACGATCCGCCTGGTCGGACGGATGAGAGCCAACCCTGAAGGGATAGCTGGCTGAGGCACGGCTTCCCCCCTGGTGGCGCGTTCCAGCCTGGTGGCCACTCAAGGCCGCACGGGGCGAACCATTACGGGAGTTCGGGCCCCGAATCCAGGGCAATAGTAACGTCGGAGTCTCCACTTGTCACGGCGGGCTATTACCCGCGAGTCAAGAATAAGCGCCAAGAATTGACGCATCATTTGTCCATGGCCGCACTTTGCGGTTATTGTCCGGCATGCAGCTGTACATTCTGGATGCCCGCATTTGCCCGGGGGTGGGGGCTCGGTCCGCCGTGCGGGCCGCCGCGGTGCGGTCCGGGGGCACTGCCTCGGTCCGCGTCCACCATGATCACCTGGGCTGGCGCGGTGGCTGAGGAGCAGGAGCGGGTGCGGCCGTCGGGGGTGTGGGCCACGGCGGTGGGGGTGGCCAGGGTGCGGGCGCTGGATAGCGAGCGGGGGGCGCGCTGTTCCACGATCCGCCGGCACGGGCCTTCGCCGCCGCTGGCGGCCTGTGGCCCTCCTCGCCACCGCCTGCCGACGAGGCCGCGCGACGCCGCCGGCCGGCCGTGTCGGTCTCGATCGTCATCAGGACGAAGTTCCTGGACGGCCTGTTGCGGCAGGCCTCCGCGGCCGGGGTCCGGCAGGTCGTGCTGTTCGGCGCCGGCATGGACAGCCGGGCCTTCCGCATGGACTGGCCCGAGGGCACCCGGCTGTTCGAGGTCGACACCGCCGCGCCCCTGGACTTCAGGGCTTCTGTGCTGCGCCGGGAACGGGCCGTCGCGCGCTGCGAGCGCAGCACCGTCGCCGTGGATCTGCGTGCGGACTGGCCGGAAGCGCTGGCCGCCGCGGGACACGACCCGGCGGTGCCGACCGTGTGGATCGCCGAAGGGCTGCTGATCCGTCTGCCGGAGGACGCGGTGGAACTGCTGCCGGCCCGGATCGGTGCGCGGTCGGCGGCAGGCAGCCGGATGGGGCTGACGCTGGGTTCGCGCGGCGTGATCGAGCGCTTCGGCGGGGACGCCGTGCCGGGGTCGGCGGGGTCCATGTGGGTCTCGGAGATGCCCGACGACCCGGTGGGCCGGCTGGCCGGGCACGGCTGGGAGGTCGGCTGCCACACGCTGCGCGAGTGTGCCGCCGTCTACGGCCGCCCGGTCGACACCCCTGTGCGGCGCGCGGAGTGGCCCGGCGGACTGATCTCGGCGGTCCGCCGGTAGAGCGACTCCACGCGGTCGAAGCTCGGTGGCAACCGGTCAAGGCCCACTGCCACGGGACACGGGCGATCAGGAGGCGGTCGTAACGGACGACCTGCGGGGCACGGGGCCGAGACAGGGTCCAGCCAAGGGACGCACGGCACTCCGGCCCCTCTTTGCGGGGTCGGGGCCGCGCCCTCGGGGCGCGGCCGCCTCCGGCGTGGTCAGCCGGCGAACGGCACCCGGGCGGCGCCCGTGACAGGAGTGCCGGGCGGGGGTGTCCACAGGCCCGCCGCCGCCAGCCGGGGCAGGACGCTCTCACCGAACCAGTACGCCTCCTCCAGGTGCGGGTAGCCGGAGAGCACGAACTCGTCGATGCCCAGGGCGGCGTACTCCTTGATCCGCTCGGCGACCTCCTCGTGGCTGCCGACCAGGGAGGTGCCCGCTCCACCCCGCACCAGGCCGATGCCCGCCCACAGGTTGGGGTGGATCTCCAGCCGGTCGCGGCTGCCCCCGTGCAGGGCCAGCATGCGCCGCTGGCCCTCGGACTCGCTGCGGGCCAGCCCCTCCTGCACCGACCGCACGGTGGCCTCGTCGAACCCGGCCAGCAGACGCCGGGCCTCGGCCCACGCCTCTTCGGCGGTGTCCCGGGTGATGACGTGCAGCCGGACACCGAAGCGCACGGTGCGGCCCTGGGCCGCCGCCAGCCCGCGTATCCAGGCGATTTTTTCGGCGACCTGGGCCGGCGGCTCGCCCCAGGTGAGGTACACGTCGCTGTGCCGGGCCGCGATGTCGCCCGCGATCGGTGAGGAGCCGCCGAAGTACACCTCGGGCACCGGGTCGGGCAGCCTGGCCAGCTTCGCCTCCTGGACCCGCAGATGCTCGCCGTGCGCGTCGACGGTCTTGCCCTGCCACAGCGCGCGGACGATCTCCAGGAACTCCCCGGTACGGCGGTAGCGGTCATCCTTGTCGAGGAAGTCGCCGTACGCGCGCTGCTCGTGGCTCTCGCCACCGGTGACGACGTTGAGCAGGAGCCGGCCGCCCGTCTGCTGCTGGAAGGTGGCGGCCATCTGCGCGGCGAGCGTGGGCGAGGTGAGGCCGGGGCGGAAGGCGACCAGGAACTTCAGCCGTTCGGTGTGCTGGGCGACCATCGCGGTGGTCAGCCAGGCGTCCTCGCACCAGGCGCCGGTCGGGGTGAGCGCGCCCTCGAAGCCCAGGTCCTCGGCGGCGCGGGCGATCTGGCTCAGGTAGGCGACCGTCGGCGGCCGGCTCCGGCCCAGGGCCTTGGCCGGTGTGCCGTGGCCACCGCCGACGACATCACGGCTGTCGCCGTTGGTGGGCAGGAACCAGTGGAAGGTGAGGGACACGTCAGTCTCCGTGTGGGGAAGCGGCGGGGAAGCGGCGGGGCGCGCCGGCCGGGCGTGCGTCGGGCGAAGGGATCACAGCAGGCCGTGACGGGGCGGCCGGGTGCCGGTGAGGACGTGGCGTCCGATGTGCTGGATCTTCCAGCGCACCGGGTCGTGGAGGGTGTGGGTGCGGGCGTCGCGCCAGTGGCGGTGCAGGTTGAGGGAGGCGAGCGCCGACCGGGTGCCGGAGACCTCGAAGAGGGCGTTCGCGACCTCCACCGCGCTCTGCGCGGCCTGGACCTTGGCGGTGGCCACGGCGATCGACGCGGCCGCCGCCGTGTCGTCGGTCAGGTCGGCGCGCGCGGTGTCCACGGCGCGCGCGGCCTCCCGCAGCAGCGCCTCCGCCGCCCGCACCCCGATGGCGAGCTCACCGAAGCGCTGGATCAGCAGCGGGTCCTCGGCGGCCGTCTCCAGACCGCTTTCGAACCAGGGGCGGCTCTTCGTACGGACGAAACCGACCGCTTCGGCGAGCGCTCCCCGCGCGATGCCGGCGTCGATCGCGGCGTGCAGCAACTGGGCGACGGCGCCGTGCAGTTGCGGCCCCTCGAAGGTGAGGTGGTGGGGCAGGACCCGGTCGGCCGGAACGATCACGTCCGTCAGCCGGACGGTGCCGCTGGCGGTGGTCCGCTGGCCGAGACCGTCCCAGTCGTCCACGACCGTGACGCCCGGCGCGTCACTCGGCACGTAGGCCACGTGCGGCCGGTCGTCCCCGGCGAGGGCCAGCACGGGGATCCAGTGCGCGAAGAGGGCACCGGTGCAGTAGTTCTTGACGCCGTTCAAGGAGAAGGAGCCGTCCGGCCGGGGGCACAGGCGGGTACGGAAGTCCTGGACGTGCCGGGTGCCCGCCTCCGACTGGGCGTTGCCCAGCCGCTTGCCGGCGAGCAGTTCGGCGGAGAAGAACGCCTGCTGCTCGGCCGTGCCCTGCCGGCGGATGACGTTGACGTAGGCGAAGTGGCTCTGCGGGATCTGCGCGATGCTGGCGTCGGCGGTGGCCAGCAGCCGGAAGATCTCGGCGAGGGTGGCGGTCGAGACATCGGCGCCGCCGTGCTCAGCGGGGACGGTGACGCCGAGCAGACCCGACCGGGAGAGCCGGTCGAGTTCGGCGCGCGGCAGCCGCCGCCCGGCGTCGCGCTCGGCGGCACCCGCCCGGAATTCCTCGGCCAGCGCGGCGGCGACCTTGAGGGCCTCGGCGTCGTCGGCGACGACGTGCGCGGTCATGGGCTCAGCCCGCCGGAGCCAGCAGGGGCGTATGGTGCAGGGCCGCGGAGAACCGGTCGACGATGCGCTCCAGCGCCGCCGCGCCGGCCGGAGCGACGGTCACGGAGCCGTCCTCGCCCACGGTTATGTCCTTGTCGAGGATGAACCAGCCCTGCACTATGTGCGCTGCGCCCATGGAGCTGAGCACCGGCCGCAGGGCGTAGTCGACGGCGAGTACGTGTGCGGTGGAACCGCCGGTGGCCAGCGGCAGCACGGTCTTGTCGGCCAGCGCGTACTGCGGGAGCAGGTCCAGGAGCGCCTTGAGCACCCCGGAGTAGGAGGCCTTGTAGACGGGGGTGCCGACCACGACCCCGTCCGCCGCCGCGAACAGTTCGGTGGCCGCGACGATCGCGGGATGCCGGAAGTCCGCGCCGAGCAGGGCCTCGCCGGGAATCGTACGGACGTCGAGCGGGATCACCTCGTGGCCCTGGGCGGTCAGCCGCCGGTCGAGGTGGCGCAGCAGGCGGGCGGTGCGGGAGGAGGCGGAGGGGCTGCCGGAGACGGACAGGACGGTGGCCATGGGCTTCTCGCTTCGGGAAGGCGGGGCGCCGCATACGGGTGCGGCGCCCCGTGGTGGTCAGGAGTACCAGGTGGGTTCGGGCAGCGTGCCTTCGAGGACCCAGCGGCCGACCTCGCGCCGCTTGTAGGCGACGGGATCGTGCAGGGTGTGGGTGCGGACGTTGCGCCAGAACCGGTCCAGACCCTCGGCGGTGCTCGTGGCGCGGGCCCCGGTGACCTCGAAGATCCGGCTGGAGATCTCCAAGGCGACATCGGTGGCACGGGCCTTGGCCGCGGCCACCCGGACCTCGAACTCGCCGCGCGCCTGCTCGGTGACCGCGTCGGGGTCGTCGTGCAGCCGCTGGCCCTCGGCGGCGACGGCGTCGGCGAGGGCTTCCACGGCCCACAGCTTCGAGGTGAGGTCGCCGTAGACGTCGATGACGTACGGCTCGTCGACGGCGCGCTCGTAACCGCCGTGCAGCCACGACCGGGACTTCTCCCGGGTGTAGGTGGCCGCCGTCTGCAGGGCGCCGCCCGCGATGCCGAGGTAGAAACTGACGAAGACCAACTGGATGGTGGGGACGTTGAGGGTGTTGTAGACGCGGGGGACGAACTCACCGTCGACGTAGCCGGCCGCCGACGACCAGGGGGTGCGCACCCCGTCGAGGGTGACCCCGCCGCTCTCGGTGAGCCGCTGGCCGATGTTGTCCCAGTCGTCGTGGAAGGTCAGGCCCGGGCTGTCGGAGGGGACGATCGCGAAGACGTGCCGGTCGGTGCCTTCGAAGACCCCTTCCAGCACGGTGACGTCGGAGACCTTGCTGCCCGTGGAGAACGACTTGCGGCCGGTGAAGACCAGGTCGTCGCCGTCCTCGGTCACGACGACGTCCGCGTCCCGCGGGTTGACGGCCCCGCCGAAGAACCAGCGGTTGCGGGCCGCCTCGGCCTCGACGTGCTCCCACTGCTCGCGCGTGCCGACCAGCCGGGCCGCCCAGTTCCACAGGTAGTGGTAGCCCAGGAGCTGGCCGACGGAGCCGTCGGCCTTGGAGACCTCGCGGACCACGCGGTAGGCGGTGACCCAGTTCTCACCCGCGCCTCCGTGCGCGACCGGGCCCAGCAGGGTTACCAGGCCGGAGTCCTTCAGTAGCTGTACCTCGGCGTACGGGGTGGCACCGGCCCGGTCGCGGGCGGCGGCGTCGGTGGCGAGGACCGAGGCCACCTCGGCGGCGCGGGCGATCCACTCCTCGGCGGTCCGCGGGACCGGACGGGTCTGCCAGTCGGGCAGGGCGGAGGTGCTCATACGGGTACCTCTTTCGTGGTGCGGGTGGTGGCTGTGGTGGGGGCCGCGGTGGGTGGCTGTGGCGGGTGTACGCGGCTCGGGTCTCGGGTGCGGGCGCGAGTGCCGGATGGGTACGGGGTGGTCACACCGGTACGGTCGCGGGCTCCGGCTCTTCGTCGCCGAGCTGCGCCTCCAGCTCGCGCACCAGCGGCAGCACCCGCGTGCCGAAGTAGGCGACCTCCTCGTGGTAGTGGAGGAAGCCGAGCAGCAGAAGGTCGACGCCGAGCTTGCGGTAGGCGACGATCCGCTCGGCGACCTGCTCGGGGGTGCCGATCAGACCGGTGCGGAATCCGTCGTTGTACTGGACGAGGTCCTCGAAGGTGGAGTTCTCCCACATGCCCTTGCCGTCGGCGGTGGACCGCCCGGCCTGCTTGACCGCGGCGCCGAAGCCTTCCACGGCCTTCCGGTCCGCCTTGGCGACGATCTCGCGCAGCGTGTCGCGGGCCTCTGCCTCGGTGTCCCGGGCGATGAGGAAGCCGTTGAGGCCGAACTTCGGTGCGGTGCGCCCGGCCTGGCGGGCTGCGGTACGGACGTCGGTGAGCTGCTCGACGACACCGTCGAAGTCCCTGCCGTTGGAGAAGTACCAGTCGGAGACCCGTCCGGCCATGGCACGAGCCGCGGTGGAGTTGCCGCCCTGGAAGATCTCGGGGTGGGGACGCTCCGGGGTGTTGAGCGGCTTGGGCTTGAGGGAGAAGTCGCGCAGCCGGTAGAAGTCGCCGGCCAGCTCGGTGTGGTCCTCCGTCCAGACCTGGCGCAGGGCTCGGATGAACTCCTCGGCGCGCCGGTAGCGCTCGTCGTGCTCCAGCCAGGGCTCGCCCAGCGCCGTGAACTCCCCCTTGAACCAGCCGCTGACGACGTTCACGGCGAAACGGCCCCGGGAGAGGTGGTCGGCGGTGGCGCCGAACTTGGCGAGGACGCCGGGGTGCCACAGACCGGGGTGCACGGCGGCGATGACCTTGAGCCGCTCGGTGGCGAGCAGCAGGGCCAGGCTGAAGCTGGTCGACTCGTGCTGGTACTCGGCGCCGTAGCTGGCCATGTAGCGGACCTGACTGAGGGCGTACTCGAAGCCGTTGTTCTCGGCGAGCACGGCGAGTTCGCGGTTGTATTCGTATCCCCAGTCGGTGCGCTGTTCAATGGCGCTGGTGACCAGACCGCCGCTGACATTGGGAACCCAGTAGGCGAATTTGACGGGCGCGGGCATGCGGAACTCCTGTTGCGGAACATGAGAATGCGCAGGGGCGTGCGTAGGCACGGGGAAGAGCATGGGGAGAGCACGGGAGGGCCTGTCAGGCGAATTCACCGCGAGGAAGTCGCACCGGCCGGGGACGGCCTGCCGCACCGGGGCCGGGCCGGTCGTTCAGCAGGCGTGTGAGCCGGTCAGGCAGTGCGAGCGTGAGGGAAGAAGGCGGCGGATCGCGGATCAGGCCGCGGCGCGACAGGAGGTGCTGGAGACGCGTGCGAGGTCGACATGGCGTCGCCGCGTGAGTTCCAGTCGCTTCTTCATGCCGATGATGGTGGCAGGCCGTCACGCGGCCCGTCAAGGGAAACCCGACGCATTCCAGGCCGCTGACCATGGGATTTCACGATCCTGTGACAGGGTAACCCTTGAACCGCCCGCCGATTCGGACGCACGATGCCGAAGTGCGGACCGAACAGCTCGAATACATAGCGACGGTGACCCGGCTCGGATCTTTGCGCCGGGCGGCGGAGGAATTGCGTCTTTCGCAGCCCGCGCTGAGCGAGACCGTACGGAACCTGGAGCGGGAGCTGGGGGTCGACCTCCTGGACCGGAAGAGGACCGGGGCGACGATGAGCGCGGAGGGCAGGGAACTGCTGCCGCACATCGTGCGAGTGCTGGAGGCGGTGGACCGGCTGCGCGCCGCGGCGGGGGAGCAGCACCGGATCAGCCGCATGGTGCGGGTCGGCACGGTGAACGCGGCGACCGTGCCGCTGCTCGTGCCGGTGGTGCGGGCGTTCCGGGCGGAACATCCGCTGACCCAGGTCGAGGTGGTGGGGGCGCAGCAGACGGAGATCCAACGGGGCCTGTCCGAAGGCGCCTTCGACCTCGGCCTCGTCAACCACTTGGAGGGTGATGACACACCCGCCGACATGGACTCCACCCGTCTGCTGCGGGGCCGGCCCGTGGTGTGCATGCGTTCCGACAGCCCGCTCGCCTCGCGCTCCGTCGTGACCGTCCCGGAACTGCTGACGGAGCCGCTGGTCGCGATGCGCTCCGGTTACGTCATGCACCGGCTGGTGCACCGGCTCCTGGACGGCGCCGTCCCCGCCTTCTCGTACTCGACGGACGGCGCGGAGATGGGCAAGCTGATGGTGGCCGAAGGACTCGGGGTGACGGTCCTGCCGGACTTCAGCGTGGTCGGCGACCCCTTGCAGCGGCTCGGCACCATCACTTACCGGCCGCTCGGCGGTGACGTCCCCGCGGTTCTGCTCATGCTCCAGCGCCGCAAGACGGACTCCGTGCCACAGGCCGCGCAGGACCTGCACGAGGTGTTCGTCCGCCGGTCCCGGGAATTGGGCGGCGCGGCTTGACGTGTGAAGGGGTCTTCCTGGGGGCCCGGGGGCCCGGGGGACGCCGGTCAGACGGATCGCGGTCTCCGCGGACCTGACCGACGCGTCCTGGTCAGGGAGCGGACCGCAGCGGCGGTGCCTGCCACGTCATCCCGGGCGGCTGGAGCAGGGGCGAGGGCTCGGGTCCGGGGTCATCGGTGTCGACGACCCCGGCGGCCGTGTGGTCGAAGCCGGCGGGCCAACGGGTGTGCTCACTGGCAAGGGCCCCGGTCAGGCGTGCTTCGACAAGGTTGGCGGTGCTCAGGTCGGTGCCGCGCAAGTCGGCCATCCGGAGGTCGGCGCGGTGGAAGACCGCACCATGGGCGGTGGCCTTGCGCAGGTTCGCCTCGCGCAGGTCGGTCTCGCTGAAGTCCGCGTCACACAGGTCGGTTTGGACCAGCTTCGCGGCCCGGAGGTCGGCCAGGACGCAGCGGACCCGGCGCATGATCGCAGTCGTGAGGTCGGCGTGCCTCAGGTTGACCGAGACCAGGGACGCCTGGGTCAGATTGGCGTGGTACAGGCCCGCCGCCTCCATGCAGGCGCGGTCGAAGTTGACCTCGTGCAACCACAGTCCGTCGCAGTCTGCCCGACGCAGGTCGGTGACGCTGAGATTGACCCAGGACTGCTCCCGGTGCTTGCACAGCACACCGAGCGCGGTCAGCGCCACCTGGGCGTCGGCAGCGCGGGTCTCCAGGGGCGCGATGTCGTTGATGGGTACGTCCGCCGCCGGTGATTCCGGCCCGGCGGGTGGCCAGGGCAGGTGGGTGCGCAGATACGCGGCCTGGATGGAGATGATGGCCTCCCGGTCACGGGCGGACTGCTCCGCGATCCGCCACAGCGCGTGCAACCCGCCGATGCGCACATCCAGCTTGCCGCTGCCGAGCTGGTCGACGGCCCGGCTGAACCGGTCGGTGACGTAACCTTCCTGGGTGGCGCGCAATCCGTCCTGACTCACCCGTAGTTGCCGCCAGGTGGCGTACGCGCCGAAAAGCACGACCAGGCCGCCGATCACCTGTAGAAGCGTCGTACGGACGTCGTTCACCGCCTTCAGCCGATCCTGCGCGGCGACGCTCGCCCCGGCGAGATCGTGTTCGACCACCACCCCCGGCAGTACGACGAACACCGTGCCCAGAATGACAAGCCCTGCCCCGGCCAGCAGACCCGCGGCTACGCGACGCCTGACCAGCCGGCCGCGCAGTGGCCGCCGTCCGTGGCCCGGTTCCCCCATCTCCATGGGCATGAGAGCCTAGGCGTCGCTCAGAAGACGATCAAGAGTGCTGTGCCCCTGGGACGTGACATGAGAACGGCACCACGGGCTGGACGAGTTGTCCGGCTCACCTGATCGCCGCGCTGTGCTCTCCTCGATGCCTGTGGCCGAGCGCCCCATCCGGACGGAACGTATCCCCGGACGGAGCGCTCGGCACAGACGGCGCACCCGGTCGCTAGCCCGGGACCACCGTGTCGCTCATGCTGGGCTTTCCCTCACCCGACGCGTTCCAGGCGCAGACCAGGATCACGTACTGGTGACCCGCCGTGACCCCCGTGATCCTGGCGGAGCGGGCGGAGGCCGGGTAGCCGATGATCCGGGAGTGGTTCATCGGGGTGCTCTTGTCGTACACCCACACCGCGTACCGGACGATCGAGCCGCTGTGCGAGTCGGTCGGCGCCGACCAGCGCACGTCGATCGCGCCCGCGCCGGCCGTCGCGGTGAGCCCCGGCGGCCGCCCCGCCGTCGTCGGCGCCGCCTTGCCCCGGACCGCCGAGGACCACGGGGAACGGTTGGCCGAGCCGTCACCGGCGACCGCGCGGGCCCGTACCTCGTAGGTGTGGCCGTCGTAGGGCTGGTCGGTGAACTGCCAGGACATGTCATAGCGCGGGGCGCTCACGCCGGGCGCCACGTCCTGCCAGTCCGCGTTCGAGTCGGTGGTGACGTCACGCCACTGAACGTCGTAGGTGTGCGCGCCGAAGACCTTGTTCCAGGTGGCGGTGACGCCCTGCTGGGTGCCGTCGAACTTCATGCCGGACGGCGTGGCGAGCGACCGGCCGGGTGCGCTGTCCGGTACCTCGGGCGCGGCGGCGCCGATGCCGAACTCCTGGTGCAGCACGGTGCCGAACGCCTGGGCGATGCGGTACTCGCCGAGGGCGTTGGGATGCAACCCGTCGTAGGTGGTGGCGCAGGTCGTCGCCTTGGGGTCGCAGCCCATCGCCTTGTCCAGGTCGGCCAGCTCCACCGGCGAGGCGCTGGTGCTCCAGCCGGGGGCCGCCTTGGCGAGGGCCGCGTTGTAGTCGCTGATGCGCTGGGGGAGACCGGGGTTCGCGTCGCCCAGGGTGGTCCGATGGGGGACGTTGGCCAGGACGATCCGCACGTCCGGGTTGACCGCCCGCGCGTTGTCCACGAACTCCTTCATGGTGCCGACCAGATCGGCGCCCGCCCCGTACCAGCCGATGTCGTTGAAGCCCAGCTCGACCAGGAGCAGGTCGGGCGTCCGGCCCTTGGCCTTCAGCTCCTGCATCACCGGCTTGATGGTCGGCGCGGTCCGGGTCAGTGAACGGCCCCAGAGGGCGTAGTGATCCGAGCCGCCGGCGGAGAACCCGGCGTTCACGTCCTCGGCGTACTCGCCCTGGACGCGCGGGTCGCCCGGACCCGGCTCCGTGGACTCGCCGCCGCCATCGCTCTCGCCCAGTGCCGGCGGCCGCGGCGGCTGCGCGTCGGCTTGCTGTACGGTGCCCCGGTACGGTCCGACGAAGGTGACCGGCCACTTCTTGCTCCTGGCCCAGTCCCACAGCCGGTAGCGCCAGGTGCGGTCGCCCTCGTACCCGTGGCTGATGGAATCGCCGACCACCATGACGTCGCGGATGTCGGTGTGCGTCACGGAGTTGCGGGCGATGATCTCGTCGATGAGCTCCCCGCCGGGGAAGTCCATCATCATGACGCCCGTACGGTCCAGGTCGGACCGCCCGCCGAACCGGTCGTCGCGTCCGGCGTAGAACTCCGGGCACCGGTCCTTCTCGGCGCGCAGGCACTGGATGAGGAAGTTGTTCACACCGGTCGCCGTCGGGGTGCCGCCCGCCACCGTGTAGGGGTGGACGCCGGTCCCGGAGCCGCTGGTGTAGTTCAGATACAGCGCGTCCTGCTCGTAGTCGTGCTCCTTCTCACCGGGGCGGCTGCCGTCCCAGGTGCCGTTGGTCCGGCGCAGGTGCGCGCGGACCTTCTCCCACTTGTCGTCGATGTCGCTGATGGTGGACAGCTCGAAGTCGTCCTGCACGTACTGCTCGTTGGAGCCGCCGGCCGGGTAGGGCTGCTCGAGCCCGTAGCCGTCGAAGATGCCGCCGCCGGTGTTCCGGTAGCCGAGGAGCACGACCTTGCCGCGTACCTCGCCGAGCGTCGGGACGCGGCTCGACTGGCTCCTGCCGGTGACCGAGGGGCCCCAGAACAGGTTGCGCCAGGCGGTCGACGGGGTGCTCTCGTCACCCTCCCCGGTGTACGAGCGGCCGTCCAGATAGGAGTCGAAGATCTTCTTGCGCCACTCGTCGGTCCCGAACCCGCCGGCGTCCTTGCAGGAGAAGGTGGAGCCGGTGCACTCCGCCTTCAGGTTCATCAGGACGGTTTCGCCGGGGTGGTCGCTCAGGAAGTCGTGGGTGGCGTTCAGTACGTCGGTGAAGTTGGCGTACTGATAGGTGGCGCCGTGGTGGACGGTGAACTTCAGCCCTTCGTCCCCCTTGTCGACCCGGACCCGGATGTCGAGTGCCCGGATGCCGGCGTCGAACTGGGTGGTCAGGGTCTTCGCGCTGAAGCCGTGGTTCTCCTGCGTCTGGGTGATGCTGGTGACGATGCCCGAGCACTGGTCCGAGTCCGGGTCCGGTGTGTCCCCGCAGAGCGCGAGGCTGTCATGGGTGCCGGGCACCGAGAGCCAGGCGAGGTTGGTCCCGTCCGGGACGCGTGACATCCAGTCGACGTTGGCCGCGGAGGCTTCGGTGATGCTGCTGTAGTAGTCGTTCGCCCGGGCGGGGGTGGCGGAGAGGAAGACGCCGGATACGGACAGCAGCAGGGCGAGGAGCACACCGAGCACGGTGCTCCTCGCCACCACCGTCGGCCGGCGCACCAGGGATCTTCGGGATGAGCGGGTCTGGCGTATGACGGTGATCACTTCCATCCTGGGCGGATCGGTCGGTCGACTGGAGAGCCGCGCGTGCGCGCGCGAGTCGTCCGGCGAGATATGTGATGATCCCCTTGTCGGGCTCGCCGGTTGGTGATCACAGCATGCCCGGGACGTCCGTCCCGGGCCGGCCCGGACGGCAGTTCCGGGATGCCGGGACGTTCCGCATCCCCTGACCAGGCGGGATGTGGCCGCATGGGACACGGGGTGGGACGTGTGGGTGGGATGGGGACGGTGAGGGACTCCGGTACGGCGGCCGGGCTGGGCGAGATGCTGCGCTCGCTGAAGGAGCGCGCGGGCCTCAGCTACGGCGCTCTCGCGGGCCGCATGCACCTGGGTACCTCGACGTTGCACCGCTATTGCACCGGTGACTCGGTGCCGGCCGAGTTCGCCCCGGTCGAACGCTTCGGCCGGATCTGCCGGGCGGACCCCGAGGAGCTGCTGGAGCTGCACCGGCGATGGGCGGTGGCGGACGAGGCGCGGCGCGGGAGGGCGGCGAGCCCGCCGGAGGATGCGCAGGTGGCGGTGCCCGCGCCGGTACCGGCCGTCCAGAGTCCGCCGGCCGTTGCGGGGCCGAGGCCGCGAGCCCGCCAACTCGTCTCCCGGTACGTCCTGCTGGGGGTCGCCGTGGTCGCCCTCAGTACCTCCGGAGCGCTGGTCATCGACCGGTTCCGCGCCGAGTCGGTACCGGACCCGACGGTCCCGGCCATCATGGTGCCCGACCCGTCGACCGAGGAGGTCGGGGCGGCCGGAGGGAACGTCCCCCTCTCGGTGGCCGTCGTCCCGTCCGACGACGACTGCCCCCGGACGGACGGCACTCGGACCCGTCCCACGACATTCCGCCTGCAGGTGCGAAGTACGGCAGAGGGCCCCGTGACCATGACCGCCATGGACGTCCGGGTACTGTCCGCCGAGGCCCCTCCCGCCGAAGTCACCTATGCGGACTGCCAAGGCGCAGACGCACAGCATCCGTTCGCTGTGGACCTGGACGCCCCCGAGCCCCGGGCCGTGAGCCCGAGGCGCGGCTTCCCGTACGAGGCGTCCGCCGGGACCCCCCTGGTCCTGGACGTCACCGCGCACACGTCGAAGAGTGAGGTGCGCTGGTACCTGGAACTGAGCTGGACCCGGGGATCCCGCTCGGGCACGCTACGGATCGACGACGGCGGTCACCCGTTCCGCACCGGAGCGGTGAAGTAGCGCCGCCCTCGCCCCGCATGTTGGCCCGCCGGTTCGTCGCCGAGACCGGCACCACGCCCTTGCGGCGGCTGCCGGCGGCGCCTCGACGGAGCCTGGCCGGCCACCGCCGCTACGATTCTTCCGCCCTCGTGCGGACCCTGCGGGAACTGGGCGTGGGCCTGCCCTTGAGGTCGCCGAGCTGGATCTGCCGCTGCCCGAGGTGGCCGCGGCGCACGCCGGGGCCCCGGCGGTACGGATCCGCGTCCCGCGCCTGCGGCACGCCGTGCTCACGGTGGGGCCGAACGCGGACCGACTCCCGACGAGGCCGATCTCACGCACCGACCCGCCCGGCTCCCCACGCGCACCTCTTCCGACCTCGCCCGCAACGGCTGGCTGTGGCCGAACGCGCCGCGTCCGGCGGACGGGCGTGACCGGAACCGCTCGGCGCTGCCCGGCGTCGTCACCACGGCCGGGCACACGTCGATGACGTACGCGGGTGTCACCAGCGTTTGGGGAGCCCCCGGCCGCGCGCACGGCTGTGATCTGGAGCGCGTCATCGCCGGGGGTACGAGCGGTCCGTTCGCCATCGTCCGGCCACGGACCAGGGCCACCAGGGGCACCGGACCCCGAGCCGCCGTCCTCGCGACGGTCTTCGAGCCGGTCGAGTCGCAGCACCGGTGGCGCGCGCTCTGGTCCGGGCCGGCGCCTGCTTCGGGCGCGGCATACTCGTCGAACATCCCGACCAGGAGGCAGCGTGATCACCCTCGAGCCCGGAACCATCCACACCGACCGGCTGGCCTTGCTTCCCCTGCGGGTCGAGCACGCCGACGAGATGGCCGCGGTGTTGTCCGACCCTGACCTGCACACCTTCATCGGCGGCACCCCGGACACCGCCCAGGATCTGCGCGCCCGCTACGAACGCTTGGTGACCGGCTCACCCCGCCCGGGCGAATCCTGGTGCAACTGGGTCATCCAGCTCCGCGACCCCGCCTGCCTGACCGGCTATGTCCAGGCGACGGTCACCGCCGACGACCGCGGAACCGCTGCGGAGATCGCCTGGGTGGTAGGGACCCGCTGGCAGCGGCGCGGCATCGCCACCGAGGCCGCCCAAGGACTCGTCGCATGGCTCCGGAACTATCCGGTGCACACGGTCATCGCCCACATCCACCCGGACCACGAGGCATCCGCCGCCGTCGCCACCGCAGCCGGCCTTACCCCCACCGACCAGTGGCACGACGGAGAGGTCGGATGGCGGCTCACGATCAGTTGACCACACACATCCCCCGCTTCGCTCCCGATGAGCAGTGTGCAGCGTGAGGTCACTGGTCACGGGTCTGCTGTGCGCTGGGTTCGTGGTTGGTGAGGACCAGCATGGACCTTGCCGAGCGGCCGGCCACCGTTAGGGCCGGCCCCGCCCCGACCGGTAGGGCCGGCCCCACCACGGAATGTCGGGTGCACCGGCTCCTGCCAGGCCCCCAGCGTTCCTAACGTTCTTGCATGACGGAAACGCTGCGACCGCGCACTTCCACCCGATTGATTGATGTCGACGCGCTGCGCGGGTTCGCGCTGTTCGGCATCCTCGTCGTGAATCTTGCGTACTTCGCCTCCGGCTACCCGTTCCACCTCGTCGCCGATCCGGCGCACGGCTCCTGGCCGGACGACTCCGTCGAGTTCGGGGTCCGGTTGCTGTTCGAGATGAAGTTCTACCTACTGTTCTCATTCCTGTTCGGCTACAGCTTCACCTTGCAGCTGGCCGCCGCGGGCAGTGCCGGCGCGAACTTCACCGCGCGGTTCGTCCGCCGGCTCGGCGGCCTGCACGCGGTGCTGTTGTTCCAGGGCGACATCCTGGCCACCTACGCGCTGCTTGGCCTCGTTCTGCTTGCCGTGCACCGGATCCAGCCGAGGACTGCGGTCATCGCCGCAGGGACGATCGTCGGTGTCATGGCGGTCGGGATGGCCGTGGCTGCGCTGACCGGCGTCGAACTGGTCACCGACCAGGACGCCGCGCTCGCCGGCGGTCGCGCGTCGACCGACGCGCTTGCCGGCGGCCTGGGATCGGTGATCGGCGAGCACCTGCGCTCGCTGCCGGCGATGGCCGGAAGTCTTGCCGTGCAGGGCCCGCTCGCATGTGCCGCGTTCCTTGTCGGGCTGGCCGCCGGGCGGCTGAAGTTGCTTGCCGACGGGGTCGGCAGGCACACGGTCGCGCTGCGCCGACTGCAGGTGGTCGGGTACCCGTGCGGGCTCGCCGGCGCGCTGGTCTTCGCGATCGATGGCGGCACCACCAGCCCGGCCGGGCTGGCGGCGAGCATCCTGACCGCGCCGTTGCTGGTCAGCGCCTACGTGGCGACCCTGCTACGGGTGTTCGCCACCCCGCGCGGCGGCCGGCTGGCACGGGCGCTCGCGCCGGCCGGCCGGATGGCGCTGTCGAACTATCTCGGTCAGTCCCTGCTGGGCGTGCTGATCTTCACCGGCGTAGGGCTCGGACTGACCGGAGACACGCCGCCGGCGGTCGTGCCGGTCGTCGCCGTCGGCATCTTCGCGGTGCAACTGGAGCTGAGCCGACGCTGGTTCGCACGGTACCGATACGGCCCGGCCGAATGGGTGCTGCGGGCTGTCACGAACGCGGAGCGTCCCCGGATGCGCCGCTGACGTCTGCCGACAGGTCACACACAGATCCAGTCGCCGATACCTCGTTGCGGGGGGCGAGTTCGCCGTCCAGGAGCCGGGTGAGGCCAAGCGGGTTGTCGGAACGCAGTTCCGGGGGCAGGAGCGGGTCGGGAAAGGACTGGTAGCAGACCGGCCGAAGCCAGCGTTCGATCGCCAGGGTTCCGACGCTCGTCGTCGTGGGCGAGGATGTCGCGGGCCATGGGCCACCGTGCACCATGGCGTGACACACCTCGACCCCGGTCGGCCAGCCACCCCACAGGATGCGTCCGGCGCGTTCTTCCAGGACGGGCAGCAGACGTTGGGCCGTGGTCAGGTCGTCGTCGGTGCCGTGCAGGGTGGCTGTCAGCTGTCCTTCGATGCCTTCCACGAGCGCGGTGAGTTCGGCGGCGTCGGACCAGCGCACGATGAGTCCTGCCGCGCCGAAGACTTCACCGGTGAGGTCCTCGTGGGCCGAGTAGGTGGCGGCGTCGCACGTGAGGACGACGGGGGAGGGCGCGTACGGGCTCTCCCCGGGCACCCCTTGGGCGACGAGGGAGACACCGTTGACGGACGCCCACCGCTGCATCCCGACGGTGAAGGCGTCAGCGATACCCGGGGTGAGCATGACCTGTCCCGTCGTGTGGGCCAGCGTGTCCGCCACAGCCTTGCAGAAGGCGTCGCCCGCGTCGCCTGCCGGCAGCAGTAGCAGACCGGGGTTGGTGCAGAACTGTCCCGAGCCGTTGGTCAGCGACGCCACGTACCCGGCGGCGAGGGGCACGGGATCGGCCAGGGCGCCATCGAGGACGATCACGGGATTGACGGCTGACATCTCGGCGTGGACGAGGATGGGTACGGGCCGGGCGTTGGCGGCTTCGACCAGCGCAAGCCCGCCGGCCCGTGAGCCGGTGAATCCGACGGCCGCGATCCGCGGGTCGCGGACCAGCGCCTGACCGACCTCGGTGCTGCGGCCGACCAGCAAGGAGAAGACACCCGCGGGCATGCCGGTGCGCCGGGCGGCCGCGGTGACGGCGCGGCCGACGAGCTCGCACGTGCCGGGATGTGCCGGGTGCGCCTTGGCGATGACCGGGCAGCCGGCAGCGAGCGCGGACGCCGTGTCACCGCCGGCGACGGAGAAGGCCAGCGGGAAGTTGCTCGCACCGAAAACGGCCACGGGGCCGACGCCGATCCTGCGTAGGCGCAGATCCGGCCGGGGAAGCGGCTGGCGCTCGGGGAGGGCGGGGTCGACACGGACACCGAGAGGGTCCCCGTCCCGGATGAGGTCGGCGAACATGCGCAATTGCCCGCAGGTGCGCCCGCGTTCGCCGGTCAGGCGATTGAGCGGTAGCCCGGACTCGCTCGCGGCGAGCTCCAGGAGGTCACTGCCCAATGCCTCGATCTCCTCCGCACAGGCGTCCAGGAATGCGGCACGCCGGTGCGGGGACAGGGCCCGGTAGTCGCGTGCGCAGCTCGCGGCGAGCTCTGCCGCTCGCGCGACATGCTCCGGTGAGGCGTCGCGCAGCCGTGGCCCCCGGGGCTCGCCCGTCGCCGCCACAGTGCCACGCCATGCTTCGCCGGCACCGGGAATGTCATGCCCGGCAACGATCGAGTTTCCGGTCAGGTTCACAGAGCTTCACCCTCGTCCACGTCTCGAACAATTACGCCGTGCACCGGCGTTGTCTTGGCACCGATCAGATGTATAGCCTAAGCAATGGCATGTGACATTGCACAGGGGGAGGGCCGGGTGACCCTGAAGGTCGTTGTCGTGGGTGCGGGCGTCGTCGGCGCCGCCTCCGCCTTCCACGCCGCCTCGGCAGGCCTGGACGTCACGGTCGTGGACCGGGGCGCAGTCGGGGCCGGCACGACAAGCCGGGGAGAGGGGAACGTCCTTCTCTCCGACAAGGAACCAGGCCCCGAACTCGACCTGGCGCGGCTGAGCCGCACACTGTGGGACGAGGCCGGTGAAGAACTCGGCCCGGAGTCGTTCGAACTGGAGGCCAAGGGCGGTCTGGTCGTCGCGAGCACTGACACGAGCCTCGCGGCACTGCGGGAATTCGCCGCGAGGCAGGAAGCGGCCGGCGTCCGTATCGAGCCCGTCGACGACGTGCGGGACGTCGAACCCCACCTGGCGCCGGGACTCCCCGGCGGCGTTCACTACCCACAGGACGCCCAGGTGCAGCCCGTCCTCGCGGCGGCCGCGCTGCTGCGCGCCGCCGTACGGCGTGGGGCACGCTTCCACACGGGGGAGGTCGTCGGCGCGTTGACCAGCCGGGGCGGCCGGATCACCGGCATCCGGACGGCGACCGGTGACGTCCTGGCCGCCGACGCCGTCGTCAACGCCGCGGGGACCTGGGGCGGTGAGGTGGGCCACCGGCTCGGCGCTCCGATCGAAGTGCTGCCACGCCGCGGGTTCGTCCTGGTGACCGAACCGCTGCCGCCGATGGTCCGGCACAAGGTCTACTCGGCGGACTACGTGGCCAACGTCGCCTCGTCCGACGCCGGGCTGGAGACCTCGTGCGTCGTGGAAGGCACGCACGGGGGCACGATCCTCATCGGTGCCAGCCGTGAACGCGTCGGCTTCGACACCACGATGAACACCGCCGTGGTCACCAGGCTCGCTGCCCAGGCGTGCCACCTGTTCCCCTTCCTGCGCGGAGTCCACCTGATCCGCGCCTATCGCGGCTTTCGGCCCTACTGCCCGGACCACCTGCCGGTCGTCGGCCCCGACCCGCGGGTGCCGGGCGTCGTCCACGCGTGCGGACACGAAGGGGCGGGGATCGGCCTCGCCCCCGCGACCGGCGCGCTCGTGACCGCCCACCTGCTCGGCCGCCCCTGGCGCGGCGCCGAACCGGCGGCACACACCGGCCTTCTGCCCGACCGCTTCCTTACCCTCGGAGGTGCGCCAAAGTGAGCAACGTCATCATCGACGGCGAACCCCTGCCGTTCGTGGAGGGGCAGACCGTGGCCGCGGCCCTTGTCGCCGCCGGCCGGGTCGCCTGGCGTACCACCCGCATCGGGCACCGCCCACGTGGTGTCTTCTGCGGCATCGGCGTCTGCTTCGACTGTCTCGTGACGATCGACGGAGTCGGCGGACAGCGCGCCTGCCTGGTGCCCGCACGTCCCGGTATGACCGTCACGACCGAGGAGGATGGCGATGCGTGAGTCGGCGGACCTCATTGTCGTAGGCGCAGGGCCGGCCGGCATGGCCGCAGCAGCCACGGCTCTGTCAGGCGGACTGCGCGTGCTGCTGGCGGACTCCGGCAACGCCCTCGGCGGCCAGTTCTGGCGGCACCCGCCGGAACACGCGCGGCCGGCCATCCCGACCGAGGACCTCCACCACGGACTGCGCAAGTACCGCGCTCTGTCCGCGGCGCTGTCGGCGAGCCGAGCGGCCGGAAGATTCGACCTGCGCCTGGCGCACCACGTGTGGTCTGTCGTCCGCGAGAGCGACGGATTCGTGGTCCACGCAGCCAACCGGCGCGAGGCACCCACGGAGACCGCCGTGGTCCTGCGCGCTCCGCGGCTCCTCGTGGCGACCGGGGCCTACGACCGGCAACTGCCCTTCCCCGGATGGGACTTGCCGGGTGTGCTCACCATCGGCGGCCTGCAGGCGCTACTCAAAGGCGGCGGAGTCACGGCCGGGAGCCGCGTCGCACTGGGCGGGACCGGACCGTTCCTGCTACCGGTGGCCGCCGGCCTCGCGGCTCGCGGGGTCGAGGTGGTCACGGTATGCGAGGCCGCCGATCCCCGGGCGTGGCTGCGCCACCCAGGGGCATTGCTGTGCAACCCGGGTAAGTGGGCCGAGGGAGCCGGGTACGCTGCCGCGCTCGCCCGCCACCGCGTCCCGGTTCGCGCGCGCACGGCGATCGTCGGCGCCGAAGGAGACGACCGGGTGGCAGCGGTGCGGATCGCCGCCGTGGCGTCCGACGGCAGCCCGCGCCCGGGCACGGAACGGCGGATCAAGGTCGATGCCGTCGGCGTCGGCTGGGGCTTCACGCCGCAACTCGACCTGCTCATCCCCTTGGGTTGCGACCTCACCCACTCCGCGGACGGCAACGCGGTCGTCGCCGTCGACGGCGGTCAGCGCACCAGCGTCCCCGGCCTCTACGCCGCGGGCGAGGCATGCGGCGTGGGCGGGGCGGCGCTCGCGGTGGGCGAGGGGCGCCTCGCCGCCGCGTCGGTCCTGGCGGACGCCGGTGCCGCGCCCGTGCCGGGGATGCACCTGGCCGTGGTGCGCGCCGCGGTGGCCAGGCGGCGCGCCTTCGCTCGGGCCATGACCCTTGCCCACCCGATCCCTCCGGCATGGTCTTCGTGGCTGACCGACGAGACCGTCGTATGCCGTTGCGAGGAGGTGACCGCGGATGCGGTCCGGACCGCGTGCGCCGAGGGCGGCGCACACGATCACCGGCAGGTCAAGCAGCTGACCCGAGCCGGTATGGGCTGGTGCCAGGGACGAGTGTGCGGACCGGCCGTGCACTGTCTCGCGGCAGGCGACGGGGCCTACGTACCCGCGGAACGGCTCATCGCGACCCCCGTCACCCTCGGCGCGCTCGCCGTTCCGGATGAACGACCTTCCCCGAACGATCGTCCGAACGGACGGACCACACTGATGACCGACAAGGAGCGCCCATGAACGAGACCCGCAAGCCCTGGCACGGCGTCATCGTCGCGACCAGCCTCCCCTTCGACGACGACCTCGCGGTCGACTTCGCCGCCTATGGCGACAGCGTCGCCTGGCTCGCCGAACAGGGACTGCACGGTGTCGCCCCGAACGGCTCACTGGGCGAGTACCAGACCTTGACCCACGAGGAGCGCGACCGCGTCGTGGAGACGGCCGTCGCCAACGCCCCGGACGGGTTCACCGTGATGCCGGGCGTCGGCGCCTACGGCGGCGTCGAAGCCAGGCGGCACGCCCGGTTCGCCAAGGACGCGGGCTGCCAGGCCGTCATGTGCCTGCCGCCCAACGCCTACCGCGCCGACGACCGCGCCGTGCTGGAGCACTTCGAACTGGTGGCGTCGGTGGGACTGCCGGTCACCGCGTACAACAACCCCATCGACACCAAGGTCGACCTGCGCCCGGAACTGCTGGCCAAGCTGCACGCCGAAGGGCTCATCGTCGGTGTCAAGGAGTTCTCCGGCGACGTGCGGCGCTGCTACGAGATCTCCGAACTCGCCCCCGGGCTCGACCTCATGATCGGCACCGACGACACCGTCCTGGAAGTCGGTCTCGCCGGCGCCAGGGGCTGGGTCGCCGGCTACCCGCAGGTGTTCCCCCAGGCATGCCTCGCCCTGTACGACGCATCGGTCGCCGGAGACCTGGAGACGGCGTTGCCGCTCTACCGCCGACTCCACTCGGTGCTGCGGTGGGACAGCAAGACGGAGTTCGTCCAGGCCATCAAGCTCGGCCAGGAGATGATCGGCCGGCCCGGCGGCCGATGCCGCCCGCCGCGGCAGCCGCTCGGCCCGGAGACGGAGGCCGTCGTCCGCGCCGCCACCCAGGCCCTCATCGACGGCGGGGTGAGCTGACGATGCGCTCGACCGTGTGCTACCACGCCGTCGACTCGCACACCGAGGGGATGCCGACCCGCGTGATCACGGGCGGGGTGGGCGTCCTGCCCGGGGCGACGATGTTCGAGAGGCGGCAGCGGTTCGTCGCGGAACGCGACCACCTGCGCACCCTGCTCATGTGCGAGCCGCGCGGGCACGCCTCGATGTCCGGCGCCATCCTGCAACCCCCGACCCGGCCGGACGCCGACTTCGGCGTGCTGTTCGTGGAGGTCTCGGGCTGTCTGCCGATGTGCGGGCACGGGACCATCGGCGTCGCCACGGTCCTCGTCGAAACCGGCATGGTCGAGGTCACCGAGCCGGAGACCCGCGTCCGGCTGGACACCCCGGCCGGACTGGTCACGGCACGGGTACGGGTCCGCGAAGGGCACGCCGAATCGGTGACCCTGGAGAACGTCGCGTCGTACTGCCACGCACTCGACCAGGTCGTCGACGTCCCCGGCTACGGAGCGGTGCGCTACGACATCGCCTACGGCGGCAACTTCTACGCTTTCGTCCGGACCGAGGACCTCGGCATCCCCTTCGACCGGACGCAGAAGCAGCGGCTGCTCGACGCCGGACTGGCCGTCATGGGCGCGATCAACAAGCAGAACCCGGTCGCCCACCCGGAGAACCCGGAGATCGACGTCTGCCACCACGTCTATCTCGAAGCCCCCGGATCGACCGCGGAGCACTCCCGGCACGCCATGGCCATCCACCCCGGATGGTTCGACCGGTCGCCCTGCGGTACCGGCACGAGCGCCCGCATGGCTCAACTCCACGCCCGCGGAAGGCTCTCCATCGGCCAGGACTTCCTGAACGAGTCGTTCATCGGCTCCCGTTTCATCGGGCGCATCAGGGAGGAGACGACGGTCGGAGGCCGAACGGCCATCCTGCCCTCCGTGACCGGCCGCGCCTGGATCACCGGCACCGCCCAGTACCTGCTCGACCCGTCGGACCCCTACCCGGCCGGCTTCACCCTGTGAGTGACCTCGTACGCCGTTACCGTGGCGTACGAGGTGCACGAAACCCGAGGTCCGCGGCAACGCCCGGACTACGCATGGCCGAGCGCCGCCCCCAGCAGGGCGGCACCCTCTCCGGAGGTGAGCAGCAGATGCTCGCCATCGGCCGGGCCATGGCCGCCGGGCCCCGGCTGATCATGCCGGACGAGCCGCCGACGGGCCTGGCGTCGCTGATCGTGGCCCAGGTCATGGATGCCGTCGTGTCGATCAACCGGTCGGGCACGGCAGGGCTGCTGATCGAGGAGAACCCACGGGGAGCGCCGAAGGCCGCCCACCGCGGCCACATCATCGAATCCGGCCGCGTGACGCTGACCGGGCCGGCCGCCGAGTTGCGCGCCGCCCCGCAGGTCGTCGCGGCCCGTCTGGGAGCGTGACGGATGACGAGGACCGAGCCGATCGAGACCATCGACTGGCACACCGGCGGTGAGCCGTTCCGGATTGTGCCGGACGGCCCGGCCGCGGTGACCGGTGACGGGCTCACTGTCGCCGAACGCCGGATCGCCGCGATGCACGACGACGACGCCCAGTGGATGCGGAAGCTGCTGTGCGGCGAGCCCCGTGGACATGCGGACATGTACGGCGGTTTCCTGGTGCCACCGGACGACGCCGGCGCCCATCTGGGGGTGCTGTTCTGGCACAGGGACGGGTTCTCCACGGCGTGCGGGCACGGCACGATCGCCCTCGGGGCCTGGGCTGTCGCCACGGGCCGGGTGCCCGCCCCCGCCGATGGGACGACCGACGTCGTGATCGACGTCCCCTCCGGACGTGTCACGGCGAGCGTCCGCACCCGCGGGGGCCTCGTCGAGGACGTGACGTTCACGAACGTCCCGAGCCACGTCCACGCCACCGGCGTCCAAGTCGCGACGGCGCGAAGGACGCTCGGCGTGGATGTCGCATTCGGCGGTGCCATGTACGCCGTGCTGCCGGCGGCAGCCGCCGGACTGCGCGTACGGCCGGACGACGTCGCCCGGTTCATCGCGGCCGCCCGCGAGATCCGCGACGCACTGAACGCCGCAGGCGCCGCCGAGCACCCGTGCGATCCTCGGCTCTCCGGAATCTACGGCACGGTCTTCACCGAGGAGGTCCGCGCCCCACGACTGCGCCCCGACGGCAGCAGACACCTGCACCAGCGCAACATCACGGTGTTCGCCGACGGGCAGGTCGACCGGTCCCCGTGCGGCTCGGGCACGTCGGCCCGGGTCGCGCTGCTGGCCGCGACCGGTCAGCTGCGATACGGCGACGAACTGCGGCACGAGTCCGTCACAGGCTCCGTCTTCCGCGCGCGCATCACCGAGCGGACCACGGCACACGGCGAACCGGCCGTGCTCACGGCGGTCACGGGAACCGCCTATCAGGTAGGTACCTGCCACTTCGGCGTCGATCCCCGCGACACCCTCGATCCCGGGTTCCTCCTGCGATGAACATCCTTCTCGACGCCCAGGACGTCCTTGCACTCGGCCCCGTCGCGGCCGTCGCCGCGATCCGTGACGCCCTGACCGACGGACTCGACCCAGACGGTGACGTGCCGCGCACCGTGCTCGATCTCAGCCACGGTCAGGGACTGCTCATGCCGTCACAGACAGCAGACTGGTTCGGGGTGAAGATCGCGACCGTCGCTCCGGGCAACACCGCGCGTGGCCTGCGAAGGATCAACGCCACGTACCTCCTGCACGACAGCCGGACGCTGATCCCCGTCGCGCTCCTCGACGGGGTCGCGCTGACCAGCCTGCGCACGCCCGCGGTCACGGTCGCGGCCTGTCTGGAGCGGCTGCGCACGCTCGCGGACTCCTCGGACGAGGGTCTGCGGCTCGTGATCTTCGGTACCGGCCCGCAGGGCGAGGGACACGTCCGCACCATCCGGGCTCACGTACCCGTCGCCGATGTCACGGCCGTCACGCGGCGCGGCAGCGCGACCCCGGCATGGGCGGACCGCCACCTGGCGGCGGACGACACAGCGGTCGCCGGCCGCGTCCGCGCCGCGGACGTCGTCGTGGCCGCGACATCGGCCCGCGCACCGGTCGTCGCCGGACACCTCGTGCGCGATTCGGCTGTCGTCCTGGCCGTCGGCTCACACGAACCGACGGCGCGCGAACTCGACGGTGCCCTCATGGGACGCGCGACCGTGGTCGTCGAGAGCCGCGACGTCGCGCTCCGGGAGGCCGGCGACGTCCTGCTCGCCGTGCGGGAGAAGACGCTCGACCCGGCCTCGCTGGTGACCATGGCCGATCTGATCGGCGCGAGAACGGCTGTCCCTCCCGACCGGCCCATGGTCGTGAAGACGAGTGGCATGGCATGGGAGGACCTGGTGGTGGCCGTCGCGGTGTACCGGCAAGGGGGCAGACGACTGTGACCGCCGACAGCGTCCGCCCCTCTGCGGGTGACGGGATCGCCCGGCTGCCGCCGGGCGAGGCGGTGAAGTCCGGAGAGGGGGTCCCCGTACCCCCCGCTCCGGATTCGGCCCGGGGCGGGGGGAGCCGCCCCGGGTCGATGGCGGAGCACAGCGTCGTCAGTAGCTGGTGCTGACGGTGACTCCGCTGAAGCTGCTCACCGCGTAGAGGCTGATGTACTGGGCGCCGGCCGGGGGGTTGGTGATGGTCAGGGTGTGGCTGCTGCCGGCACCCGTGGCGCGCTGCGTGTAGCTGGTGGTGGTGGCCCAGCCGCTGTTGCTGTAGTAGAGGTCCGCGTCACCCGTGCCGCCGGAGGTGGTGATCTTCAGCTGGGTGGTTCCGGACGGGACGTACAGGTAGAGGTAGGCGTAGTTCCCGGTGGTGGCGGACTGGTTGCTGCGCCGGCAGTTCTGGCCCAGTTCGCGGGTGTCGGTGCCGGTGCACTCCGTGCCGGTGCCCCCGCTGCCGCTGACGGTGACGGTCCTGCCGGCGGTGGAGGTGGCGCCCTTGTCGTCGGTGACGGTCAGTTTCACCGTGTAGGTGCCGGCGGCAGCGTAGGTCTTGCTGGGGTTGGTGGCGGTCGAGGTGGTGCCGTCGCCGAAGTTCCAGGACCGGGAGGCGATGGTGCCGTCGGAGTCGGTGGACTGGTCGGTGAAGGTGACCTTCAGGCCTTGCACGACGGTGGTGAAGGCGGCGGTGGGAGGCTGGTTCCCGGGCGGGTTGGTGCCGCCGCCGCAGTCGCCGGCCGCGCACCCGGCCAGCCAGGTGTACCAGTCGCTGTCGTAGCGGCTGCCGATGGTGCTGGTCAGGTAGCCGCGGGCGGCGTTCCAGTTGCCCGAGCGGTAGTGGCCAAGCACGGTGTTCATGTCGGAGGGGTGCTTTTCGAGCATGTACCGGGCGGCGAGGTAGCCCCAGCGGTAGATGCGGGTGGTGTCGTTGCCGTAGGTGGTGCCGAAGAGGGTGCTCAGGGCGTAAGTGCGCCGTCCTGCCTCGGTCATGGCCTCGTTGTAGGGGACACCGCGGTAGGAGTAGGAGACGTACTCCGCGAACCCCTCGATCCACCACACGGTCGGGGTGGTGGTGCCGGCGGTGAAGTCGCCGTACATGTCGAACCGGCCGTCGAGGTAGTGGGTGTACTCGTGGTTGAGGTTCCAGATCTGGAAGTCGGGGCGCAGCCACTCGGCCTCGTAGGCGATGAAGCGCGGCTGGTTGCCGGCTGCCGCCGGGTCACCTTCGAGGTACATCCCGCCGTTGTTGGTGTCGATCCCGTACATGGCACCGGCGTAGGTCTGGTAGTCGGTGCTGGAGTCGAAGACCACGACCTCGATGGTGCTGTTGTTGTCGTTGGCGACGGGGCCGCTGTCGCGGACGATGTTGTGGAAGTACGCGTCCTGGCTGCGCAGGCTGGAGCAGCTCGACGACAGCTCGCTCGAGGTCATCTGCTGGGCCTTGATGGTGATGCTGGAGCTGCACGGGTAGGTGACCGTCAGCACCGAGTTCGCCAGTTGCGACTGCAGGTCGCAGGTGCCGTAGTAGGAACAGTTGGCCTTGTCGTAGTAGTCCGTCATCTCGGCTACGCCGACCCAGAGGGGAGCCGTGGTGCCCTTGATCGAACTCGATTTGAGGAGGCTCGCGGCCAGCGGACGCGTCTTCGGCTGGAGAGGGGCCTCCTGGAGGAATCTGCCCAGTTCGCGTCCTGCGTTGGAGGTGAGGTAGGACTGGCCGGTCCCCAGGAGCGAGAGGTGGCCGGAGGCGAAGTCGTACAGGGAGTCGATGAGGCTGGGGTCGGACTGGACGGCCGTGACGAAGGCGGGCACCTGGTGGCCGCGGAACGTCACCGTGTAGACGTTGTTGACCGCGTTGAGCATCCACCAGGACGCGTTCCACGCGGAATTGTAGTCCGCCAGCAGTCGCTTGAGGACGTGGATGTAGCGGGCGTTCTCCTCCGCGCTGTCGATGAGCGTGACGGCCTCGGCGAGGGTCTCGCCGTTGGCGTCGGTGACGTCGCGGGAGTGTGAGCTGGCGAAGAAGGCGTCCAGACCGGAGCGTATGGCGGTCTGCAGGCTGCTGCCGTAGGTGCCCACCGTGCCCGCGTTGTAGTAGTGGACGTAGTAGCCGGCGCGCAGGTAGAGGACGAGCTGGGGCATGCCGGTGCCGGCGTTGCCGGGGTAGGACGCCGAGCCGTCACGCAGTGCGTAGGCGACCGAGGCCATCTGGGGCTCGCGGAAGGCGTAGTAGGCGTCGCTTCCGGTCACGTTGAACAGCGTGTTCACACAGTCGGTCGTGGACGCCTTGATCTGCTCCACCAGCGCGCTGCCGGTGCGGCTGGTGAAGTCGGAGACGTTGCACGCCGCGGCGGCAGCGGCGCTCGTCTTCCCGGCTGAGTCCTCGGCGGTCGCGTCGGTCGACTTCGAGGGCCGGACCGGCGGTTTCGCGGCCCTGCCGTAGGACTCCTTGAGCGCGTCCTTGCTCGCCGCCAGCGGCGGAAGCTCGGACGCCTTCAGACCTCCCTTACCGACGTGTTCAGCGTCCGCAGCGGCGGTCTGTGCCTCGGGCGCGGAACCGGAGTGCTTACCGCCCCCCGTCACCGCGTGCGTGGCGGCGAACAAGGGCGCTTCGGTGCGCGCGCTGGCGGGTTGCGCCATCAGGCCGGTGCCCATGGCGAGAGTCAGGGCCAGCGGTATCGCCGCGCCCAGACTTCGCCTGACCAGTGATTTTCTCACTACGCCTCCCATGAGGGGACGGGCCACGCAAGACG
Source organism: Streptomyces sp. NPDC025833 (assembly GCF_055558055.1). NCBI lineage: Bacteria > Bacillati > Actinomycetota > Actinomycetes > Kitasatosporales > Streptomycetaceae > Streptomyces > Streptomyces sp. NPDC025833. The sequence goes on from NZ_JBVHNF010000013.1 coordinate 111,000, forward strand.
TGGCCGATGGGGTGGAGGAGGGTCGTGGAGGGGAGGGCCGCGCCGTGGATGCGACGGGAGCACGGCCGGCGCCACGATTGGCATGACCACGACCTACGCCATGTACCATTGCACAGGTGACATGTACTGGGGAAGTCGTCTGGCTGGACTGGCACTTGCCGATTGGTTCACGCGAGCCGTGACGTGACTCAGGGGGAAAAGGAATGTCCTGGTGAGCGCAGAAGCCCCGGCTGAAGTGACGTTCTCCACGGCCGGCATGTAACGCATCCGGACCGAGCACGGCATCGCTCGCTCGCCGGGAAGATGAGCGTGGCCCGGCCGGCACCTCGGCTGCCGCGAGTATGCGAGCGGCATGGTGCAGGCCGTCGCAGGAACGCTGCCCCACGAGCGGACCGTGGGGCGGACGCCGGGTCGAGGTATGGCGAGCCCGGCCACTTCCTGAACGTGAGCATGCAGGGTGCTGTCCGGTGAGGCCAAAGCCAGGTCAGGCCCACAGGCGGAACGCACCCGTGCCGTCCCTCGAGTCCGGAGTGGGTCGACGGTTCCCCCGCAGAGGGTGGCCGCGAGCCGGGGGCGGCGGAGACGGCAACCGCATTATGCGTGTGCGTCGATTCCTGTGGGAGTCGGTCGCGCCCCCTGCGTGGAGTCTTATGCCTGGACCGATGGTTCTGTTATGGCTGGGGCCGTTGTCATGGCGGGTCCACCATGGAAGCCTCCACCTCGCGGCATTTCCTCACCGAGGTGGAGCAATACCCGCGCGCCCCGTGTCGTTCACACCGCCTGGTGATCCCGTCCGTCACCACAGCCCGAACACGTACCACAGGAGGCTTGAATGGCCACGGAGACGGACGAGAACAGGCAGCGAAAAAACGGTTTGTACCGGGCCGTGAGCATCGAACTCGCCGAAAACATGAAGCAAGGCTGGGCGGACACCGAGCGCACCGATCTCGAACCGATCGCGCAAGCGGCGTACACCGCACGCCGCAGGACGGCGCTTTCCGCGCTTTTCCCCGGTGAGCTGCTGGTGATCCCAGCAGGCGACAGCAAGGTACGTGCGAACGACACGGCCTACCCCTTCCGGCCATCCTCCGACTACGTGTACCTGACCGGCGATCAGTCACCAAATGCCGTCCTGCTGCTGGAACCCGATCAGTCCGGCGGACACCAGGCGATCGCCTACCTCCTCCCGCGTTCCGACAGGGACAACGGCGAGTTCTGGCTCGACTACCACGGTGAACTCTGGGACGGGCGCCGCAACAGCCTCACCGAGAACGAACGACTGCTCGGCCTGCCATGCCGCGACGTCCGCACGCTGACCGAGCGGCTCGGCAGGGCCGGCGGCCCCGTCCGTCTGCTGCGAGGCCATGACACAGGCGTCGACGCCGCTCTCGAGAGTACGGCCACAGCCGAGAACGATGCCGAGTTCCGCACGGCTCTTTCCGAGATGCGCCTCGTCAAGGACGAGATCGAGATCGCCGATCTCCGCTTCGCCTGCGAAGCCACCGCCCTCGGCTTCGAAGACGTCGTCCGCGCCCTGTGCACCGCGGCACCCACTCCTGAGCGGTTCATCGAGGGCACGTTCTTCACACGCGCACGGATGGAGGGCAACGACGTCGGCTACGCGTCGATCTGCGCGGCGGGACCTCACGCCACCACCCTGCACTGGGTCCGCAACGACGGCGAAGCCCGTCCCGGCGACCTCCTCCTGCTTGACGCCGGGGTGGAGACCCGCAACCTCTACACCGCCGACGTCACCCGCACCCTGCCCGTGGACGGCCGCTTCAGCCCGATTCAGCGCAAGATCTACGAGGCTGTCTACGCGGCCCAGGAAGCCGGCATCGCCGCCGTCAAGCCGGGTGCCGCTTACAGAGACTTCCACGATGCCGCTCAACGGGTCCTGGCCGAGCACCTCGCCGCCTGGGGCCTGTTCGGCGGCCGGTCCGTGGACGACGCCTGCGAACTGGGACTGCAGCGCCGTTGGACCCTTGCCGGGACAGGCCACATGCTCGGCCTGGACGTCCACGACTGCGCCAAGGCACCCACCGAGAGGTACGTGGACGGCACCCTGGAACCGGGCATGGTGCTCACCGTCGAGCCGGGCATCTACTTCCAGCCCGACGACATGACCGTTCCCGAGGAATACCGCGGCTTCGGTGTACGGATCGAGGACGACATCCTGGTGACCGAAGTGGGCAACGAAAACCTCTCCGTAGGCCTGCCGCGACAGGCCGACGAGGTGGAGGCATGGATGGCCAGGCTGCGCGGCTGACGCCGTGGCCCGCGCCCACCCCACTGGGGCACGGACCACCATGTCGGCCACCTCAGATGGCCAGGGCCAGCACGTGCCTCTCACCGGCAGCGAACCCACGACACCGAGGATTCTCGATGGCAGATCAGGATGGTGCACGCCATACGGACAGCAGGGGAGGAGGACCGGGAGCAGTGGCCGACCAGTTCCGAGGCGGATGGGTGGAGACGGATCTCAGGCCGCCGGTCGTGCCGGGAGCAGCATACGCAGCCAAGCGGCGCTCGGCGGTGTCCGAGCGATTCCCCGGTGAACGGATCATCGTTCCCTCGGGTGGGCTGAAGGTGAGGAGCAACGACTTCGACTACGCGTTCCGGCCGCACTCCGCGTTCGTGCACCTCACAGCCGAACAGGGGACGCAGGCGGTCCCCGACAGCGTCCTGGTCTTCGAGCCCACCGGCAGCGGGCACTCGGTCGCCCTGTTCACCCGGCCGCGGTCGCCGCGCGGTAACGGCTCGAACAGCAGGGAGTTCTACGGCGACCACCGACATGGCGAGTTCTGGATCGGCCGACGCCGGACGATCGCGGAAACCGCGGACGCACTCGGCATCGAGGTCGCCGCACGGGACAATCTGATACAGGCCCTCAGCAGCAACGTCCGCACTCGAGTACTGCGCGGCGAAGACGCGTTCGTCGACGCACTGGTGCCACCGATCCCGGAGGCCGACGCCGAGCTCGTCACCTTCCTGTCAGAGCTGCGACTCGTCAAAGACGAGTGGGAGATCGGCCGGCTGCGTGAAGCCGTCGACTGCACGATCGCCGGCTTCACCGATGTCCTGAGTGAGCTGCCCCAGGCCACCCGCCATGCACGGGGAGAGCGCTGGATCGAGGGCACCTTCAACCGCCGCGCCCGACAAGGAGGAAACGGACTGGGTTTCGACACCATCGCGGCGGCCGGCTCACACGCCTGCGTCCTGCACTGGATGCGCAACGACGGCCCGGTACGGGACGGAGACATGCTCCTGCTGGACGCAGGCGTTGAATCCGACTCCTTCTACACAGGAGACGTCACCAGGACACTGCCGGTGAACGGCCATTTCACCGAGGTCCAGCGCCGCGTCTACGACCTGGTGTTCGCCGCTCAATCGGCAGGCATCACCGCTCTGCGGCCCGGCGCCCCGTTCGCCGCCTTCCACGACGCCGCGATGCGTGTCATCGCCGAGGGGCTGGATACCTGGGGGCTGCGGCCGTACGGCAGGACGGCTTCGACTCCTGCGTCCGACCTGTACCGCCGCTACACCCTGTGCGGCTCGGGCCACATGCTCGGACTGGACTGCCACGACTGCGCCGGCGCTCGAACCAAGGCGTACTCGGCCGGGGTGCTCCAACGCGGTCATGTCCTCACTGTCGAGCCGGGACTGTACTTCCAACCCGACGACCTGACCGTGCCCGAGGAACTGCGCGGCATCGGCGTGCGGATCGAGGACGACTTCGTCATCACGTCCGGCGGAGCGGAATGCCTGTCCTCCGGCCTGCCACGCAGCGCCGAGGAGGTGGAGGCCTGGATGGCGGCTGTGCGCTGACACGACCACCGCCCGCCCGGGCGCGACCGCCGCGGCGAGAGACCTTTTCGCCCCGGTCGCGTGAATGCGGTGAGCCGCACACAGCCCCTTCGCTCCGCGTGGTCATCAGGGAACGGCCGGCAGGCACCTGCGGACGCGCTCAGGTACTCCCCAGCACTCGAAGCAACGTGACATTGTATAGTGGGAGGTCATCGGGCTGGATCGGCGGAGGAGTGCAGATGCCCCATCTTGGATCACGGGCGATCCCTCTCCAGGCCCATCTGCGCGATCAGGTGGCCAATGCGCTCCGCGCGGCTCTCATAGCCGGCGAGCTTCGCCCCGGCATCATCTACTCCGCCCCCACACTGGCGACAGAACTGGGTGTATCCGCCACACCAGTGCGCGAGGCCATGCTGGACCTGGCCAGGGAAGGCCTGGTCGAAGCGGTGCGCAACAAGGGCTTTCGCGTCACTGAGATGACTGAGCAGGATCTCGACGAGTTCACCGATGTCCGAGCACTGATTGAGGTCCCCACGGTGGGTCGCGTGGCCGAGATGGCGAGCGGCGAGCAGTTGGAGGCGCTGCGCCCACTGGCGGAGCAGATCGTCAGGGCGGCTCAGGAGCATGATGTCATCAGATACCTCGAAGCCGATCACCGGTTCCATCTGGAACTGCTGGCCCTGGCCGGCAACCATCACCTCGTAGAGGTGGTCGCCGACCTGCGTAAACGATCGCGTCTGTTCGGACTGGCCAGCCTCAACGAGACAGGTCGTCTGGTTGCTTCGGCCCAGGAGCACGTCGAACTGCTCGACCTGATGGTGGCCGGCCGGATCCAGGAAGCGGAGGGCTGCATGCGCCGGCATCTCGCGCATGTGCGCACCCTGTGGGCGGACGGCCGGGCAGAGGCCGAAGGACGTGAACCTTCCCTTCGGCTCGGTGACGGTCACTGACGTCGGCTCGTCAAGCTGACGCCGGTTCGTCGATCGGTCAGGCTGGTGCCGGCTACACATGCCGTCGAGGGCACCGAGCCGGTAGCGGCTCCAGGGCGGGAAGACGGACCGGCTCCCGGTTCACAGCGCGACCACCCCCACCACGGCCGCCGCCGCCACGAGCAGCACACCCACCACGTTGACAGCCATGTCCCACTTCCAGGAGCGGCGTTCGGCCTCGACGTCCAGGACGAAGAGGGCCGGGTCGTCGAGGGCGTAGTGGATCGTGAGGTTCCGGCCCAGTGAATCCGCGGGGTCCGGGATTCCGGACTCGCAGTAGGCCGTGACCTCCCTGCCATCGAGGGTGGCGAAGGTGACGACCGGCATCAGGTTGGTCAGGGTGCTGCCGTCGTTGGAGTCGACGGTGACGCTCTTGAGGACGGCGACGACACGGCCGGTTACGGCGGCCATGGCTGCCAGTTGGTCGATACGGCGGTTCCTGTCGCGGATGTTCCCGGGCAGGTGGTACAGGCCGGAGAGGGCCCAGGGTCCGCAGAAGCCGAGCAGCGCCCACGGCCAGCCCCAGTCGATCGCAGCGACGGCGATCAGACCGGCGTAGACGAGGAAGAGCGCGAAGTTCGCCCAGCCGAGGCCGCGCCCGCCTTCGGAGAGGTGGTTGGCGAATCGGAATGCGTGGGGTCTGCCGCGCGGATAGTGGACCCCGATCTCCCGGCCCGTCCAGGCCACGCTGATCCTCTCGCCGCGCTCACCCTCGTTGGTGACGGTGAACTCCTGCTCGGTGGAAGGGTCCTGGAAGGAGACGACCACGGCTATCCCGTCGCTCGGGGAGCTTCCGTGCCGGGGCTCGTCCACCCGCTCGATCCGTCCCGTCGCCCGGACCGTCCGCTGTGCCCGGGTCATCCCGGCCAGCGACCTCCCGTATCCGACCAGCGCCCATGCGCCGAACACCCCGCACCACGGCGCCAGATACACATGCCAGTCCATGGATCAGCCTCCTGCCGAGACACGCCGTACGACCTTGCCCTGCTCGTCCGCCTCCAGATAGGCGGTGCCTTCGGAGCCGGTCACGGAGACCCTGAGGGCCACCTTGCCGGTGAGGCGGTCGGCGGTGAGCTGCCAGGTGCGCGGGGAGTCGACTGCGAGCGTGGTCGTGGCCTCCCGTACCAGGGCGGGGACACGGTCGTACGGCAGGGAATCCATGTCGAGGCGGGAGGCCGGCTGGGTGCCGGTGGGGGCGAAGACGACCGTCAGCAGGCGTTCCTGTACAACGAGGGTGAGCGCCTGCTGCTTGTCCTCGCTCTTGGCGAGCGCGGTGACGGCACGGCCCAACGCGCCCTTCTCCAGGAAGGATTGACCGGGGCCGAGAGCCACTGTGCCGGTCGCCGACGACACGATGGTCGTGGAAGACGAGGAGGTGCTGGGGGAGGAGACCGAGGGCCGCGCGGTGTCGGTGTCGTTCTGGTCGAACAGGTCTGCGCGGAACAACAGGACGACGAGGGCCGCGCCGAGCAGGAGGCCGAGGAACCCGAGCAGGGTGGCAGCGCAGCCTTCCAAAGGATCGCTCGCCCGGGCCGGTCCGGGTGCCGAGTCGAGGCGGGCCGAGGCGGCCCGTTCCTCCCAGTCCGGTGTCGGTCGTTTGACGATCCTCGCCTTCAGCGGCCGGTCCGGCGGGTACTGGACGACCAGGATGCCGCGCGGCCTGTAGTCGGGCAGGTCGGCGAGGTTGATGTTCTGCGTGAACTCGACGCGGTACGCCGGTGCGTCGTCCGGTGCGACGGTGAGGTCGAACTTCACCGGTATGTCGCTCGTCTCACCCCCGACGGCCTCCAGGCTCTCGATCATCGCGAGGGCCAGGTGCGGCGGGATCTCCGCCTCCCGGGCGCGCCTCGGCAGGCCGGCGAGGTAGCGGATCAGGACGTAAACCGCGAGCAGGCACGCTCCCCCGACGATCAGCGACTCGTTGTCAATGACGATCCCGACGACGACGGCCGCCAGGGACGCCCCCGTCACGCCTCCCGTGAGAAACCCCCGGGCGAGCGCGACGGGCCTGTTGTGCGTGGGCGGCGGCGAGGCGCTCGTGGTGATCGTCATACGGGCGATTGTGCTGGGCTCAGGTGACGTCCGGTAGACCTCGGAATGATCTCCGGCAGCTGTTCTGCGTGGCCTGAGGAGCGAGTCACTGCTGAAGCGCCCCCCGATACGACAAGACCGCCACCTCCCACGAAGCAGCGGTCTCTCTCGCCTCACTCCTGCTCTGGACAGGAACCGTTTGAAGACGGACGCTGGCGGACCCTGGTGCGCCACAGCCATCCCACGCCGGCCAGCGTAAGGAGAAGGCCAACGGCGGCTCCGGGCCAGCGCCACGCGTCGATCACGGCGTAGTTCCGGGGCACGACGAAGGCCAGGTACCAGACCACGTTCATCGTGGCGGGCAGGAGCGTGGCCAGGGTGAGGCCTGTCCACTTCCGGGCCGCCGTCCAGTGGCGGGAGCGGCACACCATTACCACGGCCGTGACCTTCATGGCGAGGCTGGCCCAGTCCAGGAGCACGTGGTCTCCCGCATAGGGCAGCACGCCGCTGACAACCAGCAGAAGGAGCGGCAGCCAGGCAGGTGAGCCGCGACGGTTCGGCTTGCGCGCGGGGGGCTGGATGGTGTGGCCGAGTTCGTGGAGGGCGGTGTCGGCGATCGTGCGGGGGTCGCCCACTTCGTGGAGGATCGTGCGGACGTCGCCGGGTCGTTCGGCGCGTGCGACTTCGATGTGCTCACTGAGGTCTGCGAGGAGTTCCCGGCGGGCTGCCGGGGGCAGTGCTGTGCTCTCGCGTTCCACGGTCGCGAGGTACTCCCGCACCAGGGTGTCGTCGGTCTTCAAGGTTGCGCCCTTCCGGGATCGCGCCGTTGCCCGGTGGGCGGCGTGAGGAGGTGGTTGACGGTGTCGCGGAATGCCGGCCAGATGTCGGTGAAAGCGCTGAGTGCCGCGCGTCCCGTCTCGGTCAGTTCGTAGTAGCGCCGGGGCGGCCCGGTGGCGGATTCCTCCCAGGTGGTGACGACGAGTTCGGCCCGCCTGAGCCGTGACAGCAGGGGGTAGACGGTGCCCTGACTCGTGGCGAGCACGGTGTCCTGCAAGTCCTTCAGCAGCTCGACTCCGTACTTGGGGCCCTCTCGCAGAAGCGCCAGGACGCAGTACTCGAGAACCCCTTTACGAAGCTGGACCTCGACCTTCTCCGGAACCTGGTTACTTGCTCCGCCAGTTACCATGCATCACAAGGTACCAGGCATCACAGCCACCCTGGGCCGCCGGCTCGCACGGGGGGGGGTGATGTCCGCGTCCGTGATCGTGGGGGTGTCCCGGAACCGCCAGAGCCAACCAACCCCAAGCCCTGCTGCACAGGTTGACGATCAAGTTGGCTGCTTCACCTGCGCTGCCGGACGGCGGCGCCGAAGTACTGGGCAATCGCCTCGGCCCGGCCCGAAACGCCGAACTTCCGGTAAATGGAATGCAGGTTGTTCTTCACCGTACGCTCCGCTATGCCGAGTGTGCGGCCTATTTGGCGATTCGACATTCCGGTCACCAGTAGATGGAAAACCTCACTCTCGCGATCCGTGAGGGATTCGATCCTGTTGTCGGGTAACCCTGGTTCCGCGGCGGACGGTTCGGAGTCCGGCTGACGCTCTTCCACCAAGATGCGCAGTAAACGAATGATCTCATCGATATCCCGGAGCAGCGCCCGAAGACTGCTCGCAATATCCTGGTAGCAAGGTTCTTCTTTGTCGGGCATGACATCGCCCCCCGGGTATGGGTCTGTTGCTCATGAACGGGTCAGCGGCGCTGGCGTCGACAAGCGGTACAGACAGAGCCGTTGTTCCCTGGTTCGCGGGGCGGGGAACCTGCCGTCCGGTCAGCGTCCGCCGGCGTGGCAGACGCTCGCTCCGCGCCTTGCCCCCGCCTCTGCACAGGGTTCCCACACCGGTGACCAGTGCCCCTGGGGCACCTTGAGCCACCGGACGGCGACCTCTCGCGAGTGCCGGCCCGCCGCCAGTTTCGAGGAACTTCGGCAAACCGTCACGGCGGGCGGGCGAAAGAGTGACCAAAGGACCTGATGCCGTATCGAAGGTACCTTATTCCGCGCTGTTTCCGGGTTCGGGGCATGGGCACTCGCGGCAGCGTCGAACAGAGAAGGCAGAAAGGCTGGGGGAAGAGTCGATGAACGCCGGTCCCGTATCTGCTGCAGCACAGTTATTCGTCGAGCAGGAGCAGATCGTCAGGCAGCGCGACAACGCGCTGCTGCGCTTCGCACGTGACGGCCGGGTGCGCCGGCAGCATCTTCGGCGCCTGGTGCAGGCCGACCAACTGTGTCTGGAAACCGAGACCGTCTCCTACGCGGTACTTCTCGCCCGGTTCCCGAGTGGACCGGCTGCTGATCTCTTCGCCGGGCTCAACGCCGTCCTGCGTTCGCTCAAGCCGAGCCTGGACCGGTGCGCGAGGGCACTTGACTCGTCCCCCTCCTCCGCCCTCGACCCGGCGAAGGACGCCAACGCGTTCGCCTTCCCCAGGGCGGTTTCCTGGATGTGCCTGCACGCCGCCCCCGTTGACGCCGCGCTGGCACTGCGCTCTGACTTCGCGGCCTACGCGCGGGAGTCCCGAGAACTCGTGCGGACGCTGACCGACAGTGGCACCGATGTACCCGAGGCGTTCCGTGACCACTACGGCTCGCCGGCACCCGCGGAACTGCTGGACCTGGCCGCCGCCGTCGTGGAGGACGGTGTCCTCCAGGAGGGCTGCACGTCCGGCCGCGCCGCGTCCGTCGCCGACATGTTGCTGACCGGTCTCGACGGCTTCTGGCTGTTCGCCGCCGGGGAACGACGAGCGTCGTCCGCGGTCGCCGCGGGCCTGCGAAGCCGGCAGGGGTGACGGCCGTGCGCGTAGGAATAGCGGGCGGCGGGATCGCGGGTCTGACGCTGGCCTGGTTGCTCGGCGAAAGCCACGAGGTGCTGCTGCTCGAAGAGCGACCGCGGCTGGGCGGGAACGCGGAGTCGGTCCGGACGACCGCGCGCGGCGGTACGTGTGTCATCGACCTCGGTGTCAGGGAGACACCCGTCGAGGCGTCCCCTGCCTGGCGGCAGGTGGCGGCGTCGGCAGGTGTCCGGGCGGAGGACCTGGTGGGGACCACCTCCTCCCGCGTGGTGTTCCGCGAGCACGAGCGCTCGGCTCTGTGGGTGTCCGCCGCCGACCCCACGGACACGACGAGGCCGGTCACGACCGACGGACCGGCGTACGGGGCCATGGCCCGTCTGGCCGAGGAATCAGCGCGGTGGGAGGCGGAGGGGACGTCCTGGGACCTCACGCTCGACGACGTCCTGAACTCCTGGTCGCCGCTCTCCTCCTCGGTGGAGCACCTGCTGTGCGCACTGCCGGCTTCCCTCCACGGCTGCACACTGGAAGAGGCACGGCACCTGTCCGCGCGGGCAGTCGGGGCGACACTCACCCCGCCGGGTGCGGTCCCCCGGACGACGTACCTGCGTTCCGGGACCACGTCCCTCGTCCACGGGCTCGCCGCCGACTCTCGTTCGGCCAGGATACGACTGGGCACCGGCCTTCGAACGGTGCGCCGGGCAGGGTCGGGGTTCGAACTCGTGGACGGAGCAGGGGCGGTCCACCCGGTGGACGCGGTGGCCCTGGCTCTTCCGGCGGACCGTGCCCTCGCCTCGCTCTCCGGTCTGGCAGGCACGAGCGCCTGGCGAGCCGCGCTGAACTCCATCGCGTACCGGGAAGTGACCTACGCCCTGCACCGCGACCCGTACGGGATGCCCGAGGACCGGCGCCTGTGGTCCGCCGGCAACACGACCGTGGACGGGCACCGAAGCCAGACGACGACCTGGTACGGGCCCTCGCTGGGCGTCGACCTGTTCGTCAGTCAGGTCGACCACCGCTCCGGCCGGCCCCGCGTGGAACTCGCCCGCTCCTCTTTCCGGGCGACACTCCCCACGCCGGCGGCGTGCCGGGCGCGCCGGCGACTGGGCCGGATCGAGGCGGGGCAGCGCCTGCTCTTCCTCGGACACTGCACGACCCCGGTGGAAACGCAGGAAGCGGTCATGAGATCGGCTCTGGCCGTGGCACATCACCTCGCGCCCCGCGGCGAACGGCCGCGAAGGCTGCGCAACTCCTTGGAAGGCGGATGACTGATGCGGCATGACAGCGATACCACGTATTCCCGGGCCCGGGCGGCCCGACGGGTGATCCCTTGCATCGACGTGCGGGACGGGGTGGCGACCGATCCGTCCGCGATCCCCGGTCTCGCCGATCCCCTCGACGTCGTGGGCATCGCCGCCGGCTACGCCCATGACGGTGCCGGTCAGTTGTTCCTGGATGTCGTCGACCCCTGGACCGCCATCGGCTACCTGCCGGAACTGTTGCGCGAGTTGCACAAGACCGGCCTGGAGCTGCTCGTCTCCGTGCAGCACGGGGTTCTGCCGTCGCCCCCGCAGTGCGCGGAGTTGCTGTCCGCCGGTGCGGACGCGCTCTCGGTCAGTACCAGCATGGTCGAGGAACCCGACCGGGTGGCGGAGGCGGTCCGCCTCCTCGGGGGACAACGGCTCGTCGGCGTCGTGAACTGCTCCGGGGACCGGCAGCGGGGATGGCGGGTCCGTATCCACGGTGGCGCCACGCTCACCACCGCGGACGCCGTCGCGGTGTCCCGGCGGTTCGGGGAGCTGCGCGTGCGCGCGCTGCTCGCCAACAACGTGGACCGTGAGGGCACCGGCATCGGTTACGACCTCGATCTGACGCGCGCCACCGCCCGTGTGTCCGGGCTTCCGGTCATCGCTTCGGGCGGTGCGGGCTCGGCGGCACAACTGGCCGACGCGCTGCGCGGCGGCGACGCCACCCACGTACTCGTCAACAAGGTCGTCCACAGCGGCCGGCAGACGGTCGGTTCGCTGAGCGAGAGCCTGTGCCGGCACCTGCTCGGAGAAGCGGACTGATCATGCGGGCCGTGGCCTTCCAGGCATATGGTGACCCCTCCCGTGTGCTCCGCCTGACGGACTTTCCCCGCCCCGAACCGGGCCCGGGCGAAGTGCGGGTACGGCTCTCCGCCCGCCCGATCAACCCCTCGGACCTCCTGTTCGTCCAGGGTTCCTACGGCCGCGACGCACGCTTCGCCCCGCGACCGGCCGGCGGCGCCCCGGACGGCGGCTGGGCCGTCGCCGGATTCGAGGGCGCGGGCACCGTGGACGCGCTGGGTCCCGGTACGGGAGGGCCCATGCCGGGCACCCGGGTGGCGGTCTCCGCCACGGGCGCCACGGGAACCTGGCAGGAGCACGTCTGCGTACCCGGCGCCTCGGTGATCCCGGTCCCGCGCGGCGTGTCCACCGAGGCCGCCTGCCAGCTCACCGTGAACCCCTTCACCGCCCACCTGCTCGTGCGAGACATCGCCCTCGATCCGGGCGACACGCTGCTCCTCACCGCTGGGGCCTCCGCCGTGAGCCGCATGGTGATCCACCTGGCGAACGAGCGCGGTGTCCGGTGCCTGCCCGTAGTCCGGCACCGCGATCAAGCGCGCGCGCTCGCCCGCCCGGGGACGCGGCCCCTGACGGTCGTCTCCGCCGACGCCCTCACCGAGGCCGTGCGCGGCGCCGTGGAGCACGGCCAAGTGGGAGCGGTGCTGGACGCGGTGGGCGGGTCCCTGGGCGCCGCAGCGCTGCGCTGCCTGCGGCCTGCCGGGCAGTTCGTCTCCTACGGCATGCTGTCCGGTCGCCCCGTCCCGGTGAGCCCCGACGACCTGGTCTTCCGGCAGGTGAACATGTGCGGCTTCTGGCTGCCCGCCCGTATGGAGCGCCTGGACGAGCGGGAGCTGAGTTCCCTCACCCAGCAGGTCCAGGCAGCCGTCGTACGCGGCCTGCCCGGCCTCGAGGTCGCCGAGTGCCGCGACCTCGCCGACTTCCGGTCCGCGCTCGGACACACGATGCGCCCGGGACGCGGCGGCAAGGTCGTCCTCACCGGCTGACCACGGCAAGTGCCGCACCTGCCGACCGGACCACCCACGAAAGGATCCGTTCATGCCGTCGACGGCGCCCACCCCGAACGGCCGCGCCCCCGGGTACGCCCGCGCGTATGACGAGACCCGTGCCGACTACCCCCGCGACGCGCTGCTCCCGGACCTGTTCACCCGGCAGGCACGGCAGTCCCCGGACAGCGAGGCGCTGGTGTGGAGCGGCGGCCGCTGGACGTTCCGGGAACTCCACGACAGGGTGCTCCACGCCGCCGAACGGTTACGGGCCCGCGGCGTCGGCGACGGCGATGTCGTCGCCGTGCTCCTCGACCGCTCCCCGCAGTCGGTGGTGACCACGCTCGCCGTTCTGGAGGCAGGCGCCGTCCACCTCCCTCTCGACCCGGCAACCCCTTCCAGCCGGCTCGCCGCGATGATCCGGGACGCGTCCGCCAGGTGCCTGGTGACCGTGCCCGGTCCCACTGCCCTGCCGTCCCTCCCGCTCGTCCGCGTCACCACTCGCGAGCTGGAAGGGGTGCGGGAAGCACGGCGGGAACCGTGCCGCACCGCGGATCGGGTGGCGACGGACGCCGCGTACCTCATCTACACCTCCGGTTCGACCGGTGTGCCCAAGGGCGTGCTGTGCCACCACCGGGGGCTCGTCCGCTTCGTGACCGCCACCCACCCGGCGGTTCCCGGACCCGGCGACCGCCTGCTCGCCACGGCCAGCCCGGCGTTCGACGTCTCCTGCTACGAGATCTTCTGCACCCTGCTCAACGGGGCGTGCCTGGTGCTCCCGGACCCCGGCATCCTGCTCGACACGGAGGCGCTGGCGCAGTGCCTGCGCGACCAGGGCATCACCACCCTGTGGCTGGCTGCCGGACTGTTCCACGTCCACGCCGGATCCGCGCCCCGCATGTTCTCCGGACTGCGATGTCTGATGGTGGGCGGCGACTCGGTCAGCCCCGGCGCCGTCCGCGGCGTACTGGCCCACGGCGCGCCGGGCGCCCTGGTCAACGGCTACGGGCCGACGGAGAACGGCGTCATCAGCACCTCGTACACCGTGCGCGACCTCTCCGACCAGGCGGAACTCGTCCCCATCGGCAGGCCGGTGCCCGCCACCACCGTCCACGTGGTCCGGTGCGACGGCAGCCCGGCCGGGGCCGGGGAGGAGGGGGAACTGTGGGTGGGCGGGGACGGCGTGGCGATCGGCTACCTGAACGACCCGGAACGGACCTCGGAGCGCTTCGTTCCCGACCGTTTCGGTGACGATCCGCGCGGTCGCCTCTACCGGACGGGCGACATCGTGCGCCGCCGGGACGACGGCGTGCTGGAGTTCCTGGGGCGCACGGACAGGCAGGTGAAACTGCGAGGCTTCCGGATCGAGCTGGACGAGGTCGAGGCCGTGCTGTGCACCCACCCCGACGTCCGGGAGGCCGCCGTGGACGTGCTGGGCGAAGGTCCGGGGCAGCACTTGGGCGCGGTCGTGGTCGGTGCCCCGGGCGTCGACGCCACCGTCCTGGCCGCGCGCCTGCACGATCACGTCCGGGACCGCCTGCCGGCCCACATGGTGCCCGGCAGGCTCGCCTGCGTCCCGGATCTGCCGCTGACGACGAGCGGCAAAGCGGATCACGCCCGTCTCCTGTCCCGGCTCACTCGTCCGGCGGCCGGTGGTCACGAGGGCGAAGCGCCGGCACGCGGGGACGAGAGGGCCGTCGAGCGGATCTGGTGCGAGGCCCTGGGCACGGACAGCCTGCGACGGGAGGACGACTTCTTCGCGCTGGGCGGCACCTCGTTGACGGCGACACACGTCGTCGCGGCCATCCGCCGTCACTTCGGTATCGCCCCGGACAGCGGCAGTGCCCTCGTCCACGAGCTGCTGAACCATCCGACCCTCGGGGCTTTCGCGGGGCGGGTGCGGTGTCTCGCCGAGCAGGGGACGGCGCGGGTGTCACGCGGCAAGCCGGACTTCGACGCTGAGGCGCGACCGCACCGGGCGATGCCGTTCGCCGAGCCCGCGCGCGAAGTCGGAGGCGTCGGAAGGATTTTCGTCACCGGTGGCACCGGTTTCCTCGGTGTCCACCTCGTCGACCGGCTCCTGCGGGCGGGCGCGGAGCACCTCTACTGCCTCGTTCGCACACGGGACGAGGCGGACGGCGTCGCGCGCATGGCCGCCCGGATGCGACGCTACGGCCTGGAGCCGCGGAACGTGGGCGGACGAGTCACGGTGATCCCGGGCGATCTGTCCTTCCTACGGTTCGGACTCGGCGGCACCGCATGGGAGCGGCTGGCGCGGGACTGCGACCTCGTCGTGCACTGCGGCGCGCGGGTCAACTTCGCCTACCCCTATGGTGCGCTGGCTCCGGACAACGTCGGCGGTACGCGCGCGGTCATCGAACTGGCCGCCGCGCACCGGCTCAAGCCCGTGCACCACATCTCGACCGTCGATGTCCTCGCCGGCCTCGGCCCCGCGGGCGTCCTTCACGCGTCGGAGAGCACACTGCTCGCCCATCCCGACCGGCTGCCAGGCGGCTACGCGGAAACCAAGTGGGTCGCGGAGAAACTGGTGGCGCAAGCCGCGCGTCAGGGGCTTCCCGCGTCGATCCACCGCCTGTGCGAGGTCACGGGCACCAGCGACCGGGGCGTGTGGAACACCGACACCCTGATGTGCGCGCTGTTCCGCACCATCGCGCAGGGCGGCGAAGCCCCCGACGTGCCGTTGCCGCTCGACTTCGTCCCCGTGGACCACGCGGCCGACGTGATCACCCGGGTGATCACCCACGAGCGGCCCGACGGCCGCGTCTACCACATCACCAATCCCGATCCGGCACGTCTGTCCCTGCTCGTGGAGCGCATGCGTGCGATGTCCTACCGGGTGCGCACTGTCGGATACCGGGAATGGGTGGCCGAGGTCGCCCGGGCAGTCGACACGGATCCCCGACACCCGATGGCGCCGTACCTCCCACTGCTCGTCGAACCCGCGTCCGGCACGGAAGGCGCCTCCGCGCAGCCGTACTTCACGACCGCGTTCCCCCGGCTCGACCGGGACAACACCGCGCGTGTGTCGGCGGACGCAGGGCTGGCCTGCCCGCCGGTGGACGCCCGGCTGATCGACCTCTACCTCGGACGTCTCCGGGACAGCGGGTACCTGCCGCAGCCGCGAACCACCGGCGTCCCCGTCGTCTGAACCGTTCGCCAACCGCACCGACGACGGTCGTCCGTCGTCGACCACCACCGAAGGGAATCCCATGACCGCCCGAAACCACACCGATGCCAAAGCCCTGGCGGATGACGTCCGCCGGCGTCTCACCGGTGAAACCCCCGGCAGTCCGCTCATCCTGGCGCCCGTCGCGGGCCCCGGCGCCCTCGGACCCCTGCGCCGTCTGGTCGCGGTCGAGTACCAGGCGCACCGGGTGGAACTCGTCGCGTACGGCAACCTGCTGGCCCGGTTCCCGCACCGGCCCTCCGCCGAACTCTGGGTCACTCTGGCACGCATCGTCCACGAGGCCACGCCCAAGCTGCGCGAGGTGGCCCGGGCCCTGGGGATGTCCGAGACCGAGCTGGCGGCCCGGACGGCGGACGGCGGCGCCTACTCCTTCCACGGCGCCATGTCCTGGATCGCCACATCCGGGAGCCAGAGCGCGGCAGCCCTGGCCGCCCACACCGACATGCAGGTCTACTACTCCGGTGCCACCGCCGTCGCGCGACGCCTGCGCGCGACGGGCGCCCCGGTGCCGCGGGAGTTCCTCGACTACTACGACGACCTCGGGGACGACGCTCTGGAGGAACTCGCCCTGACCGTCGCCCAGGACGGCCTCGACCGCGGCGACGACCCCCAGGAGGCGCTGTTCCACGCCCACCGCATCGCGGACGCGCTGCTGGGCGTCTGGAAGGCCACGACGGCCGACCCTGCCTGATCCAGTGAACCGGCGGTGCCGGGCGACCACACCGGCACCGCGGGACCCATCGAAAGGAGGCCGTGTTGAACGGCACCGACGAGCCGGCGTACCAGGTACTGCCGAGCCACCGGAGCGATCCGTTCCGAGACCACGTGGTCCGGGCCTACGGGGACTCCCCGGGCGACTGGCAGAAGGTCATCGGCGAGCAACTGCATTTCCAGTGGGGCGTCTTCGGCCATCCGGACGCGCCTCGCCCCGTGTCCCTCGACGAGGCGGGACTCAGGCACCTGGAACGGCAACTCGCCCTCGCCACGGGGGAGCGGCCCGGACACGCCTACCCGCGGCGCATCCTCGACCTCGGGTGCGGGTGGGGAGCCACGCTGAGGCACCTGGCGCA
Organism: Streptomyces sp. NPDC025833; assembly: GCF_055558055.1. NCBI lineage: Bacteria > Bacillati > Actinomycetota > Actinomycetes > Kitasatosporales > Streptomycetaceae > Streptomyces > Streptomyces sp. NPDC025833. Next base: position 128,036 of record NZ_JBVHNF010000013.1, read on the forward strand.
GGTCTTCCCCGACTGCCCGCGCCTGGACGGCGTGAACATCAGCGCCGAGCAACTCGCCCACTGCGCGGACCTCGTTCGCGACGTGCACCGGCCGGACCGCGTCCGCCTGTATCTGTGCGACGCCGCCGACATCACCGAACTGCCCGACCCGGAAGAGCCCTACGACCTCGCGGTCGCCCGGGGAGTCATCACGCACCTGCCCCCTCACGTGTACGAGACCGCGACCGAGGCACTGTCCCGGCGCATGCGCCCGGGGTCGCTGCTCGTCGTCTCCGAGACCCTGTACAGCGAGGAGTTCCTGGCCCGAGGGCCGCATGCGCCCGCGGACGCGGACCCCCTGGCGCTGGGACACCGCAAGTCGCTGCGCTACGTCATCGACGTCATGCGGGACAGCGGTTTCCGGATCAGGGACGACCGAGTGCTGCCCTGCGCGGAGGACGCCGCCCGCTGGGTGCTGGAACTCAAGAGCAACATCGACGTCCACTTCCCCGAGAAGGCGAGCCCACCCCTGGAAGCGATCCGCGGTCTGGCCGCAGATCTGGCCGTCGCCCTGCTCCGGCGGGAAGCGTCGGTCCACAGCATCATCGCCGAACGGGTCCCCGCGTAAGCATTCGGTACCGGCGTCCCATCGCGCGACACCCAGCGGCCCCGCCCGGACGGCGGAGCGTGACGTCCGCCGGCATATCGACGCCGTACGGCTCGCCGGACCCCCGGTGCCGTGTACTGCCTTCCGGCGGAGCGGCGCGAAACCGGCGGGCCGGCTCGCGCCGACGCGCCGGCCGCCCACCGGTCCACCGTCCAAGCGGCCACCCCCCCCGTGCGCCGCGCGGCCCGGCAATCCGGCTCCGGGTACCGCCGCGTGAGGCCCCCGACGGACCGACACGCACATCCTTCACTCCACCGCGTCAGCCTCCAGCCGGAGGGTGACGCCCGGCAAGAACGAATCAACGACCCACCGAATCCAAGGAGTCGGCGTGGCAACACCAGACAAGACCACTCCCACCCCCCTGCCCCGGCACGCCCGTGCCTGGAATCAGGTGTCCACGAGTCATCCCCGGGCGGCCACCATTCCTCTCCTCTTCACGGAACAGGTTGACGCCCGGCCCGAAGCGACGGCCGTCGAATGGGCGGACGGAGCATGGACTTACCAGGAGCTGGCAGCACGGGTCCGGCGCGGCGCCACGGCGCTGCGGGCACACGGGATCGGTGCCGGGGACGTGGTGGGAGTGGCGATGCGGCGCTCCCCGGCGGCGGTGGCCGCCATCCTCGCGGTCCTGCACGCGGGCGGGGTGTACCTGCCGCTCGGCCCGGACCAGCCCGCCGACCGGCTGACCCGGATCATGCGGGATGCCGGAGTCCGAGTGGCGGTGCACGATGTGGACGAGTCCGTGGCGGTGCCGGATGCCACGACCGCCGTCTCCACCGACAGCCTGTTCGGCGTTCCCGAGGACGCCGATCCTCGGTGGTGGGATGAGCGTGCCGCCGACGAGGCGGCCTACGTCATCTACACCTCGGGATCGACCGGCGCTCCCAAGGGCGTGGTGTGCCCCCACCGCGGCCAGACCAGGCTGGCCCGTGGTCCGGGGGAGCTGCGCATCCGGCCCGGCGACCGCGTCCTCGCCACCACCGACCTGACATTCGACGTCTCCTGCTTCGAGATCTTCGCCACCCTGCTGAACGGCGCCTGCCTCGTTCTCGCGCAGGACTCGGACCTGCTGGACTCGAAGGCGCTGGAGAACGTGGTGCGCGGCCGGCAGGTCAGCGTGATGTGGCTGAGCGCGGGGCTCTTCCACCAGCACGCCCACCTCGCACCGCACCTCTTCGCAGGGCTGCGTCTTCTCGTCGCGGGCGGTGACGCACTGAGCCCCCGCGCGGTGCGCGCCGTACTGGCGGAGGGCAGGCCGGACGTGTTCCTCAACGGCTACGGGCCCACCGAGAACTCCTCCTTGTCCACCGTGTGCCGGGTGGACGAGCTGTCCCCGAGGGCCGAGAACGTGCCCATCGGGGTGCCGGTCGCGGGCTCGACCGCCTACGTGGTGCGCGAGGACGGCACGGTCGCCGACCCCGGTGAGACGGGCGAGCTGTGGGTCGGCGGGGACGGGGTGGCACTGGGGTACCTCGGTGATCCGCACAGGACGGCGGAACATTTCGTCGAGGACCGGTGGAGCCCCGACGGGGTACGGGGACGGCTCTACCGCACCGGCGACATGGCACGGTGGCGCGAGGACGGAGCGCTCGAATTCCTCGGACGGCGCGACCGGCAGGTCAAGATCCGCGGGTACCGCGTCGAGCTGGACGAGGTCGAGTCGGTGCTGTCGGCACATCCGTACGTCCGTCAGACGGCGGTCGATGTCGTCGGCGAGGGGGCGGGACAGCGGCTGGTGGCCGCAGTCGTGGCCCAGAGTGGACATGAGCGGAAAGACCTCACGGCTCGCCTGCACGAGCATGTACGCGACCGGCTGCCCAGCTACATGGCACCGACGCGCATCGCGCTGGTGGACGCGCTTCCCCTCACCTCCAGCGGCAAGGTCGACCGCAGGTCGCTGTCCGCCATCGCCGCGCCCGCCGCCCCGGCGGCCGGCGGCGATGCGCCCAGCGGAGAGGTGGAGGAGATCCTCGCGGGCGTGTGGCGTGACGTCCTCCACGCGGACGTGGTCGGACGCGACGCCCGTTTCTCCACCCTCGGCGGTACGTCGCTGCGCGCCACACAGGTCACCGCCGCGGTGCGCGAGCGGCTCGAGGTGCCGGCGGGGTTCGGGCGTGCGATGATCCGCAGCTTGGTGGCGGACCCGTCCCTGGGGGACTTCGCCGCGACGGTGCGGCGCCTGCTCGACGGCGACGAGGACACGGCCGGCCCGGACACCGACTTCGAGGCCGAGAGCCGACTCGATCCGGAACTGCGCTACACCGCCCCCTCGGCAGCCGCTGCCGGAGTCCCGCGCCAGGTGCTGCTGACCGGCGCGACCGGGTTCCTGGGGGTCTACCTCGTCGACCGGCTGCTGCGGGAGGGTGTCGAGCGAGTTCACTGCCTCATCCGCGCTGACGACCCCTCACAGGCCCTCGCCCGGCTGGCGGCCAGGATGCGGCGCTACGGCGTCGACCCCGAACCGCTGCTGGACCGGGTCGTACCGGTACCGGGGGAGCTGGCCGAGCCGCGCTTCGGTCTGCCAGGACACGACTGGGACCATCTGGCCCGCGAGATCGACCTGATCGTGCACTGCGGCGCACGGGTCAACTTCGCCTACCCCTACCGCGCACTGGCGCCGATCAACGTCGGTGGCACCCGGACCGTGCTGGAACTGGCGGGCGAACACACCACCAAACCGCTCCACCACATCTCCACCATCGCGGTGATCGCCGGGTTCGGCACCGCCGGTGTCGGACACGTCGACGAGAACACCCCGCTCGACCACGCCGACCGCATATCCCTGGGCTACCCCGAGACGAAATGGGTCGCGGAGAACCTCGTCGTCGAGGCCGGACGACGCGGTCTGCCCGTGGCCGTCCATCGCCCCTACGAGGTGACCGGCACCGTGGATCGGGGTGTGTGGAACACCGACACCATGATGTGCGCCCTCTTCCGCACCATCGCCGAGACCGGCCTCGCCCCGGACATGGCCCTGCCGCTGGACTTCGTGCCGGTGGACTACACCGCGGACGCGATCACGCACATCATCACCCACCAGGAATCCGACGGACGCGTCTACCACCTCACCAATCCTCGCGCGGCCCGCCTGCCCCTGCTCGTGGAACGCCTGACCGCCATGGGCTACCCGGTGCGGACCGTGCCCTACGACGCCTGGACGCGGATGCTCGCCGAGCTCACGGCCCGGCTGCCCGACCACCCCATGGCCCCGTACGTCGCCATGTTCGTAGAACCGGCTCGGGAGAGCGGGGTCTCGGTCAAGCAGATGTACACCGACGGGGTCTTCCCCGCCTTCAGCCGCCACAACACCGACGCCGCACTCGCCGACAGCGGACTCGACTGCCCGCCCGTCGACGCAGGGCTGCTCGACACCTACCTGCGCGAGTTCAGGCGCACCGGGTTCCTTGCACCGCCCTCCGCGTCCGATCCGGCCGCATCCGTTCCTGGGGACGTCGCATGACGTCGCGCCCCCGAATCCGCACGTCACGCAAGTTGTCGGATGTCTCGTACAGTCTGCGCGGCCCGCTGGCGGCACAGGCCGAACGCAGGCGAGCCGCGGGGGAGGACATACTCGCCCTGAACCTCGGAGACCCGGCCGCCTACGGTCTGCCGCCCGCTCGTGCGGTAGTGCAGGCGGTACGCGACCACCTCGACGACTCCTGCGGGTACAGCACCGCCGCCGGGCTCCCGGAAGCCCGTGACGCCGTGGCCCGGCACTACCGCGCCAAAGGGCTCCACACGGTACGTTCGTGCGACGTCTACCTCGGCAACGGGGTCTCGGAACTCGCACCCCTGTCCCTGCACGCGCTCCTGGACCCCCATGACCAGGTCCTCATCCCGGCGCCGGACTACCCCATGTGGACCGCCTCCATCGTGATGGCGGGCGGCCGCCCTGTGCACTACGCGTGCGACGAGGCCTCTGACTGGTACCCGGACCCGGGAGACATCGCCCGCCGGGTGACCGACCGGACGAGAGCCATCGTGGTGATCAATCCCAACAATCCCACGGGTGCCGTATGGCCGCGCGCGGTCCTCGACGGCATCGCCGACGTCGCCCGCCGGCACGGACTGGTCCTCCTGTCCGACGAGATATACGCCGACTATCTCTACGACGGCACCCGGCACACACCGCTCGCCACGTGCGCTCCGGACGTGCCGTGCCTGACGTTCGGAGGGTTGTCCAAGCGCAGCCGCATTCCCGGCTACCGCATGGGATGGATGGCCCTGACCGGGTGCCGTGGCGCCGGGCGCGGCTACGTCACCGCCCTCGACACCCTCGCGTCGCTACGGCTGTGCCCGAACGTTCCCGCCCAGCGCGCTGTGGCAGCCGCGCTGCGCATCGACGACACGACGGCGCTGACCTCCTCGGAAGGTGAACTGAACCTTCGGCGAGAGCACCTGTGCCGCCTACTCGCCGGCATCCCCGGCGTACGGACCGTCAGACCGCGCGGCGCGTTCTACGTCTTCCCGCGCATCGCCACCAGCCGGTACCGCCTGAGCGACGACGAGAGCATGGCCGCAGATCTGCTGCACGAGGAGGGACTGTTCGTCGTACCCGGATCCGCCCTCGGGCCAGTCCCGCGCGGCCACCTGCGCATGGTCACCCTTCCCCCGCCCGACGTCCTCACCGAAGCGGTCACCAGACTGGCCCATTTCCTCGAACGCCGGAGGACTGCCGGCCCCCAGAGGACGGTCCGTGGCGGTTTCGCCGGAACTCCACCGCCGTGACGACACCGTACGTCGAACCCCGGTCCGTGCTGACGGAGCAGCCGTACGGATTCGGGAAAGCGCAGACAGCCCGGCTCCACGACGGCGCTGTCCGCCTCGTCGAGACGCTGGGGGTGCGCTGGGACTCATCGCTTGCTCCGTCGTGGAAGGGTGGGGAGGTTCCAGGTGTGCACGGGATCCGCCCTGTCGGCGAGTTCCGCATAGCGCGTTGTCAACTGCCCCCATGCGGGGTCGGTTCGGTGGGTGTCGTTGACACGTATGCCCGTGTCAACGGCCGGCTCGGACCGGCGGAGGGACCGACCTCCGGTTCCGCCCTCCCTTTCGAGTGAGGTGATGTCCCCTGTCGGCAGCGTGCCGGTCGGGTCTGACGCTGCCTCCCCGTGCCGGCGCAGCATCTCCATCGTCTGCTGCTGCCACCATGATCCGGTACGTCCCGATGCGGCCCGGCGGCCCAGCAGGTCCAGCATGGTGTCCGCCTCTTCGGTGGTCACTCCGGCCGTGACCAGTCCCGCCCGGGCCTGCGGGAGCAGTTCCTCCACCAGGGTGGCGGCGTCATGCTGCCGTGGTCCGGACGTCGCAGAGGGCCACCACAGATTTGCCCGCAGACCGTCACGCGCGGCCCGGTAGAAGTTCGCCCGGGCACAGGAGAAGGGCAGTTCCCTCGCCACATCACGCCCCCCGGCCCTCAGGAACAGGGTGAGTCCGACCAGGAAGGCCGTGTTCGCTGCCATGTCCAGAGGGGTCGGGCCGGAGGGGAGCGCCCTGAACTCGATGCGCAGGTGCCCGAGCGGGTCGTACACCGGCCGGTTCCACGGCCACACGGTACTCAGATGCAGGCGCAGTTCCTCCAGCGACGGCCAACCGTCCAGCAGGACGTCGTCGTCCTCGACGGAGGAAGCCGCCGGAAGCAGAACATCATATTGGTGCACGGCTTCCTCGAACGCGGTGAGAGCACCGCCGCGCAACCACTCCTGCCCGAAACCGACTCGCGGGCGTGTTGATTCCCGACCGACCGCGGCGTGCTCGCCGAAGCCCTGCTCGTACACCGCGATCCGGGCCTCTTCCCATCCGCGTCGACCGAGCGGAAAGGGCGCGTTGCCCGCAGCGGCCAGGGCCGGCCCGGTAGCGAGTTGGGCGGCGTTGTACGTGGGACGGAAGAGGTCCGGAGGCACGGTCAGGTGTACCTGCCAGGAACAAGCCGCCCCTTGCACCGCCACGGACTCGGCTCGAAGGAGTCCTTGCTCTCCCTCCCCCACGCGCAGGGGGAACGGTGTGGAGCGCCGCAGGGCCCAAGCGCTTTCCAGTGCGTGGTAGCGCGGCAGGTCGGTCAGCGCCCGCGTCGTCAGGTCCGCCGGTGTCAGCGTGGGCAGTGTCCCGATGGGCACAGCCCGAACACCGTGGCGCGGCGAGGACCAAGCGGTGATGCGCGCCAGTGTCCGGGACGCCTGGGCGGCCAGTTCGGTGAAGGGGCGTCCCCGCAGATGGACCGGCTCCAGATTCGCCTCCAGGTTGTAGCGGGCCACTTCCAGAGTGAGGTGATGGTCGTCCAGCCCGTCGCGGACGACTGCGTTCACCGGCGCCGGCCGGCCGTTCGGCCCAACGAGCGACATCTCCAGCTCGGCACCCAACATGCCCGGCACCTGACCGAACCCGGACTGTGTCACCACCTTCCCCAGCAGGGAGAGGCAGCGTGCCAGGCGCACGCGGAATTCTGCGAAATCCTGGTCGGTGAACGCTATGCGACTGACCTCGCGCCCCATGCCCATGCCTCTCGTGTCGACTTCGTTCGTCGCCGTGGTCCTCACCGGCCGTGGCGACCGCCCGCCACCAGGACCGCAGGGCCGGCTCCATCCGCACCGCACTGCGCGTGCTCCACTCGTCCGGTTCGTCGCGGGCCCCGCCGTAGTCGATGACTTCAAGCACGCCGTCCGCCACCTCTGGAGGGTTCCCGCGACAGGCGCGGATGCAGTCGACCGCGGCCTTGGACGTCATCTTCAGGAAAGTCGTGACCGGCGGTGCCGCACGTCACACCGTGCGGACGGCACCTGCGGCGGGCGGAGGTCCGCGATCAGGGCGGTCAGAGAGATGCTCGACTCTCTTGTCCACTGGAGTACTCGCCGTGGACACGTAAAGCAAGCCGATGCCACGGCCCCCTGTGCGGACTCGGTTCGCAGCGGCCTCCACATAGAGAGAGCCGACATCGTCCGCACCTCTGTGAACAGCACAGATCGACGTCGCCTCCCGCCTCATTGCTGGAAGCAGCCACGAAAGGGGTCGAGCGGAGCATGGCCGGATCACACACGGCGAACCTGTCAGCCAACGCTCAGGATTCCCTGCAGGCACTTGGGTCATCCTGAGTAACCACCAGGCCGCCACATTCCAGCCGATTCGGAGAAATGAAACCGGATCGCACGCAGGGTCACCAGCGGCGTCGGCTGCACTGCCTGTCCCGGGCGAGCCTGAATTTGTACTACAGAAAGCGGGAAAATGTCGCGACACTGACGACCCGGTCGGCCAACAGCAAGGTTGACGTCGTCCAGGCAACTCTTCTGGCCATAGCGCTTCCCCGTAATGACGCACAGGACTTTCCTGTGGGCCAGGAGGTGAAGCAGTATTGTGTCTGCCGCAACGTCAGGCACTCGAGCATGTTCTCACATCAGTGCCTATCGGCCTGAAATGGACGCGTTCCCTCCCGCTCGCCGGGTAGTCGGCCCTCCAGTCACGAAAGAAAGACCGGTAATGGCCGAGAAACGCAAGAACACCGGAAGCCCCGACAAGGTCGAGGCGTGGTTCAGGAATTTCCTGGCGCAACCCCATGGAGAGCTGGGGAGGCAGGGGAGCGTATGTCCTTTCATCGCCCCCGCTCTTCGGGCAGGCAGTCTCTCCCTGGAAAGGGTCGAGTACGATGCCGGGAAGGGCTGGTCCGGCATCGCGGACATCATGCGCCACCAGATGGACGCCTATACCGAGCACTCCTGGCCAGCGGGAAAGGAAACGATATCCGCGCTGGTGACCGCTCTGCTCAGGATGCCGGAGCACCACTGGCCCCTGCTCGACGAGGCGCAGCGCCGGGTGAAGAGGGAAGCGGTGCAGCGTGGCCTCATGATCGGGCAGTTCCACCCTCACTGTCCTGAACCTTCGGCATGGAACCTCTCGTTCCCGGTGTCGCGGGCTCCTGAACCCCTTTTCGCCATCCGACGCATGGCGTTGCACGACATCCTTTTCCTCCATGCGGATCCCCTGTTCTTCGCCGAGTACGATCGCCGCTTCGGCGACCACTACACCGGAGACCGATCCGCCACACACCTCCCGCAGTATTTCGTCGAACTGTACGACGCAGCCAAAAAGAGTAGCGGTCGCCGGACGGAGTACGTCGAGTACCAGAGCATCGACGTACTGCTCTCTCTGCAGAAGCCCCACACCTCCCACCCAGCCGAAATGACTTTCTACCTGGTGGGCCAAGTGAAGGAGCTGCTCTTCAAGCTGGTCTACGAAGAGGTTTCGGCAGCACGTCTCTTCCTTGTCGCCGACCGTCCTGACGAGGCGTCGTGGAATCTCCGCAGGGCAGCTGCCGCGCTCAGGATGCTCACACGAGCCTGGGACGTACTCGCCAAAATCTCGCCGGGCGAATTCAATGCTTTTCGGGAGCAGTTGGGATCAGCCTCCGGGATTGATTCCTACATGTACCGGATGCTGGAATTCTCGCTCGGTCGGAAGTCTGAATCCATGGCGCGCCGCCATGCGAAATCGCCTGGCGTATCGGACTCCGTCTATCGAACGCTGCATCGCAGCAGCGTGTACGACGAGGCGTTGGGGCTGTTGCACCGCCGCGGTCTCCTCGACGCCGATGACGGCAGCCGGTCTGCCGAGGCCATACGCGCGGCGTGGGCGTACGTCTACCAGAAAGACGGCCCGACGAGTGAGCTGTTCCGGCTCGGCGAGACGCTTATGGATGTTGCCCATGAGTTCAGCCAGTGGCGCTCGCTCCATCTGCTTCTGGTGGAGCGCACCATCGGCAACAAAGCCGGCACGGGGGGAACCACCGGTGTCGACTGGCTTCGGAAGTCGGCCGATCACCGCTTCTTCCCCGAGCTGTGGGAAGCGCGTTCCGCTCTCGCCTCGGGCATTCCTGCTTGGTGACGCACGAGCAGGAAACCGGCGCATCAAGCACTGAAGGGCAACAGCATGACATCAGGTCGACATGTGGCCGAACGCATCACCGAGCGCTACCACACGCTGAGCCCCGCCTCGGCACGAGCCTTCCGTGCGGCGGCCGCCTCCTTGCCGGGAGGCGACACACGCACCATGACCACCTACGCGCCATACCCCCTGTACTTCAGCCGGGGCGAGCGTGCACGGGTCCAGGACCTCGACGGCCGCTGGTACCACGACATGGTCGCCAACTACGGTGCCCTCACGCACGGTCACGACCATCCGGCGCTCACCCGGGCGGTCAGCCACCAGATCAGCCGGGGAACCGCACTGGGAGGACCCAGTACTCTCCAGTTCCAGCACGCCGAGCTGCTACGGGCGCGTGTGCCGGCGCTCGGGCGGCTGCGCTACTGCAACTCCGGTACGGAAGCCACCATGTGGGCCCTGCGAACCGCCCGCGCCTACACCGGACGGGACATCATCGTCAAGATCGACGGTGGATACCACGGCACCCACGACTGGGGCCACGTCAGTGCCTTCCTCGCCGGAGGGCGGACACACCGCCAGATCTTGTCCGGGCTCCCGCCCGCGGACTTGGCACCTGGAGTGCCGAAGACAGTGCTGGAGTCGGTGGTCACCGTCCCCTTCAACGATGCTCAAGCCGTCGCGAGTGTACTGTCCCGGCTGCGCGGCCAGGTGGCTGCGATGATCGTGGAGCCGGTTCTGGGAGTGGGCGGCGGGATTCCGGCCCGCCCCGGGTACCTCGAGGAGGTTCGAAGGCTCACTGCGGGCGACGGAGTCGTACTGATCTTCGACGAGTGCGCCACGTTCAGGCTGGGTGGCTGGCAGGTCCGGCACGACGTTCAGCCGGATCTCAGCACGTTCAGCAAGATCGTGGGAGGAGGCTTGCCCATCGGAGTGTTCGGGGGCAACGCGGACATCATGTCCATTTTCGACCCTGCTCGGCCGCAACCTGTCTACCATGCGAGCGCGTTCGGCGGGAACAGTCTGTCCCTGGCCGCCGGCATCGCCGCGCTGGAGACCTTCCAAGAAGCCGAGGTCGCCTACCTGGACCAACTCGGCGCCAGACTGCGCCGCGGTCTCGACGCCGCAGCCCGGGACAGCGACGTCGTCGGCAGTGCCGTCGGAGAGGGCGGCATCAGCTACTTCCACTTCGCCGCCACGGCGCCCCAGGACGCCGCTGACACCGCGGCGGCCCGCAGGGGCAGGGACCGGCTGCGAGGGCTCGTCCACCTGAACCTGCTCAACGAGGGTTTCCTGACGGCACGGCACGGGCTGATGTGCCAGCACATCGTCACTTCCGACGCGTCCGTGGACTCCTTCGTCGCGGCGTTCGCCGACACTCTGCGGCTGCTGCGCCCGTACCTGGCCGAATACCATCCGGAACTGCTCGCGGACACACCTCGACCGGTCACCCCGCAGCAGACGGCGCCGACCGGCGGAAGCCCTCAGTGATGTCGCCGCACCAGTGGACACTGGCACAGGCTCGTGAAGCCCTCACTGAGCACGACATGTCCGCGGCGGAGTACTTCGCGGAATTGGCCGACCGTCGTGCCCTCCTGGCCGGCCTGCATGGCTTCGTGCACAGTGCCGACGATTCCCAGCTCAGCCCATCGCGGCACTCCGGCGTGCTCAGCGGAATTCCACTCGCGGTCAAGGACAACATCGACGTGGCAGGTCTTCCCACCACAGCCTGCACCCCCGCTCTCCGCCAGCACGTACCCCGGCGGCACTCGGCCGTCTGGCGGCTCTGCGCCAGCGCCGGCGCCGTACTGATGGGGAAGACGACCATGCACGAACTGGCCTACGGAGTGACCGGTGCCCACGTCGGCAGCCTCACCGCCCGCAACCCCGCCGACCACAGCAGGCTGGCCGGGGGGAGTAGCTCCGGTACCGCCGCAGTCGTGGCGGCCGGCATCGTCCCGGCCGGCCTGGGGACGGACACCGGGGGGTCGGCCCGCATTCCGGCGGCTCACTGCGGTGTCGTCGGTTTCCGCCCCAGTACAGGCCGTTACCCGGGCCGGGGAACGGTGCGGATATCACCCACCCGGGACACTGTCGGTGTCATGGCCCGCACCGTCGACGACGTATGCGTGCTCGACGCGGTGCTCGGTGGTGGGTCACCCCGCCTGACACCGCCCTCGTCGAAGCCCCCGATCGTCGCCTTGCCACGCGCCACCGCATGGACCGGCCTCGATCCGGAGGTGGCCCGTGTGATGGAAGCGGCGCTCGACACCCTGCGCTCTGCGGGATGGCAGCTGCGGGAGCTGACCGAGCCCCTGTTCGATCCGGCCGACCTTCTGGAGACGGCAACCGCCGTGCCACTGGCCGAGACACGAGCCGCCCTGGACAGGTACCTGCGAGGCCACGCATCCCCCCTGACTACCGACACGGTACTGGGGAACCTCGCCTCGCCTGATGTCCGTTCCCTGCTCACACCTCTCCTCAACGGTCCGGTCATCGACTCCGACCGCTGTAGCGCCGCGCACCTCATGGCAGCCAGGACGGCCCGTACAGCACTGGAAGCGCTACGGCACAGTGGGGCAGCGGCGTTCCTGGCCCCCACCACGACCATGCCGGCTCCGCCGCTCGGCACCGGCCAGTGGATGGCCTGCGGCGACCGCGATGTGCCGACCTTCGCCACCTATATCCGCAACACCGCTCCCGCCGCGGTCTGGGGGTGGCCCTCGCTGACGGTACCCGCCGGATACACCGCCGCCGGCCTTCCCGTCGGACTGCTCCTGGACGCCCCGCGGCACCAGGACCACTCCCTGCTCGCCCTCGGCCGGCTGTGCGAGCGCCATCTCACCACCGCCCACTGCCGCCCGTACCCGGAGACCCCGTGACACAGACCGTCCGCCCCGACCCCGCCTACACCTCCGCCTGGGGCGCCGAACGTCTCGACCTCGGCGCCTACCTCACCCGCGTGGGTCTGCCCGGACCCGCCATCGCCGAGAAGCCCGGGCAGACCGGCCCCGCACTCCCCGACCTGCACGCGTTGCACCGCGTTCACCTGGCCGCCATACCCTTCGACAACATCGACCTGGTCCTCGGTACACCGGTGAGCCTGGAACCGGAGGCCATAGTGGACAAACTGTGCCGACGCCCCCGGGGAGGGTGCTGCCACGAGCACAACCTGCTCTTCGGCCTGGTGCTCGAGCGGTACGGTTTTCCCGTCGAGCGTCTGGCGGCGCGTGTGCTCCTGGGCGGCACAGGTCCTCGCCCCCGAACGCACATGCTGCTCAAAACGCGTATCGGGCACGAGGAGTGGCTCTGCGACGTCGGCTTCGGATCCGACGGATACCTTGACCCATTACCCGCCCGGGACGGAGCGGAGTCGACACAGCACGGCCGACGCTTCCGCGTCGTCGCCCACGACCGCTTCCGGTGGAGCGTCGACGTCCGGGACTCCGGCCCGTGGACACGGCTGTATGAATTCACTCACGAGCCCCAGCAGCCCATGGACTTCACGGTCGCCCACCACTTCCTCGGCACACACCCCCGGTCCATGCTGCGCAAGGCACCGTTCCTGCAATCGCTGACCGCCGACAGGTGGCTGCAACTGCGTGGGGACGTCCTCAGACGTGTCACGCCATCGGGACGTGCCACCGAGCGGGTCACCGCCGGCACACTCCCCGGCGTCCTCCGCGAGTTCGGTATCGAACTGGCACCGGCCGAACTCGCCGCGCTGACGCGTACCTACACCCACCGGCGACGAGCGGCGGAGTAGCGGCATGGAACCCACACGGTACGTCCTGGACAGCGGCGCACTCCCCAACGACCACGAGGACGCACACCTCATTCGGTGGTACGAAGCGGAAGGCAAAGACATACGCGACCTGATCTACCTGAGTCTGGGCGAGACGTGGCAGGCGGTCGCCCCGGGACTGGTCACCGCACTGGCCGGGGCCCTGCCCGCGTACGCGCACGGCTACACCCTGTCTCCCTACGGGCTTCCCGCCCTGCGAGAAGAACTGCGACGTTACATAGTCCGTACCCATCACCTGCCACAGCCGCAAACCACACCTTACGACGTCTCCGTCAGCCAGAGCGGCACACGAGCCGCCATGTCCGACTTCGGACGCCTCCTCCTCGACCGCACCGGTCCACGAGGCACATCACCGACGGCGATCGTCCCCTCGCCAGGCTGGGACTACGCGGGCGTTCTGGCCCCACTCGGCTACCGACTTCTGCCCTACGGCCTTCGACGCGGCCACGCCTGGCAACCCGAGGTCGCGGAGATCGGAGCCCTGCTGAAGCACGCCGGGCCCGGCGCCCTGCTCGTCCTCAATCCACAACACAACCCCACCGGCATCGAGTGGGCGGCCGACACGGTCGGAGCCATCGTGGAAACGGCTGTGGCACACCGCGCCGCCCTCCTGCTCGACGACGCCTACTACGCATTGCACGCGCCCGGCGAACCCCCCACCAACACCCTGCGCATCGTCTTGGAGGCCACGCACGGCACTCCCCTCCCCTGGCTGGCCACGAGAACTCTGGGGAAACAGTTCCACTGCAACGGATGGGGCATCGGAGCCCTGACCGCAAGGCCGGCCATCCTGGCGGGTCTGGCCCGGATCATGTACCAGCGCTCCTACGGCAGCGCTCTGCCCCTGCAGGCAGCCATGGCCGCCTGGCTGCGAACGGGCGAGGCGGACGACTTCGCGCACGGTCTGAGACACACGTACGCCCGTACTCGTCTGGACGTCGCGCGCCGGCTGCGAGACGTCCTAGGCTTCCCCGAGCACGCCGTCCATCCCGGATCTTGCAGTGCCTACCTCCGTTTCCGGGTACCTGCACGGTTCGTGCGGGACGGCTCGGAAGCGTACTACCGACGCCTCTGCCTGACCGCCGGCGTTCTGCCGGGCGCGGGCGACATGACACGCTCCTTCGACGCTCCGCACTCGCAGGAGGAACCGGACGAGGTCTATGTCCGGCTCTACCTGGGACAGCCGGGAACAGTGCTGAGTGAAGCAATGGACCGACTGGCCCGGGCAGGACTCGGCTGGTGAGCCTCGGCCACCAACCCGGCACGACGGGAAGGGCCGCACGAGTGAACCGGCTGGCACGTGGTGCGGCGGCCGGGCCCCGGGAAGACCGACAGCCGAGCGGCGTGCGGGGCGCGGCGTGGCGCACCCCGCGGGTACCGGCAAGGCGAGCCGCGCGGCTGTCAGGTACCGTCCCCGGGACCCTGCGCGTCACCTGCGCAGGAACTCGATCAGGTCCCGGTTGAACTTCTCCTTGTCGCCGGGGACCAGGGCGATGCCGTGGGAGCCGCCCTCGTACACCTTCAGTTCGGCGTCGGCGATGATCTCGGCGGACTTGCGGCCGGTGGCGTCGATCGGGACGACCTGGTCGTCGTCGCCGTGGACGACGAGGGTGGGAATGTCGAACTCCTTGAGGTCGTCGGTGAAGTCGGTGTAGGCGAAGGCGTCCACGCAGCGCACGCCGCCCTCGATGGTCTGCGCCATCGCCATGTACCAGAAGGCGTCCTTGTTCCCCTGAGTGACCTTGTTGTCGGACCGGTTGGCGGAGAAGAAGCCCTCCGCGGTGTCCTTCCAGAACTGCGAGCGTTCGTGGAGGATGCCGTTCTTGATCTGCTCGAACACCTCGTCCGGTACGCCTTCGGGATTGTCGTCGGACTTCACCATGACCGGCGGAACCGCGGACAGCAGTACCGCCGAGTGCAGGCGCCCGGTGCCGTGCCGGCCGATGTAGCGGGCGAGTTCGCCACCGCCCATGGAGTGCGCGACCAGCGTCACATCGGTCAGGTCGAGATGGTTGATCAGGTCGTTGAGGTCGTCGGCGAAGGTGTCGAAGTCGTAGCCGTCCCACACCGGTGTGGAGCGGCCGTGGCCGCGTCGGTCGTGGGCGATGCCGCGGAATCCGGCGTCGGCGACGGCCTTGAGCTGGTCCTGCCAGGCGTCGCCGTTGAGCGGCCAGCCGTGGATGAACACGACCGGGCGGCCCTGGCCCCAGTCCTTGTAGAAGATCTCGACTCCGTCGCGGGTCGTGCACACCGGCATGGCGGGTCCTTTCGGTGACGATTTCGGGGCATCTCCGGCGCTCAGCCGGCCGGGAGACGTTGGGCGGGAGCGGTTCAGGCGTAGGCGTCCGCGATGCGGCCGTCGTTCGGCGCGTACCACCTTCGCCGTCCCGACCGCGACCGCAAGCCGGCCGGGTGGGCGTAGCGATGCGGTAGGTGTCCTGGAGCAGGATCGCCCCCCGTCGGTGCCGACGGGGAGCGAGTACTGGTCGCTCCGCCGGAATGCCGGTGTTGTTCATGGACACCGGATCGGCCATGACGGACTCCTCACGACGACAGGGAACTCCGCGCAAGTGACGTGGGGCAACAGAAAACAGCGGAGTCCCGGGACGGCCAGGCACGTACCGTCAGTCGGCAAGGGAGGGCACACACGACCGCGTCGACGGCGACGCTGTCGCTCTCCGACTCCCCTTCTACTATCCGGGCCCGGAACCCGGGCGGCAATCCGGGCCCTTCACGCGGGTCGCTCGAGCTCCGGACGCGGACGGGGCCGTTTCCTCACCGGCGGCCCCATGCGGGCGGGGGTCAGGTCGACGAACCGCGGGGTCGGCGGCATGGAACCGGGGAGTGAAGTCTCAAACCTGTTCGCGCCGGTCATCACTCCGACAGCAGGCTCCCAGCACCCGAATGGCACGGCTGCTGGGCGTCGGGGGAAGCTACCGGCAACGGTATGCGAAGGGGGGCAAGTTCACCCAAAAGGAGAAGTTGATGCGTGCAACCGACGGACACGCCCGCCGCAGGACCCTGTCCGCCGTGGCGGTGACCGTGGCCGCAAGCGCGGTCCTGACCGGCTATTGCGGCGCGCCCGGCGCCGCGTCCGCCCTTCCGGCATCACTCATCACCGGTGGCGGCACGAGCGACGGCGACACGTCCAACGGCAACGTCCCCTGCGGACTGCCGTCCGTTTCGCTCGACCGCACCACCCAGTCCTTCCTCAACCAACTCGCCCGCCAGGGCGGCAAGCCGCTGTTCGAGCAGACGCCCCAGCAGGCTCGGAAGGTCCTCGACAAGCTCCAGGCCGGACCCGTGCCCGAGCTCCCCGCCGACATCACCGAGAAGACCATCAGCGGCGGCCCCACCGGACAGGTGTCCCTGCGCGTCGTACGTCCCGCCGGAGTCAAGGGCACCCTTCCCGGCCTCGTCTACATCCACGGCGGCGGCTGGGTACTGGGCAACGCGAAAACCCACGACCGGCTGGTGCGCCAGCTCGCGAACGGAGCCCGCGCGGCCGTCGTCTTCGTCAACTACACGCCGTCCCCCGAAGCCCACTTCCCCGTCGCCATCGAGCAGGCGTACACCGCCTCCAAATGGGTGGCCCGGCACGGCAAGGAGATCGGCATCGACGGCAACCGCCTCGCCGTCGCCGGCGACTCCGTCGGCGGCGACATGACCGCGGCCGTCACCATGATGGCCAAGCAACGCGGCGGAGTGAAGTTCCGCCAGCAGGTCCTGCTGTACCCCGTCACCGACGCGAACTTCGACACCGCCTCCTACAAGCGGTTCCAGGAGAACTGCTGGCTCACCCGCGCCAACATGAAGTGGTTCTGGGACAAGTACGCACCCAGCGCCGCCGACCGCGGCAACCCCCTGGCCTCCCCCAACAAGGCCACCACCGCCCAACTGCGCGGCCTGCCCCCCGCACTCGTCGTCACCGACTCCGACGTCCTGCTCGACGGAGCCAAGACCTACATCGGCAAGCTGCGCGCCGCGGGCGTCAACGTCCAGCACCACCACTACCCGCACACCGTGCACGACTTCATGATGCTCAACGCCCTGCGCGACACACCGTCCGCCAAGGACGCCGTCGCCAAGACCACCGCCGCCCTCCGCCAGGCACTGAACAGCTGACCGACGATTCCGCGCCCGGCCGGAAGCGCCTGCGGCCGGTCGGGCACGCCCCGCCCAGACCACCGGACCGACCGCACCTGTCCGGAGCAGTCGGGCGGGTGCCGTTCGAGGCGCACGCCGACGTGCCGGCGAGGGCGCCTGTCCGCTCGCGGTACCCGGTGCCGGCGCTGTTCCGCGGTGTCGTCCGGTGCGGTCCGCCGGTGGCGGACGGCCGTCGTAGAGGCGCTGCGGTGCCCGCCGCGTGGCAGCGGTACGAAGTGTGAGGTGTGCCTTCGAGGGCGCCCGGGTGCCCGACGGTTCAGCAGCGCAGCGTGCCGCCGTCGACGACGATCTCGGTGCCGGTGACGTAACCGGCGGCGGCGGACATGCAGAAGGCGGCCAGCTGGCCGAACTCCGGCAGGGTGCCGCATCGGTTCAGCGGGACGTCCGCGAAGGACTCGTCCGGCTCCAGGGGTGCGCCGGGCGTGGGAAAGCGGCCGGGCACGAGGCTGAGAACCCGTATGCCGGCCGGACCCAGTTCGGCCGCCAACTGACGAGCTGCCATGGCCAGTCCGGGACGCAATCCGTTGGACGGGCCGAACTCCGCCAGCGGCCGACGCGCCGACGTGGACAGGACGAAGACGACGACGCCGCCGCTCGGCAGATGACGGGCCACCGTGGTGGCCGTGCGCAGCACGCCGAGGAAGAGGCGGTCGAAGTGCGCCCGCCACTGTTCGCCGGAGACGTCGAGGACCCGGCCGCGCGCGGACGCGCCGGTCGACAGCAGGGCTCCGTCCAGCCGCCCGAACCGCTCCAGTGCCGTCCGGACCAGGAGGGACGGGGTGCCGGCATCCTCCACTGCGGCCGGTACACCCACGGCGCGTCGGCCCAGCCCGGCCGCCGCGGCCTCGACCCGGGCGGGATCACGGGAGGACACCACGACGCGGGCGCCTTCCTGGACCAGGGCCGCGGCGGCGGCGTACCCCAGGCCGCTGGTGGCCCCGGTCAGGACGAACACCCGGTCTTCGAGCCGCAGGTCCATCACCGCATCCCGGCCGGCGGCTCCCCGGGGGGCGGCGCACTCGCCCACGGATGGTCGTCGCCGTGGAGCCAGGGGAAGAAGTGCAGGTTCCACCGGCGCAGGCAGTTGACGTGCAGGGCAAGTTCCGCGATCAGTGCGCCGTAGTCGGCTTTCGAACGTACGAGCGGGAGCAGCGCGTAGACACGGCCGAAGAACTCCTTCAACGCATGGAAGCCGCAGTGGCCCAGGAACTCGGCCTGTAGCTCGGTGAGCGGGCGGGTCAGCGCGAGGAGACCGGCGAGATCGATGTGCTCATCGCGTGCGGAGCGAGCCAGCGGGTTCAGTGTCGTCGACCCCAGGGTGCGCATCTCGCCGTTGACGTACACGAGGGTCGAGAAGTACTGTCCGCGGCTGCCCAGCGGCACCTTCCCGAGGTGCAAATCCACCACCTCGGACGGGGGAGTGAGCCAGATGTCCTCGGTGGCCCGGCGCAGATCAGCGATCAGGGCGCGCACCGCCGGTTCGTCCGCGCCGGGACTGGGCGGCAGGCCGGGGCCCGGTCCCGCCGCCTGGCCGGCCCGCGCCACCTCGACCTCGAAGTAGCCCGGCCCGTGGTAGATCGTCTCCCAGCACCGCCGGGCTACCGTAGTGAGAGCAGGCAGGTCCGCGTCCTCGACCCGGGCGACCCGGGCGCACACGGTCGGCTCCAGTACCGGCGCGTACTTGACGAGCAGGTGCTGGAGGCGGCTCAGGTAGATGCTGCCGTCAGGGGCGGTGGTCCGGTCCTCCAGCGTCTGGCGCTCGGCGAACACCGCGTTGATGTCCGGCGCCAGGTGGTAAATGTGGCCGTCGGCGACCACGGCGTGACTCTGGATGCTGCGGTAGGGCAGCATCCGCCACCACGCCTCGGCGAGGACGGGATTGCGTGCCTCGTCGAGCCGTGCCGTGACGGTGATGTGCAGGCTCGGCCAAGTCAGCGTGATACGGCGCATGCGTCTCCCTCACCGGTCGCGATGCGGATGGTCTGGTGCCGGCGGTGAGCCTGCACGGTCACGTGCCGGTGCCACCCGGTCGTACGTACACCGCCGCAGGGCCCCTGAACACGCTGTCGGGCCGTGGCCCATCCTGTCCCGGAACCCGGGTCATGCGCGGGAGACACCGGGCCAGCTCCGTCACCAGGGTTGTGGCCAGAACTCTGACCAGCGGCGCGCCCGGGCAGTGGTGCACACCGGCGCCGAACTGGAGGTGCGGGTTGGGAGCGCGCCGCGGCACGAGTTCGTCGGCTCGGTCGAAGACGGCGGGGTCGCGGTTCGCGGATGCCAGCGAAACGAGGACGGTGTCCCCCCGCGCAACCCGGACTCCGGCGATCTCGCTGTCCCGGGCGGCGAACCTCCACACGCCGCGCACGATCGGACCGTCGTGGCGCAGGAACTCGTCAACGGTCGTCGCGAGCGGTGCGCCCCGATGCCGCAGCGCCGACAGACTCCCGGTCGCGATCAGCCCCCGGACCAGCGTGGCCAGGAAGTCCACCGTGCTCTGCCGCCCGGCGACGAACATCTGGAGCACGAGCTGACCGCGCAGGGACCCGCTTGCCAGGACGCCGGTGTCCTCATGCACCAGGACGCGTGCCAGGCGGCTGGTGTGCTCGCCCGCGGCCTCGGTCAGGTGGGCGACGACATGGGCTTCCAGCGCGCGGCGCGCGCTGGCGACGCGTTCCCGCGCCGGATCGTCGGCGACGGGGACGGTGAGGGCCGCCGCCCTGCGACGCAGCGCCGCGTCCCAAGGCACACCGAGGAACGCGCCCAGCGATGTGTCGACCAGCGGTTCGACCACCTCGGCCACCAGGTCGACCGATCCCCTGGACGGCAGGGCCGCCAAGAGCGGCGGGCACCGCCGGCGGACCAGATCGCTGAAGCCGCGTACGGCGGGCGCGGAGAAGGCGGGCCGTACCAGCCGGCGTGCCTCGGTGTGCAGCGGAGGGTCCCAGTCGATCAGCCCCATCCGCATGGGCGACACGTACCGCGCATCGGCGGCGGCGACACACGTGTGATCGCTGCGGAACACCTCGCCGTCCAGGAGTACGCGGCGGGCCGCGTCGTACGCGGTGACCAGCCACACGTCCCAGCGGTCGTGCAGCCGGGCCCGCACGACAGGGCCCCGTTCGCGTAGCTCGGCCAGCAGCGGGAAGGGATCATCCAGCCGGGACAGATCCTCGGGCAGTACCACGGTCCCGGGACCGCGATGTCCCGTCAACCCGGTGCCCGGCAGGTTGTTGTCCGTGTCCACGTTTCACCTCCGGCGCAGGGGGCGGCGGGCAACCGCGGACGCCACTGCTCCCGATTGCCAGGACAGCACTCCGTTCCCTCCTCGGCTACGGCTGATTCCGGACATGTGCGTGTCTCGCCCAGCGCGTGCGGCACGCGTGTTGCGGAAGGTTCCGGCGGGCGCGCCGGGGCGCACGTGGCCATCCCTACCGCCCCGGCGCTCCGTCGAGGAAGTCGGCGATGACGCGTTCCGGACAGTGCTCGACGCCACCGTGATCCTCCACACCGGTACCAGTTGTGCCGTGCTCGGCGACCCGGTCGCACCCGGCAGCACGGTCACCTTCGTCTTCAAGTCCTTCCGCTTCGTATGGTCCTGAGGCATCCGCCTCGCCGGCCGGCCACCGGACGGCGGGATCCCCGGCGCACCACCCCGCGCCCCGCCCCGGGGTGCAAGCCGGAGCAGCGGGTGGCCGGGGGCGGGGTCATCCGACCACCTCCGCCGACGCGGTGCACACGGTGGTCCGCCCGCTGCGGAAGGCGGCCCGCCAGGTGAGGGTGGCGTCCGCGCGGCCGGCGGGGGATGCCTCTATCCGTACGGCGCCGTCCAGGGCGCACAGGTGCGGGAATGCGAGCCGCAGGGACGACAGCGCGGTCCCCGGCGGAGAAGCGGCGAGCACGATCTGCTGTACCGCCTCGGCGTACACCCGGCCCGTCACGTGGTCCGAGGACGGCGGCAGCAGGTACCTGTGCGGGGTGGGAAGCCGCAGTGACGCGGTGACGCGGCCGTCCGAACGCCGGCGCGGATCCGTCACCACCAGGTTCTCGGGTCGCGCCCGGAGCGCGCGGAGGGTGTGCGGCGCACCGGGCGGAGGATGACACAGGTGTCCGGCCCGGACGACCGGCCGTCCCCGCCAGGCCCGGTACAGCCGCCGGTCCAGGACAGCCGCCCGTGTCACGCCGAGGGCGACCGGCCGTCCACTCCCGGAGGTGATCGCGCACGACGCCGTCACCCGCCGGGTGAGTCCGCTCCGGCTGCCGCCCACCCGCTCGACCCGGCACCGCGCGAGCAGGCCGGCCGCCATCTCGTCGAGCGGCGGTGTACGCACGAGGAGCCGGCTGCTCGACGAGGTGTTCAGCGGTACCTCTCCGTTCCGGAGCAGGTTCTCGGCCTGGAGAGCCGCGTACGCGCACTGCTCTACCACGGCGCGTACCACGAGGGCATCATGGGGAGCACCGCGGATTCCGCGGTCACCGAAGTAGAAGTGACCGGCGGGAAATCGCATACCGAATGAGTATGTGCCTGCCGCGGAAGGGGTCGGGCGGCAGATGAGGACGTCGTCGTCGCAGGCCACTCCCGCTAGTTCGGGCTCCACCGGGAGGGCCGGCCGGCCGACGCCTCCAGAAGGGTCCTCCGAGGGCGTTCCGGCGGCTCCGGAGTGTGCGTCGTCACCGTTCACAACGCCGGCTTCACGCGAAGGCGGGCGGGACGGTACCGCTGGGTGCCGGGGCGTACCCGGGTTCGCGCGGGTCGGGCCGCCGTCCTGGTGAATCGTCGATCGGTACCGGGTGACACATGTCTACAGCCTCCTTGTGATCGGCTCCGGGCAGAGCCGGTGGCGGCAGCGGGCGAACGCCGTCCGCCGGCCGGTCCGGGCTCCGTCGCTCCTACGGTGTGACGCCGGTGCGGGACGCGAGGGCGAGCGAGTGCAGGTGGGCATTCCGGGCCGGTGCCGTCTGGCCCTGGACGAGCAGGAACATGCCCTCCCGCACGAAGCGCTGCGCCGGGCAGCCGAGATCCAGCGCCCGGCCGCCCGCGGCGACGACGGCCGCGGTCGTCGCAGCGCGCATCAGGTGGTGGGCCCGCGTCCGCGACTGCAGCCGTTCGCCCAGATGCTCCTCCGGGACCGGATGGTCCGCCAGGGCATAGGCCCGATCCCGCACCTCGTCCAGCCGGGCGCGCAGGGATGCCGCCGTATCCCGGGTCTCCGGGGTCCGTTCCAGCAGGCCCAGCGCGGCGTACGCCACGCCGAAGACGGCCGGCGAGGCGTTGGCGGCGCGCGCCGTGTCGTAGCGCGCCCATACCTCCTGCGGCACCCGCAGCGCCACCGACTCCTCGGGCAGCCACAGCCCGGCCAGATCCAAGGACACCGTCCTGGCCGCGGACACCGCCGCGAGCCGCATCGGCCGCGAGGCAGTGAGTCCGGGCTGTGCGCGGGCGTCGGCGAACGCGAACACCACCTCGGCATCGGTGCCGATGCCGGCCAGTAGCATGACATCGTTCAGGCCCCAGCCCGTGTACCAGGGGACAGTGCCGTCGAAGCGCCAGCCACGACGCTCGCCGGTGGCGCGGAGCAGGACGCGTGGAAAGGCCCGCACCTGGGCGTACGCGATACCGGCCAGCCGCCGGCCGGTCGCCAGCGGGCGGAGCAGCCCCTCCCGGGCGGGGCCGTCCGAACGGGTGAGGAGACGTACCGCCGCATGGTGCTGCGCCTGGACGAACCACGTCGAGCAGCACGCGCCCGCCAGGACCTCCTGGACCTGCCGGGCGACCGAGTCGGGCGCGCCCGCCCCGCCGTACGCTTCCGGCCCGCTCACACCGAGGAGTCCGGACGTCCGCAGCGCGTCGAGGTGGGAGACGGGCACACCATCCTGGTCCACGCGTTGGGCGTGCGGCACGAGGAGGCCGTCGGCGAGCCTGCGGGCCTGGGCGGTCAGGGGATGGTCTGTCGTATGCACGGGGGACTCCCCGATCGGTCGTACAGGGCAGGGACGTCCGGCACCGGGGTGCCGGGCCCGGACGCTGGACGAGGCCCTCGGCGTAGCCACGGGCACCGCGCCCGCGGGTCGATCGCGGTCATGGCCACCAGCGCCTCGACGCCGAACGATTGCGCGGTACGGGGGTTCAGGCCGGGCAGCCCGGCCGACGGTCTGCGCTGGGTGAGGACGGCCTCCATCGCGTTGTCGATACCGGAGAACCGTTCGTCTCCTCCGAGCGGGGGGACGCCTGGCCGTCCGGTGCACAGGTTTTCCCGGAGCCGGACGGCCGAGGCGGAGCCGGCCAAGGGCGCTCCGACGCCGGTGATGACGATCGGCACTGCGGATGCTCCGTTTCTGGATGGAGGGCGGTGGGGGCACGGCTCCGCCGGGCGGTGGGGAGACGTGTGCGGGCGCCGCCGCCGGGCAGCGAGGCCGGTAGCGGTGCTCGGCGGTGATGCGCCGTCGTGGGGGCGACGGAGGCACGGACTCGTCCTCGCCGCACCCTGCCGCGCGCCCCGGCACACAGGCCCGTACGGGTATTCGCGGCCCGGCACGTTCGTGCCGCGTCCAGGGACGGGACCCTTCCGTAGCCCCAAGGCAACGGTACGGACGCGCACCACGGCAAGGCCTCGAAGCACCGCGCGCGAAGCGTGCCCGCTTGTCTCGCGCACTCCCGTGCGCCGCCACGGACCACCGTGTACCCACCCCCGCACACACCCGAGCCGAGCAAAGTTCCCCGGCGCACGCGGTGCGGTGCGCGGCCGGCGGGCCCGGGCTCCCGCGCCGCCAACCGCGACCGCGCGGGGCTGACCCTTGCCGTTGGATGGGTCAAGGTCAGGTCAGGACACGTCCCGCGCGCGGAGTTGGCCACCGGTCAGGCCGACTCCGGAGCGCGGTAGCTGTTGGTTGCCGACGCGTCGCTGACGACAGTGCTCATGAGCTGGCTCTCGCCATTCGGGCGTTCGGGACACGTACACCCGACGAGCGCCATGTCACACGGCACATCCGCTGATGCGGCATGACGTTGCAACAACGTTCGTTTGAAAATGAGACGGGCACCGCTGCCGTAGCCATCGCGGCGATCGCGCTTGCCGTAAGCACCGTCACGCCCGCGGCGGCTGGGCGGCAGCAGGACGCGGGGGCACTGCGTGTCACGGTGTGGCCGGCGCAGATCAGCGATCAGCCGTCAGGCGGGCTGGACGGTGATGGTGCAGAGACGCTTGGTGGCGCGGGTCAGGGCTACGTACAGGTCCCTCTCCCCGCCGGGGCGGTTCGTGATGATTTCCTCGGGGTTCATGACGACGACCCCGTCGAATTCCAGGCCGCGTGCTTCGGACGCCGGCACGATGCGGGCCTGACGGGCGATGCCCTGGGCGGTCAGCTCGTCCACCCTGGTGTCCGCGCAGATCACGCCCAGGAGCTCGCCCGGGTGCGCGGCGTTCTGGGCACGGAGTTCCTGGTCGACGGCGGCGACCACCCCGTCCGGAGGCGCGGTCTCGGTGCGAGGGCTCTCACCGCTTCGCAGTGACCGTGTGGGCTTCTGGTCCGGAGCGATCCGTGCGAGCAGGTCCCGGACGCTCTCCAGGATCTCCTGCGTCGTGCGGTAGCTGACGGTCAGGTCGTGCAGTCTGAACCGCGGTCCGACGTGGGGGCTCAGTGCCTCCTTCCAGTCGCGTGCTGTGGTGACCGGGCCTGCCTGGGCGAAGTCACCCACCAGCGTCATCGACCTCGACGGGCAGCGGCGGACGATCATCCGCCACTGCATGGCGGTCAGTTCCTGCGCCTCGTCGACGACGACGTGCCCGTACGTCCGCTCAGGAGGGCCGTCGACCAGGCTCGCCGCCTCGTCCAGCAACGGTACGTCGGCATCGGTCCACGGGTCGTCCGGACCGCGCAGCAGCAGGGACCGCTCCTGCGCGGTCAGGAGGGGCAGACGCTCGGCGAGGGCGCCGGCGTCCGTCAGGAGCGCGTTCACGAGGTCGCCGGGTGCCAGCCGCGGCCACAACGCCTCGACCGCTCGGTCGACGCCGGCATCGTCGAGGAGATCGGCCCGGATGGCGTCCACGTCCAGTTCGTGGACCGGACCCGAGTCGGGTGCGCCTTCGACGCGGTGCTGGGCGGCTCCCGTGAACCGGTCGAGGTTGATGCCCGTCATCATCTCGGCATCGGCGTCGAGCTGCTCCAGGAGATCGCCCAAGTCCCGCTGCATCACGTCGGTGACGGCGTCGACCAGGAGTTCCTTGAACACCTGGCGCGCGGGGTTGTGGCCCTGTACGGCTGCCAGGGCGGCGTCGCGTGCCGCGGCGACCTCCCCGCCGGGGAGGTGCACCGGTTCCTGTCCGACCCGCACGGTGAGGTCGCCGGCGGGGGCTTGGTGGACGCGCAGCTGGTCGGCCAGGGCGTCGGCGAGGCAGGAGCCGCCCTTGAGGCGCGCGGTGTCGAACGGGGCCACCGCGTCGGGGGACACCCCGGCCAGTTCCCGGCAGGTCGCCAGGACGACGTCGTTCTCTCCGAGCGAGGGGAGCACCTGGGAGATGTAGTCGAGGAACCGGGCGTTCGGGCCCACCACCAGGACACCTTCCTCCGCGGCGCGCGGGAACGCGTACAGGACGTAGGCCGCCCGGTGCAGCGCGACCACCGTCTTGCCGGTGCCGGGGCCGCCCTGCACGACGGTCACCCCGCGGTGGGCGGAGCGGACGATCTCGTCCTGCTCGGCCTGCAGCGTCGCGACGGCCGCGTGCATCCTGCCCGTACGCCGTGCCGACAGGGCCTCGGCCAGCGGGCCGTCCCCCACGACGTCCCCGTCGGTCGGGTCGGACCCGTCCAGGAGTTCGTCGCTCACCGAGACGACCGTGCGCTCCTCGAGGCGCAGGTGCCGGCGCCGCCGCAGGCCCATCGGGTGGGCCGGTGTCGCCTCGTAGAAGGGCCGCGCCGCGTTCGCCCGCCAGTCCACGAGGGGAGGCAGGTCGTCCTCCTCCGTCTGCAAGCCGATCCGCCCGATGCGCAGGGCCGTGCCGCCGGGCCAGTCGATGCGCCCGAAGACCAGCCCTTTCTCGGCGCCCTCCAACCGACCGATTTCCTTGGACAGACGCTCGGCGGCGATCTCCCTCTCGTATGCCTCACCGGCGCTTTCCGCCGGGGCTTTCAGCACACTCGCGCGCTGTACTCGCGCCTCGGAAATCCGCTCGGTGAGCAGCTCGTACAAGAAGGACACATATTCCTGCTCCGATGCAACCGCGGGCGCGGTGGGATCCTTTATTCCTGACAACAGGGGTCTCCTTCAATTCCAGCCGGACCGCGAGCCAAAGCTCCCGAAGATGCGGCCCTGCACCCAGGCGGCGGGGGCGTGAACACCTGCGGATATCGAGCGACGGGAACTTGGCGGGCTGGAATATAGGCAAGCAGCACAACACTGTCAAGCTCGGATTACCTAGCCGAAACCATTGCGACCGAACGAACTGTGTGCCTCTCGCAGATTTGCGCACCGGGTAACTCTGTGCCTCCAGCGGATTTATGAGCCGAAGAATTCCACTCCGGGATGCTTGCGGTCGAGCGCATTTCATGTCTCCGGGCGCTGTCGTGCCATCTGGTTGGCGAGTCGGAGAGTGCCGATGGCCAGCTTGCGCAGGGATGTCATGGCACGTGGAGCGGTGCCGGTGCGTACGCGGGAGGCGTCCTCGGCGTACGTGGTGGTGTCCCTGACGTGGTGGATCTTGTTCTCGATGCCCCAGTGGCCTCGGACGCGGCGGGCGATCTCGGTTGCGTCGGCCTGCTCCGCGGTCAGGTCGGTCACCCCGTAGATGCGTAGCAGGGTGACCTTGTCGGTGGTGGCGATCCGTCGGCGGCGCACGATCTGGACGGCCTGCACCGCGTGTGGGAACGCGATCCCGGCGACGGCGGCGGCCTTGATCCGGCGGATCTCGTCGCGGCCGTGCGCGGTGGCCCGCGTCTTGTCCGGGAGTGGCACTTCCCGCTATGGCAGGGCCATCAGCCACTGGTGCAGGGTGGGCTGATTGCCCTTGATCAGCGCGATGTAGTGGGCGTGCCTGTCCTCGACGAGGAAGCGCGCGTGGGCGGTCTGCGAGTGGAGGGCGTCGAAGGTGACCACCGGCATGGGCCACCGCGCCGGGCCAGCGCGTTGTCGGGATGCTTGTGCAGCAGGTAGCCGAGGTCGGTCGCGGGGCGTACGGGGGTGCCGGTGGTGGTGATGGTCAGGAACACGTGACCAGGCCTCAGGGAAGGGGATGAACTGCGGATGTGTTGAACCGGGATCCTTACTGTGCGCCAACGTGCAGCGAACATCCCCTGCGTACCCTGGCATTTTCGCCACCCAAGCGGAGCCGACCTCCCCTCTTCGCGCGGGCCTGTGTCGGCCGTGGGGAACCCTATGACAAGATCCGCTGGCATGTCATCTGTCATGTCGGCTGCCAGGCCTTCGTTGCCTTCGTCGCCCACGGGACCCTCAAGAACCGGTCGCCGTCTGCTGGTCGCCCTGCTCGCGCTGCTCGCGACTGCAGGCTCCACCGTGGCCGAGGCCGGCACGCCGTCCGGCCCGGTGCCCGGCGCCGCGGTGAGAGCGGCCGAACCCGCCACGCCCGACCGCCCCGGCTACGACGTGAAGCTGCGCGCCGACGCCGACGGCTCCCATTGGGCGGGCCGGCAGACGGTGTCCTTCCGCAACGCCTCCAGCCGGCCCCTACGTGAGGTGTACATACGCCTGTGGGGCAATGGCGAGGACGGCTGCGGGACATCCGGAAGACCGTCCCCCGTCCGCGTCTCCCACGTGCGCGGCGGCACTCCGGGCCGCCCCGGCGTGAAGTGCACGGCGCTGCGCATCACTCTGCCGAGGCCGCTCGCACGCGGTGAACGGACGGCCGTCTCCTTCGACGTGGCCCTCACCGTGCCCGCACGCAACAACCGCTTCGGCCGCGAAGGCGCGTTCCGCTTCCTGGGCAACGCGCTGCCGGTCCTCGCCGTGCACGACGCGAGGGGGTGGCACCTCGATCCGTATGTGTCGTACGGCGAGAGCTTCTACACCCTGGCGAGCGACTTCCAGGTGCGCCTCGACCACCCGTCCGCCCTCAAGGTCCCGGCGACCGGCAGCACATGGACCCGCCCCGGCGGTACCGGGCGTACGGTCACCCACAGCGTCGCCAAGCGGGTGCGGGACTTCGCATGGGCGGCGGGCCCGTTCCGCACCGCGACCCAGACCTCGCCCGACGGCGTGCGAGTGAAGTCGTACTGGTCGCCGAACACGCCCGCCGCCGGTGTCCGCCTCAACCGCAAGGACGGCGTCGTCGCCATCGACCGGTTCGGCAGGGAATTCGGCCGCTATCCGTACGGCGAGATAGACCTCGTGATGACCCCCGGGTTCGCCGGCGGCATGGAGTACCCCGGCCTGGTCCTCCTCGGCACCGAGGAGGAGGGCGGCGCCACCGTCCATGAGATCGGCCACCAGTGGTGGTACGGCGTCGTGGGCAACGACGAGCACAACTCACCCTGGCTGGACGAGAGTTTCGCTCAGTACGCCACCGCGCGCTACTACCGCTGGGACGGGTTCGAGTGCTCGCCGGACGACTCCTGGCCGAGCGCCACCGCCGCGCTCACCAACTCGATGGCCTACTGGTCTACACACCGTGGCGAGTACTTCCAGGTCGTGTACGGGATCGGCCCCTGCGTCCTGGCCGACCTGGAGCACGTCCTCGGGGCCGGCACCATGGCGCGCCTCATCAAGAAGTACGCCCACGACCACTGGTACGGCGTCTCCACCACCGTCGACTTCAAGAAGGCCGCACAGTCGATGACGCACAGAGACCTCGGTCCTTTCTGGCGGAAGCACCGCATCCGCTGAAGTCGCACACTCCGCTCGCGGGTGACGGCGTACCCCGTCGGCGCCACGATGACGGTGACCGACGGGGTACGCGGGCACGGCGGCGTCGTTCCGGCGGTGCATGCATCCGGGTTGATGGGGCTTCAGGAGCTGGCAGGGGCACGGGGTGGTCGGCGGGGCTGACGAGGCAGGCACGACTTCCGGTGATCATGGGGTGTCGAGTCCCTGATCACCAGGACGGAAGACCGTGCCGGCCCGCTCATCCTCGCTCACACCCGCGACGCCAACCCTCCACTGATCACCCTCGGCATCATGTGATCAACCAGGACACATCACCTGAACGACGCGACCCTGGCCACGGGGCTTTGTGGCGGGCGTGGGGGCAACCGGGGTGTCCGACCGTCGGGGGAGAGCGGGCAGCTTGGTGGGATCGCCATCTACGGCATTACTCTGCCGACGTGACCGAGATCCAGGAACCCCGCGCCGTCGTCGCTCTGACGGATGTAGCCGTCCACCGCCGTACCACCGGACAGGAAATAATCCTCGACGGCATCAACTGGACCGTTCGGCCCGGCGAGCACTGGGCTCTGCTGGGGGCCAACGGAGCCGGCAAGACCACCCTGCTCCGGCTCGTCGGGGCCGTGCTGTATCCCACCGTCGGCACGGTCGAGGTCCTCGGCGACCCACTCGGCCGCGTCGACATGCGCGAGCTGCGAGCGCGCGTCGGTCTCGTGTCCGCCGCCCAGAAGGTCCCGCTGGAGGCCACCGCCCACACCGTCGTCCTCACGGGGGCGACCGGCACCGTGCAGCCGCTGTGGCGGGAGTACGACACCGCGACCCGCGAGCGCGCCCACGTCCTGCTCGCCGAGCTCGGGTGCAAGGAGCTCGCCGACCGTCGTTTCGGTGACTGCTCGGGCGGCCAGCGTGCCCGGATCCTCGTCTGCCGCGCCCTCATGGCGGATCCCTCGCTGCTCCTGCTCGACGAGCCGTTCAACGCCCTCGACCTCCCGTCCCGCGAGGACCTCGTGGACGCGCTG
Source organism: Streptomyces sp. NPDC025833 (assembly GCF_055558055.1). Classification (NCBI taxonomy): domain Bacteria; kingdom Bacillati; phylum Actinomycetota; class Actinomycetes; order Kitasatosporales; family Streptomycetaceae; genus Streptomyces; species Streptomyces sp. NPDC025833. Next base: position 158,365 of record NZ_JBVHNF010000013.1, read on the forward strand.
CACCGGCTGGCGGCCGACCGGGCCGACCTCTCCACCATCACGGTCACCCACCACTTGGAGGAGCTGCCGCCCAGCACCACGCATGCCTTCCTGCTCAAGGAAGGACGCGAGCTGGCTTCCGGCCCGGTGGCCGGCGTGCTCACCCCGGACCACATGACGGCCTGCTTCGGCCGTCCCATTCATGTAGCCCGCCACGACGGCCGGTGGTACGCACGCTCGGGCCGCTGATGCCGTGACTCCCCAGGTCGGCCGGCTGGTCGGGCCGCGGCTGCGTGGAGACGTAGCGGGGCTCAAGCGGCTGTTACGGGCTCTGCCGGCGCGAGGACGCGCATGCCTGTTCTGTCCGTGTGGCCGGACGACCCGTCGAATGGTGAGGGAGCCGATCTCGACGTAGCGGTCGAGGGTGTGTCCAGGGCTGGTGCCGGCGTCAACCGCCGTCATGTGTGGCGTTCTCGGCTGACTCCGTCAACCTCACGTCTTGCTCAGAAGAGCCACGGAAGCTGGGCGTCCGCCTCTCGGTGCTGGCATGCTCCTCGAAGCCGCTCGTGATCAACGTATCGCGGTGAGTCACGACCGTGCGCCGTGGGGGCTGGATCGTCTGGGAGGGCTGGCATGTCCGTTCGAAGCCTTGCAGGACTGAACATCGTGTGTGCCGTGCTGCTCGTTCCGGTCACCGCCTGCACCGCTGATCACGCAGGGGTCAAGACTGCTGCGCGGCCCACGCGTGCGCCTGCCTCGCCTTCAGCGGCGACGAGTGATCCTGAAAGCGGTGCCCACCCCTCGGTCCAGGTGCCCCCGGAACTGGCCGCGGACGAAACGCTCGCCGGCCGCCAGAAGGTGACCACCGGGAACGCGAGCTTTGCTTTCAGTGAGGGAAAGAGGAAGGGCGACGCGCTCATCGTCGCGGTGCGTTGCCAAGGCGCGGGCACGATCAAGGTCGCGGTGCCGTCCGTACATGTCTCTTTCCCGCAGCAGTGTCTCGCCGGCCAGGTCAGCACCACGTACAACCAGGTAGGCATCGGGGGAGTGGACCGCGGCGGCACCGTCTCCGTGGAGGCTCCTTCCTCGGTGCGCTGGTCGATGACCGTCGGCCGTGGCGTACCCGCCCCGGAGGAGAGCCCCGCCGTAACGACGCGATCGTCATGAACCACAGCACCCCCGCGTTCCCCTGAGAGGCTCCGGGCCGTGGAGCGGACGTCGCGGCCGCCGGGATCGGCGACGACCGTCACCTTCACCGGCGCCGCGGTGTGCCGCGTCGGTCGGCGGCGGGTTTCGGCGCGGGGCTTCGGGGGAGTCGGTGCGGGTGGTGTCGTACGGGCCGGGACAGCGGGGTGCCGTGGCGCACGGGTCCGACCGGTCCGTCCGGCTGCGTTTCGACGGCTGGATCGCCGGCCTCGGTACGGCGTCCGGTACCCGTCTGGTCCTCGGCCACTGGCCCCGCTCGCCCTTCGGGCCGCTCAGCGACGTGATGCTGGAGCGGGACGACGGTCACCGCCTGCTCCTGGCCCCCTCCCGGCGCGCGGCGGACTTCATCGCCGGCACCTACGTCTTCGACGAGGTCCGGATCGAGCCCGTACGGGTCCGGGTCACCGCGGACCACTGGGCGGTCACCGCCGGAACTGTGCTCGATCTGCGGTTCTCCGTCGGCGGGCGCGGTCTCGCGGGGCTGTTGCTTCGTGCGGTCCCCGGTGCCCTGGCCTCCCGGCCGGGCTGGACGGCGGTGACGGACCCGGTGGCTCGGCTGCTGCTGGGCGTGCGGACCCGAGGCACGGCCGGTGGCGGCCGGTACGAGTGGTACGGGGCACGCGACCTGCACCGCATCGTCGCCGTCGGCGCCGTCCTGGAGGGACGGGACCTCGGACCGCTCACCGCGGTACGGCCGCCCGTGCGGTTCGGGTTCGGTTCCACGCCCCGCGGACCGAGCCTCGTCCGCGTCACGACGACGGTGCGCACGCCTCGGTGAACCCGTCGAAGGACCGGCGGCCTCCTGCCACCGGTCTTCACCTTGCCGCATAGTGGGCGCGTTGGTACTCCGGTACGACTTCACGGCCTGCGGTCGGAGGACGGGGCAGGTGCTCTCGCGAGATTCCGGGTAACCGCCTGCGCGGCCGCAGGGATTCGGGGATCCTGGGTGACCGTGACCGGCAACGAGAGCGATACCGCTCAGGGCAGTGAGGTAAGGGCGCTTCTTGAGGTCCTGGACGGACAGCGACGCCACGTTCTCGGCATCCTTGACGGGCTCGACGCGCAGGACCTCCGACGGCCTGTGCTGCCTTCCGGATGGCACTGCCTGGGGATGATCCAGCACTTGGCGCTCGATGTGGAACGGTTCTGGTTCCGTGCGGTCGTCGCCGGGGACGAGGGGGTCATCCGCGGTCTGACGAGCGGCGACGAAGCGTGGAAGGTGGCCCCGGATGTGCCGGCCGTCGAAGTGCTCGACCGGTATCGGCGGGAGGCGGAACTCGCCGATGCGGTCATCACCGCCACCCTTGGCGGCGCCGCATTGGCCTGGTGGCCCCACGACCTGTTCGGTGAACCGCACCTGCACACCCTGCGCGACGTCCTGCTGCACGTCATCACCGAGACCGCGTGCCACGCCGGCCACCTGGACGCTGCGCGAGAGCTGATCGACGGCCGCCGATGGCTGGTCCTGACCTGAGAACCGCCGGTCCGGCTCCGCGCTCCACTTGTCGGTTTCACGTTCTGTCGCGGGCACCGGGAATGCTCGGGCAGGCGGGCCGACGGTCGATCGACGCCCGTCCCCGGCTGGTGGCGTAGGCGAGGAACGCGCTGACCCGGGCGTTTTCGTTATGTCCCGCGGTGCCGAGGCGGTGCCGGAACGGCCGGCTTCCCCGCCGTGCGGCGAGGAGCCGGCCGGGGCAGGTCAGGGCAGTGGGCGGTGCATGATGTGCAGTCCGACGTAGCCCTTCTCCGGGTGCCGGAAGCCCTCCGGCAGGGTGCCCAGTACCTCGAAGCCGAGCGAGCGGTAGAGGCGCACCGCATGGACGTTGGTCTCGACCACCGCGTTGAACTGCATGCCCCGGTAGCCGGCCTGCCGGGCCCACTCCAGGGAGTACTCGCAGAGCGCCCGGCCCACCCCGCGCCCGGAGCGCGCCGGGTCGACCATGTAGCTGGCGCTCGCGGTGTGCGATCCGTTGCCCATGTGGTTGGTGTTCATCTTCGCGGTGCCCACCACCGTGCCGGCCTCGTCGACCGCCACCACCGTGCGGTTCGGCGCGGACAGCAGCCACCAGTCACGGCCCTGCTCCGGGCCGAGGTCGAGCGGGTAGGTGAAGGTCTCGCCCGCGGCGACGATCTGGTGGAAGAACGGCCAGATGGCGGGCCAGTCCTCTGCGGTGGCTTCCCTGATCAGCATGTGCGCAGCGTGCCCGTCGGGACCGTCCGGCCGCCACCCTCCGGGCAGGTGGGCGCAGGGGCGGGTCACCGGAGGCCGTGGAGGGCCTGGCCGAGCGCCTCCACCTCCTCGAGCGTGTTGTAGTGGTGTACCGAGAGCCGCACCGCGGTGTCGACTCCCCGGGCCGAGAGGTAGAGCGGGGTGTGGTCACCGGTGATCTTCCAGGCGTTGATGCCGTGGGCCGCCAGCCCGTCCCGGACGCGCTCGGCCGGCAGGGTGCCGTGCCGGAAGGAGAGGATGCCCGACTGCTCCGTCCCCGGGCTCAGCAGTTCGGCGCCGGGCACCGCGGCGACGCAGGCGTGCAGCGCCTCGATGACGTCCTTCCGGGGGAACGCCTGCCCCTCCCGCGCCAGTTCGAGGTGGTGGCCGAGCGCGGCGTGCAGCCCGAGCACCACGGCCGTGCTGCGCTCGCCCAGCTCCAGGGTGCGGGCGCTCTCCTCGTGCACCGTGACGTCGGTCGGCGAGCTGACCCGGGCCACGTGCAGGTCGGTGAAGTCGGGCAGCAGCGCGGCCCGCAACTCCGGTGTGGTGTAGGCGAAGCCGCTGCCCCGCGGTCCGCAGAGGAACTTGCGCCCGGCCCCGGTGAGCAGGTCGCAGCCGATCGCGTCCACGTCCAGCGGCAGTTGCCCGACGGCCTGGCAGGCGTCCACCGCGTACCAGGCGCGGTACGGGGCGAGGAGCCGGCCGATCTCGGCGACCGGGTTGACGATCCCGCAGCCGGAGGGCACGTGGGTGACCGAGACCAGGGCGACCCGGTCGGAGATCTTGGCCGCCATCCAGTCCAGGTCGAGGTCCCCGTCGGGGCGCAGCGGGATGGTCTCGATGGTGCAGCCGGTACGGTCGCGCAGGTTGAAGTACCCGATCAGGCTGCCCGCGTACTCGTAGGGGGTGACCCAGATCAGGTCCTCCGGGCCGAGGTCGAGCCGGGAGACCACCCGCCACCAGGCGCGGGTGGCGCTGTCGAAGACCGCGAGGTCCCGGGCCCCGGCGCCGACGACCCGGCCGAGCCGCCGGTAGACGTCGTGCTGGAGGATCTCGTCGTGGTGCAGCTCGGTCTCGTAGCTGCCGGTGGCCGCCTCCCGGGCCAGGCAGTCGGCCATCGCGATGGAGACCGCTTCCGGCATCAGGCCGGCCCCGGCCGTGTTGAGGTGGATCAGCTGTCCGGTCATGGGTGACGCCCTGTCAGTAGTCGGTGCCGAAGGCCGTGGCGGCGGGGTCGGCGAGATCGGCCAGGGCGCGCAGGGCCATGGCGGGGTGCTCGGCCAGGCGGTGCAGCAGGTGCAGCCACCAGCTCTGACCATAGGTCGTGTAGACCCGGCAGGGGTAGCCGGCTTCCCGGTAGTGCCGGAGCAGTGCGGGGCGGACCCCGTGCAGCATCTCGATCTCCTCGGCCCCGGCCAGCAGCCCGCGCTGTTCGGCGGTGGCCAGCAGCTCGGCGTGCTGGGTCGCCAGGGCGAGCCGGGCGCCCTCGCCGAGGACGTACTCGGCGAACTTGACGTAGCGCGCGTCGAGTTCCGGCCCGCGGCCGAGGGCGGTCTCCGGGGCCTCCGCGTAGACGCCCTTGACCAGCCGGATCTTGCGGCCGAGCGCGACCAGGCCGGGCAGGTCCCGCTCGGTGCGGTGCAGGTGGGCCTGGACGGTGATGCCGACGTTGTGGTGGGCGGGGGCCAGCTCGGCGAAGACCGAGACGATCTCGTCCACCAGTTCCGAGCGCTCCATCGAGAGCACTACCTCGCCGCCGTGCGCGGCCGCCGCGGTGAGGATCCGTGCGGTGTTCCGCACGGCCAGGTCGCGGGAGACCAGCAGGCCGACGTTGGAGAGGTCGAAGCCGAGCTGGAGCGGCCCGGCGTCGGCGGCGAGCAGGTCCAGGTACGCCTGGACCACCTGCTCGATCTCGGCCTCGTCCCGGATCTCCTCGCCGACGTACTCGGCCGACACCCGGTACCCGCGGGCCCGGAGCAGGTCGAGCCGGGGGAGCAGCCCGGTCAGGTCGTCGGCGACCAGGTAGCGCTGGGCCGCCGGGTAGGCGATCTGGCGCAGCAGTGAGCCGGGCTCGGCGAAGGCGCGCCGGCAGCGCTCGTCGGCGGCCAGCAGCCGCAGGCCCAGGCCCGCGTCCCGGTCGGGCGTGGCGGCGGTGTCGCCGGCGGGCGTCGGGACGGTGACGGGTGCCTCGGTCATCAGGGCCTCACGGTGGTCGGTTCGGACTGCTGGGGGAGGGTGACGGTGACCTGCCCGGCGGCGAGCATCATCGACTGGGCGAAGGTGCGGTCCGCGGTGGTCGGGTCACCGCCGTTCCGGCGCCAGGCGCGGTACTTGGCCGCGTAGCTGATCACCGTCTCCTTGCCGCGCCGGGAGCGCGGGCGGCTGAGGACCCCCGCCCACATGCCGTCCCAGCCGGCGTACGCCGGGTCGTCCAGCAGCAGTCGGTGGGCCCGGTGCAGGTTCCAGAAAGGGATGCCCGCGTTGAGGTGGTGGACCAGGTGGTAGCGGTCGCCGTGCCGGCTGAGCAGGAAGGTCTCCAGGGCCCGGCCGTGCCGGTTGCGGGTCAGCAGAACCCGGGTGGACTCGCTCTCCGGCAGCGGGTAGTGCTCGGCCAGTTCCGAGAGCCAGCCGATCGCGATGTTGCTGGTCAGCAGCGGGACGAACCAGAAGAGCAGCAGCTCGGGCAGCACCCCGAGCCAGCCGCAGAGGCCGAACACGACGGCCCACTGGAGCAGGAACAGCCGTTGCTCGGTACGGAGCCGCACCGGCACCGAGACCGTCAGGTCCGACTCCCGGGCCCAGACCCGGTCCCGGACCAGGTAGCGCAGGTAGTCCACGGTGCGCAGCCCCAGCAGCGAGAGCAGCACCTCGCGGACCAGGAAGCCGCGGTCGCTCCGGTCCGGGTCGTAGAGCCCGCACTCGAGGTGGAAGCTGTAGTCCGGGTCGGCGTCCGCCTCGCCGAGGTGGCGGTGGTGCCGGCCGACGTGCGAGCTGCGGTACGGGCCGTACAGCTGGCCGACCAGGTAGCCGGAGAGGGCGGTGCCGGCCACCAGGTTGAGGATCCGGTTCCGGGCCAGGCTCTTGTGGGCCGACTCGTGCAGGAAGTGGGCGAGGAAGCGCTGGGTCGAGCCGATCAGGACCACCGCGACGGGATAGGCCCAGTAGGAGCCCGCGACGCAGGCGGTGACACAGAGCGCGACCAATCCGTACTCGAAGGCGATCGCCAGCAGTGCGTGGTGGTTGTCCAGTCGGGTCAGGGATTTCAGACCTCGTCTGATCGGCGGTGCCAGCCGGTCGAAGTCGAGGTCGTCGAGGTTCGGGCGGCCGGGACCGGAGCGGTCCGTCCGCCCGGTCGAGGATCGTCCTGAGGGCATGTCGTGTTCTCCTGCGTGGAGGTGTCGTGGGGACGCCCGGGGACGGGAGGCGTCACGGGGCAAGTCCGAAGACCGAGGTGTAGAGGGCGAGTTCGGCCTCCAGGGAGCGGACCACGGTGTCGGCGAGCCGGAAGCCGTGTCCTTCGGTCTCGAAGGTGAGGTAGCTGTGCGGCACCTCGGAGTCCTTGAGCAGCGCGAGCAGCCGCTCGGCCTGGGCCGGTGGGCAGACGGTGTCCCGCAGGCCCTGGAGCAGGACGAACGGGGCGCGGATCCGGCCGGCCCCCTCGACCGGCGAGCGCTCGGCGTAGCGGGCGCGCTGCTGCGGCCAGGCGCCGATCAGACTCTCCAGGTACCGCGACTCGAAGTCGTGGGTGCCCCGGGTGCGCCACTGCTCGGCGTCCAGCACGGGGTAGTAGATGCCGGCCGCCCGGTACAGGCCGGGCTCGTCCGCCAGCGAGGCGGTGGCCGTCCAGCCGCCGGCGCTGCCGCCGCGGATCGCCAGCCGGTCCGGATCGGCCAGGCCCTCGGCGGCCAGGGCGCGGGCCACCGTGGCGCAGTCACGCACGTCGACCACGCCCCAGGACTCCCGCAGCCGTTCCCGGTAGGCCCGGCCGAAGCCGGTGGAGCCGCCGTACTGGACGTCCACCACGCCGAAGCCCCGGCTGGTGAAGTAGCTGATCTCCTGGTTCAGCACGAGGTGGCTGCGGCTGGTCGGCCCGCCGTGGGCGAGGACCAGGTAGGGCGGCAGTTCGCCGTCCGGCCCGGTGTGCTCCGGGTGGTACGGGGGGTAGACGTGGGCGTACACCGGCTCGCCGTCCGGCCCGGTGAAGGTGCGCCGGTAGGGCGTGGTGGCGTACTCCGGGTGGGCGGCGGACGGCTCGCGGAGGATCTCGGTGCCGCCGTCGGCCGGGTCGATCAGCACCACGGTGCGGCCCTGCCGCGGGCCGGCCGCGACGGCCGCGATCCGGCGGCCGTCGGTGGCCGGGAAGAACCACTCGGTGTACGGGGTCTCCAGGTCGTCGAGCCGCCCGTCCGGGGAGAGGAGGCCCAGCCGGCGGCCGCTGGTGCCGTGCACCACGGCGAGCCGGCCGTCCAGCAGCGGCAGGCACCAGCGCAGGCCGATCCGCCACAGTGCCTCGCCGAACTCCTCGGGCCGGGGGCAGAGGTTGCGCCGGCCGCCGTCCGGCCCGAGCTCGTGCACGTTCCACCAGCCGTCCGGGTCGGTGACGGCGTAGAGGGCGCCGGAGCCGGTGGCCGCCCAGTCGGTCTGGGTGACCGACTCGCCGTCCCCGCCGGCCACCCGGACCGGCTCGGCCAGGCTGCCGTCCGGTTCGATCCCGGCCACCATCAGCTCGGTGGTGTCCCAGGGCATCGCCGGGTGGTTCCAGCCGAGCCAGGCGACCCGGCGGCCGCCCGGCTCGATCCGCGGGCCGGAGAGGAAGTCGTGCCCGCCCGTCAGGACCCGGACGGCCGCGGGGTCGTCCGCGGCCCGGCCGTCCAGCGGCAGCGCGACCAGGTGCCGGACCACCTTGGTGCCCTCGGCGTCGGCGACGGTCTCCCGCAGGCACCAGACCTCCTCGCCGCGGACCGCGAAGTCGGCGTAGCGCAGCTCGGCGGCCCAGGCGCCGACGGGGCTCAGCGGTACCGGGTCGGTACCCGGGCGCCAGCGGTAGACCCGCTGGTCGTCCCAGTGGGTGAAGACGATGCCGTCCTCGGCCCGGCCGGACAGCGCCAGCCAGGGGCGGCCGCCGTACTCGATGACCCGGCTGCGGACGTCCCAGCCGGGCGGCAGGGCGGGGGCCGGGCCGTCGGCGGTGCGGCGGGTCAGGGCACTGCGCCCGCCCTCCTGCGGACGGGCCTCCGTCCACCACACCTCCTCGCCGACGAAGCCGGCCCATTCGAGCAGGGCCTCGCCCCGCGCGACCTCCGCCGCCTCCACCGGAGAGTTCCAGGTGCCGTACGGCAGAGGCTCGGTGACGTGCTGCATGGTGCGCTGACTCCTCGTGGGTTCGGTGCGGTGGACGGCGCCGGGCAGGCGTCGCGTCAGTACCGGATGCCGGGGATGCCGGGGCGGGAGCTGTCGAGGTGGTAGCCGAGTACCGGCGGGTCGTCGCAGAGCCAGAAGTGCCCGTCGAGGTCGGTCCAGTCGCACAGGCCGGCCAGCTGCGCCGCGTAGGCGATCGACCGGGGCGGCTCCAGGAAGCAGCCGAGCATCCGGGCCGTGCCCTGGGCGGCGAGGTGGTGCAGCGCGTCCAGGCCGGGCAGCAGGCCGCCGAAGCGCATCAGCTTGATGTTGGCGCCGTCGGCGGTGAGCGCGGCGCGCTCCACGGCGGCCCGGCTGTCGATGCCCTCGTCCAGCAGGACGGTGGTGCCGGGCAGGGCGGCGCGCACCTCCGGGAGCAGCGCGTCGTCGCTCACCGGGTCCTCCAGGACGGTGGGCGCGACCTGCCGCACCAGCGGGCGCAACTCCTCCCATTCGGCGCGCCCCCAGCCCCGGTTGACGTCCAGCACCACCGGGCCGTCCACGCCGACCAGGCCGCGGAGCACCTCCTGGTCCCGGGGGCCGCCGAGCTTGATCTTCACCGGCCGGGCGGCGGCCGGGACCTCCTCGCCGATCGGGACGGTGTGCATCAGCCGGACCGGGCCGGGCTCGGGCAGGCCGAGCAGCCGCCAGACCGGCAGCCCGGCGGTCCGGGCGGCCCGGTCCAGGAAGGCCATCTCGACCAGCATCCGGGCCGGAGCGCTGAACGCCGAGGCCGCGCCGGCCAGCAGCTCGCCGATCCGGTCGGGCATCTCGGTGCCGCCCGCCCCGATCAACTCGGCCGCAAGGGAACGGGCTTCGGCCGCGATGGCCGGGCCGTCCTGGCCGTAGCCGAGGTCGGCGGCGATCTCGCCCTCGCCGCGGAGCTGGCCGCAGGAGCCGATCAGCCGGAGCCGGACCCGGTCGACGGTGGAGATGGTCATGTGCGAGATCTGGAACGGGCGGTCCAGCCGATGGGGGATCACCGCCACGTCGGCCTGGAGGCCGGCCCGGACGGGGGTGCCGGTCGTGGTGCCGCTGGTGCCGGTCGTGGTGCCGGTCATGCCCCGGCCTCCTCGGGGGACTTCGCGCCGGACGGCTCCTCGGTGACGAAGCGGACCGAGGCGGCCAGTTCCCGGGCCAGCCGCTCGGCCTCGGCCGGGCTCTCCGCGCCGACCACGATCGCGCCCACCCGGTCCTGGCCGGAGCGGAACGGGTTGATCACGTCCCCCGGCCGCACGGTCAGTTCGGCGTAGAGCAGGCCGGGGTGCGCCAGCACCTCGTCCCAGCCCTCGACCGCGACCAGCCGCCCGGGCTCGGGCGCGAGGAAGCGGCTGGCCGCCGCCCGGGAGGAGGCGGCCGGCAGTTCGGCCGGGCGGCCGAGCGCGTCGTCCAGGATGAGGCCGAAGAACTCCAGGCCCGGGAAGACGTGGGGCAGCATGGTGTGGATCCAGCCGCCGCCGATCCGGCCGTGCACCTCGCCGAGCACCACGCCCCGTGCGGTGAGCCAGAGTTCGACGTGGAAGGCGCCGAACCGCAGGCCGAGCGCGGTCAGCGCGGCACGCACCTGCCGGTCGATCTCCGCCCGGTCCGCCTCCGGCAGCGGGGCGGGCAGGACGTGGGCGACCTCGACGAAGAACGGCGGCGGGAGCTTCTCCTTGGCGGTCACCGCCAGCACGGTGGGCACCGCGCCGAGGAACAGGCCCTCCACGCTGAACTCCGGACCGTCCACGAACTCCTCCACCAGGAAGGAGTCCTGGCTCGGCAGCAGCTCGATCGCGGCCGCCAGGCCGTCCGGGCCGTCCACCCGGCTGACGCCCTGGCTGCCCATCGCGTCCCGGGGCTTGACCACCCAGGGGCCGGTGCTCTCCGCGAGGAAGGCCCGGGCCTCGGACTCGTCGGCACACAGCCGCACGGCCGGCTGCGGGAAACCGGCCGCGGCCAGCGCGGCCCGGCAGGCGTCCTTGGTGCGGATCCGGCGGACCGCCTCCGGCGGGTTGCCGGGGGCGCCGATCTCGTCGGCGACCTCGGCCGCCGCCACCTGGGCCATCTCGCGGACCGCGAGGGCCAGGTCGAAGCGCTCGCCCTCCTCGCGCCGGACAGCCGCCCACTTGGCGCTGCCCGCCGCGTCCTCGAAGTCGACCGCGCTCGCCGCGTCGGCGGCCTCGGTCACCTCCGGGGTGGCGGCCACGGTGGCCTCCTGGTTGGTGACGTGGGTGCGCAGACCGCGGGCCCGGGCCTGGGCCAGGGCCTGCACGGCCACGTCGACGCTGAGCGGGTTGGGCGCGGCGCCGCCGACCAGGAGCAACTGCGGCGGATTGCCTTCGGTGGTGGTCATGCTGGAGAACTCCCGCGTGGTGGTGAGTGGATGGGCGTGGGGTCAGCGCAGTCGGAAGACCTGGTCCTTGATCCGCTGGATGTGGAGGTAGTCGCGCTCCACCTGCGCGGCGCAGTCGCCTGCCATGAAGATCCGCAGGCTGCTGGTGTAGAGGTCGACGGTCGGCCGGATCCGGCCGCCCTCCTTGATCTTCACGTTGAGGCCCCGGACGGTCTCCAGGCCCTCGATCTCGGCCAGCACGTCCTGGTCCAGGCTGTCCACCACGCCGTCGAGTTCGGTGGGCGTGGTGTAGAGCCAGGCCTCCCGCAGCTTGCGGAAGTGCCGGTCCGCGTACCGCTCCAGGAACTCCTCCGGGCGGACGGCGGCCAGCGCGGTCAGGTCGGCCTGGTTCGCTCCGAGGCACTCGTCGTGGTAGGCGGGGTTCATCCCGCCGGCCAGCCGGGCGCCGACCTCCACCAGGGCCGGGCCGTCGGCGGTGATGATGACCTCGGCATGGGTCGGTCCGAAGTCGATGCCGAGCGCCCGCAACGCGGTGTCCATGTAGGCGATCAGCCCGGCCACCCGCGGGTCCTGGTGGTCCAGGACCAGCTCGTGGTCGTAGATGTTGTGGGTGCCGATCAGCTTCTTGCGGTACTGCCAGACCCCGCAGGTGTAGCGCCGGCCCTGGCAGGAGACCGTGTCGACCACGTACTCCTCGCCCACCAGGTAGGACTGGACGAGGACTTCGAGGTTCGGCTCGTCGAAGACGGTGCGGGTGGCGAGGACGGCCTCGGCCGCCTTGCGGACCTCGGCCGCGTCCCGGCAGATCGCCACGCCGTCGGCGGCCGCCGAGGTCAGCGGCTTCACCACCACGGGGTACCGGCCGCGCCGTTCGGCCCACTCGGCCAGCTCTTCGGGGTGGCCGCTCTTGAACTGCTCGGCGCAGCGGACCCCGGCCCGCCGGAGCGCCTCGATCATCTCGTACTTGTCCCGGCGGGCGGCTGACCGCGCGGTGCCGTTGGTGGGCAGCCCGAGCAGCTCGGAGAGCCGGTCGGTCAGCGGCACGCCGGGCTCCTGACCGGCCACCACGGCGACCGGCCGGTACTCGGCGAGCTGCCGGGCGGTCTCCTCGGGGGACTCGCAGACCAGGTTCGCCCGGTAGGCGCTGAGGTCCGGGGCGAGCATCGTGGTCATCAACTCGGCGGTGCTCTGCACGTGGACGACGTCCGCGCCCTTGCGGGCGAAGGCCGGCGGCAGGTAGTTGCCGGTGGTGTAGCCGTCGACGAGCACCACGACCGGGCGGCCCTGCTCGGTCGGCTCCTGGGCGGTCATGCGGGCTCCCTGCTGATCGGTGGGGTGGGGCGGCGGGGTGGCGGCCGGGGCCTACTCGACCTTGGTCATGGTCAGGTGGATCCGGGTGGTGCCGCCGGCGTTGTAGGCGGAGTGGTGCAGCCTGGTGTTGAGCAGGTGCACCCGGCCGTCGGTCGGCACGTGGTAGGTGTGGCCGGTGCGGAACAGCAGCCGGCTGTCCTCGTTGCTGGTGATCGCGACGTGCGCCACCCGGGAGGCGTCGGTGTGCATGTGGTAGATCTCGCCCGGGTGCAGCGGCACCAGGCGCATCCGGCCGATCTGGAACGGCAGGCTCTGGTACAGGTGGTAGAAGTAGGTGTCCTTCAACTCCTCGTTGAAGAACGAGAACTCGGACTCCTCGAAGTGCTTCTCACCGGTCTGCTGGTTGAACTGGCCGGTGCCGGCGTCGTGCCAGGGGTCGGCCGCGTCGGCGCGGTGGGTCAGGCCCAGGCGGCGCAGCCGGTGCTCCGGGTTCTCCGGGTCGGTGACCGGCACCCGGTCCACCACCTGCTGGTAGGCCTTCAGGATCTCCTGGTGGTCGAAGTGCAGGCCGGGGACGAGCTCCAGCATGTCCTGGCCGAGCGACTGCGGATCGGTCGTGGTGGTCATCTCCGGTCACGCCTTTCTGGTGGTCGGGGCCGCCGCCTCGGCGGCCTTGCGCAGGGAGTGGGCGATGAGCGGCCGGCAGCTCGCGCCGACGGCCAGGAAGCCCAGGCCGAGGGCGAGGAAGCCGGGCGGTCCCCAGGCCAGCGCGAGCGCGCCGAGCACGGCGGGGGCCAGCGCCTCGGCGACGCCCGCGCCGAGGCCGAAGACCCCGGAGTACTCGCCCTGGGCGTGCGGGGCGGCGAGGCCGAAGGAGTACTCCATGGAGGCCGCGGCGTGCCAGAGCTCGCCGAAGGTGTAGACGGCGACCGCGGCCAGCAGCAGGGCCACCGCGACCCAGGTGGAGCGGCCGCTCGCGGCGGCCATCATGACCAGCCCGGCCAGGACGGCGGCCCCGGCGTGCCGCATCCGGGTGCCCGCCGCCTCGGTGTCGTCCACCCCGCGGCTGACCCGCACCTGGAGGCCGATCACCAGCACCGTGTTGAGCAGCAGCACGCCGGAGACCATCCAGCGCGGGGCCTCGGTGTGGTCGACGATCCAGAGCGGCAGCAGGAAGGTCGGCACCGCGTAGTGCAGCGACATCAGCGAGTTGAGCACCGTCGCGGTCAGGTAGGGGCGGTCCCGCAGCGCCTCCCAGCTCCGGCTGCCGTGGGGCACCGGCAGCGGGGCCGGCCGGGGCAGCCGGAGCAGCGCGAGCGCGCTGCCCGCGAAGGCCAGCGCCCGGCCGCCGACCAGGCACAGATAGGCCGGGGACGAGTCGAGCTGGATGCCGATCCCGGCGATCAGCGCGCCGAGGGCGATGGCCAGGTTGGTCGAGGAGCGCAGGTAGGCCCGGAAGACCGTCGGGTTCTCCCCGCCGAAGCTGCGGACCAGCGGCGCCTGGCTGGACTTGGTCGCGGCGAAGACCACGCCGAGCAGGATCGAGACCAGCAGGTACGGCCAGAAGGTGCGGACCACCAGGTAGCAGGCGACGGTGGCGGCCCCGATCAGCATCACCGCGATCTGGGTCTCCCGGGCTCCCCACCGGTCGGCGATCCGCCCGGCGACCAGCCCGGCCGCCAGCCCGGCCATCGCCCCGGAGAACAGCCCGGTGGCCACCTGGGCCATCGGCAGGCCGACGATCCGGGTGAAGTACAGGACGCTGCTGGTCATGAACATCCCGGCGCCCAGTGAGTTCACGAAACTCCCGGCCGCCAGCGCGCGCTGCTCGGCGGTCTCCGGCAGCAGCCGGGCGAGCGGGCCCCGCTGCCGCCGCTCCTCGACGGCCGGGGCGTTCCCGGTCAGTCCCACAGGGCGTCCCGGTAGTCCTGGTCGGGCCAGGTCTCGCGCTGCCAGGCGCGCAGCTCGCGCAGCGAACCGCCGTACGGGGCGACCACCGTGCGCTCGGCGAACCAGGCGCGCAACTCCGCCAGCCGGGTCTGCAGTTCCTCCTCCGAGTCGGCGGCGACCAGCACTTGGCCGAGCTTCTGGTTGGTGGAGCCCAGGCCGTCGGCGAACTGGCCCCCGAAGGGGAACTCCACCCGGGCGAACTCCACGCCGGGCTGTGCCCGCAGCTCGGCCGGCGAGGGGCAGCTGATCAGGGTGCCCGGACGGCCCGGCAGATAGGTCCCGCCGATGATCTCCGGCCGTTCCACGACGGTCAGTTCGGGCCGGCGGCCGAGCGCGGCGAAGAGCTGCGCGGCGCCCAGGTGGACGTTGAACTTGGCCTGGAGCTCCTCGTGGATCAGCGCCCCGCCGCGCCGGGAGGCGCACTCGCCGAAGGCCAGCCCGTGCTCCGGGTGGTGGAACAGCTCCATGTGGAAGGCGCCGTCGCGCAGGCCGAGCGCCTCGATCGCGCGCCGGACGAACGGGTCGCCGAGCTCGTAGGCCCACGCTTCGGACTTCGGGTCGAAGCGGCGCAGCCGCAGCGGCAGCCCCTGGTCGACCACGGTCAGGCACGGGTCGCCGTAGGTGCCGAGGGCGTGGAAGACGACCTCGCCCTCGAACACCACGCCGTCCGCCACCCACTCGTCGCCCTCGACGAACTCCTCCAGCGCGAAGGTGCGCTGGGCGGTCTGCTCCTTGCGGTACTGGCGGCTGCGCTGCTCCAGGTCGGCCAGGCTGGTGACCACCGAGGTGCGGGCGGTGGCGGCGCCGGCGATCGGCTTGAGCACCGCCCGCCGGTAGGGCAGCTCGGTGATGGCCGAGACGTCGTGGATGTCCTCGATCACCGTGACCCGGGCGGTGCGCAGTCCGGCCGCGGCGATCCGGCGCTTCTGCAGCGACTTGTCGCGGAAGTACGCGGCGGTGACGGGGTCGATGCCGCGGCAGCCGAGGTGTTCGGCGACCATGCCGGCCGTCACCATGGCCCACTCGTCCGAGGTGAGCACCGCGTCGAACTCCCGGTCGGCCAGGCCGGCCCGGTGCAGGGCCGTCAGGACGGCCTCGACGCTGCTCTGGTTGTCGACCCGGAGTACCGTGAACTGCTCGGGGACCGGGACGATGCCGTAGTCGTAGGCGGTGGAGCCCCAGATCACCACGGCGTCGACGTCGTTGCGCACACAGGCCTGCATCACGTACTTGTCGGTGCCCAACAGCAGGACCGTTGGCCGTCCTTCGGTGTCCATACGGGTGGCTAACCTCTCCTCGGGTGCTTGCGGGGGATGCGTGGTCACACCTGGGCCGGGGTCTCGGCCAGCCGGTAGACCGCGTCCTTCAAGGTCTGGATGGTCCGGTGGTCGGCCCGCAGCGACTCCGTGTCGGGGCCGGTCATGAAGATCCGCAGCGGGCTGGTCAGCAGGTCCGTGGTGGGGCGCAGCCGCTTGCCCGGGGCGAGCTTGACGCCGACCAGGTGGACCGTCTCGAGCGCGGCGATCCTGTCGACCACCGCCTGGTCGACCGCGGTGACCTCACCGTCCAGCTCGGTCCGGGTGTTGTGCACCACGGCCTCGCGGCGCTTGGTGTAGACCCGGCCGGCGTAGCGGTCCAGGAACTCCTGCGGGCGGGTGTACGCGAGCGCGGTCAGGTGGGCCTGGTTGGTGCCGAGGCAGGCGTCGTGGAAGCCCGGGTTCATGTTGCCGTTCAGCCGGGCGCCGATCTCGACCAGGGCCGGGCCCTCGGGCGTCATCATCACCTCGGCGTGGGCCGGGCCGTGCTCGATGCCCAGCGCCCGCAGCACGTCCAGCACGTAGGCGATCAGCTCCGGCACCGGCTCGGCCCGCGGGTCCAGCAGCACGTCCCGGTCGTAGATCCTCCGGCCGGAGGGCAGCTCGGTCTTCTCGTACTCCCAGACCCCGCAGACGTAGTGCTCGCCGCCGACCCCGACGGTGTCCACGATGTACTCGGTGCCCGCCAGGAAGGACTGGACCAGCGCCTCGGTGTTGCGGCTGCCGAAGATGTCGGTGGCGGCCAGCACCCGGCGGGCCGCCGCCGCCACCTCCTCGGTGGTCCGGCAGATGTGGACGTGGTCGGTGGAGGCCGAGCTGAGCGGCTTGACGACGGCCGGGAAGCCGCCCTCGGCGGCCGCCCAGGCGGCCAGCTCCTCGGGGTCGGAGCCCTTCGACTGCCGGGCGCAGCGCAGCCCGGCGGCCCGCAGGGTCTCGATCATCCGGTACTTGTCGCGGCGCGCGGCGGAGAGCGCGGAGCCGTTGCCCGCCAGCCCGAGCAGCTCACCCAGCCGGTCCGCCAGCGGCACCCCGGGCTCCTGGCCGGCCAGCACCGCGACGGGGGCCAGCGCGGTGAGCGCGGCCACCGTGTCCGGCAGGCCGTCCTCGCCGGAGAGCACGTACCGGTCCCGGTAGGCGGCCGGGTCCGGCTGGAGCATCGTCAGCATCGGCTCGGGGGTGCTCTGCACGTGGACCACCTCGACCCCGAGGGCCGCGAAGGCCGGGGGGAGGAAGGCGCCCGTGGAGTAACCATCCACGATCACGGCGGTGTCGGACCGGTGGACCGCGGTCATGGGTCCCCTCGCTCTCGTTCGTCGGGTGGGGCGGCGCCGCAACGCTCCCAGCGCCGCCGCCCCCGCACATGGGGGGAGCGCACCCAGATTCCGTCCGGACCGGTGTGCGGAATCTGGGAGCCGGCTCCCCATGCGTCCGGCCCGGCCCCCGGGCCAGAGTGGGCGCCGCCACCCGACCGTCACGTTCGAACGTGCCTCCGCGGCACGGATGGAGACCCCGCATGCGCGCCTACCTCTCGCCGGCCACCGTCGTGCAGCCACTGGTCCACCGCTGGTACGCGGTACCGTTCGTGGCCGCGCCCCACACCGGCGCGCTCAACCTCGTCAAGCGGCACCTGCCGGCCCTGCGCCGCTACCTGGAGAGCCCCGAGCAGCACGCCCGGGCACTGGCCGATCCGAACATGTTCGGTGCTCCGTTCATCGACCCGGGCCCGGGCGGCCCGCAGGGCGTCGCGGACCTGCTGGAGCGCACCCTGGCCGAGGGCGAGGCCCGGATCCGGATGGCCGAGGACATCGACACCATGCGCGCCACGCTGGCCAAGAACGGTGACGGACGCGCGCTCGCCCCGCTCTACCAGGACCTGCCGCCCGCCCTGCGCGGGGTCACCGAGCTGGTCTACGACACGGCCAACAACGCCGGGCTGCGGTTCTTCGAGAGCCTTCTCTACCGCACCCCGGCGACCGAACCCCATGCCCAGACGGTCTCCCTGCTGGAGCGTCACGACCAGAAGCAGCCCTTCATCTACAGTTCGCCGATCCTGCCCGCTCCCGGCCGGACCGACCTGGAGGTGCCGTTCGCCTCCGAGCTGCTGGACGAGCTGTTCGCGGCCCGGCTGGAGCCGGTGGACGTGGAGGAGCTGGCGGAGAAGTTCGGACTGGACGAGGAGGCCCGGGTGGGCTTCCGCCGCCTGTTCACCGAGCAGGAGCCCCGGCGCTACGTGCCCAACGGGACCGACGAGGTGCGGATGCGGTACTTCGGCCACGCCTCGGTGCTGCTGGACCTCGGCGGCTTCACGGTGATGACCGACCCGACCCTCGGCTACGACGGGGACGGCTTCGAGGGCCACTTCACCATCGCCGACCTGCCGGAGACCATCGACGTCGTGGTGCTCAGCCACGGCCACTCCGACCACTTCTCGCTGGAGACCCTGCTCCAGCTCCGGCGGCGGATCGGCACCATCGTGGTCCCGCAGTCCTCCGGCGGCAGCCTGGCCGACATCGGCCTGCGCTCGATGCTGGAGCACTTCGGCTTCCGCAACGTGGTCGAACTCGCCGACATGCAGACCCTGCAGGCCGGCCCGGCCACCATCACCGCGCTGCCCTTCCTCGGCGAGCACGGCGAGCTCGACATCCGCGCCAAGATGGTGCCGATGGTCCGGCTCGGCGGCCGCGGCTTCCTGTTCGCCACCGACACCTCGCCGATCGACCCGGCCCTCTACGACCTGGTGGCCGAGGAGATCGGCTCGGTGGACGCCCTGTTCATCGGCCTGGAGTGCGTCGGCGCCCCGCTGACCTGGCTCTACGGGCCGCTGCTGGACACCCCGATCTCCCGCGAGCACAGCGTGGAGCGCGGCCTGAAGGGCTCCTTCGCCGGGCCCGCCGACCAGCTCGCCGAACGGCTCGGCGCCCAGCAGATCTTCGTCTACGCACTGGGGATCGAGCCCTGGCTCAAGCACCTGACGGGCTGCTGGTTCGACCCGGAGGCCGAGCAGCTGCGCCAGGAGGTCATCCTGCGCGACCTGGCCGGGCAGCGCGGGGTCCGCTCCGAGCTGCTCTACCTCACCGCCGAGCGCTCCTGGCCCGCCGCCCCGCAGGACTGACCGGCGGCGCGCCACCGGGCGGCCACTCGCTTCGACGGACGGATGGGTATGCACAACAGATCCGGTAGCCCGCGGCTCGCCGTGGTCTACGACGACGGCGCCGCCGGGCCCGGGGAGATCGCCTCGGCGGCCCGCGCCTGCGGAGCCGAACTCTTCCTGGTGATCGACCAGCGCTCGGCCCACGTCGCGCAGCTGCTGCCGGGCCTGCGCGGCCGGTTCGAGCTCTGCGACGTCAGCGGCCTTACCGCGGCCGAGGCGGCGAGGGCGGTGGCCGCCCGGCAGCCGGACGGCCTGCTCACCTTCAGCGAGCACCGGCTGGCAGAGACCGGCGAGCTGGCTGCCGCGCTCGGGCTGACCCGGTGGCACAGCCCGGAGACCACCCGGCGGCTGATGGACAAGCTGCTCCAGCGGCGGCTGTTCGCCGCGGCGGGGATCGACACCACCCGCTGCGTGCCGGTGGCCGAGCCCGCCGGGATCGCCGCGGCGGTCGCCGAGGTCGGCCCGCCCGTGGTGCTCAAGCCGCGGACCGGCACCGGCAGCCGCTCCGTCCGCCGGGCGGACAGTGCGGAGGAGGCCGAACGGCTGGCGGCGGACTTCTTCCGGTCCGCCCCGGCCGGGGCGGTGCTCCTGGTGGAGAACCTGCTCACCGGGGAGGCGCAGGAGGCCGGCCCCGACTGGGGGGACTACGTCTCGGTGGAGACCGCCGTGCACGGCGGAGACCGCCGGCTCATCTGCGTCACCGGCAAGTTCCGGCTGGAGGAGCCGTTCCGCGAGCGCGGGTCCTTCGTCCCGCACACCCTGCGCGCCCGGACCGCCGAGCGGGTCCGCGCGCTGGCGGACGCCGCGATCGGCGCCCTCGGGGTCCGGGACGGCGTCGTGCACACCGAGATCAAGCTGACCCCGGACGGCCCGCGCGTCATCGAAGTGAACGGCCGGGTCGGCGGGCTGGTCGTCGACCTGCTGCGCCGGGGCGCAGGGTACGACGTGGTCGAGGCCGCCCTGCTGCTCGCCCTCGGCCGGCCGGCGCCCGGCGCACCGGAGTTCGAGCAGGTCACCTACCAGTACGCGCTGGTGCCGCCGGCCGGAGCCCGGAGCCTGGTGGAGGTCGGCCGACTGGACCGGCTGCGCGCCCTGCCCGGAGTCGACCTGGTCGACGTCCGGGGCCGCCCCGGCCAGCCGCTCGACTGGCGGGCCGGCGCGGCCGACCGGCTCGGCCGGCTGTACGGGCGGGTGCCCGACCACGCGGCCCTCGGCCGGCTCACCGCGGCGATACCGGAAGCGTTCCGGCCCACGTTCACGTACACGCACGAGAGGGGAAGCTGATGGCGGAGCAGGTGTCCGAGGAGCGCGGGGGGTTGTCGTCCGCGCAGCGGCGGCTCTGGCTGGCGCACGTCCTCGAACCGGGGAGCGCGGAGTACACCGCCCCCTGGGCGGGACGGCTGCGCGGACCGCTCGACCGGGCGGCCCTCGGCCGGGCCTGGCGGGCCGTCGTGGAGCGCCACGAGGAGCTGCGGCTGCGGCTGTTCGAGGTGGAGAACGAGCCCCGCCGCGCGCGGTGGCCGGCCGAGGAGTTCGGGCTCGCGGTCCGGGAGATCGCGCCGGAGGACCTGCCCGCCGAGCTGGACCGGGCGGTGACCAGGTCCTTCGACCTGGTCGGCGGCCGGCTCGCCGAGGCGGAGCTGCTGGTGCTCGGGCCCGAGGACCACGTCCTGGTGCTGAACGCCCACCACGCGGTGGTGGACGGCCGCTCGATGACGCTGATCACCGGTGACCTGTTCGCCGCCTACGCGGGCCGGGAGCTCGCCCCGGCCGGCCGCTCCTACCCGGAGCACGTCGAGCGGGAGGCCGCGGCCCGCCCGGCCCCGCCTCAGTTCGACGCCTGGGTCGAGGAGCTGAGGCTCCCGCAGATCGCGGAGCCGCTCGGCTTCGAGCCCGCCACCCGAACCGCTGACAAGCAGGGCGCGGTGGTCCGGGTGCCGCTCCCCGCGCCGACCTGGGAGGCGGTCCGCGGATACGCCCGGCGGCACCGCACCACCGCCCAGGTGGTGGGGCTCAGCGCCTTCGCGCTCACCCTGGCCCGCTACACCGACACCGACGACCTGGTGGTCGGCTCGACCATGGACACCCGGTCCGCCGAATTCGTGGACACCGTCGGCATGTTCGTCAACCCGGCCGCGGTCCGGGTGCACGTGGACCCGGCGCAGGCCGGCCCGGCGTTCTGCGGCGCCGTGCACCGCGGCCTGCTGCGGGCCTTCACCCACCGGTCGGTCCCGTTCGAGGAGGTGGTCCGCAAGCTCCGGATCACCCCGGACGTCACCCGGACCCCGGTCTTCCAGGTGCTGTTCAACTTCGAGGCGCGCGAGGCGCCCCGAGACGTGCCGGGGCTGGAGGTCACCGCCCTCGAACTCCCGGTCCGGATCTCCAAGTACGACCTCACCCTGGTGCTGCGGGACAACGGCGCCTCGGCCGAGCTGCTGGCGACCTACCGCACCTCCCGCTACCGGCCGGCCCAGATCGAGCAGCTCACCCGCCACGTGGCCGCCTTGCTCGGCGGGCTGACCGCCGACGACGAGGCCGCGGTGGGCTCGCTGGAACCGCTCTCCGCCGAGGAGCGGGCCGAACTGCTGGCCGCCGGCCGCGGGATCCCGCTGCCGGAGGGCTTCCGGGCGGTGCACGAGGTGGTCGCTCAGATCGCGCTGGCCGACCCCGACCGGCCCGCCGTGGTCTGCGGCTCCACCGAGCTGACGTACGGCCGGCTCCTCGGCCGGGCCGACGCCCTGGCCGCCGGGATCACCGCGCAGGGGGTGCGCCCGGGGACGCCGGTGGCCGTGCTGGCCGAGCCCTCGGCCGAGATGGTGGTCGCCGTGCTGGCCGTGCTGCGGGCCGGCGGTGTCTACCTGCCGCTCCATCCCGGCCACCCCGCCGCCCGGCTGGGCGCCGTCCTGGCGGACGCCGGAGCCGAGTTCGTGCTGGCCGACGCCGCCTGGCGAGAGCGCCTCCCGCAGGCCAGGGTGCTGCCGATCGAGGCCCCGGCGGTGCTGCCGGACCAGGCGTGGGCGGCACACCGCAGCGAGCCGGACGACCCGGCCTACCTCATCTACACCTCCGGCACCACCGGCGAGCCCAAGGGCGTGGAGGTCGGGCACGGCGCGCTGGCCGCCTCCACCACCGCCCGGTGGCTGACCTACGGCGGCTACCGCACCTTCCTGCTGGTCTCGCCGCTCTCCTTCGACTCCTCGGTGGCCGGGCTCTGGGGCACCCTCACGTCCGGCGGTCGGCTGGTGGTCGCGCGGACCGAGGAGGTCCGTGACCCGGAGCGACTGCTGCGGCTGATCGAGACCCACGCCGTCACGTCCCTGCTGGCCGTCCCGGCCCTGTACGCCGGGATGCTGGACCGGGCCGAGCGGGCCGACCGGACCGCGCTGGACACCCTCGACGTGGTGACCACGGCCGGCGAGGTGCTGCCGGAGGCACTGCTGGAGCGGCACTTCGCCTTGCTCCCGGCCACGCCGCTGGTTAACGAGTACGGGCCGACCGAGGCGACGGTGTGGAGCACCTACCGCCGCTTCGAGGCGCCCGGCCCGGTCGACATCGGCGGGGCCGTCCCCGGGGCGAGCCTCTACGTGCTGGACCGGCAGGGGCGGCTGATGCCGCACGGCACCGCCGGCGAACTGCACGTGGGCGGCCCCGGGGTGGCCCGCGGCTACCTCGGGCGGCCCGAGGCGACCGAGGCCGCCTTCCGCCCCGACCCGTACGGCACGACGCCCGGCGCCCGGTCCTACCGCACCGGGGACTGGGTGCGCTGGGGCGCCGGCGGGGGCCTGCGCTACCTGGGCCGCCGGGACCAGCTGGTCAAGGTCCGCGGCCACCGAGTCGAGCTCGGCGCGGTGGAGAGCGCGCTGCGCGCGGCCGGCGGCGTGACCGACGCCGCCGTGCTGCTCGCGCCCGGCGGCGCAAGCCTGACGGCCCATCTGGTGACCGAGGACGGGCTGGACCTCCGGGAACTGCGTGCCCAACTGGCCGAGACCCTGCCGCCCGCGATGGTGCCCGGCGTGCTGCGGGTGGTCCCGGAGCTGCCGCGCACCCCGCACGGCAAGGTGGACCGCGAGGCGCTGCGGGCCGCGGAGCCCGGCACCGAGGAGGACGGGGCCCCCGAGCCCGCCGAGCCCGGGACCGCCCCGGCGGCCGGACCGGACCTGCGGGCACTGGTGCGGGCCGCCTGGGCCGCGGTGCTCGGCGAGGCGCCGGCCGCTGGGGACGTCAACTTCTTCGACGCGGGCGGGCATTCGCTGCTGGTACCGCTGCTCCAGATGGAGCTGGAGGACCGGGCGCGGATCCGGGTGCCGATCGTCGAGCTGTTCACCGCGACCACCGTCGACACCCAGACCGCGCTGATCGCCGCGAGCGGCGGCGCGCCCGGGCCGGAGCCGGCGGTGCGGGCCGCGGACGCCGAGGACGCCGAGGACGGGGCCGACGGCCCGGACCGGCGCCGGCTCCGGCTGGCCGCGGGCCGCTCCCGGCGGACGGCCGGAACGGAGGACGGGAGGTGAGGAACCGTTCCCTGGACGTCGCCGTCACCGGCATGCACGCCCGGCTCCCCGGCCCGGCGGACCCGGCGAAGTGGTGGGCGGCGGTCTGCGCGGGCGAGGAGCTCACCAGCACCCTCGACCTCGACGAGCTGGCGGCCCGGGGCGTGCCCCGCCACCTGCTCGACGACCCGGCCTACGTCCCGGTCCGGGGTCTGGTCGAGGACAGCGAGCGGTTCGACGCCGAGCTGTTCGGGATCAGCCCGCGCGAGGCCGAACTCATCGATCCGCAACACCGGTTGATGCTGGAGGCGAGCTGGGCGGCGCTGGAGGACGCCGGCCGGAGTCCGCTGGCGGACCGGCTGCGCACCGCGGTCTTCGCCTCCTCCTCCAGCAGCAGGTACCTGTCGCGGATCCTCGGCAACCCGGCCGCCTCGGCCGACACCCTGGCCGCCCTGCACGTCGGCACCGGCCGGGACTTCATGGCCGGCCGGATCGCCTACCGGCTCGGGCTGGAGGGCCCGGCGGTCAACGTGCTGACGGCCTGTTCCTCCTCGTTGGTCGCGGTCCACCTGGCCGCCCAGGCGCTGAACGCCGGCGACTGCGACCAGGCCGTGGTGGTGGCCGCCTCGGTGGGCTTCCCGCAGGCCGGGCACACCCACCTGCGCGGCGGCATCATGTCGGCCGACGGCCGCTGCCGGCCCTTCGACGCCCGGGCGACCGGGACGGTCGGCGGCTCGGGCGTGATCGCGGTGGTGCTGCGCCGCTTCGAGGACCTGGGGCCGGAGACCGCCTGCCACGGGGTGATCCTCGGCTCGGCCGTCAACAACGACGGCTCGGCGAAGGCCGGGTTCAACGCCCCCGCCCCGCAGGGGCAGACCGCCGTCATCCGGGCGGCGCTGCGCTCCGGCGACGTGGCGCCGAGCTCGCTCGGGTACGTCGAGACGCACGGCACCGGCACCTACGTCGGTGACCCGATCGAGTGGTCGGCGCTCTCCGCCGCCCTGGGCGGAGCCGCCCCGGCCGAAACCATTCCGGTGGGCGCGCTCAAGGCGAACATCGGGCACCTCGACGCGGCCGCCGGACTGGCCGCGCTCTACAAGGCCCTGCTGGTCCTGAAACACGGGCAGGTACCGCCGGTGGCCAATTTCGAGAGCCTCAACCCGCTGCTGGCGGAGCTGGACTCGCCGCTCCGGGTGCCCACCCAGGCCCGCGCCTGGCAGGGCCCCGAGCCCCGCCGGGCGGGCGTCAGCTCCTTCGGGATCGGCGGGACGAACGCGCACGTGATCGTCGAACAGGCACCATCCGCCATCGCGGCGCAGGAGAAGGCCCCGGCGGAGCGGACCTCGGTCCTCGCCCTCTCCGCGGTCCGGCCGGAGGGCCTGGAGAGGACCGCGGCCCGGCTGGCCGGGGTACTGACCGAGCAGGAGGCGGACGCCGCCGACGTGGCCTTCACGCTGCGGGCCGGCCGGGCACCCCTGGCCGAGCGGCTCGCGGTGGTCGGCCGGACCGGCCCGGAGCTGGCCGGGGCGCTGCGCGGCGGCCCCCGGCGGGTCCGCGGCCGGGTGCCGCGGAAGGGTCCGCGGCCGCTGGTCTTCCTGCTCCCCGGACAGGGCGCCCAGCGGCCGGGCATGGCCCTGCCCTTCCAAGCGCAACTGCCGCACTTCCAGCAGGCGTTGGAGGAGTGCCTGCACGTCATGGAGCCCCGCACGGCCGGGCCGGCCGAGCGGGCGCTGCGGGATCCGGGGTTCCCCGCCGAACTGCTGCGCGCCACCGAGCTGGCCCAGCCCGCGCTGTTCGCCCTGGAGTACGCGGCGGTCCGCGCCCTGGACGGGCTCGGGCTGCGCCCGGTGGCACTGGCCGGGCACAGCCTCGGCGAGGTGACGGCCGCCTGCCTGGCCGGGGTCCTGGACCTCGCGGCGGCGGTCGAGCTGGTGGCCGTCCGGGCGAGCAGCATGCAGGCCTGCCCGCCCGGTGCGATGCTGGCGCTCTCCTGCTCCGAGACCGAGGCCCGCGAACTGCTGGCCGAACCGGGGACCGCGACCGGCGGGTTGGAGATCGCGGCGGTGAACGGCCCGGGCGACTGTGTGCTGAGCGGGCCGGCCGCCTCCGTCCGGGCACTGGAGGACCGGCTCGCCGGGCGGATCCCGGCCCGGCGCCTGCGTACCTCGCACGCCTTCCACTCCGCCGCGATGGAGCCCGCCGCCGAGGCCCTCCGAGCGCGCCTGTCCGGCCGTACCGGCGGACGGAGTTCGCTGCCCTACGTGTCCACCCTGGACGGCACGGTGGTGCCGGCCGGCACCGAGGTCCCGCTGACCGTCCTCGCCGAGGGCGTCCGCCGGACGGTGCGCTTCGGCGAGGGCATGGCCGCCGTGCGCGAGCTGTACCCTGGAGCGCTGGCCGTGGAAGTCGGGCCTGGCCAGGCCCTCTCCGGCATGGCGGCCGCCGCCGGGCTGGAAAGCCTCCCGCTGGTGCCGGGGAAGGACCCCCGGGCCGAGGCCGAGGACGAACTCGCGCTTGCCCTCGCCGGGTTGTGGGCCGAGGGCCAGCCCGTCGAGCTGTCGGCGCTGATCCCGGACGGCCGTCGGCTGCACCTGCCGGGCACCTCCTTCGGGGGTGAGCGCCACATCGCGCCGGAGACGGTCTGGCAGGCCGCCCCGCCCCCGGCCGGCCTCCCCGCACCGGCCCCGGGGAGCCCGGCGTCCGTCCCGGCGGAGGCAGCCACCGTCGAACCGCCGTCCGCCGCCGTGGCGGTGGCCGCCGCCTGGCGCGAACTCCTCGGTCACCCCGGTCTCACCGAGGACGCGGAGTTCATCGCCAACGGTGGGGACTCGCTGCTCGCCATCCGGCTGGCCCGACGGCTGGAGCAGGTCTTCACAGTGGTGATCCCGCTCCGCGATCTGCTGCTGGCACGCACCATGGGTGATCATGCCCGGCTCGTCGAACGGCTCATGACGCCGTCGCAGAAGGAGGCAACGGATGAGTAGCGCGACCCCGCCCGGCCACCGCCGCCGGGAGCACTTCGAGAGCGTCGACGCCGTGTTCCGCCGGCAGGTGGCCGAGCACCCGGACAAGGTGGCGGCCTGGGACTGCACCGGCAGCTCCACCTACGCCGAGCTGTGGGACCGGGCGGTCCGGCTGGCCGGCGCCCTGCACGGCAAGGGCGTCGGCACCGGTGACGCGGTCGGCGTCCTCGGCGTGGGCGACCGCGACGCAGTGGTGGCCATGCTCGGAGTCCTGCTGGTGGGTGGGCACTTCGTGCCGATCGACCCCGACTGCCCGCCGGAGCGCGCCGCGCGGATGACTGCCATCGCCGGCGCCTCGCTGGTGCTGGCCACCTCGGAACACCGCGTGCCGGAGGGCATCGGCGCGGACAGCTGGCACGTCCGCGAGCTGATCGAGCAGGCGGGCCCGGCCGACCCGCTCGGCCTGCTGCCCGCCGGGGACCCGGACCGGCCGGCCTACGTGATCTTCACCTCCGGCTCGACCGGCACGCCCAAGGCGGTCCGGGTGCCGCACGGTGCGCTCACCGCGCTCTGCCTGCGGCCCGGCGTGCTGCGCCGCGCCCCGGACGAGACCTTCCTGGTGCACACGGTGCTGACCTTCGACACCGCGATGTACGAGATCTGGTCGGCCCTGCTGGTCGGCGCCTCGGTGCTCTGCGCCCCGCGCCGGGCGCTGTCCCTGCACGAGACGGCCGAGCTCCTGCGAGACGAGCGGGTCACCACCACCGTGCTGACCCCGGCGGTGTTCGCGCTGCTGGCGGACCACCACCCCGACGCGCTGGGCGAGCTCCGGTGCCTGATGGTCGGTGGTGACGTGATGCCGCGCGAGCAGGCGGTGCGGATCCTGGACCGCTTCCCGGAGCTGGAGTTCCTGAACACCTACGGGCCCACCGAGAACACCGTGATCGCCACCGCCTTCCCGCTCAACGGCTGGAACCGGCAGGGGAATTCGGTTCCGATCGGCCGGAGCGTGGCCGGCACCACCTGCCACGTCCTGGACGAGCGGCTGCGCCCGCTGCCGCCCGGTGAGGTGGGGGACCTCTACCTCGGCGGCGACCGGCTTGCCCTCGGCTACGTGGGCGACCCGGCCATGACCGAGCAGCGCTTCCTGCCGGACCCGTTCTCGGACCTGCCGGACGCCCGGATGTACCGCACCGGTGACCGGGCCGTCCTGCTCGCGGACGGGGCGGTGGAGTTCCGCGGCCGCGAGGACGACGAGATCAAGGTCCGAGGGCATCGGATCCACCTCGCCGAGGTGGAGGCCCTGCTGGCCGCCGACCCGGAGGTACGGGAGGTGGTCGCCACCGCGGTCGGCACCGGCCACGAGCGGTACGTCCGCGCCTTCGTCCGCCCGGCCTCCGAAGGGGCGGACCCGCGGGCGGTTCGGGCCCGGCTGGCGGAGCGGGCACCGCGGCACCTGGTGCCCGACGAGCTGGTGGTGGTCGCGGAGTTCCCGCTCAAACCCTCCGGGAAGGTCGACCGCGAGGCCCTGAGGGCCCTGCCGTCCACTCCCGTACCGGAGGCCGGGCCCGCGGGCGAGGCGGACGGCCGGGCGGAGCTGGCCCGGCTGTGGCTGGAGCGGACCGGGACGCCCGCCGAGAGCGGCGAGGACTTCTTCCACTCCGGCGGGACCTCGCTGGACCTGATCCTGCTGATCGAGTCGATCGCGGTCGCCTTCGGAGTCCATCTGGACTTCGCCGACGTCTACGGGCTGCGCTCCTTCGAGGAGCTGCACGGCATGGTGCTGACCCACCGGCAGGAGGTCGACGCGTGAGCACCGTCCGGGTCCTGGAGCCCCGACCCGAGGCCCCGCAGCGGCTGATCTGCCTGCCGCACGCCGGCGGATCGGCCAACTACTACCGCGGCTGGGCCGTCCGGGGCCGCACCGACGTGGAGATCCTCGGCGTCCAGTACCCCGGCCGGGCCGACCGGCTGCCGGAGCCCTGCCACCACGACCTGCACGCCATGGCCGATGAGGTCTGCGCCGCCGTCCTCCCCGAACTGGACCGGCCCGTGACGCTGTTCGGGCACAGCATGGGTGCGATCGTCGCCTACGAGGTGGCCCGGCGGCTGGAGGAACAGGGCCGCGGGGTGCGGCGCCTGGTGGCCTCGGCGGCCCGCGCCCCGCACGAACCGGCCCACGTCTCGGCGCAGGGCGCCGTCTGGAACGACGACTCGGCGGTGCGCAGCATCGTCGCGATGGGTCAGGCGGACGCCGAGCTGATGGACGACCCCAGGGTCCGCGAGCTCGTACTGCCGTACCTGCGGGCCGACTTCGAACTGTTCCAGCGGTACGCGTACCGCCCGGGCCCGCCGCTGGCCTGCGAGCTGCTGGTGGTGCGCGGCGCGGACGACCCGCACGTGACGCACCGTCAGGGCGAGCTGTGGCGGGAGGTCACCCGGGGACCGTTCCGGCACGAGGCGCTGCCCGGCGGGCACTTCTACCTCGCGCCCGAGCCGCCGCTCGACCTGTACCTGGACCCGCTCGGCCCGGACCGGGAGGCCGGGACGGCGGGTTCAGCCGCCGGCGGAGAGCTCGGCCGCCAGCCGGCTCAGAGCGGCGCGGCCGTCCAGGCCGGTCTTCTGCAGCAGGCTGGCGATGTGCTTCTCGACCGTGCGCGGTGAGATGCACAGCCGCCGGCCGATGTCCTGGTTGCCGGGCCGGTCGACGAGCAGGGCCAGCACCTCGTACTCGCGGGGGGTGAGGCCCTGCGCGCGCAGCTCGGCGGGGATCAGCTCCCGGCCGCTGCGGCGCTGCGGTACGGTCACCCCGGCCTGACGCAGCATCGCCCGGCAGGCGCCCACCACGGCGGGCACGTCGAGCTGGTGGAAGTACTCCTCGGCGGCCTGCAGCCAGGACGCCGGGTCGCCCCAGCCGTCGGCCAGGGCGGCCTCGGCGACCAGGCGCAGGCCCAGGTGGTGGCCGGTCGGGAAGATCGCGGCGTGCCGGCGGAAATCCTCGACCACCCCGGCCGCCTCCTCGCCCCGGCCCTCCCGGCCGAGCAGCACGGCGTCGGCGAGCATCAGGAACTGGCGGTTCCAGGCCAGTCCGGCGGCCGGGTTGGCCGCGACGGCCGCGAAGTCCGTGCCGGCCGTCCGGCCGGCCAGCACCTCCAGCAGCGGGCTCAGCCCGTACCGGCCGGCCAGGTAGTAGACGTTCGGGTGCAGGGACTCCCAGGCGGCCGCGGCGGCCAGCTCGGCCCGGGCGGCCGTCCGGTCCTCCTCCAGCAGGGCGCAGACGGCCCGGCAGAGACCCAGCATCACCGGGGTGAGCTGCGATTCGGCGCCCCCGGCCTGACGGAACGCCAGCAGGCCGCGCTCCATCTCGCGGCGGCGGCCCTGGTGCGCGCCGAGGGTGGCCGAGACCAGCAGCAGGTACCGGCGGGTGCCGAGGTTGCCCATCCGGGCGCTGGCGCCCAGGCACCGGGCGAGGATCTCCTCGGCCCGCCCCGGATCGCCCCGGAGCACCGCGTTCATCGCCAGCACGCTCTCGGCGGTCTGGGCCAGCTGGATCGCGCCCAGCTCGTTCGCGGCCTCCCAGGCCTGTTCGAGCCGGCGGATGTCGCCGGTCCGCATGTAGGTGTTGGCACCCAGCCTGGTCAGCGCCTCGACCCGCCAGAGCGGCAGGGTGTGCGTCTCGGCGACGGCGAGCATCCGCTCCAGGCAGGCGTCGGCCACGTCGAAGCCGCGCTCCCGGACCAGCAGGGCCAGCAACTGCCAGGCCTGGCAGGCCACCACGGGCAGCTTGGTCTGCTCGGCCACCTCGGCCGCCGCCCGGGCCTTCCGTTCGGCCTCCGCGGTGCACCCGCCCTGCCCGGGCAGCAGGGCCAGCTCGCATTCGACCACGGCGAGCGCGGCGCCCTGCTGGGGGGTGCCGCCGTCCCGGAGCAGGGCCCGGGCGGCCGCCATCTGGCTGACGGCGTCGGCCCGTCGCTCGGCCGCCACCGCGACCCAGGCCAGCCGGGTGTGCAGGGCGATCCGGGCGTCCAGGCCCAGTGCCGCCGCCCCGGCCGGTGCCAGCGAGTCGACCAGGGCGAGCGCCCGGTCCAGTTGCCCGGCGTCGGCCAGCGCGTACAGCAGCGACTCGGCGATCGCGGTCCGGGCCGACGGGTCGGCCAGTTCGTGGGCGCGTCCGAGCAGCATGACGGCCGTCCCGGACAGCCCGTCGGCCTGTGCCCGGCGTCCGGCCTCGGCGTAGAGCAGGGCCGCGTCCGCGAGGTCACCGGCCGCGATCCGCAGATCCGCGACGAGTTGGCAGTGGTCGTCGGTCAGTTCCGGGTCGGCCCGCTGGAGGCCGACGGCGGCCTGCCGGGCGATCGCCGCCCGCTCGGCCGGTGGGAGGCTGGCGAGCACCGCCTCGGCGGTCAGCGCGTGCCGGAAGGCGTACCGGTCCGGCGCAGCGGGGTCGGGCACGATCAGGCCCGCCTCGACGGCGGAGCGC
Organism: Streptomyces sp. NPDC025833; assembly: GCF_055558055.1. Lineage (NCBI taxonomy): Bacteria > Bacillati > Actinomycetota > Actinomycetes > Kitasatosporales > Streptomycetaceae > Streptomyces > Streptomyces sp. NPDC025833. The sequence goes on from NZ_JBVHNF010000013.1 coordinate 189,155, forward strand.
AGCCTGGCGAACAGGCAGCGGTCCTCCGTCCCGGTGATCAATTGGAGCGTGGCGACGGAGAACCGGGCTCCCAGCGAGGCCGCCAGCAGCACCACCTCCTGGGCCTCTGGGTCCAGCAGCTCGATCCGCCGGCGGTAGCCCCGGACCACGGTGGCCGGGACGGTGGCGGAGAGATCGCCGGCCACCTGCCACCCTCCGCCACCGCCCCAGCGCAGCAGGCCGGAACCGACCATCTCGGCCAGTAACTCCTCGACCAGGTACGGGTTCCCGTCCCCGCTGACGACCAGCCGCTCCACCAGCTCGACCGGCACCCCGGCGGCGGGCACGCCGAGGCAGCCGGCCGCGATCGCCCGCACCGCTTCGGGCTCGAGCGGCCGCAGGGTGGCCACCGAGGCGGCCCGCCGCCGGTCGGCCGCGTCCACCAGGTCGAGGGCCGGGCCCGGCTGCGGGCGCAGGGTGCCGACCAGCAGGACCGGCAGCGCGGCGAGGTTGTCGACCAGGTACTCCAGTACGGCGATGGTCTCGGAGTCCATGTCGTGCAGGTCTTCCAGGACCAGCACACAGCCGTGCTGCCTGCCGATCACGGCCAGCAGCCGGAGCAGCGCCTCGGCGAGGTCGACCACGCCCTCCGGGTGGCCGACGACCGTCGCGGGCCGCCACTCCGGGATCAGCCTGGCCAGGGCCGGGCGGTAGGGCGCGAGGGCCGGGTCGGCCGGAGGTCCGCCGATCCGGAACCGGGAGGAGAGCGCCTCGGCCAGCGGCCGGAAGGGGGTGCCGGACCCGCTCGGGCTGCCGCGCCCGCGCAGCACCGGGAGGCCCAGCGCGGCGGCCTTGGACTCGCACTCGCCGGCCAGCCGCGACTTTCCGATCCCGGCCTCTCCGAGGAGGAAGAGCGCACGGCCGGAGTGCTGCCGGGCATCCGACAGCAGGCTGTCCGCCAGGGCGAGTTCGGCGTCCCGGCCGACGGCATGTGAGGAAGTCATGCGCATGTTGTGGAGGTTACTTGATGGATCGGCACGCGGACAGGGACGATCACTCACCGCACCAGCCGCACGACGACCGGTGCGCCCGTGAAGCCACGGGCACACCGGCCGCGGAATCCTGACGCCCGTCCGGCGCCCGGACGTGCGCGTCGTTCCTAGCCGGTCGCCTCCGCTGCGAACGGAACGGTCACGGTCAGGGTCCCGAGGACCGACTGCCCGTCGAACCCCGAGAGCAGCCGGCTGCGGCGGGCGCCGCCGCCGGGGTGCAGCACGATCTGCCCGCTCGGGTGGTCGGCGACCTCGTCGCCGCGCACCTTCGGCTGCTTCCAGCTTCGGACCAACTCTTCGACGTTCATGGGTGAGGGTTCCTCTCGGTGATGGTCGCGCCGTCGGTTCACGACGGCCGCGCTGATGGCGACGGCTGCAGCAGCAGCGTCGAAGCTGTCCGCCCGGCCGAGCCGAGCCGCAGGAGGCCCAGCCCGATGCCGGACAGTCCGGTCAGCAGTCCGGGCACGGCCAGGCCGCCGGGGGTACCGCAGACCGGGCCCGCTCGGTCGAGAGCGGCGGCCAGGGCGCTCGCCCGGCGGTCCAGCAACTCCCGGGCGCCGGGGTCCATGAGGTGGCCGAGCAGTTCGAGGACGCCCGACTCGCCGTGGCACAGGGCGTGGCCGGACAGCGGACCGGCGGCCGCCAGCTCGTGGACGGCGTGCCCGGGAAGCCCGGCCAGCTCCGCGTCCGCCAGGGCGGCGGGGCTGTCGGCCACGGCCAGGGCGATTCCCGGAAGGCCCTGACACCAGGTCGGGCCGGTGGGGGCAGCGGCCCGGGTGCCCCGGGCCGCGTGGCGCAGCGCCGCCAGGCCCGCGCGCTCGTACCGCTCCCCGCCGCCGGCCGCCGCGAACCGCAGCAGCGCCCAGCCGACCCCGGCCGCACCCTCGGCGAACCCGGGGGCGGCCGGCAGCGGACGGCCCGTCAGCCGCTCGGCGCAGAGCGCGGCGCCGTGCCAGGCCGCAGCGCTTCCGGTGGTCTCGTGCACCGCGAGCAGCGCCGCGAGCCCGCCGGCCGTCCCCTCGGCCAGCCCGGCCCACCCGCCCGCCGGAGCATCGAACCCGTCGGCGGCTCCGGCCGCACCGCAGGCTTCGGCGGAAGGATCCAAAGCGGCGGTGACACGGGTGAGTTCGGCGGCACGGTCGGCCCAGCCGGCCAGCTCGGAGTCGTCCATCAGGGCGGAGGTCCGGGCGAGCGCGTAGGCGATGCCGCCCAGCCCGGCGAAGGCTCCCGGGCCCACGGCCGCCAGGTCCTCCGGCTCCGCCGCGAGGCGTTCCAGCAGCGCGGGCAGCGGGCTCAGGGCCTGGCGCGCCGTCTCCGCGTACCGCTCCTCCCCGGTGTGCGCGGCCAGCTCGGCGAGGAACAGCGCCGGGCCCGGGTAGCCGTGCCCGAGGTCGGCCCCGGCCGGTCCGAACCGCCATGCCCGGTCCCCGAGGAGTTCGAGACCGAGCCAGTTGGCCCGGCCCCGGCCCCGGTGGGCGCCGTCCGTCAGGCGGTCGCCGATCCGCCGCGCCGCACCGAGCAGCCGCTCCGCCGTCGGCCGTTCCGCCGAGGCCGGTCCGCTCGTGCCGCTCCGACGGGTGGCCGGTGCGACCGGCCGGTGGGCGGAGGCCGTGGACCTGGCGGCCAGCGCCGCCCGGACGATCCACTCCTGGGCGTCGAGGTCCGCCGTCCCCATGGCACGGATCTTCTCCACGACCCGGTCCAGCCCCGGCCGTTCCAGTGCGTCCGGGATCCGCGGACCGGGGCCGGACCACAGGTCCGCCCGGCCCGGCCGGCTGGTGAACAACGGCACGTCGCCGTCCCAGAGCTGGGCGATCTCGTGCTCCAGCAGCCGGGCCGGCCCGGGGGCGCCGAGGGCGTCCGTGCCGAGCAGCCGCAGGAGCTCGTCGCGGTCGGCCGGGTCGCGCAGCACGTCCGGGTGGGTCGACTCGTCGAGCAGCGTGGCGTACACCTGGGTGGCCCGGGGTACCACGCGCACCTCGTCCTCGGCGAAGCGGCGCACCAGGCCCTGCGGGCCGGTCAGCTCCTCCCGTCCGGTGGCGATCGCCCGGTACCCCGCGCGGAATCCGGCCACCAGCGCCTCGGTGAACTCGGCAGGGTCGGCCTCCGTCCCGCCGAGCCGGGGGCGGTTGTCGGCCCCGGCGATCGCCCCGGCCCGGCGGACCAGCCGCATCCGGTCGGTGCCGCTCTCCGCCCAGGCCACCACGGGCAGCGGCGCCGCGGCCCCGGCGTCGCCGCCCAGGCCGGAGGCGTCCAGGGACGCGCCGTCCTCGCCGAAGAGCAGCAGCGGCAGCAGGCCGACCCGGTGGACCGAGGCCGCGAGCGCGAGCGCCGCCGGGTCGCCGTCAGGGGCGTAACCGGACACCGGGGGGTGGAAGAGGGTCTCGACGTCCACCGGCACCGGGTGGTCCGCCCGGGCGATGAGGTTCTCGAAGTGCAGGTCGGTCGCGTCCAGCGCGTGCAGCAGCGCGAGCCAGGCGCCCTGTCGCCGGTAGAACCGCTCCAGCTCGCCGCGGTCCCGGCAGGGGAGGGCGGCCACGTACGCCAGCCAGCCGTAGCCGGGCCGGTCCAGCAGGGGGACGGTGCGCAGTTCCGGGACGTCCGGCTGACCGTTCAACCAGCCGACCAGCTCGTTGAGGTGCCGGTGCGCGGTCAGCGGGCGCGGCTTGTAGACCGCCCGGGAGCCGTCGGCGAAGGTGAGCACCGCGGTGCTGCGGCCGTGCCGGTGACCGTCACCTGCGGTGGCGCGGAGCGAGACCAGCGGCCCGGGGTCGGTGCCGTGCAGCAGGGCGCGGACCAGCTCCGCCCGGTCGGCGGTGTAGCGGCCGAGCAGCTCGGTCAGGGCGTCGGCGGCGTTGACACAGGCCTGCCCCAGTAATCGGCCGAGCACCGGGTATTCCGACAACAGGGCGGACAAGCCGTCCCGACGTGCCGTCAGCGCCACGAAAGCGCGGAAGCGGGCCGCGGGGGTGTCACCTGTCAGGCGGCCGTCCACCCGGGCGACGTTGAGCTCCAGCACCAGGGTGCGCGCGGCCTGCCGGGCCAGGGTCCGGGCCAACCGGTCGGTGAACCGGGCCCGCAGGCGCGGCAGGTCGGTGTCGGGGACGGCGGCCGGCAGCCGGGAGGCGGCCAGCTCGGCGAAGGGCGCCAGGACGAACCGGAAACCGGAGGTGCCCGGCAGCTCCCCGGCCGGCACCGCCGGCGCGAGCGGGGCGGCGGCGACCGCCGCCGCGACGAACGCGGCCCACTCCGGTTGCGGGTCGTGGGGGAGTTCGGTGGCGGACGGCCCGCCTTGCCGCCGGCCGGACACGGCCGAATCGGCAGGAGCAATCATGGTGTTGATCACAGGCCAGAGAATCGCAGGCCTTTCGTGTCCCGACAAGGGTTCGAGCCACCTGGCGCGTACGGACCGGTTCCCTACGGGGGAGTTCCCCTACGGGATCGGGGCGCTCGGCAGAAAGATGAGGGCTCCGCCCCCATGCGGAACCGCCGGAGACGAGCAAGGGGTCCGCGGCTGGCGGGCCGAGATCCTCAGGACCGTGGATTCTTCGCGTCCGTGACGTCGTCCACACGGTTCACCCGAATGAACCGGACGAGACATCAGGTTCGGTAAAAAATCTGCAATCCTGGTCGAGCGAATGGCGCCGATCACGTGCGACGGAGTACTCCGCGATGCGTGGGAACAGGCAAGCCGGGGGCTGACCGGGCGGGGCGGCGGACGGAAGGGCCGTCCCGGCGGGACTGCGGTGGGTCCGGGTCGCGCGGTCGCCTGCCCGCGGACCGGCGCTTCGCCACCACCGGGCCGCCCGCACCGGTCCCGCACCGTCGCCGGGGCCGAGCCCGGGGACGGAGCCGCGACCAGGGACAGGGTCGCGGCCCGGGTGCACCCGGCTCCGGGCGGTCCGGACCACGGGCTCCTGCGGACCGGGCCGCGTGCGCGGCCGGCACGAAGGCCCGACGGACCCGTCGTCAGTCCCGGCCGGGGAGCCCTTGCAGCGTCCTGTGTGCCTCGTTCACGATCCGTTCGACCAGTTCGGCGCAGGAGGGCAGGTCATCGATGACTCCGGTGACCTGGCCGGCGGCCATCACACCGATGTCGGTACGGCCCTCCACCAGGGACGCCCGCAGCAGCATGGGCGTGTTCGCGGCCAACAGCACCTGGCTCCAACTCAGTTCCTTGCCGTGTTTCATGGCGAGCCCGTCCCGGACCATGGCCGGCCAGCTCATGCCCGACTCCCGGCGGAAGGCCGCCGCGTGCCGCACCGCCCGCAGCAGGGAGGAGACACGGCCGGACCGCTCCAGGCCGTCCACCATCTCCGTGCGCAGCATCCGGTGCGGCAGTCCGTCCACCTTGGTGGTGAGCGTGACGTCCCTGACGGTGGCGGCCAGGTATCTCTCCTTGACCGCGTCGGGGACGGTGCTGTCGGAGGTGAGCAGGAACCGGGTGCCCATGGCGATGCCCGCGGCACCGTAGGCGAGCGCGGCGACCAGGCCGCGGCCGTCGTGGAAGCCGCCGGCCGCCACGACCGGGATGTCGACGGCGTCGACGACCTGGGGGAGCAGTACCGAGGTCGCCACGTCCCCGGTGTGGCCGCCGCCCTCGCCGCCCTGCACGATCACGGCGTCCGCCCCCCACGCGGCGACCTTCTCGGCGTGCCGGCGGGCACCGATCGAGGGGACGACCACGACACCGGCGTCCTTGAGCCGGGCGATCAGCTCCTGGGAGGGCGCCAGGGCGAACGAGGCGACCTTCACCCCCTCCTCGATGATGACCCGCACCCGTTCGGGAGCGTCCGCGGCGTCGGCGCGCAGGTTGACGCCGAACGGCGCGTCGGTACGGGACCTGACCTCACGCACCGCGGAGCGCAGCCGGTCCACGGGCATCGTCGCCGAGGCGAGGATGCCGAGCGCGCCGGCCTCGGCGGTGGCCGACACCAGACGGGGCCCGGCCACCCAGCCCATGCCGGTCTGCACGATCGGGTGCCGGACACCGACCAGTTCCGTCAGGGGCGTCGAGAACCGGCCGTCCACCGGCCCGGCCGCCCCGCGCCCACCGCCCGGCCCGCTTTCCCCGCTCACGAGCGGACCTCGCGGTTCCTGGCGCCCGCCGGGTCGATGACCTCGCGGATCAACCGCACTTCCGCGTCGGTGGGTTCACGGGTGAGGGGCACCTCGCCCGGGACGACGAGCGGGAAGCCGGTGGCCGCGACCACCTGCTCCACCGTGACACCGGGGTGCACCGAACGCAGCCGCATCGAGTGGTCCGGCGTCTCGAAGTCGAAGACGCCCAGGTCGCTGATGACCTCGGGGACACGGTGGTAGCGGGTGGCGGAGGGCCCGGCGGCGGCCGCGCTGTCGTAGCCGACGCCGCAGATCATGTCCACCTTCTCCACGAACACCCGCGACGAGTGCCGGGGCACCCAGTAACTCGTCGGGTTGTTGAGGGTGTTGACGGGCGCGCCGCGCACCCCCAGCAACTGCCGCTCGGGGCGGGCCCAGTCGCCGATGCAGGAGATGTTCTGGTTGCCGAAGCGGTCGATCTGGGAGGCGCCCATCATCACGTGCCGCCGCCCGCTCGCCACCATCGCCAGGTGCTGCCGGTAGGGCAGCCAGCCCTCCACGACCTCCGCGCGGGCGCCCACCGCCGGCACGTCGGCCATGAGCAGCGCCTCGCCGTCGGTGAGCAGCAGGTCGGGGGAGAAGGCGAGCTTCGCCAGCCGGGCCCCGATCGTCGGGACCGTGCCCATCGGACTGGCCAGGACCTCGCCCGCGTCCCGCCAGGCCTCGGCGCAGGCCACCACGCAGTACTCGGCGCGCGTCGCCGCCGTCGTCACGGTGTCGCTCATGCTGTCTTCTCCTCCGCGTGGAACGCCGTCACCGCGGCCTGGTACGCCTGTTCGTCGCCGGAGAGGAACCGCCGGGTGAACGCCGCCCAGGACTCCGGGTCGCCGGCGGCGGTGACGTAGGCGCGCTGGAAGGCCTCGTCGCGGCCGTGGTCGGGGGCGCAGGTGGTGAAGTGCGCGCCGTTCGGGGTCTCCACCACGCCGTTCACGAACGCACGCTTGACCAGCAGCGACTGCGGGCCCGTCGCCTTGAGGAGGTCGGCGCTGTCCACGATCTGCTCGCAGGAGACGTACGCGGCGTCGGCGGCCTCGCAGAACAGGTCGTCGAAGTAGGGATCGGGGCCCAGGTACTGGGCGTTGCCGTGCACGTCCGCGCGGTTGAGGTGGACCAGCGCGGCGTCCAGGCGCAGCGCGGGCACCGCGACCAGTTCCTCGCCGTCCTCGTACGGTGAGGTGACCGTCCGCAGGTGGGGGTTGACCCGCATGACGTCCGAGGCGAGCCCCGCGCGGATCGGCATGAACGGCAGCCGGTGCGCGGCGGCGGTCAGCCCCCACATGAGCATCGCCTCGTCCAGCTCCACCAGTTCCAGCCCGCCGCGCTGCCGGGCCGCCCGGAAGTGCGGCTCCAGCGGGACGGAGTCGAGGGTGGCGAACGCCGCGACCAGCTTGCGGATCTTCCCGGCCGCGGCCAGCAGACCCACGTCCGGACCGCCGTACGACACCACGGTCAGGTCGGTGACGTCCGAGCGCAGCAGCGCCCGGACCAGGGCCATCGGCTTGCGCCGCGACCCCCAGCCGCCGATGCCGATCGTCATGCCGCTGCGCAGGCGGCCGACGACCTCCTCGACGGTCATGGTCTTGTCCTTGCTCATGACTGCTTCTCCCGGTCCGTGCCGAAGGTGTCGCGCACGCGGTCGGCGACACCGCTGAGGTTGGCCTCGAAGGTGAAGCCCTGTTCGAAGCGGTAGCTGCGGCGGACGTCCACCGGGTCGATGCCGTTGATGGCGGCCTTGGCCAGCCGGAGCAGGTACCCGTCCTTCAGGGCGATCTCCCGGGCCAGTTCGAGCGCGGCGTCGAGCAGTTGCCCGCGGGGCACCACCCGCCACACCGAGCCGTGCCCGTGCAGCTCCTGCGCGGTCACCGTGCGCGAGGTGTAGTAGAGCGTCCGCATCAGGTGCTGCGGGACCAGCCGGGCCAGGTGGGTGGCGGCGCCGAGCGCGCCGCGGTCCAGCTCGGGCAGGCCGAAGGCGGCGTCGTCGGAGGCGACGATCGCGTCCGCGTTGCCCACCAGGCCGATGCCCCCGCCCAGGCAGAAGCCGTGCACCGCGGCGACCACGGGGACCTGGCAGTCGTAGACCGCGGCGAAGGCGTCGGCGCAGCCGTGGTTGGCGCCGATGAGTGCCTCGTGGCCGGTCGCGCGCCGCACCTCCTTGATGTCGACGCCCGCGTTGAAGCCCCGGCCGGCCGCGGTGAGCACCACACAGCGCACGTCGGGATCGGCCCCGGCGGCGCGTACCGCGGTGGCCAGGTCGTGCCAGCCCTGTACGGGCAGGGCGTTGACCGGGGGGAAGTCCACTGTGATGACGGCGACGCCCTTGTCGGGGGCGGAGGTGGAGACACCCATGAGCAGATCAGCTACCTTTCCACCAAACGTTTGTTAGGTGAAGGTAGCAGTGGTACAGGCGCCGCGGGAAGGCATCCCGGTGCCTCGACGAGAAGGGGAGTCACCTCACATGACCGGACTGTGCGCTGGACGAGTGGCCGTCGTGACCGGAGCGGGGCGCGGACTCGGGCGCGCGCACGCGCTCGCGTTCGCCGCCGAAGGGGCCAAGGTCGTCGTCAACGACCTCGGCGTCGGACTGGACGGCACCGGCGGCGCCTCGGGGCCCGCCCGGCAGGTCGTCGACGAGATCAGGGCGGTCGGCGGGGAGGCGGTCGCGCACGGCGGTGACATCGCCACCGCCGACGGCGCCGCATCCCTCGTGGCCGCCGCCGTCGACACCTTCGGCCGCCTCGACACCCTCGTGAACAACGCCGGGTTCCTGCGCGACCGCATGCTCGTCAACCTCGAAGAGGACGACTGGGACGCCGTCATGCGCGTCCACCTCAAGGGCCACTTCCTCACCCTCAAACACGCCGCCGCGTACTGGCGGGCCGAGGCGAAGGCCGGCCGCGCCCCCGAAGCCCGCGTGATCAACACCAGTTCGGGCGCGGGGCTGCTGGGCAGCGTCGGCCAGGGCAACTACTCGGCCGCCAAGGCCGGGATCGTCGGCCTCACCCTGGTCGCGGCCGCCGAACTCGGGGGTTACGGCGTCCAGGTCAACGCCATCGCTCCGGCCGCCCGTACCCGGATGACCGAACAGACCTTCGCCGACACCATGGCCGCCCCGGAGCAGGGCGGATTCGACGCCATGGCCCCGGGGAACGTCTCCCCGCTCGTCGTCTGGCTGGGCTCCGCCGACTCGGCCGGGGTGACGGGGCGGGTGTTCGAGGCCGAGGGCGGCCGGATCACGGTCATGGAAGGCTGGCGCCCGGGCCCCACCGCCGACAAGGAGGCCCGCCGGACCCCGGCCGAGGCGGGAGAGACCGCCCGCGAACTCCTGGCGGAAGCCCTGCCCGCCCAGCCGGTGTACGGCGCCCGGTAGCCACCACGGGCGCCGCGCGTCCGGCTGCCGCGGCCGGCGAGCGGTGCCGGGTGCCCGGTTCCCGTCGGGGGACACCGGCCCGCAGCCGGCGCGCGGTGCCCGGCACCCTCCGCCTCGGCCGCGCTCGCCCGTGCCGCCGGAGTGGTGCGGGCGGGCGCGGGCGGTGGTCGCGGTTCGGGCGGCGATTGTCAGATCGGCGTCGGACCGGCATCCGGCGCTCCCGGTGAGTGGGACACCTCACATCGGCGGGTGTGCCGGGCCGTAACTTCCCCTCACCCCCCAAGGCTCCGCCCCCGTGCCCCGACCGGCCCCCGTGCTCCGACGCGGGGCCGGCGGACCACGGACCGCGACGAAGCACCGCCGTGCGGCGAGCCGCGCCCCCGACCGGGTCCCCGATCCGGTCCCGGTCGCGCCGCGCGGTCGCCCGAGTGTGAGGAGAAGCCAGTGGCCGACAGGTGGGACGCCGTCGCGACGGCGTCCGCGATAGCGGGCGGTGAGGTGAGCGCCCGAGACGTGGTCGAGGACGCCATCGCCCGCATCGTGAAACTCAACGGCGAACTCAACGCCGTCATCCACACCCGTTTCGACGAGGCGCTCGCCGAGGTGGACGCCGGGCTGCCCGACGGCCCGCTGCGCGGCGTGCCCGTCCTCGTCAAGGACCTCGGCACGGAGGTCGCCGGCCTGCCGGCCACCGGCGGGAGCAGGCTCTTCGCCGGCCCGGACGCCATCGCCGGGCGCGACAGCGAACTCGTCAAGCGCTACCGGCGTGCCGGGATGGTCGTCCTCGGGACCACCAACACCCCCGAACTCGGTCTCAACGCCAGCACCGAGCCGACCCTGTACGGACCGACCCGCAACCCCTGGGGCACCGGCCACTCGCCGGGCGGATCGAGCGGCGGATCGGCCGCCGCCGTGAGCGCCGGCATGGTGCCCGTCGCGCACGCCAGCGACGGCGGCGGATCGATCCGCATCCCCTCCGCGGCCTGCGGACTCTTCGGACTCAAACCCGGTCGCGGCCGGGTCTCGCCCGCACCCCGCCCCACCACCCTGTCCGGGCTGGTCTCGGGACACCACGCCGTGACCCGCACGGTCCGCGACAGCGCGCTGCTGCTCGACATCGCCGCGGGCCCGCTCCTCGGCGACGCCTACGCCGCGCCCACCTGCGGTGACACCTTCGCCGCCTGCCTCGGACGTGATCCCGGACCCCTGCGCATCGGTCTGATCACCTCTCTGCCGGGAGGTCCCGCGGTGCACGCGGAGCCGCTGCGGGCCGTGCTCGACGCCGCCCGGGTGTGCGAGGAACTGGGGCACCGGGTGGTCGAGGCCGCGGCTCCCTACCGGCCGGACGACGTGGGCGCCACCTCGGCCGCGCTGATGGGAACCGATGTCGTCGTGCAGATCGACGCCCGGCTCGAACAACTCGGCCGTCCCCTCGCCGACGACGACATCGAGCCCCTCACCCGGGTGATCTACGACCACTGCCGCACCCTCACCGGCGCGGACGTCAGCCGCGCCCTGCGGCGAGCGCAGGAGATCGGCTGGCAGGTCGGCGCCGCGTTCGAGACGTACGACGTCCTGCTGACCCCGACGCTCGCGCGGCCCACCCCCCGGCTCGGCACCCTCGACACGCGCCGGCCGGAGACCATCTACGAACACGCGGCCGTCCAGTCGGCGTTCACGAGCGTCCACAACGTCACCGGCATGCCGGCGATGTCCGTCCCCTTCGGGCGGGACGGCGACGGCATGCCGCTGGGGGTCCAGTTCGCGGCCGCCGCCGGAGGCGAGTCAGTCCTGCTCGCCCTGGCCGCACAGCTGGAACAGGCCGCGCCCTAGGACCTCATCGCACCGCTCGGCAAGGCCCGCTGACGGACCGTCGCGTCCCGTCCTCGCCGTACATCCCCCGGGGCCCTGATGGCGCCCCGCCTCCACGGGCCGCCGCCCTCCCTCGCGGGGCCGCACCGCCACGAGCCCGTGCCCTCACAGCCGCGGCCTCATGAGCCCGCACCCGAGGAGGGCTCCGCTCGCACAGGCCCGCTCCTGCGGCACCCGCACCCGCACCCGCACCCGGACCCGCACCCGCACCCGTGCCTCGCACCCTCGACAAAGGATCACGATGGCAGACAACGTCACCCCGCTCCCCGCGGTGCTCTCCAAAGGGAGGGCACTGGCCGTGCTCGCCCTGGTCATCCTCCTCTCGGAGGCCGGCACCTTCGAGATCACGATGGTCTACCCGGCGCTGCCCGACATGGCCCGGGAGTTCAGGACCCTGAACATCGCCTGGGCCGCCTCGATCGTCACCCTCGCCGGCGCCACCGTCATGCCGTTGGTGGGCAAGGCGGCGGACAAGTGGGGCAAGAAGCGGGTCATCCTGCTGCTCGGGCTCGTCTTCCTCGCGGGCAGCGTGATCTGCGCGCTCGCGTCGTCCTTCGCCGTACTGCTGGTGGGCAGGGCCCTGCAGGGCTGCCTCGTCGGGATCATCTCCCTCTCGTACAGCCTCGTGCGCGACATCATGCCGCGCGACTTCGTGCCGATCGCGCTGGGCACCGTGGTGACCGGCATCGGCATGGCCGCCCTCGCCGGGCCCTTCCTGGCGGGCTGGCTCATCGACCACCACGGTCCCGAGGGCGTCTTCTGGTTCCTCGCGCTCTACGTGGTCGTCCTGCTGCCGCTGTACGCCGTCGTCATCCCCGAGAGCACGGTGCGCGTCGACCGCCCCGTCGACTACATCGGAACCGCCCTGCTCGGCCCCGGCATCGGCGTGCTGCTGCTGGGCATCACGCAGGGCGGCACGTGGGGCTGGACCGCCGGCTCCACCCTGACGCTCCTGATCCTCGGCGTCGCCATGCTGATCGGGTTCGGGGCCTGGGAAAGGGTCTGCCGGCACCCGCTGATCTCGCTCGACGTCCTGCTGGGCCGCAGGTTCGGCCCGACGGTCCTGGCCGTCGCGTGCGTGGCGTACATGATGAACGCGCACGCGCTGATCAGCCCCACCATGCTGCGGACACCGGAGGGCATCCCGGGACTCGGTTACGGCGCCGGACTGTCCGCGACCGAACTGGCCGTCTGGACCTGTCCGCTGGGCATCGTGGCGATGTTCATGGGACCCCTCGGCGGCCACCTGACCACGAAGATCGGCGCCCGCAACGTACTCCTCGCCGGCGCCGCCTGCTACCTCCTGGTCATGTTCCTCGGCTCCCGACTGTTCACCGTGCAGTGGCAGATCGGTCTGGTGGCCCTCGTCGGCGGCTGCGCCAACGGCTTCCTGCACTCCTCCAACGCCAACCTGCTCCAGGACTCCCTGCCGCCCTCGCAGAACGCGGTGGGCAACTCGATCGGCGGCATGACCACCCTGCTGGCCGCCGGTATCGCCACGGCACTCACCGGCGTGGTCATGTCCGACCACGTGCTGATGGTCGACGCGGCCACCAGCTCCGTGGTCTACGCCGACAGCGCGCTCACCCACGCCTACGGGTACGCGGCCGTGGTGGGGGCCGTGGGAGTGGCGGTCGCCCTGCTCATGAAGCACGGCCGGACCCCCGCGCGCGGCGGTCTGACGGAACCGGCCGAGGGGCTCCCGCCGGCCGGGGACGTGCGGCTGTCCGCGAGCGAGGCGGCGGGCTGATCCCGTCGCCCCCCTGCACACACCGTCCGGCCGCGATCCCCAGCCGCGGCCGGACGGCTCGCTCCCGCCACTCCGGCTCCCCGCTCCCGCTCGCGCACGTCCCGGCCGCGCACCGTCTACCCGCATACGCCCCGCATGCTTTTCTCACGAGCCATTGCTCGTACGGCCCGTCAGGCCCCTTCCGTACGCTCTTCGCCGTCCGCGACACCCGAGGCGAGCAGGGCCGGGGACTCCGCACGTCCGTCCAGGACCCGGTTCGTGCGGACGGTCACCCGCCACCCGTCGGGGCCGCGGCGCAGCCGCCAGTGGTTCGCGGTGGCCCGCCGCAGGGTGAACCCGCCCGTCCCCGGATCGCGGACGATCATGGTGGTGTAGCAGACGGCGACGGCCTCGTCCCCGTCCACCCGCACCCGGGGCGCCCCCACGATATGGGCGCAGCCCTGGCCGATCCACCGCTGGTGGTTGGGGGAGCGGACCATGGCACCGATCTCCGCGCGCCCGCTCATCAGCAGCTCGTCCACGTCGTAGACGCCGTCCTCCTCCCACAGGCCCGCCACGGCCTCGGCCTGCCCGCTGTCGACCAGTGGGCCGTAGGAGAGGATCAAGGACGTCACGGCGGCCTCGTCCTCGAGCCGGGACAGCCGCCGTTCGAGGCGGGCCAGGGCCTCCCGGGCGCCGGCCAGGGCCTCCTGACTGTCGGCGAGGGCCTGCCGGTCGTCGGCCGGGACCCGTGTCCGCCCGGTGTCCGTCAGGGGCTGTGCCTGCCCGGTGCCCGCCGGGGGCTGCTCGGTGTCGCTCAACGGTCGCTCCCGTCGCTCGGGGTTGGGGGGGGTGTCAAGGAGGGTCAGAGGGTGCCGGCCAGGGCGTGCAGGGCCGCGAGCTGCTCGCAGTAGTGCTCCGCGGACCGCGCCGAGAGCGAGGCCGACAGCACCGTGGCCCCGGCGTCGCGCAGCCGGGTCAGGGCGGCGACCGTGTCCTTCGGAGCCCCGGCCGGGTCGAGGGGCCGGCTGGGCGCGAGGACGATCTCGAAGCCGTCCGGCACGTCGGTCCTGTCGAGCATCTCGCGCAGCCGGTCCGGGGCCAGCCCGAACGGCACCCAGCCGTCCCCGAGCGCGACGGCCCGGCGCAGCGAGCGCGGGGTGCGGCCGCCGATCCACAGCGGCACGTGCTCCTGGACGGCGTGCGGTTCGACGACGAAGTCCTCGAAGGCGTAGTACTCGCCCCGGTACTCCGGCACTCGCCGGGACAGCGCGGCCCGCAGGGCGCGCAGCGCGTCGTCGGCGCGTGCCCCCCGGTCCGCGAACTCGGCGCCGAGCAGCTCGAACTCCTCGGCGAGTGTGCCCACGCCGAGTCCGAGCGTGACGCGGCCGGCGCTGAGCCGGTCCAGGGTGCCGTACCGCTTGGCGATCTGGAGGGGGTGGTGGTAGCCGAGGACGAGGACCTGGGTGACCAGCCGGATGCGGCTGGTGAGCGCGGACAGGTGACCGAGGGTGGCCACCGGGTCCCAGTAGGTGCCGCCGCGTTCCCGGGCGACGTCGAGCGGGACCGCGACGTGCTCGCTGCACGTCAGGTGGTGGAACCCGAGCCGGTCGGCGGTCCGCGCCACCAGACCCAGCTCCTCGATGCCGGCGTCGGCCTCCCAGGGGGAGGCGGCGCCCGGCAGCTGCACCACCACGGGCGATGTGATCCCGATCCGCATGGAGTCTCTCCTCGTGCCGTCTGCGAAGGGCGTGCTGTCCAGGCGATTCGTAACGCAGGAGCGGGACCCGGGCCCCGGACGGTCCCGCTGATCGGGAGGCCGCAGGCCCGCGGCGCGCCGGCTCGGCAACCGGAATCCCGTGCACACCCCTTCCTCCGGGTGGCACACGCTGCTAGCTTCCAAAAGCAGAATTCATTTCAGTTCAGGCTGGAGGGAGAGCCCCATGACGGTTGTCAGTGACGTGGCTGCCGTGGACGCGCCCGCTCGCAAGGAGCTGCCGCCGTCGATGGTCGAGCGGATGACGCTCATCATGGACACGTTCACCGGCCGCACCACCAGGCTGTCCCTGGAGGACGTGGCGCGCCGCACCCACCTGCCGCGTTCGACGGCCCACCGCATCCTCGAACAACTGGTGCGGCTGCGCTGGCTGGAGCACACCCACTTCGGCTACGGCCTCGGCCGCCGCGCCCTCGGACTCGGCGGTGGCGACGGCGCCCACGCCGAGATCCGCGCTGTCGCCGCGGGACGGCTGCACGAGTTGCAGATCCGCACCGGCCTGGTGGTCCACCTGGCCGTGCTCGACGAGGGACAGGTGCACTACCTCGACAAGGCCGGCGGCCGTTTCGCCGCCTCCGTCCCCTCGTGGGTCGGCGGCCGCACCCCCGCTCACGCGACGGCACTCGGCAAGGCGATGCTGGCGTGGCTGGAGCCGGAGGACGTCGAGGCCAGGCTGGCCGACGCCCTGGGCAAGCTCACCCAGCGCACCATCGCCGACCTGTCCACGCTGCACCAGGAGCTGAACCGGATCAGGCAGCGTCGCGGCCTGGCCTTCGAGTACGGCGAGTACTACCCCGGCATCGCCTGCGTGGCGGCGGCCGTACGCGGCCCGGAGGGCCCGGTGGCCGCGATCTCGCTGGCCGGTGAAGCACGCACCCCGCTGGAGAAGGTCGCGCCCCTGGTGGTCGACGCCGCCCGGCAGGTCTCCCGGGAACTCTTCCCCTGCGCGGACGGCCACGACCGCTCCGACCGGCACGGGAAGACCGGCCGGTCCACCGGCACGGGCTCCGAGGGGACCTGGTCGGCGCAGACCATGGACCGGCTGCTCGCGACCGGGCAGAACGGCGACTGGCTGTAGGACGGCGGACCGCGTCCACCGGCCGCGGGCGCGGAACGGAGACCGAGGCCGACCGCGCGCCTACCGGTGGCAACCGGTGGCACGGAGACCGCCGCGGCGCGGCCGGTCCCGAGCAGTGGAGCGGAGAACGGCCGTGGGGCGACCGGCACCGAGCAACGCAACGGCGACCGGCCCCGAGCAACGCAACGGCGGAACCAAGCGGTGCAACGGGGACCGGCCGCAGGGACCGTAGCCGTACCCGGCGGCCCCCGCGGCCCGCCGCCGGCCCGTCACCCCCAGAGGTCACCCATGCCCCAGGTGAACCGGCCCACCGGTGGGGCGGGGGGCGCGGCCGGGTCGCCGTCGACCCCGAAGCGCCCGCGGAAGAACAGCATCGGCCGCTGCTCGCCCCCCGTCTCCAGCTCCAGGACCCGGCCGATCACCACGTCGTGGTCGCCGGCCACGTGCACGTCGTACACCTCCGCGTGCGCGCGCATCAGCACGCCGCGCAGTGCGGGCGTGCCCCAGGGCGACAGGTCCCAGCCGAGCCCCTCGTACTTGGCGCCCCGGCTGGAGCCGAAGCGCTCGCACAGGCCCGCCTGCTCCCTGGCCAGGACGTTGACGCAGAACCGGCCCGAGCCCCGCATCCGGGGCCAGGCCCGGCCGCGGTGGTCGGCGCAGAAGAGCACCAGCGGCGGTTCCAGCGAGACCGACGCGAACGACTGGCAGGCGAAGCCGACCGGCCCGCCGTCGTCGTCCAGCCCGGTGACCACGGTGACGCCGGTGGCGAACAGCCCCATCGCCCGGCGCATGCCGGCCGGGGTGGGTGCCGCGCTGTCGAGGGTCTCGGTCACGGTCGGCGGATCTGCTCTCATCGGGTTCACCTCAAGGGGGACGGCACGGTGTCGCGCGGTGAGCGGAACGGTGCCCGAACGTAGGGCCGCGCCGGACGGAGCACGACGGCGCTCCCGATGAGTGGAACCCGGCCCGGCGCGCCCGGACCCCGGTCCGGCGCCCGGCCGCGTACGCCCGTACGTCCCGCTGATCGGGACGTTCCCCGCGCCGCCGGTACCCCGCTGGCTACGTTCCGGGCGTTGACCACAGGACGGCGAAGGCGAGAACGATGACGGAGCTGAGCCACGAGTCCACCGCGCGTGAACTCACCACCGACCAGGGCGTACTGCGCTACCACGAGGCCGGCGACGGCCCTCCGCTGGTGATGCTGCACGGCTCGGGCCCGGGCGTCACCGGCTGGCGCAACTACCGCGGCAACCTCGCCACCTTCGCCGAGCACTTCCGCTGCCTGGTCCTCGAACTGCCCGGGTTCGGCGTCAGCGACCCCGCCGACGGACACCCCATGGTCACCGCCCCCGCAGCCCTCGGCCGCTTCCTCGACGCCCTCGGCCTGGACCGGGTCGACCTCGTCGGCAACTCCATGGGCGGCATCGTCGGTACCCGGTACGCGCTGCGCCACCCCGACCGGATCCGCCGGCTCGTCACGATCGGCGGCATCGGCCGCAACGTGTTCAGCCCCGGCCCCGGCGAGGGCATCAGGCTGCTGACGGAGTTCACCGACAACCCCACCCGCGAGGGCCTGGTCCGCTGGCTGCGCTCGATGGTGTACGACCAGAGCCTCGTCACCGAGGAACTCGTCGAGGAGCGCTGGCAGCTCGCCAACGACCCGCAGGCCCTGGCCAACGCCCGCACAATGTACGGCAGCGCCGCCTTCGCCGCCCGCGGGGCCGCCACGGCCGCCTCCGACGAGGCCCCGTACTGGGCGATGCTGCACCGGCTCAGGCCGAAGACCCTGATCACCTGGGGCCGCGACGACCGCGTCAGCCCCGTCGACATGTCCATCGTGCCGATGCGCACCATCCCGGACGCCGAACTGCACGTGTTCCCCGACTGCGGTCACTGGGTGATGATCGAGCAGAAGGCGGCCTGGGAGAACGTCGTACTGGCCTTCCTGACCCGCAAGGAGTCGGCATGACCGGCACCCCCGCCCCCGCCTGGGACCACGAGTTCGACTTCGTCATCGTCGGCAGCGGAGGCGGCGGCATGACCGCCGCGCTGGCCGCCGCCGACGCCGGACTGTCCACCGTCGTGGTCGAGAAGGGCGCCATGTACGGGGGCACCACCGGCATCTCCGGCGGTGGCATCTGGATCCCCGGCAACCCCGTGCTGCGCGCCGAGGGCCACGACGACAGCCGGGAGTCCGTCCGCCGCTACCTCGACCTGCTCACCGAGGGCCGCGTCCCGGCCGCCCGCCTCGACGCCTACGTCGACGAGGGCCCCGCCGCCATGGAACTGCTGTGCCGCAGCAAGTGGATGCGCTTCTCCTGGACCAAGGGCTACTCCGACTACCACCCCGAGTACGAGGGCGGCCGCCCCAGGGGCCGGTCGATCGAGGCGATCCCGTTCGACACGCGCAAGCTGGGCGAGGACGAGGAGTACCAGCGGCCCAACAGCCTCAAGGGCCCCCTCGGTCTGTGGGTCACCGGCAAGGACTACCACGACCTGGCCATGGTCAAGCGGACCTGGCGCGGCCGCTGGGCGTCCGTCGTGGCCGCCTGGCGGGTCTCCTCCAACGTGGTCCGCCGCCGCCACATGTCCACCGGCGGCCGCGCCCTGGTGGCCCGGATGCGCATGGCCCTCAAGGACGCCGGCGTCCCCCTGTGGCTGCGCACCCCGATGACCGCCCTCGTCACCGACGACGCCGGCCGGGTCACCGGCATCGTCGCCGGGCGCGAGGGCGGGACCGTGCGCATCGGCGCCCGGCGCGGTGTGCTGCTCGCCGCCGGCGGCTTCGACCACAACCAGCGGATGCGCGACCAGTACCTGCCCGAGGGCGGCAAGGAGAACTTCAGCGCCGGTGCGCAGGAGAACGTCGGCGACGGCATCCTCGCCGGACTCCGACTCGGCGCGGCCGTGGACTTCATGGACGACGCCTGGTGGATGCCGTCCGTGCGCCACCCCAAGGGCGTGACGATCCCCCTCGTCTCCGAACGCTGCATCCCCCCGTCGCTGATCGTCTCCGCCGCCGGCCGACGGTTCACCAACGAGTCCTCGCCGTACACGAACTTCGTCCACGACCAACTGGACGGCAAGCACGTCCCCGCCTGGTTCGTGATGGACGCGAAGGCCCGCGCCCGCTATCCGTTCGCCCAGGTCCTGCCCGGGATGCCGTTCCCCCGCGGGTTCTACGACGCCGGTCTCGTCCACCGGGCCGACACCGTCGCCGAACTGGCCCGCGCCATCGGTGTCCCGGAAGCCGAACTCACCGCGACCGTGGAGCGGTTCAACGGCTTCGCCCGCGCGGGCAAGGACACCGACTTCGGCCGCGGCGACAGCGCCTACGATCGCTACTACGGCGACCCCACGCTGCCCAACCCCAACCTCGACGTGATCGACAAGGCCCCGTACTACGCCGTGCGCATCGACGTCGGCGACCTCGGCACCAAGGGCGGCCTGGTCTGCGACGAGCACAGCCGGGTGCTGCGCGAGGACGGCAGCCACATCGACGGCCTGTACGCGACCGGCAACACCTCCGCGTCCGTCATGGCCAACGAGTACGCCGGTCCCGGCGCCACCATCGGCCCGTCCATGGTCTTCGGCTACATCGCCGCCCGGCACGCCGCCCGCACCGGGGCGGGCCCGGTCTGACCGCTCCGGCGGGCAGCCGGGTCGGCAAGGCGGCCGGGTGCGCACGGCAGCCCGGTGAGAAGGAAGCCGAGTGAGCAAGGAAGCCGAGTGAGCAAGGAAGGCAGTACAGCCATGGGGCGAGACACCCACCTCACGGTCCGCGTGGTCGAGGTGGTCCGCGAGACCGCCGACGCGCATTCGCTGGTGCTCGAACCGGTGGACGCGCCGAAGGACCGGTTCAGCTACCGGCCCGGCCAGTTCCTGACCGTCCGGGTGCCCACGGAACGCGCCGGGGGAGCCGCCCGCTGCTACTCGCTGTGCAGTTCCCCACTGCGCGACGAGAAACTGAAGATCACCGTGAAACGCACGGCGAACGGTTACGGCTCCAACTGGATCTGCGACCACGTCGTCGCGGGCGACACCCTCGACGTCCTGCGGCCCGCCGGCACGTTCACACCCGACTCGCTCGACCAGGACCTCCTCCTCCTCGCGGCGGGCAGCGGCATCACCCCCGTGATGTCGATCCTCACCTCCTGTCTGCACGCGGGCACCGGATCGGTCACGCTGATCTACGCCAACCGCGACGAGCACTCGGTGATCTTCCGGGACGAACTCGTCTCACTCGCCGCGGAGTTCGGCGACCGCCTGACGGTGCTGCACTGGCTGGAGTCCGTACAGGGCCTGCCCACCGGACCGGCGCTGCGCGCCCTGGCCCGGCCGTACGCCGACCGGCACGCCTTCGTCTGCGGACCCGGCCCCTTCATGGAGCTGGCCACCACCACCCTCACCGGCATGGGCGTCCCGCGGGAGCGGGTGCGCGTCGAACGGTTCACCTCGCTGACCGGCGACCCGTTCGCCGCCCCCGAGACCTCGGGCGACGCCCCGGACGGGGAGTCCGGCGAGACCGCGGGCCCGGCCGCCGAGGTCGAGGTGACGCTCGACGGCACCACCCGGACGCTGCCCTGGCCCGCCCGCCGCAAGCTGCTCGACGTGCTCCTCGCCGCCGGCCTCGAAGCCCCCTACTCCTGCCGCGAGGGCAACTGCAGCGCCTGCACCTGCCTGCTCGTCACGGGCGAGGTGGCGATGGAACGCAACGAGGTGCTCGAAGAACGCGACGTCGCCGACGGATACGTCCTGGCCTGCCAGGCGCTCCCGCTCAGCGAACGCGTCGGGATCACCTACGACGGGTGACCCGGCCGTCCCGCCCGGCACTCCCGCTCAGCGGGAGGGGCCGGGCGGCCCGCGCCCCGCGCTGACACGTTGGGGAGCGCACCCCGCGGCGCCCGCACCCCGCGCCCGGTGCCCGCCTCCCGCCCGCCCCCGGCGCCACCCCGTGACTCCGCGCTCCCGCGCTCCCCGCGACCCCCGATTCGGATGAGGTTCGAACTGTGACCAAGGCGACCGCCGCGATCGTCGGCTCCGGAAACATCGGCACCGACCTGATGTACAAACTGCTCCGGTCCGAGGTGATCGAGCCGCGCTGGATGATCGGCATCGACCCGCAGAGCCCCGGTCTCAAACGCGCCGCCGAGGAGGGCCTGACCGCGAGTGCCGACGGCGTCGACCCGCTGCTCGCCCAGGACGACCGGCCCGACCTGGTCTTCGAGGCGACCTCGGCCCACGTGCACAAGGCCAACGCCCCCAAGTACGCCGAACTCGGCATCCAGGCCATCGACCTCACCCCGGCCGCGCTCGGCCCGGCCGTCGTCCCCGCCGTCAACCTCGGCGAACACCTGGACGCGCCCAACGTCAGCCTGATCACCTGCGGCGGCCAGGCCACCATCCCCATGGTGCACGCCGTCTCCCGGGTCACCGAGGTCTCCTACGCGGAGATCGTCGCCAGCGTCGCCTCGCCCTCCGCGGGCCCCGGCACCCGCGCCAACATCGACGAGTTCACCCTCACCACCAGCCGCGGCATCGAGACCATCGGGGGCGCCGCCCGCGGCAAGGCCATCATCATCCTCAACCCGGCCGAACCGCCCATGCTGATGCGGGACACCGTCTTCTGCGCCGTCCCGGCCGACGCCGACCGCGCGGCGATCACCGAGTCCGTCCACGAGGTGGCGCGGCAGGTCGCCGCCTATGTCCCCGGCTACCGGCTGCGTGCCGAGCCGCAGTTCGACGACCCGGACACCGTCAGCGGCGGCCTCGCCCGCGTCGCGATCTTCCTGGAGGTGGAGGGCGCGGGCGACTTCCTGCCGCCCTACTCCGGGAACCTCGACATCATGACCGCCGCCGCCACCAAGGTCGGTGAGGGCTTCGCCCAGCGCATCATCACCCGGCGCACCGCGTCCTGACCGCAAGGAGTCCCCCCGTCATGCCCTTCAGCGCAGACCTCGACATCCGCGTCACCGACTCCTCGTTGCGGGACGGCTCGCACGCCAAGCAGCACCAGTTCACCGTGGCGGACGTACGGGCCGTCGTCAGCGCCCTCGACGACGCCGGGGTCCCCGTCATCGAGGTCACCCACGGCGACGGCCTGGGCGGATCCTCGTTCAACTACGGCTTCAGCCACACCCCCGAGCAGGAACTCATCAAGGAGGCGGTGCGGACCGCCCGGCGGGCGAGGATCGCCTTCCTGATGCTGCCCGGCCTCGGCGTCCAGGACGACATCCGCGAAGCCGCCGGCAACGGCGCCTCCATCTGCCGTATCGCCACCCACTGCACCGAGGCCGACATCGCCGTCCAGCACTTCGGACTGGCCCGTGAACTCGGCCTGGAGACCGTCGGGTTCCTGATGATGGCGCACAGCAGCCCGCCCGAGGCCCTGGCCCGGCAGGCCCGGATCATGGCCGACGCCGGCTGCCAGTGCGTGTAC
Source organism: Streptomyces sp. NPDC025833 (assembly GCF_055558055.1). Taxonomy (NCBI): domain Bacteria; kingdom Bacillati; phylum Actinomycetota; class Actinomycetes; order Kitasatosporales; family Streptomycetaceae; genus Streptomyces; species Streptomyces sp. NPDC025833. Next base: position 211,569 of record NZ_JBVHNF010000013.1, read on the forward strand.
GTCGTGGACTCCGCGGGCGCGCTGATCCTCGAAGGCGTCGGGGACCGGGTCGCCGCGCTCGTGGCCGAACTCGGCGCCGACGCCCAGGTCGGCTTCCACGGCCACGAGAACCTGGGACTCGGCGTCGCCAACTCGGTGTACGCCGTCCGGGCCGGCGCCCTGCAGATCGACGGTTCCACCCGCCGCTTCGGCGCGGGCGCGGGCAACACGCCCGTCGAGGCGTTCGCGGCCGTCGCCGAGAAGCTCGGCATCCGCACCGGCATCGACATCCCGAAGATCATCGACGCCGCCGAGGACGTCGTGCTGCCCATCATGGGCGGCGACCGCCTGCTCGACCGGATGTCGCTGACCATGGGCTACGCGGGCGTCTACTCCAGCTTCCTCGCGCACGCCGGCCGGCAGGCCGCCAAGTACGGCGTCTCCGGCACCGAACTCCTCCTGGAGGCCGGGCGCCGCAAGCTCGTCGGCGGCCAGGAGGACCAGCTCATCGAGATCGCCGTCGGGCTCGCCGGACGAGCCGCCGCGGCCGAGGACACGACCGGGCCGACGCCCGCGGGGAAGTGAGAGCAGCCATGGCCAACCCGATACTCGACGCCGTCGTCGAACGCGCGGAGGAGATCCGCGCCCTGGGACCCGCCAACGAGTCCCTCGGCCGGCTGGACGACCAGGCGGCCAAGGTGCTGCGGGAGACCGGCGCCATCCGGATGCTCCAGCCGGGGAAGTACGGCGGCTTCGAACTGCACCCGCGCGACTTCGCCGAGACCGTCATGGAGATCGCCTCCTGCGACGGCTCGACCGGCTGGGTCTGCGGCGTCGTCGGCGTCCACCCGTGGGAGATGGCCATGGCCGACCCCCGGGTGCAGGAGGAGGTCTGGGGGGAGGACCCCGACACCTGGATCGCCTCGCCGTACGCCCCGATGGGCCTGCTGCGCCCCGTCGACGGCGGGTACGTCTTCAACGGCCACTGGCAGTTCTCGTCCGGCACCGACCACTGCGACTGGATCTTCCTCGGCGCCTTCCTCGCCGACGAGAAGGGCGAACGGCTCAACCCGCCCCGCTCCATGCACGTGATCCTGCCGCGCTCCGACTACGAGATCGTCGCCGACTCCTGGGACGTGGTCGGCCTGCGCGGCACCGGCAGCAAGGACATCCTCGTCAAGGACGCCTTCGTGCCGCACCACCGCGTCATCGACTACAACAAGGTCGTCGACGGCAGCCTCGCCGAGGAGGCCGGGCTGACCAACCCCGTCTACCGGCTGCCGTTCTCCGCGGCCTTCCCGCTCGGCATCACCTCCGCCGTCATCGGCATCTGCGAGGGCGCCCTCGCCCACCACCTGGCCTACCAGCGCGACCGCGTCCAGATCACCGGCACCGCCGTCCGCGACGACCCGTACGTCCTGTACGCGGTCAGCGAGGCCGCCGCCGAGATCGCCGCCTCGCGCGCCGCCCTGCTCGACAACATCAGCAGCCTGTACGACACGGTCGCGGCCGGCGGGCGGGTCGGCTTCGAGCGGCGGGCCGTCGGCCGCCGCACCCAGGCCCGCGCCGCCTGGCGGGCCGTGCGCGCGGTCGACGAGATCGTCGCCCGTTCCGGCGGCAACGCGATGCGGGTGACCAACCCCATCCAGCGCTTCTGGCGCGACGCCCACACCGGCCTCGCCCACGCCATCCACGTCACCGGAGCCGTCTTCCACGTGGCAGCCCTGACCGACATCGGTGTGGAGCCCCCGCAGGGGCCGATGCGCTCGATGATCTGACACCGGCGAAGCCCACAGGCAGGAAGGACGGGAGGAAGAACATGACGCACATCCGCGGACTCGGCTACCTCCGGGTCAGGACCCGGGACGTCGCCCGCTGGCGCGAACTCACCGTGGACGCCCTCGGGTTCGCCGAGGGCACCGGGCCCGACCCGGACGGCCTCTACCTGAGGATGGACGAGCGCCGGGCCCGGCTCGTCGTCCTGCCCGGCGACACGGACCGGGCCGAGGCCATCGGCTGGGAGGTGCGCGACCAGTTCGCGCTCGCCGAGGTCGCCCGCGCCGTCGAGGCGGCCGGCATCCCGGTGAAGGAACTCACCTGGCAGGAGGCCGGCGAACTGAACGTGGAGCGGGCCGTCGTCTTCGAGGACCCCGCCGGCATGCGCGTCGAGGTGTTCTTCGGGCCGGTCCTCGACCACAGCCCGGTCCTCACCGGCCTCGGCCAGCGCTTCGTCACCGGAGCCCAGGGCATGGGCCACGTCGTCCTGCCCACCACCCGCATGGACGAGACCGTCGCCTTCTACACCGAGGTCCTCGGCTTCCTGCCGCGCGGCGCGGTCAAACTGAGCGCCCGGTCCCCGGACGCCCCGCCGCGCCGGGTGCGCTTCATGGGCGTCAACCAGCGCCACCACAGCCTGGCCCTGTGCCCGGCGCCGCACGGCGAGGCCCCCGGCCTGGTCCACCTCATGGTCGAGGTCGACACCCTGGACGCGGTGGGCCGCGCCCTGGACAACGTCAACCGCGGCGGCTTCCCGCTCTCCTCCACCCTGGGCCGGCACACCAACGACAAGATGGTCTCCTTCTACGTCCGCGCCCCGGGCGGCTGGGACCTGGAGTACGGCACCGAAGGCATGCTCGTCGACGAGAGCCACTACACCGCCGAGGAGATCACCGCCGACAGCTACTGGGGCCACGACTGGTCGGGCTCACAACCGCTCGCCGCGTTCCTGCCCCAGGGGAAGCCCGAGGCTCCCGGGAAGGGCGCATGATCCCGCCCCGGCCCGTCACCCCCGTACGCGCCCGGTCCGTCACCCGTTACGACGCCGAGGCCGACGTCCTCGTCGTCGGCCTCGGGTGCGCGGGCGCCGCGGCGGCCTTCGAGGCGGCCGCGGCCGGCGCGGACGTCCTGGTACTGGAGCGCGCCGGGGGACCGGGCGGCTCCTCGGCGCTCTCCGGCGGCGAGCTGTACCTCGGCGGCGGCACCCCCGTACAGGCCGCCTGCGGCTTCGAGGACACCGCCGACGACATGTTCGCCTACCTCGCGGCGGCCCTCGGACCGCACGCCGACGAGCGGAAGCTGCGCGCCTACTGCGACGGCAGCACCGAGCACTTCCAGTGGTTCGTCGACCGGGGCGTCCCCTTCGAGCACAGCCTGTGGGACACCCCGACCTGGATGCCGCCCACCGACGACGGACTGATGTGGCTGGGCGAGAACGCCTGGCCCTACGACACCCTCGCCCGGCCCGTGCCGCGCGGGCACCGCCCCGCCGTCGGGCACTTCGGCGGCGGACTGCTGATGGAGAAGCTGGTCGCCGCCGTCCGCGCGGCCGGAGCCGCCATCCGCACCGACACCGTGGCCGGCGCGCTCATCACGGACGACGACGGCCGGATCGCCGGTGTCACCGCCCGCCGCTACGGGCAGGACCTGGCCTTCCGCGCCCGCCGCGGCGTCGTCCTGACCACCGGGGGGTTCGTCGACAACGAGGAGATGCTCGCCGACCACGCCCCCGCCCTGCTCGGCCTCGGCAAGGTCAGCGACGGACTGGACGACGGCAGCGGCATCCGCATGGCCTGCGCGGTCGGCGCGGCCACCCGGCGGATGGCGGCGGTGCAGATCGCCATGACCGCGCTGCCCGCCCTCGCCGTGCGCGGCATGCTCGTCAACGCCCACGGACAGCGCTTCGTCAACGAGGACGTCTACCCCGGCCTGTTCAGCACGGCCGCGCTGCTGACCCAGCCGGGACCGTACTGGGTGATCGTCGACCAGGCGGGCTACGAGTCCGTGCCCGAGGCGGAACGCTGGGGCGTGCTGCCCCGGTACGCCGACGACAGCCTCCGCGGCCTCGAACGCGAACTGGGCATGCCTGAGGGAGCGTTGGAGACCAGCGTCGGCACCTACAACACACACGCGGAGCGCGGCGAAGACCCCTACTTCCACAAGAATCCCCGCTGGGTGCGGCCCCTGGAGCCGCCTTTCGCCGCACTCGACCCACGGCTCGGCTTCCGCACCGGCGGCCGGGAGAGCGCCGGTGCCGGGCCCGGCGCCGCCGGCTTCACCCTGGGCGGGCTGCGGACCACCGTCGACGGCGCCGTCCTGGACGTCTCCGGCAACCCCGTCCCCGGCCTGTACGCGGCCGGCCGGGCCGCCTCCGGCATCCACGGCCACGGCTACGTCAGCGGCACCTCGCTGGGCGACGGGACCTTCTTCGGCCGCCGGGCCGGCCGGTCCGCGGCCTCCGGCGCGGCGGCGCCGTGATCCCACGCGGTCGACGGGCGCCGTCCGGCGCCATCCCGGCCGCGCCCCGCCGCCGGCGGCCCGGCGGCACCGTGTCCGCGCCCCGTCTCCCCCGGCCCGGCCGCCCCGGCCGTACCCCGCGGCGGCCGGGCTCCCGGGGGCCCGCGCCGCGAGCCACCGGGGCGTTCTCCGTGAAGGGCCCCGATGAACCGCTTCGAAGGCACCACCGTCCTGCTCACCGGCGCCGCGTCCGGCATCGGCCGCGCCACCGCGCTGCGGCTCGCCGCGGAGGGCGCCGCCGTCTTCGCCGTCGACCTGTCCGGGGACGGCCTGCGCGAGACCGCCGGCCGGCTCCCGCCCGGCCCCGGACGGATCCACCCCCATGTCGCCGACGTGTCCGACGAGAGCGCGGCCGTGGCCGCCACGGCCCGCGCCGCCGAGACGCTCGGGGGCATCGACGTCCTGGTCAACGCGGCGGGCGTGCACCGCACGACACCGATCGACCGGCTCACCGTCGACGACCTGCGGCACCTGTTCTCCGTCAACGTCGTCGGCACGGCGGTGCTCTGCCGCGAGGCGCTGCGCCACCTGCCGGACGGCAGGGGCGTCATCGTCAACGTCGCCTCCTCCTCCGCGACCCACGGGAACCCGTTCATGAGCGCCTACTCCGCCAGCAAGGGCGCGGTGCTGGCGTTCTCGCTGTCCCTGGCGGCCGAGGTGGCCCACCGCCGCATCCGGGTCGTCCCGGTCTCGCCCGGCACGGTCGCCACCCCGCTGACCGCCCGGCCGGACCTGCTGCCGCCGGACCTCGACACCAGCTACTACCAGCGCATCCGCGCCCCGTTCGGCGCGGCGGATCCGGAACAGGTCGCGGGCGTCATCGCCTTCGCCGCCTCCCGGGACGCCGGCTACCTCACGGGGGCGGAGATCCGGGCCGACGGCGGCTCCCACATCTGACGGACGCCGTTCGTCCGGTGCCCGTCAGCCGGCGCGCGCCGGGCAGGCGAGCGCGCGCTGCGGTGGGACCGGTGTATGTCCACCACAGGAAGGAAGAACAGTCATGAGCACGACATCATCCGCACGGCGCCGGGTGGCCGTCACCGGAGCGGCCTCGGGCATCGGCCAGGCGGTCGCCGAACTGCTGCGGGCCCAGGGGGACGACGTCATCGGCGTCGACCTGAAGGACGCCGACGTCCGCGCCGACCTCGGCACCCCCGACGGACGGCGGGAAGCCGTCCGCGCGGTCCTCGAACGCAGCGGGGGAGTCCTCGACGCCGCCATCGCCTGCGCCGGCATCTCGGCCCGCGTGCCCGCCACCGTCGCGGTCAACTACTTCGGCGTCACCGAACTGCTCCAGGGACTGCGGCCCGCCCTGGCCCGTGCCGAGGCGCCCCGCGCCGCGTTCGTCGGGTCCATCGTCGGCACCGGGGGCGGCGCGGACGACGTCGTCGCGGCCTGCCTCGCCGGTGACGAGCCGGCGGCGCTCGCCGCTGCCGCCGCCCTGGCGGAATCGGGCGGGGGCGGCGCCCTCTACCCCGCCTCCAAGGCGGCGCTGGCCCGCTGGGTGCGCCGCACCAGCGTCACCGACGAGTGGGCCGGTGCCGGGATCCCGCTGAACGGCGTCGGCCCCGGTGTGGTGCTCACCCCGATGCACGCCGCGGTCGCCGTGACCGAGGAACAGCGCAGGATCGTCGCACAGGCGGTGCCCATGCCGCTGAACGGCCACGCCGAGCCCGAGGTCGTCGCGCGGGCCCTGCGCTGGCTGACCAGTACGGAGAACACCCATGTGACCGGGCAGGTGCTGTACGTCGACGGAGGCGCCGAGGTGGTCCTGCGCGGCCCGGACCGGATCTGACCGGCCGGTTCCGGCCGACCGGATCCGGCCGGACCGCGCCCACTCAGTGGGACGGCCGCTTGCCTCCAACCAGAATGAATTCTAGTTCTGTGGAGACGCAACGCAACGGACACGACCGCCGCGGCCCCCCGGGGCCGCCTCACACCTACGGAGAACCATGGCCGAGGCCGTCATAGTGGAAGCCGTGCGCACACCGGTCGGCCGGCGACGCGGGGTCCTGTCGGGTCTGCACCCGGCCGAACTGCTGGGCCTGGCGCAGAAGGGGCTGCTGGACCGGGCGGGCGTCGCGCCCGACCTGGTCGAGCAGGTCGTCGGGGGCTGCGTCACCCAGGCGGGGGAGCAGTCCAACAACGTGACCCGCACCGCCTGGCTGCACAGCGGCCTGCCGTACTCCACCGCCTGCACCTCGATCGACTGCGCCTGCGGCTCCTCGCAGCAGGCCGTGCACCTGGTCCACGCACTGATCACCGCGGGCGCCATCGACGTGGGCATCGGCTGCGGCGTGGAGTCGATGAGCCGGGTCTTCCTCGGCCAGGCGCAGACCCCCGGCACCGGCAGCCCCGTACCGGACAGCTGGTCGCTGGACATGCCGGACCAGTTCTCCGCCGCCGAGCGGATCGCGCGCAACCGCGGCATCACCCGCGCCGACGCCGACGCCCTCGGTCTCGCCTCCCAGCAAAAGGCCGCCCGCGCCTGGGCCGAAGACCGTTTCGCCGGGCAGGTCCTGGACGTCGACGCCCCGGTGACGACCAAGGAGGGCCCCACCGGCGAGCGCGCCGTCGTCTCCCGCGACCAGGGCCTCAGGGACACCACCGCCGAAGGACTCGCCGCGCTCGCGCCGGTCCTGCCCGACGGCATCCACACCGCGGGCAACTCCTCCCAGATCAGCGACGGCGCCGCCGCCGTCCTGCTGATGAGCGCGGAGCGCGCCGACCGCCTCGGACTGGGCGGCCGCGCCCGGATCGTCGCCTCCACCATGGTCGGCTCCGACCCCTACTACCACCTCGACGGTCCCGTGGCGGCCACCCGCGAGGTCCTGCGCAAGGCCGGGATGACCCTGGACGACATCGACCTCGTCGAGATCAACGAGGCGTTCGCCTCCGTCGTGCTGTCCTGGGCCCGGGTCCACCGGGCCGACATGGACAAGGTCAACGTCAACGGCGGTGCCATCGCGCTCGGCCACGCGGTCGGCTCCACCGGCGCCCGGCTGATCACCCAGGCGCTGTACGAGATGGAGCGCGCCGACAAGTCCACCGCGCTGATCACCATGTGCGCCGGCGGCGCGCACTCGACGGCGACGATCATCGAACGGATCTGAGACACCATGACCATCGGGCTGACCGAGGAGCACCGCGACCTGCGCGACTCCGTACGCGCCTTCACGGGCCGGCACATCACCGCGGACGTCCTGCGCAAGGCGGTCGACACCGAGGACGAGACGCTCCCGCCGTACTGGCGGGCCCTCGCCGAACAGGGCCTGCTCGGCCTCCACCTGCCCGAGGAGACCGGCGGAGCGGGCTACGGACTGGTCGAACTCGCCGTCGTCGTCGAGGAGCTGGGGCGGGCCGTGGCGCCCGGACCGTTCCTGCCGACCACCCTCGCCTCGGCCGTCCTGGACCGGGCCGGCCACCCCACGTACCTGCCGGGCCTCGCCGACGGCACCCTCGTCGGCGCCGTCGGACTGCGCCGCGGCACCCTCACCCTGAGCCGCCGGGACGACGGGACCCACACGCTGTCCGGCGAGTCCGGCCTGGTCGTCGGCGGCCGGACCGCCGACCTCTTCGTCCTGCCGGCCGCGGACGGCGACGGCACCGCGTGGGTCGTGCTGCCGCGCGCCGCGGTGGAGACCGTCCACCAGCGCGGCCACGACCTGACCCGCCGCTCGTGCCTGGTGCGCGCCGGGGCGGTCACGGTCCCGGCCGGCGGCGTCCTGACCGTCGACTCCGAGCTGCCCGTCGACCTGGCCGCGACCCTGTTCGCCGCGGAGTCCTCCGGGCTCGCCGACTGGGCCGTCACCACCGCCGCCGACCACGCCCGCGTACGGGAGCAGTTCGGCCGTCCCATCGGCCAGTTCCAGGGCGTCAAGCACCGCTGCGCGCGGATGCTCGCGGCCGCTGAGCAGGCTCGCGCCTGCGCCTGGGACGCGGCCCGCGCCGGTGACCCAGGCGCCGTCGACGACCGCCGCGAGGCGTCGCTGACCGCCGCCGTCGCCGCCGCCACCGGCGTCGACGCGGGCTTCGCCACCGCCAAGGACTGCATCCAGGTCCTCGGCGGCATCGGCTTCACGTGGGAGCACGACGCCCACCTCTACCTGCGCCGGGCCCAGACCCTGCGCATCGCGCTCGGCTCCGCCGCGTGGTGGCGCCGCCGGGTCGCCCGGCTCACCCTGGACGGCGTCCGCCGCCGGCTCGGCGTCGAACTGCCGCCCGCCGCCGAGGCCGTACGGGCAAAGGTCCGCGCCGAACTCGCCGCCGCGGCCGCGGTCGGGGCCGCCGAACGGCCCGCCTTCCTCGCCGACCGCGGCTACACCGCCCCCCACCTGCCCGCCCCCTGGGGCAAGGGCGCCGACGCCGTCACCCAGCTCGTCATCGCCGAGGAGATGCGCGCGGCCGGCCTCCGGCCCGTCGACATGGTCATCGGCGGCTGGGTGGTGCCCACCCTCGTCGCCCACGGCGACGACGCCCAGCGGGAGAGGTTCCTGCGGCCCAGCCTGCGCGGCGAGATCACCTGGTGCCAGCTCTTCAGCGAACCCGGCGCCGGATCCGACCTGGCCGGCCTGTCCACCCGCGCGGTCAGGGCCGACGGCGGCTGGCGGATCACCGGGCAGAAGGTGTGGACCTCCGGAGCCCACGACGCCGACTGGGGCATCCTGCTCGCCCGCACTGACCCCGACGCGCCCAGGCACAAGGGGATCTCCTACTTCCTGCTCGACATGAACACCCCCGGCATCGACATCCGCCCCCTGCGGCAGATCACCGGAGAGGCCGAGTTCAACGAGGTGTTCCTCGACGACGTGTTCGTCCCCGACGAGCTGCTCGTCGGCGCCCCCGGCGACGGCTGGCGGCTCAGCCGCACCACCCTGGCCAACGAACGCGTCGCCCTCTCCCACGACTCCTCGCTCGGCTCGGGCGGCGAGGCCCTGCTCGACCTCGCGGCCGCGGCACCCGGGGAGATGGACGACGAACGGCTCACCACCCTCGGCGCCATCCTCTGCGACGCCCAGTCCGGCGGACTGCTGGGCCTGCGCACCACCCTGCGCTCGGTCTCCGGCCGGCAGCCCGGCGCGGAGGCCAGCATCGCCAAACTGACCGGCGTGGAACACCTCCAGCAGGTCTGGGAGACCGCCATGGACTGGCTGGGCGACGCCTCCCTCACCGGGGAGGGCCCCCGCCAGGACGCCACCTGGTGGTTCCTCAACTCCCGCTGCATGTCCATCGCGGGCGGCACCACCGAGGTCCAGCTCAACATCATCGCGGAGCGCATCCTGGGACTGCCCCGCGACCCCTCGCCCGCGCCCACGACCCCCGAGCGGAAGGCCCGCGCATGACGATCGACCGCGACAAGGCGCTCGCCGCACCCCCCGCCGTCCAGGAGATCTCCTGGACCACCCGGGACGTGCTCCTCTACCACCTCAGCCTCGGAGCGGGCGCCGCCGCCGGGGCACCGGAACCCGGCCTCACCTACGAACGCGGCCTGACGGTCCTGCCCACCTTCGCTATGGTCGCCGGCACCGGGATCTCCTCGGGCGCCGCCCCGGACCCGTCCTTCGACCTGCCCGGCATCGAGCTCGACCTGCGCCGCATCCTCCACGCCGGCCAGGAACTGACGGTCCACCGCCCCCTCCCGGCAGCCGGCACGGCCACCCTCTCCGCCCGCGTCGCCGAGGTGTGGGACAAGGGCAAGGCGGCCGTCGTCGTACGGGAGTCCACGGCGACCGGACCGGACGGCGAGCCGCTGTGGACCGGCAGGATGCAGATCTGGGCCGGCGGCGCCGGCGGCTTCGGCGGCGAGCCCGGACCGCGGGCCGAGTGGAACGCGCCCGACCGCGCCCCCGACACCGTGCTCGACACCCCGACCACCCCCCAGCAGGCACTGCTCTACCGGCTCAACGGCGACCTCAACCCCCTGCACGCCGACCCCGGGTTCGCGAAGGCCGCCGGCTTCGACCGGCCCCTCCTGCACGGCCTCGCCTCCTACGGCCTGGTCGCCAAGGCCCTCGTCGGCGGGCTGCTCGACGGCGACGCGAGCAGGCTGACCGACCTTTCCGTACGGTTCGCCGGCGTCCTCTTCCCCGGCGAGACCATCCGCACCGCCGTCTGGCGCGCGGGCGACCGGCTCCTGCTGCACGCCACCTGCCCGGAACGCGACGACGCCCCCGTACTCACCCACGCGACGGCGAGGATCACCCCATGACCGCCGAGTACCGCACCCCCGTGCCCAGCGAGCGCATCGCGCGACCGGAGCGGCTGGTCTCCGCCGTCCGCGCCGAGGGCGTCGACGCGGCGGCCGCCGCCGCCCGCCGGCTGATCGACGCCCTGCTGCGGGCCGGCGACCACCCGGAGACCGACTTCGCGGACGTGACCAGGCAGCTCGACACCCTCGCCGACCGGCTCACCGCACGCGCCCCCGGCCTGGAGGAACGCCTGGTCACCATGTGGCGGGGCGACGGCATCACCCGGCACGACCCGGTCACCGGCCCCGAGAACGCCATCGCCCCGCCCCTCGCACTCGCCGGCCGGGCGGACGGCTCCGTCCAGGGCGTCGTCACCCTCGGTCTGCCGTACCAGGGCCCGCCCCGCTGCGCGCACGGCGGCGTTTCGGCCCTGCTGCTCGACCACACCCTCGGCGTCGCCAACCACTGGGCGGGCCTGTCGGGGATGACGGCCGAACTCACCCTGCGCTACCTGCGGCCCACCCCGCTGTTCGAACCGCTGACGGTCACCGGCCGGCAGATCTCCGTGGACGGCAAGAAGATCCGGACGGTCGGCTCCATCACGGCCGGCGGCCGCGAATGCGTCACGGCCGAGGGCCTGTTCATCGCCGTACAGCTACCCCGCCCCAGTTGACGGCACGAACGCCCGCACACCGCGGCCCCGGACCGGAGATCCCTCTCCGGTCCGGGGCCGCGGCCGTTCCCGGGGTGGCGCCGACCGGTTCCCGGGTCGCCGCGGCGGGGACGGCCACCCGGCCCACCGCACGGCGCCGGGCGGGAAAGCCGCGGAGATCCGGTGCCGCGCGGGACGGCCGTCCGGGGTTCGCAAGACCACGCGGCCGCCCCGCGCGGGACCGGCCGGGGCGCGGACGGGCGGACCGGGGGAGTGGTTCCACCACCTGCAGGGGACCGCCGCCGTGCCGGAGCACCCGGGCCCGCCCGACGCACCCGTTCCATCGGCCCGACGCCCTCGCCCGGTGCCGCGCGACACGCCCTCCGGGCCCGGTGCCGGTGCCGGATCACGCTCGGGTGCGGCCGCGGGGCCACCGAAGGGCACCGCCCCGCTGAAGGGCTCCCGGGGCAGCTCGCTGAGTCGGCTCGACGGCCCGCGGGCCGCGTGGCGCGCCCCCACCCGCCGGGCACCGCGCCGGAACGCACACCCGCGTCCGGCTCCGGGACCGCCGAGGGGTTCGGCCCCGCGGCCCGCGCGGCCCGGGTCTCCGCGAGCCCCCGCCGGGAAGCACGGGCCCGCCGGACGCGCCGTGCCCGCCGCCCCGCCGTCAGACGCGAACCTCGCGGCGGATGACCTTCCCCGTGGCGTTGCGGGGCAGGCTCTCGGCGGTCACCCGCCATCGGGACGGCACCTTGTAGTACGCGAGGCGTTCGCGGACGAAGGCGGTCAGGACCTCCTCGGTGACGGCGCAGTGGGCGTCGGTCACGACCACCGCCGCCACCTCCTGGCCGAGGTCCGGGTGGGGCACCCCGATCACCAGGCACTCCCGCACCCCCGGGTGCTCGGACAGCACGCCCTCGATCTCCGCCGGGTACACGTTCTCGCCGCCGCGCAGGATCAGGTCCGAGCGCCGGCTGGTGAGCCGCAGCCGGCCGTCCCGCACCATGCCGATGTCACCCGTGTGCAGCCAGCGGTCCGCCCGGATCGCCCGGGCCGTGGCCTCCGGGTCCTCCCAGTAGCCGAGCATCACGTACGGGCTGCGCAGGCAGACCTCGCCCTCCTCGCCCTCCGGCAGCGGCCGGCCGGCCGGGTCGCGCACCTCCAGCTCCACCGCCACCACCGGGCGGCCCAGGCTGTCCGGTGCCACGGCGAGATCGGCCGGGGTGGCCACGGCGGCACCGGTGCAGCACTCGGTGAGCCCGTAGCTGTTGCCGAGCGCGTGCCGGGCCACCGGCAGCACCGCGCGCAGCCGGTCGTGGAAGGCCGGGGTGGACGGGGCCGACGCCAGCGCGAAGGACTTCAGGGACGACAGGTCGTAGCCGCCGAGGTCGCCGTGCTCGATCAGCCGGTGCGCCATCGTCGGCACCGCGCCCCAGTTGGTGACCCGCTCCCGCTCGATCAGCCGCAGCACCCGGTCCACCTCGAAGCGGCCCTGGTACATCACCACGGTGCCCCCGTCCACGAGCCGGGGGACCGCGAGGTTGTGCAGCGCCGCGATGTGGAAGAGGGGCAGCGCCAGCAGGTGTCGCCGGTCCTCGGGGGCGGTCGGGTCCCCCAGCTCCGCGGCCAGTGCGTTGCTGCAGCACAGGTAGCCGATGACGGCCAGCAGATTGCGGTGCGTGTGCACCGCCCCCTTGGGCCGGCCCGACGTACCGCTCGTGTACATGATGACCGCGGGGTCGTCCTCGTCGATCTCCGGCCGCGGCAGCGGCGCGTCCGGATGGCGCCGCACCAGTTCCGGGACGTCCTCCTCGAACGTGAGCAGCGGCACGCCGGAACCGTGCACGGAGGCGGCCCGCTTGGCGTCGGCCAGGATCACCTTGGGCCGGGTGTGCTCGATGCCGTAGGCGACCTCGGGCGCCGTCCACCAGGCGTTGTAGCCGACGGCGATGGCGCCGAGCGAGACGGTCGCCCAGAACGCGACGATCCAGCCGGGGGTGTTCGCCGCCAGCAGCGCCACCCGGTCGCCCTTGCCGACGCCGTACTCCTCCGCAAGGACCCGGGCCAGGGAGGCCACCCGGCGCGCGTGCTCGGCGAACGAGATCCGCTCGTCCTCGGTCACGATGTAGTCGCGGTCACCGTGCCGCACGGACGCGGCCAGGACGGCGGTCAGTGACCTCTCCCGGTGCGCGAACACCTGCATGCGGGCCCCGAGCACGTCCTCGCGGACCAGCTCGAAGGAGCCGCCGGGGCCGGTCAGCCGCCGCAGGACCTCCGGCACCGTTTCCTGCCGATCCGCCGTCGCGCTCATGCGCCTCCCTCTCGTCGGAGTGGATGATGTGCGCGCCATCGTTCTCCTCCGGCCCGCGGGGCAAAGCGCGGTTCCCGGTCACCGGGACGCCCGCCGCGCGGGCCGACGGCAGTCCTACCACTCAGTGGGACTCGCACCCCGGCACCGCCCGCGCCGCCTCGAACATGGACGGCCGCGGGCGCCCGGCCGGACGCCCGCACCGACCGGGAAAGAGGGAACACGTGGGACACCTCCAGGGCAAGGTCGCGATCGTCACCGGCGCGGGCCAGGGCGTTGGCCAGGGCATCGCCCTCGCCCTGGCCGGCGAGGGGGTGACCGTCGCCGTCGTCGGCCGGACGGCGGCGAAACTGGAGGCGACCGGCGAACGGCTGCGGGCCCGCGGCGCGCGCGCCGAGACGTTCACCTGCGACGTGTCGGACACCGCACGGATCCCGCACCTGGTGGAGGAGATCGCCGGCCGCCTCGGACGCATCGACATCCTCGTCAACAACGTCTACGACGGCGTGTACGGGCCGCTGCTGTCGCTGAGCGACGCCGACTTCCAGAAGGGCTTCCGCAGCGGCCCCTTCGCGACCTTCGCGTTCATGAAGGCCTGCCACCCCCACCTCAAGCGCTCGGGCGACGGAGTCGTCATCAACCTGGTCACCTCCGCCATGGTCCGCTGGGACCTGACCACCTACGGCGCCTACGCGGCCGCCAAGACCGCCGTGCGCTCCCTGACCCGCACCGCCGCGAACGAATGGGGGCCCGACGGCATCCGCGTGAACGCGATCGCCCCGCACGCCGCGTCACCCGGGTACCTGCGCTGGGCCGAGGCCAACCCGCGGGAGGCCGAGGTGTTCCGCTCCTCCATACCGCTGCGCCGCGTCGGCGACTGCGAGGAGGACATCGGCCGGGCCGTCGTGATGCTGTGTGGGCCGGACGCCCGCTACCTCACCGGCGCGACCGTGCCCCTCGACGGCGGCCAGGCCAACTTCGACTGACCCGGCCCCCTGCCCCTCCTCCCGGTCAGCGGGACGACTTCCGCCCGCCGGCCCGTCCCTGAATAACGTCGCGACCGCCACCACGACGGGTGCGCGGACGGAGGTTCCCCTTGACTCAGACATCGCACCAGCCGCCCGGAACACCGGACGTCCTGGCCCCCGCGACACTCGGCCCCATCACCCTGCGCAACCGCATCGTCAAAGCGGCGACGTACGAGGGGCTGAGCCGTGACAGCCTGGTCACCCAGGACCTGATCGACTTCCACGTCCGGTACGCCCGGGGCGGGGTCGGCATGACCACCGTCGCGTACTGCGCGGTGGCCCCCGAGGGCAGGACCGACCGGCACCAGATCCTGTGGCGGCCCGAGGCCCTGCCCGGGCTGCGCAGGCTGACCGACGCCGTCCACGCCGAAGGCGCCGCCGTCTCCGCCCAGATCGGGCACGCCGGTCCGGTGGCCAACCCCAAGTCCAACGGACTTCCCGCGCTCTCGCCCAGCCGGCACTTCCACAAGACGACCCTCAGCTTCGCCAAGGAGGCCTCCCGGGCCGACCTGGAGCGCATCGTCCGCGACCACGCCGACGCCGCCGCCATGGCCGTCGAGGCCGGCTTCGACTGCGTCGAGATCCACCTGGGCCACAACTACCTCGCCAGCTCCTTCCTCAGCCCGCGCGTCAACCACCGCGGGGACGAGTACGGCGGCAGCCTGGAGAACCGGTTCCGTTTCGCGCGCGCCATCGTGCGGGCCGTGCGCGAAGCGGTCGGCGACCGGATCGCCGTCATCGCCAAGCTCAACATGGACGACGGCGTCCCCGGCGGCTTCTGGCTCGACGAGGCCATCCCCGTCGCCCGCACCCTGGAGAGCGACGGCTGCCTCGACGCCCTGGAACTGACCGTCGGCAGCTCCCTGCTGAACCCCATGTACCTCTTCCGCGGCGACGCGCCGCTGCACGAGTTCGCACAGATCATGCCCCAGCCGATGAAGACCGGGATCAGGCTGGTCGGCAAGAAGGTGCTGCACAGCTACCCGTACCAGGACGCCTACCTCCTCGACCAGGCCCGGCAGATCCGCGCCGCCGTCGGCATGCCGCTGATCCTGCTGGGCGGCATCACCGGCCGGCCGAGCATGGACCTGGCCATGGCCGAGGGGTTCCAGTTCGTCGCCATGGGCCGCGCCCTGCTGCGCGAACCCGACCTGATCAACCGCATCCAGGCCGAGGCCGACACCCCCTCGCTCTGCATCCACTGCAACAAGTGCTTCGTCACGATCTACGGCGGCACCCGCTGCGTACTCGTCGAGCCACCCGGCACCGGCACCGGCGCCGGCCGCACGCCCATCACCGCGTGAGGAGGCGGACGTTGGCCCCCGACACCATCGCCGACCTGCTCCTCGCCCGCACGGGCGACGACCGCCTCGGCCTGCGGACCCGGGAACGGGACTGGACCTGGAACGACGTCGTGCACGAGAGCGCGGTCCGCGCCGCCCTGGCACGCGAACTGCGCACCGACGGCCCGTTCCACATCGGCATCCTCCTCGACAACGTGCCGGAGTACGTCTTCTGGCTCGGCGCAGCGGCCCTCGCCGGCGCCTCCGTCGTCGGCATCAACCCCACCCGGCGCGGCAGCTACCTGGAACAGGAAGTACGCCACACCGACTGCCAGTTGATCGTCACCGACCGCGCCGGGCGCAAGCTCCTCGACGGACTGGACCTCGGCGTCGCGCCGGAGCGGTACCTGATCGTGGACGAACCGGCGTACGAGGAGACCCTGGCCGCCCACGCGGCGGCCGAGCCCGTCCGCGACCCCGCCGTCACCGCCGCCACCCGCATGCTGCTGCTGTTCACCTCCGGCACCACCGGCGCCTCCAAGGCGGCGATCTGCTCGCAGGGCCGACTGGCCGCCCTCGGACACGCCAACTCAGCCAAGTACGACGTCGGCGCCGACGACGTCTGCTACTGCCCGATGCCGCTGTTCCACGGCAACGCCCTGATGGCCCTGTGGGCCCCGGCCCTCGCGGCGGGCGCCACCGTCGCCCTCACCCCGAAGTTCTCCGCCTCCGGCTTCCTGCCCGACGCACGGTACTTCGGCGCCACCTTCTTCACCTACGTCGGCAAGGCCATCGCCTACGTCCTGGCCCGCCCCGAGCGGGACGACGACGGCGACAACCGGCTCACCCACGCCTTCGGCACCGAGGCGTCCCCCGAGGACCAGGCCGCCTTCCTGCGCCGCTTCGGCTGCCGCCTCATCGAGGGCTACGGCTCCAGCGAAGGCGCCGGCATGCTCGAACGGGTGCCCGACGGGCCGCCCACCGCACTCGGCAGGCCCGCGCGCGAGGGAGTGCGGATCGTCAACGCCGAGACCCGCGAGACCTGCCCGCCCGCGCTCCTCGACGAACACGGCCGGGTGCGCAACCCCGAGGAGGCCGTCGGGGAGATCGTCGACACCGAGGGCGCCGCCCGCTTCGAGGGCTACTACAAGAACGACGCCGCCGACGCCGAACGCGTCCACCACGGCTGGTACTGGACCGGCGACCTCGGATACGTCGACGGCGCCGGGTACTTCTACTTCGCCGGGCGCGGCGGGGACTGGATCCGCGTCGACGGGGAGAACACCTCAGCCCTGCTGACCGAACGCGTCCTGCGCCGGCACCCCGGCATCGTCGCCGCCGCGGTCTTCGGCGTCCCCGACGCCCGCTCCGGCGACCAGGTCATGGCCGCCGTCGAGATACCCGAGGGCCGGACCTTCGAGGAACTGCGCCTGCCCGGGTTCCTCGCGGGCCAGCAGGACCTCGGCACCAAGGGCGCCCCCCGCTACGTCCGCGTCTCCCACGCCCTGCCGACCACCGGCTCGGGCAAGCTCCGCAAGAAGGAGATGCAGGTCGAGGGCTGGCGCGTCGACGACCCGGTCTACCACTGGCAGGGCCGCGGACGACCCGAGTACGTCCTGATGACGGGCGAGGACAAGGCGGCGCTGCGCGCGGAGTTCCTCGCCAGCGGACGCGCACGCTTCCTGCCCTGACCACCCCGCCGGCGAGGACACGAGAGGAACCGGAGAACCACATGCGACTGCGCGAGAGCGCCGACCAGCTGGAACTGCGCCGTGAGCTGCGGGCGTACTTCTCGGGGCTGCTGCCCGAGGACGAACGGCGCCGCGCCGGAGAGGAGGGCGTGGGCGGCCCCCGCTTCCGCGAGATCGTCGGCCGGCTCGGCGCCGACGGCTGGCTGGGCATCGGCTGGCCCACGGAGTACGGCGGCCAGGGCCGCTCCGTCGAGGAGCAGTACGTGTTCTTCGACGAGGTCCAGCGGGCCGGACTGCCCTTCCCGTTCGTCACCGTCAACACGGTCGGGCCCACGCTCATGCGGTACGGGACCGAGGAGCAGAAGAGGCGGTTCCTGCCCGGCATCCTCCGCGGCGACATCGTCTTCGCGATCGGCTACACCGAGCCGGGCGCGGGCACCGACCTGGCCTCCCTCGGCACCCGCGCGGTGCGCGACGGCGACCACTTCACCGTCGACGGCGGCAAGATCTTCACCAGCGGCGCCAACACCGCCGACCACGTGTGGCTGGCCGCCCGCACCGACCCCGACGCGGCGAAGCACCGCGGCATCTCCATCCTGATCGTGCCCACCGACGCCGAGGGCTTCTCCTGGAGCCCCATCCGCACCGTCGGCGGCATGGTCGTCACCGCCACCTACTACGACGGCGTCCGGGTGCCCGCCACCGACGTGGTCGGCGAGGTGAACGGCGGCTGGCCCCTGATGACGGCCCAGCTCAACCACGAGCGGATCGGCCTGGCCGCGCTGGGCGGACGCATGATCGAGCTGTGGGAACGGGTCCTGGAGTGGGCCAGGGACAACGGCACCCTCGAACAGCCCTGGGTCCGCCGGGAGTTCGCCCGCACCCACGCCCGCCTGGAGGCGATGCGGCTGATGAACTGGAAGATGACCGACGCCGTCGCCCACGACCGGCTCACCGGCGCGGACGCCGGCGCGGCCAAGACGTACGGCACCGAGACCCACATCGACGTGCAGCGCACCCTGACCCAGATCCTCGGCGCCGCGGGCCGGATCCGCCCCGAGTCGCCCGGCGCGGTCCTGGCCGGACAGGTCGAGCAGCTCTCCCGGCAGGGCATCGTCAACACCTTCGGCGGCGGCGTCAACGAGGTGCTGCGCGACATGGTCGCCGTCCAGGGGCTGGGGCTCCCCCGCAAGGAGCGTGGCCGGTGAGCATGCGGAGCACGCACGCGGGCACCGCCCCGGCTGCCCGGAACACCGAGGCCGCGGCGGGGTACGAGGAGCGGCTGGCGGCCTTCGTCGGCCGCGAGCTGACGCCCCTCACCCCCGGCCAGGACCCGGTCAACCAGCCGATGATCCGGCACTGGGCCGAGGCCATGGGCGACACCAACCCGGTCTACACCGACGAGGCCGCGGCCCGCGCCACCGGGCGGCCGGGCGTGGTCGCCCCCGCCTCGATGGTGCAGGCGTGGACGATGCGCGGATACGCGGCCACCGTCTCGCCGCCGCCCGGCCGCCGCGGCTTCGACGAGCTGGTCGCACTGCTCGACGAGGGCGGCTACACCTCCGTCGTGGCGACCGACTCGGAGCTGGAGTTCGCGCGCGAGCTGGTACCGGGCGACCACGTCTTCGTGCAGGAGGTCGTGGAGTCGATCTCGCCGGAGAAGAAGACCGGGCTGGGCGCCGGCCGCTTCGTCACCACGATGAAGACCTACCGCGACCAGCACGGCGAGACCGTCGCCACCCAGCGCTGGCGCACCCTGCGCTTCCGCCCCGCCACCCCCGCCGCCGGCGCACCGGCCGGCGCGGCACCGGACGCCACCGCTCCCGCCGAGGCGCGCCCCCCGCGCCCCCGGCCCGCCCTCAACCGGGACAACGCCTTCTGGTTCGAGGCGGCCAAGGAGCACCGGCTGGTCATCCAGTGCTGCGCCTCCTGCGGGACCCTGCGCCACCCGCCCGGACCCTGCTGCCCGCGGTGCGGCTCCTTCGCGTGGGACACCGTGCGGGCCTCGGGCCGCGGCCGGGTCCACACCTTCACCGTCAACCACCACCCCAGGCATCCCGCGTTCGACTACCCGCTGGTCGTCGCCGTCGTCGAACTCGCCGAGGGCACCCGGCTGATCACCAATCTGACCGGCGTCGCCCCCGAGGACGTCACCGTCGACATGCCCGTCACCCTCGACTGGCTGGACGCCGACCCCGACCTGTCCCTGCCGGTGTTCCGGCCCGTCGCCTCGGAGGACCGCTGATGGACTTCTCGCTGGGAGAAGAACTCGAAGAACTGCGCGACCTGGCGCGGGAGATCTTCACCGACCACGCCACGCCCGAGCGGCTCCGGACGGTCGAGATGTCCGGCACCCGCGTCGACGACAAGCTCTGGGCGGACCTGAGCGCGGCGGGACTGCTCGCCGCGCCGCTCCCCGAGGAGGCCGGCGGCGCCGGTCTGGGCCTGGCCGGACTCTGCGTCGTGCTGGAGGAGCAGGGCCGCCGCGTGGCACCCGTGCCGCTCTGGCCGGCCGTCCTCGGCGCGCTGGCCCTCGCCGCCCACGGCTCCGCGGGGCAGCGCGCCGAGCTGCTGCCGTCCGCGGCCGACGGCACGAGCAGGATCACCCTGGCCCTGGAGGAGTTCGCCCCCGCCGGCCCCCGTACCCCGCTGACCACCGCCGTGCCCGGGGACGCCGGCTGGCGGCTCACCGGCACCAAGGCGGTCGTGCCCGCCGCGGCCGGCGTCGGGCACGTGCTGGTCACCGCCGCCACCGACGCGGGCACCGGGCTCTTCCTCGTCCGCCGCGGGGCGCCCGGCACGACCTGGACACCGGCCGAGACCACCACCCACGACCTCGCCGCCCACCTCGACCTGGACGACACGCCCGCCGAGGCGGTCGGCACGCCCGGGACCGGAGTGGTGGAGTGGCTCGACGGCCGCGCCCGCACGGCACTGGCCGCCGTACAGCTCGGCGTGGCCCAGGGCGCGGTGCGGTACGCGGCCGACCACCTCGGCACCCGGGAGCAGTTCGGCCGTCCCCTCGCCACCTTCCAGGCCGTCCAGCACCAGCTCGCCGACTGCGTCATCGAGATCGACGCGATGCGGGTCACCCTGTGGCAGGCGGTGACCGCGCTGGCGGACGGGCAGGACACCGAGCAGGCGGTGCTGGTCGCCAAGTGGTGGGCCGGTGAGGGCGGCCTCAACGTCGTGCACCGCGTCCAGCACGTGCACGGCGGCATCGGCGTCGACACCGACTATCCCGTGCACCGCCACTTCCTGTGGGGCAAGCAGCTCTCGTCCACCCTCGGCGGGCCCGCCGGGGACCTGTCCCGGCTCGGGGACCTCCTGGCCGGCGAGGCGGTGACCCCATGACGGCGCGGCCGATCCGTACGTACGACGAGGTGGCGGTCGGCGAGGAGCTGCCCGCGCTGGAGATACCGGTGACCCGGACCCTGATCGTCGCCACGGCCCTCGCCGGCCGCGACTTCCAGGACGTGCACCACGACCCCGAACTGGCCCGCGAACGCGGGTCGAAGGACGTCTTCATGAACATCCTGACCAGCAACGGCCTGGTCGACCGGTACGTCACCGGATGGGCGGGCCCGGCCGCGTCCGTGCGGGCGATCCGCGTCCGCCTGGGCGCGCCCAACCATCCCGGCGACACCATGGTGCTCACCGGCACGGTCACCGCCAAGACCGAGGAGGCCCCGAAGGCCGCCGGGGCAGGGGAGACCGGCGGGACGGGCCGGGTGGAGATCGCGGTGCGCGGCACCAACGGCGTCGGCACGCACGTCACCGGCACCGTCACCGTGCGCCTGCCCCGGAAGGCCGGTGCGCGATGAGCACGACCGCACTGACCGGCAGCGCCGTCATCGCCGGCATCGGCGCCACCGAGTTCTCCAAGAACTCCGGGCGCAGCGAACTCCAGCTCGCCTGCGAGGCCGTCCTCGCCGCCGTCGCCGACGCGGGTCTCACCCCGGCGGACGTCGACGGCCTGGTCACCTTCACCGCCGACACCAACGGCGAGATCCACGTGGCCCGCAACACGGGCATGGGCGAGCTGACGTTCTTCTCCCGCGTCGGCTACGGCGGCGGGGCCGGCTGCGGCACCGTGCAGCAGGCGGCCATGGCCGTCGCCACCGGCGCCGCCGAGGTCGTCGTCTGCTACCGCGCCTTCAACGAGCGCTCCGGCGAACGCTACGGCCTCGGGCAGGCCGGCCGGGCGATGGACACCGGCGCGGACCGGGCCGCGTACTCCTGGATGACACCGTACGGGCTGAACACCCCCGCCCAGTGGGTGGCCATGTTCGCCCGCCGCTACATGCACGAGTACGGCGCGACCGGCGAGGACTTCGGCCGGGTCGCGGTGGTGGACCGCAAGCACGCGGCGAACAACCCGGCCGCCTGGTTCCACGGCCGGCCCATCACCCTGGAGGACCACCAGAATTCACGCTGGATCGCCGAACCCCTCAGGCTGCTGGACTGCTGCCAGGAGACCGACGGCGGCCAGGCCCTGGTGATCGTCTCCGCCGAGCGCGCCCGCGACCTGCCCCATCCGCCCGCCGTGATCCTCGGCGCGGCACAGGGCTCGGGCGACGACCAGCACATGATGACCAGCTACTACCGGGAGCGCATCAGCGGCATCCCGGAGATGGGCCTGGTCGGACGGCAGCTCTACGCGCAGAGCGGCCTCGGGCCCGACGACATCGACGCCGCGATCCTCTACGACCACTTCACCCCGCTGGTGCTGCCGCAACTGGAGGAACTGGGCTTCTGCGCCGTCGGCGAGGCGAAGGACTTCATCGCCGACGGACACCTGGAACTCGGCGGCAGACTGCCCGCGAACACCCACGGCGGGCAGCTCGGTGAGGCCTACCTGCACGGCATGAACGGCATCGCCGAGGCCGTCCGGCTGGTCCGCGGCACCTCCGTGAACCAGCCCGAGAACACCGCCCACGTCCTGGTCACCGCCGGTACCGGCGTGCCGACCAGCGGGCTGATCCTGGGAGCCGCCCGATGACCGCCACCCCGGCCGCCTCCCCGTGGCGCGGCCACGGCCTCGGCAGCCGCACCGCCTCGTACACCGAGCGCGACGCGATCCTCTACGCGCTCGCGGTGGGCGCACGGGCCGACGACCTCGACCTGGTCTTCGAGGAACGCCTGCGGGTCCTGCCCACCTTCGCGCTGACCCTGGCCCAGTGGGCCCCCGACGCCCTCGGCGCGCTCGGCGCCTTCGACACCGCGACCGCCGTCCACGGCGCCCAGCGCCTCACCGTGCGCCGGCCGCTGCCGCGGGCCGGGGAGCTGTCGATGACGGCGCGTGTCGCCGAGGTCTGGGACAAGGGCGGTGCCGCCGTCTTCGACGTCGAGGTGGAGAGCGACCACTTCCTGGCGACCTGGTCGCTGTTCGCCCCCGGCAGCGGAGGCTTCGGCGGCGACCGCGGACCCAGGGGCCCCCGCCGCCCCGAGGAGCCGGCCGGCCGGCGGCTGACCGTGGCCACGCACCCCGAACAGGCGGCCCACTACCGGCTGCTCGGCGACCGGCACCACATGCACATCGACCCGGCGGCGGCCCGCGCCGCGGGCATGCCCCGGCCGTTCCTCCACGGCCTGTGCACCCTCGCCGCCGTCACGCTGCCCGCCGCCGGGCTCCTGGGCGCCCACCCGGCGGACCTGACCGAGCTGGAAGCCCGCTTCAGCGCCCCCGTCTTCCCCGGCGACCGGCTCGCCGTCGACTCCTGGGACGACGGCCCCGGCGGCCTGCGGCTGGAGGCGTCGGCGCACGACCGCCCCGTCCTGACCGGCGTCCGGGCCCGGTTCGCCGCCGGATCCCGCCCGGAGCACCCGGCCGGCGCCCCCCTCCAGCAGAAGGAGACCTCTGATGCTTGACGCCTCCCAGCGCGCCGCCGCCGCCGACCTGCTGTGGCGGGCGGAACGCGACCGCGCCCCCGTCGGCCCGCTGGCCGGGGCGTTCCCCGGCATCGACGTAGTCGACGCCTACGAGATCCAGCTGAGCAACGTCCGCCGGCGGCTGGCGCAGCCCGGGGTGCGGGTGCGCGGCCACAAGGTCGGGCTGTCCTCCGAGGTCATGCAGCGCATGATGGGCGTCGACGAGCCCGACTACGGCCACCTGCTCTCCGACATGGTGCTGTCCGAGGACGTCCCGGTGGACACGGGCCGCTACTGCGCCCCGCGCATCGAGGTGGAGATCGGCTACGTCCTCGGCGACAGCCTGCCCGGCGAGAACTGCACCGAGAAGGACGTCCTCGCCGCGACGGAGTACGTCGTCGCCTCCCTCGAACTCATCGACAGCCGGATCACCGACTGGCGCATCGGGCTGGCGGACACCATCGCCGACAACGCCTCCTCCGCCGGCGTCCTACTCGGCGCGCGGCGGGTCGCCCCGGGCGAACTGGACCTCGCCGACATCGGCGCCGTGCTGTACCGGGGCGGCGAGGAGATCGCCCGCGGCCGCACCAGCGCGGTCCTGGGCGACCCGACCGTGGCGGTCGCGTGGCTGGCCCGGAAGGTCGCCGCGTTCGGCGTGCGGCTGGAGGCGGGGCACGTGATCCTGCCGGGCTCGTGCACCGCAGCCGTCGACGCCCGGCGGGGGGACGCCTTCCGCGCCGAGTTCGAGGGACTGGGCGACGTGTCGGTCCGCTTCGTCTAGAGCGGGCGCCGGGAAGACGGGGTCCGGGAAGACGGGGTCCGGGCGGGCCCCGGGACGACGGCGTCCGGGCGGCGCCGGAAGGGGCCGGGCACGGCCGTCGGCGGGCTCTCACCACTCAGCGGGACAGCCCCCCGGGCAGAACCAGAATTCGTACTAGTTTTGCCGCGCCGTATCCGCCACGCAGGACAGGAACGAAAGAGGCAGCATGAGCACGAGGACCGGCCTGGAAGGCCGTACCGCCGTCGTCACCGGGGCCGGGGCCGGCCTGGGCCGCAGCGAGGCGCTGGCGCTGGCGGCCCAGGGCGCCAACGTCGTCGTCAACGACGTGGGTCCCGCCGCCGAGGACGTCGTCGCCGAGATCAAGGCCCTCGGCCGCGACGCCGTCGCCGTCACCGGTGACATCGGTGACTGGTCCATGGGCGACCGCCTGGTCCTCACCGCGCTGGAGACCTTCGGCAGCCTGGACATCGTCGTCAACAACGCGGGCGTCCTGCGCGACAAGATGGTGTTCAACCTGACCGAGTCCGACTGGGACGACGTCATCCGCATCCACCTCAAGGGCCACGCGGCCGTCATCCGCGCCGCCGCCGCCCACTGGCGCGCGGCCAGCAAGGCGGCGGGCGGCCCGGTCTACGGACGGGTCGTCAACACCTCCTCCGAGGCGTTCCTCTTCGGCGCCCCCGGCCAGCCCAACTACTCCGCGGCCAAGGCCGGCATCACCGCCCTCACCCTGTCCACCGCGCAGGGCCTCTCCCGCTACGGCGTCCGCGCCAACGCGATCTGCCCGCGCGCCCGCACCGCCATGACCGCCGACGCGTTCGGCACCGGCGCCACCCCCGAGGGCGGCCTCGACATCATGGCCCCCGAGCGGGTCGCCACCTTCGTCGGCTACCTCGCCTCCCCGGCCGCCGAGGAGATCAACGGCCAGGTCTTCGTCGTCTACGGAGACATGGTCGCGCTCCTCGCGCCGCCCACCGTGGAGAAGAAGTTCACGGCCGCGGACGGCACCTTCACCCCCGAGGAGCTGGCGGCCTCCCTGTCCCCGTACTTCTCCGGCCGCGACCGGCACCGCACCTTCGCCGCATACAGCGTCGCCGCGCTCGACACCACCGGCACGCAGCCCACGCCCGGGAGCTGAGCCACCCGCCCGCCGGCCGCGCCCGGCGGACGGGCACCCGGCACGCCCACCCACCCCCGCGGCCGGCCCCCCGGCCCGCCGCGGGGACACCCGCTCGCCACCGCCCCGCGCGGCCCGTATCACCGCATCACCGCAGGAAGGAAGTCGATGATCGACAAGGACGTCTATGGCCCGTGGGCGGTCGTCGCCGGCGGCTCCGAGGGGGTGGGCGCCTCCTTCGCCCACCGACTCGCCGACGCCGGGATCAACCTGGTGCTCATCGCCCGCAAGGCGGGCCCCCTGGCACAGACGGCCGCCGACGCCCGCGCCAAGGGCGTCCAGGTGCGCACCCTCCAGCTCGACCTGCTCGACCCCGGCGCACCGGCGGCGATCCGCACCGTCACCGACGGCCTCGACGTGGGCCTGCTGATCTTCAACGCGGGAGCCAACACCTACGGCCACGAGTTCGTCGGCGGCGAACTCGACCGCGTCCAGGGCGTGATCGACCTCAACATCACCTCCCAGCTCGCCCTGACCCACCACTTCGCGGCCCCGATGAAGGAACGCGGCCGGGGCGGCATCCTGCTCGTCGGCTCCCTCGCCGGCTACATGGGACAGGCTCGGCTGAGCACGTACTCCGCGGTGAAGGCGTTCAGCCGGGTCTTCGCCGAGGGACTCTGGCTGGAACTCGCACCGCACGGCGTCCACGTCCTCGAACTCGTCCTCGGCGTGACCCGCACCCCCGCCATGGAACGGGCGGGCCTGCGCATGGACCTGCCCGGCCTCAACGTCGCCGACCCCGACGACGTCGCCCGCGAGGGACTGGAACACCTGGCCGACGGACCCCTGTGGGTGGCCGGCGGAAACCTGGCGACGGCCGAGAAGCGCGCCGTCGTCCGCGACCGCGCCCGGCTCGTCCGCGGCGCCCACGAGGCCTCCCAGCGCCTCCTGCCCAAGGAGTGACGGACATGCCGGCCGACGCGACCACCGTCCCCGCCGTCCTCGCCCGCGCCGCCGCCGCCTTCCCGGACGCGGAGGCCCTGGTCGACGGCGCACTGCGGCTGACCAACCGCCAACTCCACGCGGCGGCCCTCGCCGTCACCAGATCGCTCATGGCGCTGGACGTCCGGCGGGGCGAACGGATCGCACTCTGGGCACCCAACAGCGCCCGCTGGATCACGGCCGCCCTCGGCGTGCTGGGCGCCGGCGCCGTCCTGGTCCCGGTGAACACCCGGTACAAGGGTGACGAGGCCCGCTGGCTGCTGGAGAAGAGCCGCGCCCGGCTGCTGCTCGTGGAGAACGGCTTCCTCGGCAACGACTACCTGGACATGATCGGCGCCGGGGCGGGGGAGCGGGGTCCCGTGCCCGGCCTGCCCGAACTCGCCCACGTGGTCGACCTGGCCGGGCCGGACGCCGACCGCGGCGAGCGGGCCGGAGCCCGTGACGAACCGGCGGGCCGCCGGGCACGGCCGGCCGGCGAGCCCGGCGGCCCGCCGGTCCGGCCCCGCGCCACGCCCTGGGCGGACTTCCTGCGCCTCGGCGCCGCCGTGCCCGCCGCCGACGCCGCCGCCAGGGCGGCGAACGTGCGCGAGGACGACGTGTCCGACGTGCTGTTCACCTCCGGCACCACCGGGCGGCCCAAGGGCGTGATGACCACCCACCGCCAGAACGTCCTCACCTACCTGGGCTGGTCGCAGCGGACCGGACTCGCCCGCGGCGACCGCTACCTGATCATCAGCCCCATGTTCCACTGCTTCGGCTACAAGGCGGGCGTCCTCGCCTGCCTCCTGCGCGGCGCGACCATGGTGCTCCAGCCCGTCTTCGACGTCCGCGAGACCATGCGGCTCGTCCAGGACGAGACGATCACCGTCCTGCCCGGGCCGCCCACCGTCTTCACCACCCTGCTGGACGCCCCCGGCCGCGACCACCACGACCTGTCCTCCCTGCGCCTGGCCGTCACCGGCGCCGCGACGGTACCGGTCACCCTGGTCGGACGCATCCGGGCGGAACTCTTTCCCGTCGTGGTCACCGCCTACGGTCTCACCGAGTCCTGCGGCACCGTGACCGTCTGCCACGCCACCGACGACGACGAGACCGTCGCCCGCACGGCGGGCCGCCCCATCGACGGGGTCGAGGTGCGCGTGGTCGGCGCCGACCGCCGCCCGCTGCCCCCGGGGCACGACGGCGAGGTCCTGGTCCGCGGCTACAACGTGATGCTCGGCTACCTGGACGACCCCCGCGCCACCGCCGACACCGTCGACGACCAGGGCTGGCTCGCCACCGGCGACATCGGACACCTCGACGGTTCGGGCCGGCTGACCCTGACCGGACGCCTCAAGGAGATGTACGTCGTCGGCGGGTTCAACGTCTACCCGGCCGAGATCGAACAGCTCCTCAGCCGGCACGACGCCGTCTCGGAGGCCGCCGTCGTCGGCGTCCCCGACGTACGGCTGGGAGAGGTCGGACGCGCCTACGTCACCCTCCGCCCCGGAGCCGAGGCCACCCCGGCGGAACTCACCGCGTTCTGCCGCGAACGCCTGGCCAACTTCAAGGTGCCCCGCGAGGTCGTCCTCCTCGACACCTTCCCCCGCAACGCCGCGGGCAAGATCCGCAAGACGGACCTGGGCGCCCGGACCGGCCCTGACGCCCGCCAGGGACACTCGGGACTCCCGGGACACTCGAAGGGACGAAACCATGGGGAACACGGTTCTTGAGGCGGTCCGCGCCCTGCTCCCGGCCATCGAGGACCGGGCCCGGACCACCGACGAACAGGGGCACGTCCCCGAGGAGACCGTGCGCGCACTGATCGACGCCGGTGTCTTCCGGATGCTCCAGCCCCGTCCGTTCGGCGGGCAGGAGGCCGACCCGGTCGACTTCTACCAGGTCGTACGGGCCATCTCGGCCGCCTGCTGCTCCACCGGCTGGCTGACCTCCGTCCTCGGCGTGCATCCCTGGCACCTCGCGCTGTTCCCCGCCGAGACACAGGCGGAGGTGTGGGGGGACGATCCCGACGCGCTGATCTCGTCCGCGTACGCGCCCGTGGGGAGGCTCACCCCGGTCGACGACGGCTACCGGCTCACCGGCCGCTGGAGCTTCTCCTCCGGCTGCGGCTACGCCCGCTGGGCGCTCCTCGGCGCCCTCGTCGTCGGCGACCAGGGGAGGCCCGTCGACTTCCTGACCGTGCTCGTGCCCCGGTCCGACTACCGGATCGAGGACGCGTGGAACGTCGTCGGCCTGCGCGGCACCGCCAGCAACGACATCATCGTCGACCAGGCCCTCGTGCCCCGGCACCGGGTGATCCGCAACTACGAGCAGGCCCAGCTGAGGGGCCCCGGCCAGAAGGCCAACCCGGGCCCGCTGTACCGGCTGCCGTTCGCGGCCGTGTTCACCAGCGCGGTCACCGCACCCATCGTCGGCGCGGTCGCCGGCGGCTACGCGTCCTACGTCCGGCTGATGAGGGAACGGACCCGGCTGAGCCTCGGCGGCGGCCGGTTCGCCGAGGACCCGCACGTCCACGTGGCCGTGGCGCGCGCGGCGTCCGAGATCGACGCGACGATCCTCCAGATGGACCACAATCTCGCGGAGCTGAGCGCGTGCGCCGCCGCGGGCCGGGACATCCCGCTGGAACTGCGCCTGCGTACCCGCCGGGACCAGGTGCGCGGCACCGAGCGCGCCGTCGCCGCGATCGACCTGCTGTTCAAGACGGCGGGTGGCAACTCGCTGCGGCGCGGCAACCCGATCGAACGCGTCTGGCGCGACGCGCACGCCGGCAGCGTGCACGTCGCCAACGACGTCGAACGGACCCTGGCCATGTACGGCCGCGACGCGCTGGGCCTGGCGGTCGAGGACAACCTCATCTGACGCGGTGCCGTTCGCCGCACGCCCCGGGACCGTGCCCCGCCGCCGGCGGTCGCGGTCCCGGGTCACCCGGCGGGGCCGCGGCGGACGAGCCCGAGGACGGCCCCGCGGCAGCGCAGCGCCCCCGGGACGGCCGGCAGGGCCGCGGAACCGGCTGCCCGCGTCGCACCGGCCGAGACGGACAGCGGTCCAGCGGCCGGGACGGGACAGGCCCCGGCACGGGACAGACCCCGGGGAGGGGCGGCCGGAGGCGCACGCCCGAGGGGTCACCGCGATCCGGCTGACCTCGCCGCGAGGTAGCGGGCGGGCAGCTCGCCGCCGCCGTGCACCGCGATGTCGGCGCCGTTGACGTAGCGGGCCAGGTCCCCGGCCAGGTACAGGCAGGTCCGGGCGATGTCCGCGGGCACGGCCATCCGACCCATCGGGATCACGCCGGCGACGGCGGCGCCCCCGTCCTCCCCGTACACCGAGGCGGCGCTCTCGGTGCGGATCAGCCCGGTGGTGATGTGGTTGACGCGCACCTTGGGCGCCCACTCCAGGGCCAGGGCCCGGGTGAGGCCGAGCAGTCCGGCCTTCGCGGCGGTGTAGGCGGCGGTGCCGGGCTGCGGTTGGTGCGCGGAGACACTGCCGATGTTGATGACCGAGCCGCCCTCGTCCTGGGTCCGCATCACCCGGTTCGCCGCCTGCGCGGTGTAGAACGGCGCCAGCAGGTTGAGCGCGACGATCTTCTCGACGAAGCGCGGCGAGACGGTCGCCGCGTCGGCGTCGGGCGAACCGCCCGCGTTGTTGACGAGGACGTCCAGCCGCCCGAACCGCTCCACCGCCCCGTCGATCAGCCGGCCCGCGGCCTCGGGGTCACGCACGTCGGCGGGGAGGAACACCGCCTGCCGGTCCGCCGTGGACGGCAGGGAACCGGGCGCACTCCGTCCGCAGACCACGACGTGTGCCCCGGCCGCGAGGAACCCCTCGGCGATGCGGAAGCCGATGCCCTTCGTCCCGCCGGTCACCACCACGACCCGGCCCGTGAGATCCAGTGGGTTGCCGATGTCCATGATCCGCCCTCCCCGCCGGGAGGAGACCCGGCGGCCGTCGTCGTAGTCGTGCACGACGATCGAAGCAGCCGGGCCGCGGGCGCGCGGGGAGGATCCCGTTGACCGGGAGAACCGGGCGCAGGGGGGCGCCGGGAGCAGGGGAGAGGGGGCGGAGGCTCAGTGCCCGGGGGCGTTGGAGCGGGCGCCCAGCAGCACCTGGCACGCGAGCCGGATCTCGGTCTCGGCCTCGGCGCGGGGCGTGTGGCCGTAGATCGCCGAGACGAGCACCCCATGCCAGCTCTTCATCAGCAGCCGGATCAGGCTGCGGTCCCGGTCCGTCGGCTGTCCGAGCCCGAGCAGCCTCAGCACCGTACGCTCCACCTTGGCCTCGATCCCGGCGGCCTCGCTGACCGTGGCGGTGTGCGCGGCGTAGTTGCTCTGCATCATCGCGCTCGCCAGCAGCGGGGTCCGCAGCATGTGCCGGGTCGACCGCAGCAGCGTCTCCGCGACGGCGTCCACGGGATCGCAGGCGGCGAGGATCTCGGGCGACTCGTCGTCCATGTGGTCGACCTGGTCGGCCATGATCGCGGTGAACAGGTGCGTCTTGGAGGGGAAGTACCGGTAGAGCGTGGCGATCGCGACACCGGCCTCCTTGGCCACGTCGTGCATCTGCACGTGCTGCAGGCCCCGTTCGGCCCCCAGACGGGACGCGACGGCCAGGATGCGCGCGTACCGCGCCTTCTGCCCGGGGGACTGCGGCTCCGCCGCTGGTCGATGCTCGGCGACTCTGGGCACGGTACCCCTCTTCCGGTCTTCCGGGCTCGCGATCGTGTCCTCCGGCACCCCATGCTAACGGTGCGGCCGCCCGCCCCGGACGGGAGGCGGCCGCGGACCCCGAGGACACCATCGGGCCCGCCCGCCCCATCAGAGCGACTCGGACCCCCGCCGCGCACCCCCGGGTACTGCTGAGTGGGACTGGAACTGGCCCACCACGGCGACTGCGGTTTCCTGACGCCCGGCAGGACACCGACGAACGCCGGGCACCGGCGAGTACGGGAGGGCGAACGTGACGCGGGAGTGGGACGAGGAGTACGACGTCGTCGTCGTGGGATCCGGGGCCGGAGCGCTGACCGGTGCCTACCTGGCCGCCCGAGCGGGCCTGGACACCGTGGTCGTGGAGCGCACGAGCAGCCTGGGCGGGACGAGCGCCTACTCCGGCGGCGCCATGTGGCTGCCCGGCTCACCGGTGCAGCGCCGCGACGGCGTCGCCGACTCCACCGAATCGGCCCGCACCTACCTGCGGGCGCTGCTCGGCGACAGCGGCGAGGCCAAGCGGGAGGCCTTCCTCACGGAGGCCCCCGCCCTGGTCGAGCGGCTGGAGGAGGACCCGGCGATCGCGTTCGCGTTCCAGGTCTTCCCGGACTACTACGAGCGTCCCGGCAGGGTGCCGGGCGGACGCTCGTTCGTCCCCCGGGCCCTCGACCCCGCCGAGCTGGACGACGACCTGCTCGCCCTGGTCCGCCCACCGCTGGAACGCGACCGGGCGGGCCGGGGACACGACACCTCGCTGCCGCTGACCGCGGGACGCGCGCTGATCGGCCGCCTCCTGCTCGCCTACCACCGCACCGGCCACGGCACCGTGACCACGGACACCCGCATGCACGAACTGACCGGCACGCCCGAACGGGTCACCGGGATCGTCGCCACCCGGCAGGGCCGCCGGGTGCGGATCGGCGCGCGCAAGGGCGTCCTCCTGGCCGCCGGCGGGTTCGAGCACAACGAGCGCCTGCGCGGCCTGCACGGTGTCCCCGGCCGCGCCGACTGCTCCATGGCGCCGCCCGGCACCAACACCGGCGAGCCCGTCGAGGCGGCGGTCGCGATCGGCGCGGCCACCGAGCTGATGCACGAGGGCTGGTGGTGCCCGGGCGTCCGGATGCCCGACGGGCGACCCGCCTTCGTCTGCGGTTTCACCGGCGGCCTCGTCGTCGACGCGCACGGCTCCCGCTACGCCAACGAGTCCCTGCCGTACGACCGGTTCGGCCGGGAGATCCAGGCGGACCCGGCCCGGACACCCTCCTTCGTCGTCTACGACTCCCGTACCGAGGGCAGGCTCCCGGCGGTCACCCAGCCGCCGTGGGGCGACCCGGCCGCACACCTGGAGTCCGGCACCCTGGTGAAGGCCGACTCCCTGGCGGAACTGGCCGGGCTCATCGGCGTGGACACGGACCGGCTCACCGAGACCGTCGAACGGTTCAACGGCTTCGCCGACAACGGCAAGGACGAGGAGTTCGGCCGCGAGCAGGACGAGTTCGGGCACTGGTTCGGCGACCCCGTGCTGCGGCCGATCCGCCGGGCCCCCTACTACGCCGCGCCGCTCCTGCTCTCCGACCTCGGCACCAAGGGCGGCCTGGTGACCGATGTGTCGGCACGGGTCCTGCGGGCGGACGGCACCCCCGTCACCGGCCTGTACGCGGCCGGCAACACCAGCGCGTCGTTCACCGGCTCCGTCTATCCGGGACCGGGCATCCCGATCGGCACGGCGATGGTCTTCGCGGCCCGGGCCGCCGACGACATGGCCGGCTGACCCCGGCGACGCCCACACCGCGGCGGGCGCCCCGGCGAAACCGGGGCCCGTACCGGCCCCGCGCCGGGCAGGTCCCCCACGCGCCTACGTGCCCTGGCCGGCACCGCCCGCTCACCACCCGTGCGGGTACCGCTCAGTGGGACCGCCCGGCCGGCCGGACCGCCGCGCACCGTACGTTCGGGGCAGACGTCACCGCCGGCGCCACCGGCGGCGGGCGACGCGCACCCGCCCCGTACCGTGCCGAGCGCAGGCTCGGTGGAAGGGAAGGCCACAGATGACCACCTCGCCCGAAGTCCGCACGATCGAGGCGGACGCCGTCCCGAACCGCTTCGCCCGCGGCTGGCACTGCCTGGGGCCGGCCAAGGACTTCGACGACGGCACACCGCACACCGTGCGCGCCTTCGGGCAGAAACTGGTCGTCTGGGCCTCGTCGGACGGACGGCTCAACGTCCTCGACGCCTACTGCCGCCACATGGGCGGCGACCTCTCCCGCGGAACGGTGGAGGGCGACGACGTCGCGTGCCCCTTCCACTCCTGGCGCTGGAGCGGCGACGGACGCTGCACCCGCATCCCCTATGCCCGCCGCGTCCCGATGCGGGCCCGCACCGCCGCCTACCCGACCCTCCAGCAGGACGGCCTGCTCTTCGTCTGGAACGACCCGGAGGGCAACCCGCCCCCGGACGACGTGACGATTCCCCGCATCGAGGGCGCGACCAGCGACGAGTGGACCGACTGGTCCTGGTACTCCATCACGATCGAGGGCTCCAACTGCCGCGAGATCGTCGACAACGTGGTGGACATGGCGCACTTCTTCTACGTGCACTACTCGTTCCCCACGCACTTCAAGAACATCTTCGAGGGGCACACCGCCACCCAGCTCATGAAGGGCGTCGGCCGCGAGGACGTGCGCCGGCCCCAGGCCGAGGGCAGCGGCGCTCCCGCCATGCTCGGCCAGACCTCGGTGGCGACCTACCACGGCCCGTCGTTCATGATCGACGACCTCACGTACCACTACGCCGACGGCGACACGAACTCGGTGCTGATCAACTGCCACTACCCGATCGACGCGAACTCGTTCGTCCTCCAGTACGGCATCATCGTGCGCCGGGCCGAGCACATGGGCGAGAGCGCGGACGAAGTGGCCAGGACCCTGGGCGAGTTCATCAAGATCGGTTTCGAGCAGGACGTCGAGATCTGGAGGAACAAGGCCCGCATCGACAACCCGCTGCTGTGCGAGGAGGACGGGCCGGTCTACCAACTGCGCCGCTGGTACGAGCAGTTCTACGTCGACGTCGCCGACGTACGCCCCGAGATGACCGACCGATTCGAGTTCGAGATCGACACCACCCGGCCCAACGAGGCATGGCGGGCCGAGATCGAGGAGAACCTCGTGAGGCAGAACGCCACCGCGGCGGCCGCGAGCGGGCCCGCCTGATGGCGGTCCGGCCCGACAACCGGCTCCTGGACGCCCCGATGGTCCCCGTCTCCTGCGGCACCTGCGGGGCGCGGGTGGAAGCCCGCAAGAGCAGCTGGGAGCAGACCAGCATCCAGTGGCCCGCCGAG
Organism: Streptomyces sp. NPDC025833; assembly: GCF_055558055.1. NCBI lineage: Bacteria > Bacillati > Actinomycetota > Actinomycetes > Kitasatosporales > Streptomycetaceae > Streptomyces > Streptomyces sp. NPDC025833. The sequence continues at coordinate 245,796 of NZ_JBVHNF010000013.1, forward strand.
GCCCTGCGGGCCTGCGTGGAACGCCGTGCGGCGGGCTGCGGGAACCGGGCGACGCCGTTCCTGGGCTGCCACAGCCTCACCACGGCGATCGGCGAGGCCGCCGTCCAGGGGAGGATCCGCGTCCAGAGCGACCAGACGTCCGCCGCGACCGCCGCCCCCTGACCCCGAAACCGGCCCCCTCGGGCGAGGACCGAGAGCGGAGACGACAGCGGAGCCGAGGACGCGTCGCCTGCCCGGCCGGCGCGCCGCCTCGGCAGGGCTACGAGTTCGACCAAGTCCGGGTGGACAGCACCAGCAGATATCCGTCGGGATCCCGGACGGTCACACCCCAGGTGTCCCAGTACGGATTGTGAGCCGGTACCCGCTTCCCACCGTGCCGTTCGAGCCGTTCCACCAGGGAGTCGGGCACCGGTTCGCCGAGGTAGACGACGAGCAGGTCTTCGGGGGTCGGCCGCGGCTCCAGGGGAGCAGCGGGATCGTGCACGAGTTCCAGATGCCAAGCGGCCTCGGGCCAGCCGACCATCAGGAGCGAGCCGTGGCCCGCGGCCCCGTCCGCCGCACGCCGGAACAGGACGTCGAGGCCGAGTCCCGAGACCCAGAACTCCTCCGCCGCGCGGAGGTCACGCGAGGGCCGGGCCATGCGGATGTGAGCTGCGGCGTCAGCCGGCATTCTCGTACCTCCTGATCGGTTCGGAACAGACCCAGCATGACCCAGCGATCCGGTCCCTGCACATGGCAGCAGCGGTCCTGCAACCCTCCACGACACGACCTTTGGGCCAGTTGGGTGACCCCAGTGCGTCGGCCTGGGCGGATGGGGGGCTGGACGAAAGCCGTCGAAAGGCCATGCCCCGTCGCGAACGGTGATCGATCCGCTCTCACCGAGAGTGAAGCGTCACGTTCGTCATCCTGGGCGGAGGCGGCATTGGGACATCCGGTCCGAGGGGCCCGCATCTGTGAACAGGGTGGCTGATTCCCGATGGCCAGCTGGGCCGGGCTCCTGATCTCGGCGTGCGACGGCGGTGGCGACGACACGCAGGCGGCGCCCTCCCCGTCCGTCGCGGTCACCCCTGCCTCCGCCCCACCCACGGTCGCGGCACACCCCGTCGCGACGGACGCCGACGAACTGCAGGCGTACTGCTACAAAGGAGGCCCCGCCACGCTTCTGACGGGCCAGCCGGCGTACCGCGGCAAGGGGCCGCACCCCGTTCTGCTCGCCACCGCGAGCCCGGCGCCCTTGGGGGCCACGCAGACCTCACTCCCGTCGCCGGGCGAGACGGCGACCGCCCCGCCCCACGACACGTACCGCCCCGACCCGGCGAAGGCCGCCGTCACGAACGATGAACCAGCACAGGCGCTCATGGTTGTCGTGCGACGGAGCGGTCGTGTTCGTCGAACGGTGACCGCGCAGACGCCGTGGGGGACACTCCGCGTCGGCCTGGGCACGCAGGTGCGGCGGACGGTATCCGTCCGCCGCACCCCAGGGCTCGCATCAACGGGGTGACAGTGCGGCCGAGGCGCTCACGTCACCCCAGAGCGGCTACGGCCGCCCACATCCTCTTGGCTGTGGCCATGCACATGTCGATCTCAGGCTGGGGCCGCAGGTAGACGCTGTCACCCGCGGTGCTGTTGCACTCCCGCTGCAAGTCGGCGAGGAAGACCTCGTCGACCCGCTGCTTGAACATCTGCCGGAATTGCTCCTCGCCCACCAGCTCCTTGTAGTTGCGGTATCCGAAGTCGTGCCGGATGCAGGCGGAGGAGAAGTCGAAATCCAGGATGTGCTCCCGGGACGCGCTGCAGAGGTCGTTCTCCCAGTTGAACTTGTACAGATCTCCGCGACCCTGCTCGTACGCGCCACGGGCGATGAAGAACTCCCGCTGCGAGATCTTTCCCGGAGAGGTCAGCTCCTCCAGGCGCCGCATCTTCTCCTGCGCCGTCGCTCCGGAGGAGGTCAGAGGACCGGCGTAGACCCACTGTTCTTCGAGCGAGTCCGTCAGGTCCCGCGCGGTCCTGCGGTAGACCCCATCGCCCTCCGGCGCGACACCGAACAACTCACCGGCGACCACGAAGTCCGCACCGGGCTCCCCGGCCTCGTCCCACTTCTGCGGCTGACCGCTGTATGCGAACAGTTTGCCGGTTTCCGGGTTGGTCGCCAGTAAAGTCCCGTCGCCCGCGTAGATGTTCTGGGCGGGGCCGCCGATGGTGTTCCATTCGGTGCCGTTTCCGGTCCATTCGGTGACGGCTTGGCGGTCGGGGGTCAGTGCGTAGAGGTGGTCGTTGCTGACGGCGAAGGTGGCGCCGGGTTCGCCGATTTCCTCCCACTGGCCGGGGCTGCCGGTGTAGTGGTTGATTTTTCCGGTGTCCGGGTTGGTGGCGAACAGCCCGGCACCGCCCGCGTGGATGTTCTGGGCGGGGCCGCCGATGGTGTTCCATTCGGTGCCGTTTCCGGTCCATTCGGTGAGGGCTTGGCGGTCGGGGGTCAGTGCGTAGAGGTGGTCGTTGCTGACGGCGAAGGCTGCGCCGGGTTCGCCGATTTCCTCCCATTGACCGGGGCTGCCGGTGTAGTGGTTGATTTTTCCGGTGTCCGGGTTGGTGGCGAACAGCCCGGCACCGCCCGCGTAGATGCTCTGTGCGGGACCGCCGATCTGCACCCAAGTGTGGCGCTCGGCCGTCCATTCGTAGACCGCGGTGTGCCCTTCGGTCAGCGCGTACACCGAGTGACCTGAGGCGGCGATGTCTTCCACCTTGGGCTCCGACTGCTCCTGCACCGCCGTGGAGGTGCTGTCGTCGGACGCGGAATCCCACGAGTCGGCCTGCGCGGCGGTGCCGACGGCGAGGGCCCCCGCGGCAAGCAGGAAAAGGATCTTCTTGGCGGTGGACAGGCGCCGCGCCGCGGAGCGCGCCTGCCGGGTCGGTTCGTCGGCGCTGTGACGACGCTGGGAGAGGGAGGTGCGTTTCATCGGGATGCCTCCTGGGTGAGGTCGAGCAAGCGGTGCGCACGTCGGCCGTCCGACAGACCGCCGCCCAGAGCCGCAGGCCGGGGCACCTGGTGCGCGGTGCCTGACATGAGGGCTGGACCGTTCATCGGCTGGGGACGTGCGAGTGGTGAGAGGTTGTTCGGTGCGTCAGCGGACAGCGCAGCCGTATTCGGGTAGTGGCCGGTTGGCCGAAGGGGGCCGCGTGGCCGCGGACGTCAGGCCAGAGACCACCATTGGCCGCCGTCGCCCGACGGATCGCAGGGCTCCGCCGTCACCGACGAGTCGTTCAACTGGCCGTCGCCGTGCAGGCACATCCGCTGGCCGGCTTCGTCCGAACGGGAATTGACCAGCAGAAACGCCGTCTGGTCGGCATTCCACTCCTGGCGCCAGAGCTGGTTGTCCCCGGTGCCCTCGTCGCAGCCGTCCAAATAGACGTACGTGGCCGTGTCGAGGGCGCCTTGGCCTGCCGGGTCGACGCAGAGCGACTCCGAGCTGTCGCTCAACTCGAGCATGGTGCCGTCATCGGTGTAGACGACGTCGAAGAGCTGACTGCGACCGGAGCCGGTACCGCAGTCGTACTGCTGGACCGGGCCGCCTACCTGCGGGTTCCCATTGTCCGTGGGAATGTCCAGGCACTTGTCCGACGCTACGTTCCGCACCTTCTGTTCCCCGTCGAAGGGTGTCCCCTCCACCAACGGCCCCGGATCCGAGGTCACGTCGGAGGAAGACGGAGTGCCGGGCGTCTGGGGCGTCTCGGTCGTCTCCGGGGCCGCAGTCGCAGTCCTCTCCGGGGCCGCGGTCGACGGCTTCGGAGGAGCCGGGACGGGCTCGGCCTGAGTGGGTGGCGGACCCGACGGACTCACAGGGGTTGGAGCGGGCGGTTGTGATGCCGAGGGCGGCGGGGTCGTAGCCGGTTCCTCAGCGATCTTGCGGTACCTGATGGGCTTGTACGCACTGTGCGGGTGGCCGGCGAGTGAGGCGTCGAATTTGTTGCCTTGGACCTTCTGGGCCGGCTTACCGGGCCGGCTCTCCTGGTAATAGATGAAGTCGCCCTTGGCCTTGTCGGTCCAGCCGCCGAAAAGCACGACGTGCTCGGCGGAGTTCAGGGCGTCGCCGGGTTCGAGCTGCATCCAGTCGCTCAAGGTGTCGGCAACCTCCGGGAGCGAGAGGGTGGTGAGGCTCTGTGGCAACTGCCAAGCCATCGAGACCATGCCGGAGCAATCCTGCCGGTACGGACCGCCGGTCGCCGGGGCCCTGTCCCAGGTGCTCTGGCTGTAGGGGACCTGACGGTCCACCCAGGTCTGGGCCCGGGCGATGACCTGCTGACGGGTGACAGGCCCACCCGCTGCCGCGCTGTTCCCGAGCGTCCCGGTCGACAAGGACGGTCCGCTGTCGGCCTGCGCGGGCAGTACGGCCAGCACGATGGCGACGGTGAAGCCGACGAGAGCGGCCAAGGGTTTGGGGCGGGTGATGCGTCTTGGAGACACGGGCACGTCCCCTTCCAGTGTGGGCGGGAACCTCGTCCGATCTGGTGTGATGCGCCTGGACGAGGTGGTGACACCGACACTGGCCAGCGACCGGATTGTCCATCAACGCCTGATGACATAAGCCCAGTTCGGCAGTGGACAAGAGGGAATGTCCGCGGACACCGAAGAGGACGCGGTGGGGAGGGCCGGACGGACCCCGCGTCCTGCCGGCCGTCCGACCGCCGCTGAGGTCCCGGCCGGCCAGAACACCAACTGACTGGCTGTGTGGTGGGTTTTTGGGTTGTTGTTTTTGGTGGGTGGGGGTTGGTGTGTGGGGTTGGTTTTGTGTGGGGTGGGGTGGTTGTGGGGGGTGTGGTGGGGTGGGTGGGGGTGGGGTGTTCCCGTGGGGTGTGTGGGTTGAATCGTGTTGTTGGTCACGGTGTGGTGGTGTGGGGGGTTCCGCTATCTTTACTGTCTGTGTCTGTTTCTTCACTGGTGTGTGTGCAGGGGTTGTCCGGTGAGTTTGCCCGGGTGGTGTTCGGGGTGGGGTCGGGGCGGGTTCATGAGCGGTGGAGGTGTTTGTTCGGGGGTTCGGGTTTTGTGTTTGAGGAGGGGTTGAGTTCGGGGGAGCGGGTGGTGTCGGCGTATCGGCGGCTGGGTTTGGTCGTGGATGCGGTGGGTGATGTGGCGGGGTTGGTGTCGGATGTGGAGTCGTTGGTGGCTTTGCATGAGTGGGCGGGGGTGGTGGATGCGGGGATGGCGACGATTGCGAGTATTCATTTCAATTTGTTTGTGGGGAGTTTGCTGGATCATGAGGGTGGGGGGTGGGAGGGGTTTTCCGGGGGGTCGGGCCGGGTGGGGACGTTTTTGTGTACGGAGTTGGATCATGGGAATGATGCGGCAGCTCTGGAGACGACCGCGACGTTTGATCCTGTGACGGGTGGTTTTGTTTTGGATACGCCGGGTCCGGGGGCGTGCAAGTGGATGCCGAATACGTCGGGTGTGGGGGGTGGGAAGGACGCGGTGGTCGCGGCGCGGTTGGTGGTCGGGGGTGTCGATCATGGTGTGTTTCTGTTTCTGACGCCGTTGACGGATGGTGAGGGGCGGCATTATCCGGGGGTGCGGGTGCGGGCGTTGCCGCAGACGGCGAGTGCTCCGGTGGATCATTGTGCGACGTCGTTCCATGGGGTGCGGTTGCCGTTCGAGGCGATGTTGCAGGGGGAGCACGGGCGTTTGTCGCGTCAGGGGGTGTTCTCGAGTGTGCTGGGGAATCCGCGGAAACGTTTCTTGCGTTCGGTGCGGCGGGTGCATACGGGGAAGTTGTGTATGAGTGCCTACAGTCTGGGTGTGATGCGGCATGCGCTGGCGGTGGCGGTGCGGTATTCGCAGCGGCGGCTGACGTCGGGTATGACGACGGGCCGTAAGGTGTTGCTGATGGAGCACCGCAGTCATCACGCTCCGCTGGTGTCGGGGGTGGCGACGGCGTATGCGGCGACGTTGCTGCACCGTGAGGTGGTGGGGCGGTGGGCGGCCGCGGGCGCGGGGGATGTGGGGGAGGACACGGAGCGTCTGGCGGCGGTCGCGAAGGCGTGGATCACCTGGCAGGCGCGTGCGGTGATGACGGAGTGCCGTGAGCGGTGCGGTGCGCAGGGGCTGCTGCTGTCGAACGGGATAGCGTTCCAGCTGGCCGCGAACGAGGGGACGATCACGGCCGAGGGTGACAACCGGGTGATCTGGGTGAAGGCGGCGGGGGAGATGCTGCTGGGCGCCTTCACGCCGGTGGCGCCTTCGGATGCTGCGGTCGGGGGCCGTTCGCTGGAGGAGTGCGGTGATCTGCAGGAGCTGCTCGCTGATGTGGAGCGGATCTGGCACGGCCGGGCTCGTGCGCGGCTGCGGGGCGGGCGCCGGGGTGATCCGCTGGCGCGGTGGAACGGGACGGTGACGCCGGCGCTGCAGCTGGTGGAGGCGTATGTGCACCGGCGTGCGGCCCAGGCGTTGCTGGACGCGGCGCGTGCCGCCGCGCATCCGCGGGCCCGGGTGGTGCTGGAGCAGGTGCACCGTCTGTTCGCGTTGCGTCAGGTCAGGGCGCACAGTGGTGACCTGCTCGCGGCCGGCCGTCTGACGGCGGATCATGTGGTGTCGCTGCCGGATGTGGAGGAGCGGCTGGTCGAGGCGCTGGTGCCGCATGTCGGGGAGCTGGTGGAGGGGTTCGCTCCGCTGGAGGAGGTGATGGCCCGCCATCCGCTGCTGCGCTCTCCCGCACCGGCCGCGGAGGTGGTGCCCGTGTGAAGGGGGGGCGCGGGTGGTGCCTGTGTGAGGGGGCCGGCGGGGGTGCCCGGGTAGGGGGCTCGCGGGAGTGGTTCCTGCGGGGTGCCTGGCCCGCAGGGGGCCCGCGGGGGTGTGCTGTCCTCGTGGTGTGCCGCTGTGTGCTGTGCGGGCTGTGGGTGGCGGCGGCGCACCGTGCGTGCGGCCCGCCGGGCGTGTGGCCGGCCCGGCCTGCGCTGCGCGCCTGGCCCGCCTGGCCCGCTTGGCCTGTCTGTGAACCTGGCCCGTCTAGCGCGTGTCTCTTTGGCCGGTAGGTCAGTTGATCGGATGTGACTGTCCGATTGGTGATCACTGATGTGATGTGGGACCGGATCGAGCCGTTGATGCCGGCCGGTCTGGTCCGTGTTCGGCGGTGGGCCGACCACCGCCGAACACATTCGAGGCCATCGTGTGGAAGTACCGCACCAACTCGCCCTGGCGTGAGGACCACAAACCCGGCCCCTTGCCGTGCTGGCCGACCGGGCCTACTCCTTCCACGTCATCCGCAGCGACCTTGGGCGCCGGGGAATCCGAGCTGTCATCCCGCAGCCGTCCGACCAGATCGGCCACCGCCTGCGGCGGGGCCGCCAAGGCGGCTGCCCACCCGGCTTCGACGCGGACGCCTACAAGCAGCGCAACGCCGTTGAACGGTGCATCAACCGGCTCGGACAGCGGCGCGGCCTGGTCACCCGAACCGAAAAACTCGCCGTCGCCCACCAGGCCGCCCTCCACCTCGCCGGCATCCTCATCTGGACCCGACGCTGGCCAAAGAGACAGAACCTGGCCTGTCGGCCTGTCGGCCTGTCGGCCTGTCGGCCTGTCGGCCTGTCGGCCTGTCGGCCTGTCGGCCTGTCGGCCTGTCGGCCTGTCGGCCTGTCGGCCTGTCGGAC